>NZ_AP025343.1:600000-1200000 GCF_021654775.1 Paenibacillus azoreducens | reverse complement strand
TTCAGAATATAATGGATGCAATCTTTCAAATGAGGTGAAATGGATGTCTTTCCGAATCGTTCGAAGTAACTAGGTTTCGGGCTGGAAAAAACGCGTACCAGCTATCAAGGGGGTAGTCTGCCCTTTTGATCAAACGAAAGCAAGTGCTTGGCGATATCGGTGATAACTCCTGTAATTAAATCTCATTGGAAGGTGAAAAAATATGAATCCTCAAGAATATCAACAATTTTATGATAAAGTCGGCAAAGTGAACGGATGGGATTTCAGTCATGTGAAATGCGTGTCCGAAGGGGTAAAATGGGATTTTTTGAATGAAGTAACGAAGATTTGCACTCAATCGGATCTCTTGCTCGACATCGGCACAGGCGGCGGGGAAGCTCTTTTGTCCATAGCAGAATCGCTGCTGCTTCTCGTCGGAATTGACCTATCAAACGGAATGATTGAAACGGCCGCCCGCAACGCCATGAAATCAGGTGTATCGAATGTCCGTTTTTTGCAGATGGATGCGATGAAGCTGGATTTTCCCGGGAACTTTTTTAATGTCGTTACTTGTAGGCATTCGGACTTCTGTGCCAAAGAAATAGCAAAGGTGCTCGTGAACGGTGGGGTTTTCCTCACGCAGCAGGTAAGCGAGATCGATAAGCTCAACATAAAAGAAGCGTTCGGAAGAGGGCAAGCGTTGGGGACACAGCCAGGGACATTAAAAAACCGATACATGGCTGAATTAAGTGAAGCAGGTTTTATCGATATTCAGTTGTCTGAATATAATGCCACCGAATATTATCAGACGGCCGAAGACTTGATTTTCCTGCTCAAGCATACTCCAACCATTCCCGATTTCGGGCAAAATGAATTGGATTATCACATCCTGCACAAGTTCATCCAGGATCATCAAACGGAAAAAGGCATTCGGACGAATGCGGAACGTTTTATGATTACGGCCAGATTCACGGGCTGCTGAAAATAACGAAAAAGCCACGGCATAAAAGGATGCTCGCAAATGCGGGCATCCTTTTTTTTGGCGGCTGAAGTCATTCATTCGAGAATATATATGAGAGGGTTATTTTCCATCCTGGGTCAGACTTCGTACTCGTCGTGTAATCGCCACCACGTGTATGGTGGTGTTTGCGGCCACCCTTCAGGTGAATCCTCCCAATCCTCCTGCCTGCCGTAAGGGGTCAGATCGAGGAAATTGAAATCGGCTCTGATCCTGTCTACACCGCGTGCCGTCGTATAATAGGTTCGATACACACTATCGTCATTACGGAGAAAGACGCTCAAACCAAATCCTTTGCCTGCCCCGCAGTCGATATTGAAATTGTCCCCGTTTGAGGAGAACCAAGGGATTGTCCAACCCATGCGCTTCCGATAAGATTCGATCTGTGTAAAGGGTGCTGGCGAAACGAGGATGAAGGAGGTATCACGGGCGTGCAGATGAGCTAGGTGACCAATGTTGTCGACAAAGGATGAGCAGCCGCGGCAGCGCTGGTCGGAGCCAGGAGCCATCATGAAGTGATAGACGATGAGTTGCCGACGTCCGTCGAAAAGATCAAGCAGGCCCGCTGTGCCGTTCGGTCCCTCGAACACGTAATCTTTTTCAATTCGCACCATCGGCAGCCTTCTGCGCTCCGCAGCAAGTGCGTCTAACTCGCGGGTGAGTTCCTTTTCTCTGACGAGCAGTTTTTGACGAGCAACCTGCCACTCTTCTTCTGAAACGATCTGAGGCATTGAAGAAATGCTCATATAATCCATCCTCCCTACATGCATTGGAAATTTTAAACATGCTGCATTGATCCCAGTATACGATTATCACTTTCATAATGCAAGTAAGATTGTTTTCGTTATGCAAGTATGATAAATTGGTCTTATGAAACGTTCAGATCTTAAATCACACTGCCCGATTAATTTTTCTTTAGAGGCTTTTGGCGATAACTGGTCTTTGCTGATTATCCGAGACATCGTATATTTCGGAAAGAACACCTACGGGGAGTTCATGGAATCTGATGAGAGAATTTCATCAAATATACTGGCCAGTCGCCTTGCTCATTTAGAGTTGAAAGGCATTCTCGTTAAAAAGCCCCACGCTACAGATAAGCGCAAAGAGGTTTATTTTCTTACAGACAAAGGCTTGGATTTAATACCAATATTGCTTGAGTTAGCCGATTGGGGCGCCCAAAACGACCCTGAGACCGATGCGCCGCAGAATTGGATTTCCGCGGTGAAAGCCGATCGAGAATCGATGATAAGACTTATTCGCGATACCGTTCGCAACGGCGGGTCCATTTTTTCTGGTCCCGATAGTGTGGTCAGTAAATTAGCTATCACTTAAAGTAAAATGATTGTGAAATTAACAAGAGCAGGTGCCGCGGCGGCCTGCTCTTGTCCATTTTGGGATAAAGCCAAAGAAATTATGAAAGGTAGACAATACTTTCCTTTGAGGGAATTAGTGAACTTCCTTGGGATAATATGTGCTCTTTTTTTATTCAAATTAACGGAGTAGTAGCTATGTAAGCACTCATATCTCTCGCTGTCAAATCTGTACCTACTTGAGCAACTTCATCAAATGCCCCAATTCTTAACGCGATACTATGAAGATTTTCTTGGTAAGCAAAATAAGAAGCAAGTGCTTCTCCAAAAGATTTGCCCACGCCATAGGTCTATTCAAAGCTTGCAATCACCGATCCCAGCAGGAATATAACGAAGTCAATAAATTCCTTATTTAAATACATCTACTTTGCGGGTGGTGTCAGTTTTCTGGTACTGCCCCTTCTTAAAGGCATACGGTTTTCTTAGTCGAAAATCTCAACAAATCAAAGTTACCAGTCTGATACCCTAACTGTTAAGCTCGATAATCAAGTTATAATAATATTTCATTTGCTTTAAATACGATATTTCTTTTCTTAATGATGCCCTGTATGCCTCAGAACCTTTCGGAATTCTGATCCGAGCCCTCTTAAGCTCATCAATCTTTTTCTGTAAAATAGCAATTTGTTTGTTATAGTAATCCATTTTTTCTTGATAACTGCTCGTTTTAGCTGAAGCTGTATCTACCTGCGGTGCCGTGACTGCGTAAGTAGACATCATTCCTATAACCACAGCCAGAGATAAAAGTAACTTTTTCACCTTATGTATCCTCCTCAAATATGGTCAAAGCAATCTTACCATGTTGTGGAGTACATTTACATAAAAACCAAAAGTAGACCGCTCTATGTAAGGAAACGGTTTATTAAGATTATTATATCCATCCGCTGAAGAACCCGTGGACAGTAAAATAAATCATACACATTCATTTTTATTGGCCAATTCATTCCGTTGATTGCATCTTTCGGCTGATATGATGATCGTTTTTAAAAAAATTAGAAAAGAACCGAACCATTTTCCGATAGAGAGGCAATATAGTGTGTAAGCTGCTTACAGGAGGGCCCTCTGAATGCAAAATGAACATATGTACCAGTTACTTATCAAAATGAAGGCAGGTGATCAACAGGCGTTTCATGCGATGTATGATGCTACCTATCAGGATGTCTACCGTACAGTCTCCTTTCTGGTGGATCATCAGCAGGATCGGGAAGATGTCATGAGTGAGATCTATATGCAAATGTGGCTCTCGCTTGATAACTACGATATGAACCGTCCTTTCCACTTCTGGCTGCACGGCTTGGTAATCCGTCAAGTGCAAAGATTTCGGGTCAAGAGCTGGAGGAGATTCCGAATTTTTGAACGCATCCGCGCCTTCACTCGGGAAGAAGAAGAGTCTTATTGGGATCAACATACTGCGCTCGATGGGACGGACCAAATGATATCGCAATCCATACGAAAACTGACCGACAAACAGCGGACAGTGATTATCTTCCGCTTTTTTCACGACTATACCCTTGAGGAAATTGCAACTTTGCTCGATGTTCCGCTGGGTACGGTCAAATCCAGATATCATGCCGGCCTTCAGGCGCTTCGAAAATACTTATGGAATCTCCCCCCGGAAAGGATGGAAAAGATCAATGACTATTGAACGCAAAATCCGTGAACATCTGCACAAAGAGGCAGAAACGATGGAATGCCCCCCGGCCGTTTCCAGACGAATCGAACAATCCTATTCTCAATATTTGCAACGAAAAAGGAGCGAAAAACCTATGAAAAAACGATTGATTGGTGGATTAGTTGCAGCTATGATTATGATTCCAACCGCAGCATTTGCGGCCCCTACCCTGATTGAGATGCTTACTAGAACACCAATGACTGCTGAACAAGTCAAAGTGGATGAGGCTTCCAAACCAGCACTTGAGAAACTGTATAGCGCTTTTCCCGAAACAAAATCATTTGAGATTATCGATGCAAGCTCCCTTGGAGGAGACACCACAAATTCAACCAACAAGCAAGCGATCCAAACAAACTTCGCACTACAGGAAAAAGGGGGAACCGGCAAAAAGATTAGCCTTGGTATTAGTGCTGCGGGTAAGATTGACAGCGTGATTCAGGAGAATTGGGAGCCTAAAGAGAAGCCGGTCATTTCTTTAAACGATCAGGAAATCAAGGCGAAGGTAGATTTTCTTATTAATAAAATGTATGGCAGCATTGATAATTACGAGATTAGTATGGAGCAATTGGATAATTCGAATCAAAAAACGTTTATGTTGAGTTACATCAAAAAGGGATCAGAAAAACCATTCTACCAAGCATTTGTTCATGGCAATACAATCAGTGTCTCACTGATCGGAGGCGAGGCTACACCTTCAAACATGAAAGTAGAAGGCTTCTTCTCTACAAATGGCAAGCCTGATCATACTGCAGATTCCTTTTTAAATGATGAAAAACTGTTTTCTTTACTAAAAATGAGCCCAGCAGAATTAAAACAAGAATTAGCAAAAGGGAAAACTGTTGTGGAAGTTGCAGCATCTAAAAATATCTCTAAACAACAAGTCATTGATGTGATTGCAAAAACACAAGCTGAAAAAGAAGTTAATGGTGCTGCTGTGTCAAAGAAACAAATGGAACAACTGTCAAAAGCTCTTGAGCCAAAAGTATTGCAAGTCATTGAACATAAAACTGAAACACCTTGGTAAGAATAAAGCAGGCCAAAACTGGAAATTCAGTTTTGGTCTGCTTTTTGATTCAACTATTGTAACCGTTAGCTTAATGCATAATGGCTACCTGGCTATTCCATATTCAAAATTAGTTTGGTTTATATTACTCATTAGTTAGTCAAGTTTAATAATCTTATCAAAGCAGTATGAATCTTTGTCATAGCCATTATGTACATAAAAAGCATGGGCGTCGGTTCGCTTAAATCCGCTACATAAAATAATACTTGATATTCCTATCTCTTTAGCATAATTTTCAGTGTGTCTTAGTAGTTTTGTACCAATCCCGCTATTCTGTAATTCCTTTTTAACAGCAAGCCCTTGGATATGTAGATAACCAATCGAATACCCTACGGATAACGCCTGAACTATAGTGACAAAACCAACCACATCATTTTCAAATAATGCAACGAATGTTTTGTAATTTCCATCCTTATTCATGTTTTCCATAGTAACTCGAAAGTTTTCAATATTAACATTGCGAACTCCAAGTACATCGTTCCATAAAAAAACAACTTCAGTATAATCATCTGCTACAACTTCTCGTATCTTAATTTCCATACCCAACTCCCCCTTAAATATTCGAACAAAGGATTCGACAATCGTTAGCTTAATCCATATCGAATCGTACCACAATTTTTCGTTTTGAACATAGGTTTGTTTACCTATTGATTGTAAAAATCGTTTCTTCTTAAATATTTTATATCCTTGATTAATCCTGCTATAAAGCTAATAGGGATCAATATCAAAGGAATTAGTATTGTAAAAATCATAAGCCAAAGTACAGCGCCACCTGTCTCTGCAGATAAACATATAAATGAAAAAAAGTATATATTAAAAATTATTAAAGGATAATTCAAACAACATAAATATGCTACTTTCTTTATAGACCTTGCTACAAAGACTACATAGCCAATTAATATTGGTGTTGTCATAAGAAAATAATATGGAACTTTATCAGCTTTTGGATCGAGTCCTTCGCTAAAGAAATCATACTTATTGCCATATGGGATCACTACTAAGAAAAAATATGCCGTAATGATTATAGAAACTATCAATAAATAGATACTTATATTGGATCGATTAGTGGCCATAAAATTGCCTCCAAATTAGATGAGTTCCTATATTCTTTTAGAATTTATTATATTTTGCGCTGATTTCCTAAGCGGACTTTTGCAGGATCGAGGGGCGACATCGTCAACCCGATACGTGAATATGTTGTGACTCATAGTCGTCCGTTGGCATCCTGCTACATGTTGCGGAAAGTCGGTTTTCCCGCAGTCTCGTAGCGCAATAGAACCGCGCCGCTCGAAAAAGTTCTGGATTCAAGCAATTGCAAGGCCGTCGGCATCGTTCCGGAATCAAAGAACCGTTTTCCCTTTCCGAGCAATACCGGAAACTGCCAGATGTTCATACGGTCAATCAGATCGTGACGCAGCAATGTCTGGATCAGGTCGCTGCTGCCGGCGACGTGCACCTCTGTATACCTCTCCTTCAGCAATGGCACACTTGTGGTCACATCCGCATCGAGCAGCTTTGAGTTGTTCCAATCGACGCTCGTTAATGTGCGGGATGCGACATATTTCGGTTTCTCGTTCAACAGCTTGGTGAACGGGTTGCTGGCCGGAGCCTGCTGCCAGTACGGCGCGAAGATTTCGTACGTTTTGCGACCGAGCAACAGCGCGTCGAGCCTCGCATAATCAGCCGCGATCAGTTGTCCGGACTCCGCATCGACATACGGTGCCTGCCACCCGCCATAGCCGAAATCACCTTCGCGATCTTCATCGAGCCTTCCCGGAGCTTGAATAACACCATCCAACGTCATGAACATATGCACAACCAGATTTCCCATGTTCCTTTTCATCCTTTCAAAATAATTTCGCTCTCATTCATAGCTACGAACGACGTGAACAGCCCCTATTACATAAGGCAATGGATGACCGTATTTTCCATTTGTATTTTACCCATGCTTCCCATCCAAGAATTGCCCAGTTTTTAAATGTAATTATGTCAATTGCTTCATGAACAACATCATAGTTTAAAACTATCTCTTTTTTTGATAACGATTTATTCATTAGATCAACTGGTAATAAATCAACATCATTCAACTGATTCTTGCTCCTTTTGATTATACTTCTGTGTTATTGATGGTTTTTCGGCAATTTCCTCTAACGTTCTTGTATCTATGACGCGACCCGGCCTTAGATAGCTCTTATCTTAGACCGGGTCGTGTGTTGTCTGAGTTAATATCTATGCCTTTACTTCTGACAACCAAGGGACGAATGTCCCGTAGCATAGATGCATTGTTATACGTAGTTACTGACCTCTATGATATACCTACACAACTCAAGGCTCTTATAGATTCTATTGTTGTATGAATATCCTTCAAAGAACCATCATCACTACTCCAGCTTCCATCATTATTTCTCAATTCAATTAATCGAGTTATAGATTTTTTTATTATCTCTTCTTCATTATTTACTCCGCTTACTATTAACGTATTGATTAACCAAGCTAGGTTATCTGAGGACAACTTTGGAAATTGTTCACATAGGCATTGAAAAATGGCTTCTGCTTCTTTAAACAATCCTAGAGAATAGAATAAACCTCCTATTAGCCAGTTTGTATGTAAATACGAATTAATATTTCCGTTGATATCGATATGTTCTCTTAAGTAAGTAATTATTCTGTTGTCTATATTTGATGAATAATGATTAATCCAGAAACCACAATTCGCAGTTAAATATAATCTAGCCTTAATATCACCTGGCATAACCCATGGTGGGCACATGTCTATTGGAATATTGTTTTCTTCGAAATACCCCATTTCATTCATTTGTTTAGTAATAAATTCTATTGCTCGCTCAATAACAGGATGTGTTTTAATGCCTGCCTGTTCGAGCATTGCAAGTCTATAGCATGTTGCATCTAACGAACTGCTATCTTTTGCCCAAAAGGGTGACCAACTCCCATCCTGCCTTTGTGATTTAATAAGTCCCACTAATTCTTCATCATCTGGAATCTTCCTATCCAATATATTCTTCAATCTAACAATATCAAATGGATCAGTGGAATTTTGTTTTACATACTCAATAGATTTACTTAAACTCACTCATCTCACTCCTTTGTTATTAAATCAGTAATTACGTATAACGTTCTCGCATTTCTGACGTCCAAGCGGCTTAAGGCACAAAGTGCCGGGTCGTCAGACTTAGCCGATTGGATGTGTCGCCAGATTCTACTTCTCTGACATACTTCTTGTCGACCAAGGAGCGTCAGCGACGAAGCAGAAATGTTATGTTATAAGATGTTGGCGGCTTCTTGAACATCTCACATGATCTTCTTTAAATAAAAAGAGCCCTAACTTTATTGCTAGGGCTCTGCTGTCATTTATATATGTCTCCTCTAGGTCCTATACGAACTACAAAGATAATTAATTCATTATTAAGAACCTCATAGACTATTCGATAATTCCCCACCCGTAATCTATAGATTATCCCTTCTTTACCCTTCATTTTCTTTGTATTCGGATTGTTAAATGGATCATTAGATAATTCTTCAAGGGATATAAAGATTCTTCTTGCGGTAACTCGGTCTATTTTCATCAGGTTCTTTTCAGCTTCACTTGAAAATGTGACTTTATATTTCAAGTTCACGTTTTAGGTCCTCCAAGGATTTTGTCTGACCATTTTGAAATTCAATCCGTCCCTGTTCTATGGCCTGAATATCTTCAGGTGTCAAACAGTCATCGTCTTCATCAAGCTGTTTTTCAAGTAACCATGATAAAAAGCTCTTTGCGACAACCTTATTTTTCTCATTTAAATTACCTAATATGTTTTCCAATTCATCATTCGGGACACTCATCAACTGTACCCCCTTTTATTTAATCATTCTTATTATACCCCAATATATAAGGATGCTCCAGACATAGCTTTTTCACTACATCAATGTTATTAGCCTTCATATATTCGCTCTTACGCCAATTTCTTATAACGTTTCCGTGTTCACGACGTCCCACCGACTTAAGCCCCGCCAGGGGCGGCCGCGATGCGGTTAGTCGGTGCGGATGTGTCCGGTGAATCTGCTTCCACGAAAATGCCTCTCCCGGGTCAAGGGCCGTGCTCGTCACGGCCCGCAGCGTTGAATGCGATGTTATATGATGCGCCACACTTCTCCGAATCTACTATCAAAATTATTTCTCCCCAATGTAACAAAAATAATCTTCATCTTCTATACAGACATTCCTAAATTGATATTTGTTAGATAGTTCAATCAGCTTATCATCACTGGGGATTGGATCGATTTTACCGACATAACCTATTCTTTTATGATGTTCTTTTAATTCATGTCTTGTTCGTGCATGTACAATTATAAACTTTCCGTTATTCTTCAAATTTTTATATGCGTTCAGAAATACCATGTCAAAATTATTAAAATGAGGGATGCTATCAAAGATAATCACAAAATCGAACCAATAATTCATACTAAATTCATCTTCGAAATCAGCGCAAAATGATTCTGCATTTGGATATTTTGCCTTTAGTTCCTTAAGCATATTATTCGAGATATCTACTGCTACGTATCTTTGGAGATATATATCGAAACATTGGAGTCTTGAAAAAATTATTCCAGTCCCTGCTGCTACATCGAGTAATGAATGTTCATCTGTAATATTAAGTCTCTTTATCAATTGGTCAGCATACTTAATTGATTTTTCAGGAATCTTTTGATCCCAATCTGATGCCAACAAGTCAAAGTTCTTGATCTTCTCTTCTTCTTCTTTTCTTTTGTTTTTCATGGGTTTCCTTCTTTTAAAATTTATTGTGGCGTTTCATATAACGTTTCCGTATTCACGAACCCTCACCGACTTAAGCCCTAAAGGGGCGGCCGCGACGCGGTTAGTCGGTGCAGGGTTGTCCGCCTGATTATCCTCCTCGCCCATCCCCTGGCGGACCAAGGATCGGCTTCAGCCGATCCGTAGCGTGAGTATAATGTTATAAGATGTCGGCGCTTCTTCGAATTACTTATAAATCGGTTTTACTAGGTGTCCATCCGATCTTCTGGCTCCATGTATTAGCCTTCTTTATAATATCCCATACGATTTCAGTCTTGGCATCTACATATTTTTCTCTTTGATCTCTATACCGTTTTGCTAATTCATATTTCGTCCTGGCATATTGATCTCTATCATCTTCATGAGTTCTTAAGTAATCTCGAAATAATAAATTGAATTGTTCAGACCAGCTACCTGCTTGCCTTACATGTATATGGGTTCTTCTCGTCCCAGGTGCTTCTCTGAAATACCTCTTAGTCAAATCATCATTATTCGAATGATATCGATATCCTAAAGATGCAAGTCCGGATATGATTGTCTCTATATTACCTAAATCCCTTACAGATATCTGAATATCAATAATAGGCTTAGCTGCTAAACCAACTACTGCCGTCGATCCAATATGATCGATTCTAAGTACTTCAGAGCCAATTTTCGTTACGATCTGGGCTCTTAATTCATTAAAGAGACTTGGCCAATTATCGCTGTACGGCTCAATAATCACTGGATCCTTCATCGTGATCACCAACTCTAATGTTTTTTACGCTCTTCGCCGATTTCTTATAACGTCTTATTCACGAACTTCATGAACAATTCATATGTATGGTATTCGCGAAACTGTTAAACTATCCTGCCCGTAAGTTGAAATCCTCCAGCCGGTTGCCCGAAGCAATATAATATAGTTAATATCAGTTTCCGCTCGATTTCTAGGCCGGGAAAAGTTGCGATACCGGCAAAGATCGGCTAAAACATTTTTTACCACCGGATGCTGTAATTGGTGTGCTAAGCTATAATTATGGCCTGATTTATTTCTCATCAGTTTATTTCAATAACAAGGAGCGCCTAAAATATGAACTTGCATATCATAAATGAAGCAAATGAGGACGGCAAAAACTACATAAGAAACAAGATGTTCGAATTCAACTCGATGCATTTCCCTGATCAATTCAAAGGAAGGTACCAGGAAGTAAATCTGTATCTGAAAAATGATGCGGGACAATTCTTGGGCGGGATTATGGGGGAAATATGCTGGAACTGGATGGAAGTGCATTATTTATTTGTTGATAAGCAACTTCGCAAGTCCGGTTATGGGACAAAGCTTTTAATTCAAGCTGAAGCTATCGCCAAAGACAAGAAATGCGATTTTATCAAACTGGATACGTTAAGCTTTCAAGCATTGGATTTCTACCAAAACCATGGTTTCGAAGTATACGGCATCATCGAAAATGCCGGCGGGTATACGCATTATTACCTCAAAAAAAGACATCATTTGAAGCACTAATTCGTTTTCCCTTAATCAAACATATTAACGCCCAGTACGCACAAAGCAGCCATTCCCCAGTCTTCCCGGAAAATGGCTGCTTCATTATTTATTCCCGCTTGTATTCCTGCTTGCATATGCCCCCATCACTTAAACCCCGTAAAAGCCGATCCCGATTGCATATAGTACTTCTGCCCGAAGAAATAGAGCAAAATCATTGGAGTCGCCATAATCGTCGACGCGGCCATCAGCTTTTCCCACTGCGCCCCGTGATCCTGCTGGAAGCCTTGCAGACCAATATCCTGCTTACAAGGTTGCTTTGCTCCCTACCCCTATACCCCGGCATAAGAATGCAACCCGGCAATAATTAAATTGATACCGATCAAAGTAAACATGACGACGATATAGCCGATGACAGACAGCCACGCGGAACGTAGACCATACCAGCTTCTGGACAACCGTAAATGCAAATATGCGCTGTAGAACAACCAAGTAATCAGAGCCCATACTTCCTTCGGATCCCATGCCCAAAATCGGCCCCAAGCAATACTGGCCCAGATCATGGCGAAAATAAGCGCACCTAGAGTGTAAACCGGAAAACCAAGGGCGATGGCCCGGTAACTGATTTCATCCAAATGTTTAGGATCGATTCTCTGCAGGGACGGATGGAGCACCGCTCCAATCGGTTTGCGCAATAATAATCTTATTATTCCGTAAAGCAGCGATCCGCTCAGAAATGACCATACGACAGTGTTCCATTTACGTGCGGCATCCACTCCTTTCATCCATACAGGCGTTTCAAAAACAGCACTCTTTAAACCTAGGAAAGAATCTATATGTACGACTTCACTATTATATGGTTTAAAAATAGGGGGCATCTTGTAAATAACAGTATGTTCCGAAATGGACGCTTGTCTTTCGGCAGCTGCTATTTCATTTCTCTGCAAAAATTCCGCTTCATACCCGATTCCCCGGAAAAGAAAGACGGTGCCGATGAAAGCAACAACGACCACGACAAAATAAATCGTCACTTCAAGCCAGCGCTGCATGCGTTTATCTCGTTTCGATTCCCCTTGGAAATCAATCACGCGGAGCAGATACATGAACCCTGCAACAGACCCGACAGCAAAGAATGCGCTGCCAAGAGCAGCCATCGTAACATGAATGCCGAGCCAGACTGATTTTAAAGCAGGAATAAGCGGCTGAACTTCATGTGGAAAAACTGAGGCGTAAGCAACGATGATGATGATAAGCGGTAAAGTAAATAACCCAAGTATGAACGAACGATAGATAGCGGTAATAATGATGAAGACAAGCATAATAACCAACGCCAAAAAAGCCATAAATTCATACATATTACTTGTAGGCACATGCCCCGCACCAGCCCAGCGGGTAAAAAAATAAATGCTATGACACGCAAAACCCAGCACGGAGATTATAAAGGCGATCTTTCCCCAACGCTTCATATGCAGTTCCGGATCACGGTTTCTCCACTTTTTGCCTCCAAATGCAATCATATAAAATATAAATCCCAAACAGTACAGGAAAAAAGCAGTTATAAATGCATACCTGCTTATATTTAGCATATCCACGCTTTGGTCACTCCTTAGTAAAATAAAGAATATTGTTACTCCTAAACAAAAAAAATGTTTTTTTGGAATTAACTACAATTATAGATGTATTTAAATGCCAAATGCCTACAATTTTAAATAATAATTATGAACAATGTGTGTCATGACTTTTACCATATAAAAGACGTCCACGACAAAGCAGCCATTCCCCGGTCTTCTCGGAAAATGGCTGCTTCATTATTTATTCCCGCTTGTATTCCTGCCTGCATATGCCCCCCATCACTTAAACCCCGTAAAAGCCGATCCCGATTGCATATAGTACTTCTGCCCGAAGAAATAGAGCAAAATCATTGGAATCGCCATAATCGTCGACGCGGCCATCAGCTTTTCCCACTGCGCCCCGTGATCCTGCTGGAAGCCCTGCAGACCGAGCGTAAGCGTCCATTTGGCGGCATCGTTCAAGTAAATCAGCGGCCCCATAAAGTCGGTATAAGCACCCACGAAGGTAAACAAGGCAACGGTCGCTAACGCAGGTTTCAATGTCGGCAAAATAATTTGCGCGTAGATCCGGAATTCGGACGCTCCGTCCATTTTCGCTGCTTCAGACAGCTCCCTGGGAATGCCTAAGAGAAACTGCCGCAATAAGAAAATGTAGAATGGCGCTCCGAAAAAAGCCCCGATCGTAAGCGGTAAAATGGTGTTAATCCAGCCGAGCTTGGCAAAGATGATGTATTGCGGAATCAACTGCACCTGCGACGGCAGAATCATCGTAGCCAGGACGATCGCGAAAATAATTTTGCTCCCAACCCACGGGATTCGAGAGATCGAATAGGCGACGAGCGGAGCGGCAAACAATTGTCCAATGATACATACCACACAGATCACCAGCGTGTTCAGCATATAGTGGCCAAACGGCACGGTTTCAAACGCAGCCTTGTAATTCGACCATTGAAAAGATGCCGGGATGATCCGCGGCGGCAGCTCGAATATTTCATTCGGCGACTTGAGCGAGGTGAACACAAGCCAAACGAAAGGGAACAGAAAAAATACCGAGAACAAGATTAACATCGTATGCGGAAAAATCCTCGTGCGAAGCAGCTTTGCAGCGCTCATCCATTATTCACCCCCGTAATAGACCCAGCGTTTGGATGTTTTCAGAACCAACAGCGTAATCAGCATGACAATAATGAACAGAATCCAGGCAAGTGCCGAAGCGTACCCCATCTTCAGATTCATGAAAGCTTCCTGATACAAATTAACGGCGTAAAATAATAATGACTGCCCGGGACCGCCGAGGGAGCCTCCGTTCGATTTCCCTCCCGCAAGAATGTAGGATTCCGTAAAAATTTGAAACGCGCCGATCAGCCCCATAATAAGCTGGAACAAAATAATCGGCGACAGCGCCGGAACCGTTATTTTCCAAAACCGATGCCACCAGTTGGCCCCATCGACCTGCGCCGCTTCATAATAGGTTTGCGGAACGCCTTGCAGAGCCGCCAGAAAAATCAGCGCACCCGCTCCGGAGCCCCAAAGTCCCATCAGAATCAGGGAAGGCTTGGTAAACTGGGGGTCCAGCAGCCAAGCCGGATCGGGAAGACCCGCCCAGCGCAGAAAAATGTTGACCAGGCCGAAGTCCGGATTCAGCATCCATGTCCAAAGAAGGGCGCTCGCGACACTCGGGATCACCGCAGGCAGGTAAAATATCGTGCGATAATAATTGATGCCTTTGACTTTGAAGTTCAGCAGCATGGCAATGAGCAAAGAGCTGAACAACGTGATGGGAACGGATATAAACGCCATAAACAGCGTATTGCTGATGGATTTATAAAAGTTGTGATCTTTCATGATCGCCTTGTAATTATCCATGCCCACCCATCTCGGGGCATTAAACAGATCATATTCCGTCAAACTGAAGTATAGGGAGCTGAAGAAAGGATACACGGTAAAAATCAGGAACCCGATAATCCATGGGGAAGCGAAAATGAGCCCCAGCCAAAAATAATGCCATTCCCTTCTCGTCCAGCCCCTTCTCCTTAAAGACGTTTGGCCGGAGATGGAGTCTTTCATCTATCCGTCCTCCTCCTGATCGATTGGATCTAACCCGGCCCCTATAAGCGGCTGAGTTAGATCCTTATGCCGGATTATTTGACTAGAGGCTGAATCTTGTCTTTGACCCTTTTCAATCCTTCATCAACACTGACTTCTCCGCGAAGAATCGCATTGTATTGCGTCGAGAACTCCGTCATATACTCCGACGAAAAAGTTGTGGCCGGGAAGGAGCGCAGATTCGGACTCGAAGAATATTGCAAAAACTCCTTGAAGCCGGGTACATCCTTGTAGATTTCATGCGTTTGCAGCGAGGTTCTGGTCGGCAGATTGCCGATCGCCGCGGTAAACTCCGCCATTTGTTCCGGTTCCGTGATCCATTTCAGGAATTTCCACGATTCATCCGGATGCTTCACGCCTTTAGGAATATAAAATACACTTGTAGTCACGTTGCCCGGATTTTTCAGGTTGGGATTGTTATCATCATAAGGAATCGGCGCGATGCCGTATTTCAAGTTCGGAGCGAACTGTTTGATGAATGTCGGCAGCCATTCGCCGTCGATCGTCATCGCATACTTGCCTGTGAAGAAAGGATTCTGAGGCGACATGTACTGGCCCAATCCGGACGCAAACCGATCCAGCTCTTTGGATCCGAACTGATCCCAGATCCCTTTTCCGAACTCGATAGCCGCTTTGACGCCTGCATGATCCGGAGTCACCTGCTTTTTGTCCGCATCATAAAAAGAGCCGCCATATGAATAGCTGAACGTAAAGGCATCAACCCCCGGCCATAGGCCCAGCTGCTGAAGTTTTCCTCCATTCTCTTTGACGCTCAGCTTCGCGATGTATTCTTTGAGCTGGCCCATCGTTTCCGGAGGACCGTTCAGACCTGCTTTTTCCAGCATATCTTTGTTATAAAACAGCATCGATACGTGCATGGCAATCGGAATGGCATACGTCTTCCCTTGGGATTGCGATGAACTGAGGGCAGCCGGCACAAAATCGCCCAAATCGACGTTATCCTTCTTGATGTAATCATCCAGCGGCATCATGGCGCCCCGCTCTCCCCACGGCACGACATCTTTGCCGAAGTTGGACGCGACATCGGGAGGATTGCCTCCCGTAATGGCCGTCAGCTGCTTCTGGTAATCGCTTTGCGACAACCCTTTCACCTTAATATCGGGATTTGCGTCATTCCACTTCTTGATCAATTTTTCGAGCGCTTCTCCCTCCGGACCGGTCCATCCGTACCAAAAGCTAAGCTCAACCGGCTCTTTTGGGGAATCCCCGCCCTTCGTTTCGCCGCTTTCCTTCCCGGAGCTTGGAGTATCTTTACCACTGCAGCCGGATAAAATCGCAAGCAAAAGAATGAAGATCAACCCCCACAAACTCCCTTTTCGCATCATGACTTTTCCCTCCTTAATCTTTGGACAGCGACACCAACGAAGCGCGTTTGCTGCCATCAACTATCCCATATGTTAGCATGTAAGCGCTTTAGATAATTTCACTATTGTATCGTAAAGTTGGACTATCGTTAAAATTTAACTTACTTGTTCATGGCCTGTTTTCGGAACTGATTGGGAGAAATGCCTGTATACTTTTTGAAAATTCTGCAGAAGTAAGCGAGCTCGTTAAACCCTGTGGCATAACATACCTCCGTGACCGACAATGACGGACGCTGCAGCAGCACAAGCGCATTTGCGATGCGCAAATCAACAAGATAGCGGTTGAAGGTCTTGCCCGTCCATTCTTTGAACAGCCTGCAAATCGTCGGCTTCGACATATTGGATATGGCGCAAATATGCTCCAGCTTAATGTCCTCATGCGCGTTTTGATCGATATATTCGACGACTTTATTCATCGTGTCCCGATACCTTTCGATTTTTTGGAATCCCGCCTTCACCAGCTCCCCGTTCACCTGACGGATGATGATCGATAACAGCTGCAGCAGATTCGCTTTCAGCACGATTTGGAAAAACGGCGCACGTCCTTCATATTCGCTCAGCATATCCTGAAGCAAATTGCGGATTTTCCCATCCGTTACTCCATCAAACACAATCTGCGAATGATGAGAGCAGTCGGAACGCAAAAAGTGCTTCAAATAGTTGGTGTCAAAAAACGTCTGATCCCTGGAGGAATCGTCAAAACGCTCGTTGATGAAGGACGGCATAAATTCGCAGCCCAAAATCTCAATCTTCTCGTTCTCGAAAGCCTGAATGCGATGCATCGTATAAGGAGGAACCAGAAATAAATCCCCTTTTGTGATCCGGTATTGCCGCGTGCCGAGCGTGTGCAGAAATTCCCCCTTGGATACGTACCATATCTGAAAATAGTCGTGAAAATGGGTGGACAAGCTGACGAGGGTATCCATTCGATACATCTTGCAATGCAAATCTTCCAGCATCTCCAGCTTGGAGTTAAAATAGATCACCCCTGAGCGGGTTAATTGGTCGATATCGAGCTTTTTCATCTCAAATCACTCCTCTTTACATATCCCCTTTTTCGTAACACCTGCATTTCGATTGCCATCCGCTCGCGTTTTACAACTCGTTACGTTAGTACAATCATTCCTTTCTGAAATCGAATAAAATTGGACCTTGAAACTTACAAAAATATGGGGAGTTGAGCCTGTATGGCATCGAAAATCGCCTATTTGGATGGTTTAAGGGGTTTGGCCGCTTGCGTGGTCGTCGTTTCTCATTTTTTTCAGGTATTTGTGCCATCCGTTTTTGAAGGTAAACAGGAGATTACCCACTTTGTTTTTGAAAGCTTTGCCGCGCGGACACCGCTGAACCTTTTGTTCAATGGCAACTTTTCCGTTTGCGTCTTTTTCGCATTGAGCGGTTTTGTGCTCAGTTGGAGGTATTTTTGCACGAAAGACAAGATACATATTTACTCCTCCGCGCTGCGCCGGTATTTCCGATTGGCCGTTCCTGCCACCTTGTCCGTCATCTTTGCCTACGTGGTCATGCTGCTTGGTCTGGGATATTTTGACGAGATTCGCCAAACGACGTTGTCTTCGATGCCTGATCCGTTTTTGGCCAGTTCAAATTTTCCCGTCATGATTCAAGAGGCTTTATTCCACACTTTCTTCACTTATGGATCCGCTTACAATCCCGTGTTATGGACCATGACCTATGAGCTGTTCGGTTCCTTCCTCATCTTTGGATTTCTTTTGACCGTCGGCAGATTCAGGCTTCGGGTGATCGGGTATGCCATTCTCGCCCTGCTGCTCATTGATTCGTATTATTTAGGTTTCGTGCTTGGCATGGCGCTCAGCGACCTGAAATACAGCGGCCGAAATTGGCTGACCGTCATTCAGCGGCCTTGGATCACCCCCTTTCTTCTTTGCATAGGGCTATATCTTGGCTCCTATCCTTATGTAGGGATAGAGAATACCATATATTCCGTCCTGGTATGGAAGACCCCTTCCTTTTCGTTTTTTGTGTTTTACCATACGATAGGCGCATGTTTAACCCTGACAGCCCTCCTGACTTCCTCCCGCCTCCAGTCGCTATTCAGCCGGAAACTGTTTTCCTATCTGGGCAAAATATCGTTCTCCTTGTATCTGCTTCACTTTACAATCATCTGCTCGCTCGGATCGTATATCTTCTATCAGCTGCACCCCCTATTCTCATACGGCCTTAGCGTGACTCTCACCTTTATACTAACCACCCCCGTCATCTTTGCATTAGCCCATTTGTTCTATCGATTCGTCGATGCGCAAACCCTGTCCATCCTCGGTCAGTGGAGCAAGCGGATCTTCGATCCGTTGATTCAGAAAAAGACACGCAGCGTGCAGACTGAAAAAACTAAAAGTATGTAAAAACGCAAAACAGCCATTCCCCGAGCTTGCCGGAAATGGCTGCTTTACTATTTGTGCCGCTAAGGGCTTATAAAATTCGATATCGCAAGAAAAACTGCCTTTGAATCGCGGCCCTTCATTCTTGATTGGCCTCGATTGGTTTTCTTTAGATATCAGACAAACATGCCGTTTCGCGGCACCACTATAAACTTCAAAGGAATTTGCATCCTGATATCGCAAGAAAAACTATAGCTAAAGGTGGTCTGTCTGCTGTGATAGTACATCAATAGACGTTTTTCTTATCAAAATCGGACTTTTTGAACAACCTCTGGCAGGTTGCGGGCGGGTAAAATCATAGTTAAGAGTCAGTACCTGAGACTGTGCCAGCCGCCGGGTCAGGGGGCTCACCCCCGGCTTCCTATCTTTCAGGGCTCCAGATGGGTCGTGTACCCAAAAGCCTGCAATTGTGCATCCTTTTTTCGCTATATATTTGTTAATGGGAGAATTGTTGCGATAGTGCATTTATTTCGCCGCTCAACGTGACTTTTAGCCGATTCAACTGAAAAAGGATGCACTTTCGCACGCTTTTAGCCATAATTAGCCGATTAAGCCGGTAAAAGATGCACTTTTGCAACTTTTTTCCTGAAAAGCATTAAATAATATAGTCCGCCGGCAAATCTTTTTCAATTCCTTCAAATTCATGGGTAGATCATCTTCGCAAACTATGTTTCCCTGATTATGGAACGATCGCTCTTATTTATCAAATATCAACAATGCAATCGAACATAGCCATAAACTTAAAATAACCCCACAAAGTGTATCGGAAAGAAGTCCGACGCCTGAAGGGCGCTTTTGGGGAGCGAAAGTACTGAGTGACGTGTGGCCTTTGAAGCTTATTCCGATTACTTTGCGGGGACCCCGGATGTTTATATTTTCAAAAAGCCGCCCATCGCCAATTCAATCAAGTGACGACAGGCGGCTTAGGCCGCATTTCTTTATCTACAGCAGCTAAATTTTTACAGTAACTAAATTTCTACTGTAACTAAATTCTACAGCTACTAAATTTCTCACAGAAACTAAATTTTTACAGCTACTAAATTTCTACAGCAACTAAGCTTTTGCTGCTTCCTTATCCTTCGCAATATACCAATAAGCAATTCCCACGAACAAAATGCCGCCGATCATGTTGCCAAGGGTGACCGGAATCAAATTCGCGGCCAGCCCTGCCCACGAAACCGTCTCCGGATGCGGGATGAACAGAGAAACCGACAGAAGCGTCATATTCGCCACGCTGTGCTCGAACCCTGAAGTGATGAAAGCGAATAGGCACCAGAAAATCATGACCAGCTTCGCCATCTCTTCCTTCAGCTTCATGGAACACCAAACCGCGAGACAGACGAGCGTATTACATAAAATGCCGCGCATGAACAGCTCCATAAACGGCGCATTCATCTTCGCGCTCGCGGCGTTGTTGATGAAGTCGGCCGTGCCGCCCTTCGCAAGCCCGGTAAAAACGAAAATCGCCGCGACCAGCATGGAACCGGCAAAATTGCCGGCATAGCTGTAAAGCCAAATTTTGAAGGTATCCAGCCAGGTCGTTTTTTTGTTCAACGTACTGACCATCATGACGAAGTTATTCCCGGTAAACAGCTCCGACCCGGCCATGATGACAAGACTCAGGGCAATGCCGAAGCTGATCCCCATCACGATCTTCGTGCTCGGCGCATGAGCGGGAGCGAGCATTCCGCCAATCGTAAAAATCAGAATGATGCCAAGCCCGACGAATAAGCCGGCCAGCATGGAAGAGACGAGGTACTTGCCCAAACTCCGGTTCATGAGATTGACCTTGCCCACACCCGCATTTTCAACGACTTGTATCGTGTTTTTCATGCTGCCTCAGCCCCCCAATGTAGACATAACCGTCAATAATCGCCGTCTCGTATGTTGCGATGCAGCCGTCATCCGGCTTCTGTACTTCACCGGTTGTCAGCGAGATTTTCCAGTCATGCAGCGGGCAAAAAACGAATTCACCCGATACGATCCCCTCGGCCAGCGGCCCGTTTTTATGCGGGCACCGGTTGCTCACGGCGCGCACCTCGCCGTTTGACAGCAGGAATAATGCGATCGATTGATCCAGCACCTGAACCTCCTTGCCGATTTGCGGCTTCAGATCCTCCAGCTTTATGACTTTCACCATTTCCTTTGTAGCGCTCATGCGGCTCCCTCCCCGTTATGGTTTTTCCACCGTATACATGCTGCGGCGTTCCTCGTTTTCAAGCGCGGCTTTCCACGCTTCGCTATAGGTTCTTTTCGCCGCTTCGAATCGGTCATTCAGCACAGTGACTTCCGCTTCATCGGCCAGCATTTGGCGCACCCAATCCGGACTCATCCGGTTCACCCAAGGGGCCGTGCGTTCGCCATAGATGCCTGTTTCCCGGTACAGTTGGACGTAAGCTTTAGCAAAACGAATCACTTCTTCCTCCGTTGCCACGGTCGTCAAGCTGTCGCATTCCCGGACTTCGGTACCGCCGTTTCCGCCAAAATAAAGCTGATATCCGTTCTCTACGCAAACCACGCCAAAATCCTTCGTCAACACCTCGGCGCAGTTCCGCGGACAGCCCGTAACGCCCATTTTCATTTTGTGCGGCGTGTCGACCATCTCGATTTCCTGCTCGAGCCGGATGCCAAGCCCTAACGAATCCTGCGTGCCAAAGCGGCAAAATCTCGATCCGACACACGATTTGACGTTGCGCAGCGATTTGGAATAGGCATATCCCGAACGCATCTCAAGCTCTTCCCATACCTTCGGCACATCCTCTTTTTTCACGCCGTACAGGCCGATCCGGCTGGCGCCCGTGATTTTGACCAGCGGCACCTCGTATTTCTTCGCCACCTCGCCGATGCGGATCAGATCCTCCGGCGTCGTTGTTCCGCCGTACATCCGCGGAATGACGGAGAAGGTGCCATCATTCTGAATATTGCCCTCCATCCGCTCGTTAACGTAGCGCGAGGCCTTGTCGTCGGCATACGTCTCGGGACGCAGCATCCGCAAATAATAGTTCAGCGCCGGACGGCATTTCGAGCAGCCTTCCTCATGCTTAAACCCGAGGACCATGCGCACTTCCCGTGGCGATTGCAGTCCTTTCTCCCGAATCGCAGCGACCACTTCATCACGGGATAGCGTCGTGCAGCCGCACATGCCTGCCGCCTTTTGCGCCGATGCATCGAATTTATCACCGAGCGTATGCGCAAGGATCGCTTCGACCATGCCGCGGCATTTGCCGCACGAACCGCCGGCTTTCGTCAGCGATTTCACTTCATCAAAAGTGGTCAATCCGTTCTCAAGGATTGCGCCGACGATGGTTCCTTTAGTCACCCCATTGCAGCCGCAAATCGTCTCATTGGCGCTGATCGATGCGACATCCAGCCCGCCATCTTCCCCGGCCTTATGCAGCACGGATGCGCTCGTATATTCCTGAATGTCGCTTCCTTTTTTCAGCATGTTGAACAGCCGCGTGCCATCCGACACATCCCCGTAGAGAACGACGCCGACAACCTTCCCGTCGCGAACCAGCACTTTTTTATAGGCTCCGGCGAATTCGTCCTGAACGACAATCGCTTTCGTATTCTCATCGGCATGAATTTCCCCACCGCTAAACAGATCGCAGCCCGCCACCTTCAACTGCGTGGACAACACGCTGCCATGATACCCTTCCGTTGACCGGCCCGTTAAATGATCCGCAAGCACGACTCCCTGTTCATATAGCGGCGCCACCAGCCCATAGGCAATTCCGCGGTGTTCGGCGCATTCGCCGACCGCATAAACGTTAGGGTCCGACGTCTGCATGACGTCATTGACTTGAATGCCCCGGCCTACTGCGAGCTCCGCTTCGCGCGCAAGCGCAATATTCGGACGGATGCCGACGGCCATCACGACGAGATCGCATTCGACGCTTGTTCCGTCTTCGAATCTAAGTCCTTGAACCCGCCCGTCACCGTAAATTTCCGACGTTTTTTTCTCCATCAGGAACTTCATGCCCTGAGCTTCAAGGTCCCGCTGCAGCAGCTTCGCGGCTGCCGGGTCCAACTGCATCTCCATCAAATACGGCAGCAAATGAACGACATGCACGTCCATTCCTTGGTTCATCAGACCGCGCGCCGCTTCCAGCCCAAGCAATCCGCCCCCGATGACAACCGCCTTTTTATATTGTTTGGCCGCTTCCAGCATCATTTTCGTGTCTTCAATCGTCCGGAAGCCGACGACACCTTCGAGTGTATGTCCTGGAACAGGCAGGATAAAGGCGCTCGATCCTGTCGCAATGATCAATTCGTCATAAGGAACGACAGTCCCCTTGTCCGTCTTAACCTCCTGAGCCTTCCGGTCAATAGCCACGACGCGCTCATTTGTCAGCAAATGTATATTATTGGATTGATACCAATTCCAATCATTGATCGTGATTTCTTCGAAAGTCGTTTTGCCTTGCAGCACAGGGGACAGCATGATGCGGTTATAATTTGGATAAGGTTCGTCCCCAATCATCGTTACATCAAAGCGTTCGCGATCGCGGCGAAGAATCTCCTCGATGCACCGCGCTCCTGCCATGCCATTGCCAATCATCACTAATCTCTTTCTCATTTCCACGCCTCCCCTGAAACATTGTGAAATATATCACAGTTCTAGATTAGCCGATTTTTATTTCACAGGATGTGAGAAAGATCATAGAAATGAAAGAAATTTTAAATTTAGGAAAAGAAAATTTTAGTGGATTTTCAGAGAGTTTTTAGGGAGTTATCGGAGATTATTTAGGGATTATTCGGAGAGTATTTAGGGAACTCCCTTATTTTATGTAAGGTGATTGTGGCGGTATTTTCCAGTAAAACAATGAACCTGAATAATTCGATGGGGGCGAAAAATGTGTCGTAAGAATGAATCTTAAACAAGATGTATCTTTTATATTTGCAAGGATGTTGTAAACGACTTCAACAAAATCATTCGTATTTAGATATGGACTTGTCATTTTTCAACGGATATAATAACAAATACATAATCAGAAAACGAACATTAAGGCGGTATTTATGGATAAACATATGCAATTGTTTCGAGGTACTGCATTTTCTAGCAAATCTTCCAAAGAAACTCAAATATTAAAAGACCATCTGTTCTGCATCAATCGTGACGGAATGATTGAAAAAGTCGTAGCGCCAGACGATCCCGACTATCACCCATTGCTGGATGCTTATCAAGGCAAAGACAACTTCCGTCAGTTAGCTGAAGGCCAGTATCTATTGCCCGGATTTGTCGACTTGCATGTTCATGCGCCGCAATGGGCCCAATCCGGAACGGCATTGGACATCCCGCTCTATGATTGGCTGAATACGTATACCTTCCCGCTTGAATCCAAGTTCTCGGATCTCGAGTTTGCGCAGGAGGTCTACGATGATTTGGTCGGCACCCTGCTCGCCAACGGTACGACGACAGCCCTTTATTTTGCAACCGTTCATAAAGAAGCAAGTTTATTGTTAGCCGAAATATGCGCCGAGAAAGGCCAACGCGGACTCGTCGGGAAAGTGGTCATGGACGATCCGGAGCAAAATCCGGAAAACTACCGCGACGCCGACAGCCGGACAGCACTGGCCGACACGGAAGAATTTATTCTCGCTGTAAAAGAATTATCCAAAACCACGAAACAAGGCGTTTTTCCCGTCGTGACGCCCCGGTTCATTCCAAGCTGCACAGATGAGGCTTTAAAAGGTTTGGGCGAGCTGGCGGAAAAATATGACGCGTATGTGCAATCACACTGCAGCGAAAGCGACTGGGCACATGGTTATGTTCAAGATCGATTCCAGAAAAATGATGCCTTTGCCCTGCATGATTTTGGCCTGCTGCGCGATAAGTCCGTCATGGCACATTGCAATTTCCTGAACGATGATGATGCGGATTTATTTGCCGAAACGGGAACGGCTATTGCCCATTGTCCAATATCCAACGCCTATTTTGCCAATAGCGTCATTCCCGTAGCTCATTTTCATGCCAAGGGCGTGGAGATTGGCCTCGGGACCGATATTTCAGGAGGATTCTCACCCAGTCTTTTCGATAACATCAGGCAAGCTGTCATCTCTTCCAGAATGCTGGAGGATGGCGTTAACCCTGCCCTTTCTGCCAAAGAACGCGGCGTGCCGGGATCACGTATTACGGTTGACGAAGCGTTCTATCTTGCTACGGCCGGCGGCGGCGAAAGCTTAAGCTTACCCATCGGCCGCATTCAAGAAAACTATGCATGGGATGTGCAGGTCATCGATACCAAGCTGCCATCCGCTAAATTGCCGATCTTTAACGAAAATGAAGATTTACATGACGTTTTCCAAAAAATTATGTACCTGACCCGGCCTGAACATATCCGCGAAGTCTGGGTGCAGGGCGAAAAAGTTCATTCACGTTAAAAATAGAAGACAATCGTCTATCAACGTATCTTCATAAAAGTAAAACCGCAGCTAGCGGCAGTTTCTCTTGCGATTTAGAATGGTTCAACTCCGCTGAAAACATAATCAGTGCTTGACAATAGGCTAAGGTAACGAAGGGGACGGAATCGATTCTTACGAAGCTGAAAGCTTTTTGAAAAAAGCTGCTTCGAAAGCGTAGTAGCCGTCGTTCAGCCTTGGCAGCGACACGGCACTTCCCTTTGTTACGGTATGCTACGATCAACCAAGATATCTCTAACGAAACTACAGAACGCTATTGCCCCAAAAACAAGAGTAAATGAAATCTAACGAAACTATGTATCGTTATTTAGGAGAAAATCAGGCTTGCAGACACTTATTTAGCTTAATAGCGATACCCTGTTTCGTTAAAATTTCAAAAAGGTCTTTTTGTTGCAAATAGCGATGTCACGTTTCGTTAGAGATGAATATTTTTTGCGACGTATCTTCATAAAAGTCAAACCGCAGCTAGCGGCAGTTTCTCATACGGGGATGGAATGGTTTAATGGAAGAGTTTAGCGGAAGAACGATCCGGGGCACGGTGCCGCAGTGGTCAACCCGCATAATGACAAGAACTAATGTCAGTTTTGAGCCCCAATAAAAATCGAAAATTCGAGGTGTACATCTAAGTGAACACACAAGCAGACAAGCAAGATCACGCTCCACAATTGACGGTTTCGCCTGACGAAAAAATTTCGGTCGGGAAATCCATCATCCTGGGTTTACAGCATGTTATAGCCATGGACGTCTATGTCGTGCCTTTCCTGATCGCGATGTTAATCGGCCTATCATCAGGCCAGTCCAGCGCTTTGATTCAAGCGACCTTTATTGCGGCCGGGCTTGCCACGATCGTGCAAACTTATTTCTGCATGAAGCTGCCTGTCGCCCAAGGTCCTTCTTATGTTCCGCTTGGCGCGATCGTCAGCATTTATGCCGCTAGCGGCGGCGGGCAACTAGGTTGGAACTCCGTATTGGGCGCCGGCTTGGTGGGTTCGATCTTAGTTATTGTTTTGGGCTATACCGGGATTTTCAATAAAATCGTGAAGTCATTTATTCCACCGATTGTTGGCGGCACAATCATATTTATTGTTGGCCTTTCTTTATTGCCTGTGGCTATCAGAGACAATATTTATGGGGCCAAGGATGCGACGATCAACCAAAACGTACTGCTGGCCCTGATTTCAGGCGCTGTACTCATTCTTTTCGTGATCCTGGGTTCTTTGCTCCGCAATAAAGGTTCCATCTTCAGAATTATTTCGGTCATGGTCGCGCTCGTTGTCGGATGTATTTCCGCGAATATTATGGGCGTGTTGGATTTCTCCGCGGTTAACCATGCCAAGTGGTTTAGCATGCCGCATATTCCTTTTGCTGATTTTGGCTTTTCCTTCAACTTTTCGGCGATCATCACCATGATCATCATTTATTTCGTATTGTTGGCTGAAACAACGGGCACATGGTTTGCCGTCAGTAACGTCATCGATAAACCGTTAACGGATAAAAATCTGAATCGGGGCGTCATTGGGGAAGGCATTAGCTGCCTTATCGCTTCTTTGCTTGGTTCAACGCCTGTTACCGGTTATTCCACCAATGCGGGCATTATTTCCATCACAGGCATTGCGAGCCGCCGCGTTTTCCTTGCCGTAGGCGTATGGTTTGTCATCTTTGGCTGTTCGGGCAAACTAGCCGTCTTAATCTCTTCGATTCCAACCGCCGTCATCGGCGGCGTATTCAGCATCGTCTGCGGCATCATCGCGATTAATGGCATACAAGTAATGAAAAACGTAAAAATCAGCGAAAAAGAAATGTACATCATTGCGATTCCGATGATCATAACCTTGGCTCTGGTAATGATTCCGCAGGATTTCTTGCATTCTTTGCCTACATTCGTGCAATATCTGTTGGGCTCGCCTATCTTAGCTGCTTCTCTTGCGGCGATCTTATTGAATAAATTGCTGCCAAGCGCAAAGTAAGTTGCAAATCCGGTGGAGCTCCGCCTTCAACGCCAAATCGCGCGCTGAAACCGGCGTACGGTGCCACAACGTAGTGATTTAGTTGCGGGAGAACGAATGATACGATGGTCCTCTAAAAAGAGTCTGCATCCAATCTTGATAGGGCTGATTCGGAAGGCTGCGGTGAATCAGGCTGTGAGAAAGCCGTATAAACCATCTCTAACGAAACGTGATATCGCTATTTACGCCAAAAATGGCCGCTGAAAGTTCTAACGAAACAGGGTATCGCTATTGAGCTAAATAATGGCCTTTAAGACTGTTTTTACACCAAATAACGATCTGTAGTTTCGTTAAATTCGATTTGCTTTTGTTTTTGAGGCAATAGCGCTCTGTAGTTTCGTTAGAGATACGAGAGAGATACTGAAGATACGAGAGTGATACTGAAGATACGAGAGTGATACTGAAGATACGAGAGTGATACAAAAAGAAGCTGAACGAATATCGTCAGCTTCTTTTTGCGCCCTCGAATGCCGCTTGTTCAGGATGCTTCTTTTACGATCCAAACAAGTATTAAGGGGTTTGCTTCACATAAGTTCCTTTCATGAACTGATACATAAAGTCGTACAGCTGGCCATTACCGATGGTTTTCATTACTTATCCAATAATCCACATAAGCGGCTGAACGTAATCCTCCCGTGCGGATAATGCAGTGGAAGCTTTTCCGCTTCCTTCGCTTATTGGCTCTCCGGCAGCTCAATCCATTGATAAGGCTGCTTGGCGGCTATAAGCGCATGTTCAATAATGGTTATGACGGCAAGGGTCTCGGAGGACGGCACAGTCGCCTCTCCGGTCTCAAAGAACCTCGTCAAATCGCGAATAAAGATCTGGAAGAAATCCGATGCCGGCTGCACGACGCGGCAGGCTCCCGAGTCGTAGTTGATGGACATCATGAACGGAGAGCCCTGACCCGGCTGCTGGATCGTTGCCTGCCGACCGCCTGGGAACTCGATCAGCAAGGCTGGCGCAGCCTCCGTACCGTTGAACATGACGCGCTTCGCGCCTGTGCCCATCAGGGCGATGATCGGCTCGATCTGGTGAATCGAGTAGTTTTCCATTGCACCCGGTCCCCAGCTGGAGATTACCTTGATCCCTGCGCGCTCGACTTCTGCATATTCCGCAGCATACCGGAGCGCTGATGAAGAATACAGCGGGGTCTGATGCTTCGCGGCCCGCTCAAACAAACGCATCGCCGCTGCCCTGTCCGGAGCAAACGTCTTGTCAATGTAGGTCGGCTTTCCCGAGGCCAGCGGCAGCTGGGCAAGCATTTCATGCTGTTCCGGGTTGTCGGGCGACAGCACGATCAAATAATCGCTCTGTGCGATCACTTCCTCGATCGTTCTGCACCACGTCACGCCATGCTTCGCGCACCACTCCGTATTGCTGAGCCCCTGTTCGGCATCCTTCATGCCGTAAGCATAAGCGACCTCCATCGTGCCGCCAGAAGCATTGCGAATCCATTCAGGGTATTGGTTCGCATGCCATTCATCCAGATAGTAGTCGATAAAGCCTATTTTCTTCATCCCAGCACGCCCTGTTCCAGGAGCGATATCTCACAGCCTCCTTCAGAGGATCGATAAATGGCTTCGATAATTTGCGCAGACAAAATCACCGTATCGATGTGAGACGGCAGCTTTTCACCCGAATGAATGCCAGCAATAAAGCTGTCGATTTCCTCCTGGAAAGCGTTGTTCTGCGGATAGCTCGGGGTGCTTTCCAACAAAGCGCCGTGCTTCGCCGAGTACAGCGTGAACTCCTTGCCGTACTGGAGACGAATGCCCGCTTTATCCCCGAGAAAATCAATGTACGTTTCTTCGACGCCTATATTTTGCGCCCAAGCACCGTTTACCGTAATCGATGGTCCTTCCGTCCGAATCATGGCCGTCACGAAGTCATCCACATCATAGCTGCCTTCATAGTTTGGAGGACCTGCCCACATGTTCAGGTAAGCGTAATTCTGCATGTCTTTGCCAAGCTTGGAATACGCCTGCCCCGTCACCGTCTTCGGCTGCGGATCGCCCGTGCAGTACATGACGATATCCAGGTAATGAACGCCCCAATCTATGAGCGCCCCGCCGCCGGCAACCGCCTTGGTCGTAAAGTCTCCGCCGAGTCCGGGAATCGAGCGATGCGCACGGAAGCTGACCACAACGTGATACAGTTCGCCAAGCTCTCCGCTTTCGATCATCTGTTTGATAATGTTGACGCCTTTATTGAATCGGTTCACGACGCCAATATTGAGCGTTTTGCCTGTTTCATGCTGCACCTTCTGCATCTCCAGCGCTTCCTTGTACGTTCTGGCGGCCGGCTTCTCGCACAATACGTGCTTGTCCGCGCGCATGCAGTCGATCGCAATGGAGGCGTGGACATTGTTCGGGGTACATATCGACACCGCCGTCACCTCAGGATCGTCCAAAATGACCCGATAGTCCTCCACCGCCGTGCCGCACCCATACTGCTGGGCCGCTTTCTCGGCCCGCTCCTTGCGAATATCGCAGAAATACTTGATCTCTACGTCCTGATTGGCCATGTAAGCCGGAATGTGTGCATTGTTGGCAATGGTTCCGCAGCCGATCACCGCTACAATCGTTTTTGTCATAGCAAGTTCCCTCCGGTTATTGGAATCCGGTAAAGACAGACCCGGATTGCATAAAGTATTTGACCGAGCAGTTTCATCCGAATGAAAAACGCCATCCCCCTTCAAACCGGCGCATTCATCCGCGACTCGTTTCGGCCAACTACTGCCATGTTATCATGCAAGCGGTTGATTTGATTTCAATATCGTATGTGAAAATAGGATTATCGTATTAATTTTGAAGCTGCTTCTTTGTCGCCTGTTTGCGGAACTGATTGGGCGATATGCCTGTGTAATTTTTAAAAATTCTGCAAAAATAGGACAACTCGTTAAATCCCGCCGCAAAACACACATCGGTGACCGTTAAGGACGGATGCTGGAGCAGCCTAAGCGCATTAGAGATACGGTGGTCAATGAGATAGCGGTTAAAGGTCTTGCCTGTCCATTCTTTGAACAAGCTGCAAAACGTCGATTTCGACAGATTCGAAACGGCGCATACATCCTCCAGCTTAATATCTTCATGCGCGTTTTTATGGATATATTCAACTACCTTCGTCATCGTATCACGATACTTTTCCGACTTCTCAAAACCAGCTTGGACAAGCTCCCCGTTCACCTGGCGAACGATGATCGATAATAACAGCAGCAGATTAGCTTTCAGGACGATTTGAAAAAACGGCGTGCGCCTTTCATATTCTCCAAACATATCCTGAATCAAACCGCGAATCCGGCTATCCGTAACCCCGTCGAAGGTCATTTGATGCGAATTTGCGTTTTCTGCATGCACAAAATAGGTTAAATAGCTGACGTCAAAAAAGGGATGCTCCCCCGCCGGATCGTCAAAACGTTCGTTAACGAATCCCGGCAGAAATTCGCATCCCCAAATTTCAACCTCCTGCTCGGGTGGGGCCTGAATGCGATGTACCGTAAAAGGAGGAACGACAAACATGTTTCCCTTCGTAATGTGGTACTGCTGCTCGCCAATCATGTGCAGGAACTCGCCTTTGGCTACGTACCAGATTTGAAAATAATCATGAAAATGCGCCCACAAGCTGGTCAGCTTGTTCATTCTATACATTTTGCACGACAGGTCTTCCAGCATCTCCAGCTTGGAGTTGAAAAAAACGACCCCGGAACGGGTTAATTCATCGATATCTGCCTTTTTCATCTTCATCCATCTGCCCCCCTTCCCCTGTCTCTTATATTTATTTCATGTCAGTACCATAGATTCCTGTCGTAATGATTGCAAAAACCTATCCTATGTAAGAAAAGCGTCTATCGACGTACTCTATAAGAAGATAGACCGCATTTAGCGGATGTTTTTCTTATATACATTCTGCAACCGTCAGAATAGGGACTTGTATAACAAGTCCCCCATTTCGTCACCTAACTATATAACTTGAACCAATGATTTGCATGGATGAAAGCGCCGGGTGAAATGTCCTCTCGAGGTTCGGACCTCTCCCTTTAATTCCCATGCCGCAAAAGCTGCAATCCCTGCGCGATGACGCCGTAAATCGGCTCTTTTTTCGCCTCGTCGATTAGCGCCAGCGGGGAGACGGACCGGAAGGCGGCAGCCAATCGGTTTCTTACAAGCGGATTATTTTGCAGCACGCCGCCCTGCAGAATAACCGTGAATGACGCGGTAGCCATGCCGAGCTTGCTCATCACCGACCTCGCACCCAGAAACAGCTCATCGGCGGCCGTCTCCAGAATCAAACATGCAATCTCGTCCCCCTCCTGTTCCGCTTCGCTGACGTACCTCGCGAGTTCGGCTGTTTTGTTTACGCTGTACTCGGCGGAATAAACCCAGTTGAACAATTCCTCTTCTGTCCGCAGTCCCAGATGCCGCAGCAGCTTACCGGTCAGTGCCGTGTGGCTGCCCCGTCCATCAAATCCGCGCAGAACGGCATTGATGGCCTGTTTGCCGATCCAATAACCGCTGCCTTCGTCGCCGATACGGTGGCCCCAGCCGCCTGACCGTGCGCTTTTGCCTTGATCATTGATCCCGAACATGATCGAACCGGTGCCAGCGATAATGAGGATGCCGGGCGCTCCGCCCGTTGCTCCAAGCAAGGCGGCCACGCCGTCATTCTCGACAAAGATGCGGTCCGCCGTCACTTCGGTGCGGGCAAGTGCTTCCCGTACCATACCTTCGATCACTTGGCGGTCATGCTCGGTATCGAGGCCGGCTACGCCAAATACTGCGCAGGTCACGTGAAGCGGCCCGTCTTCCGTAATGTTGGCCGTCTCCTTCTGTGCAAGGGAAGCAGATTCCACATCGGATTCTGGCGGCTTGTTCCCTACGGCAGCTGATACGGCCAACTGCCGCTTGGCCTCCTGAATCGCCCGCGTCAACTCAAGTGCCGCAGGTTCCCGGCCTGCTCCCTGATAGTTGCATGATCCCGCTCTCCCGCTCGCCAGCATTCGGCCCTCCGTATCCGCGAACACGGCCAGACACTTCGTTCCCCCGCCGTCTACTGCCAACAGAGGGACCGTTGCTGTCATCATAAGCTGCCGCCCCAACCGGCCAGCGTGCGGTCAAGCTCCGCAAGCGCTCCTTCCACCTGGGCACGTGCCGCGTCCAGCCACTGCTCCTGGCTCTGCTGGCTTGTTTTCCGTTTGGCGATCGTGCCTCGAATTTCTGCTGGAGCAGGTCCGCCCGGCAATGTCCGGATATCCACAAAATGAACCGGGTCCAGCGCCAACCGCAGCTGCTCCGCAGTCAGCGACAGCTTCCGGCCAATGACTTGAAGCGCGATCTCATTGACAAGCTCCAGCGTAATTTCGTTTGCCGCGAGCCCCGCGGCAACGGAACGCTTTACCACATTGCTCACGATATGGTGGGAATTGCGGAATGACAGGCCGTCGGTGCGCACAAGCGTATCCGCCAGTTCGGTCACCGTGGCGAAGCTGCCTTCGGTCCGCTTCCGGAGAACTTCTTTGTTGACATCGATCGTCCCAATGACGCATGAGAGCAGACGATACATCCGGTCCAGCACCTGGAGCGCCTTCCAGGCATAAGGCTGCATATCGTCTTCGGTATCGACGATGTCGCCGAACGGCGTGTTATGCATCATCGTCAGCACCGTTTGGGTATTGCCTACGCAGCTGGATAGAAGCGCGCGCATATGTTCAAACGAAACCGGGTTCCGTTTTTGCGGCATGATGGAGCTGATCTGCACATAGGGGTCAGCGACGCGCAGCATGCCAAACTCCTGAGTGCACCACAGCAAGAAATCCTGCGACGATCTGCCCAGATTAATGGCCGCCAATTGCACGGCAGTCATCATTTCGCCTATATAATCGGCCCCGCCGATCGCATCGTATGAGTTGTATATAAGTTCGTCAAAACCAAGCAGTTCCTGCATCCGCTTCCGGCTGATGGCGAAACCGGAAGTGGTCAGCGCCGCCGCTCCCATGCTGCTCCGGTTGCAGTTGGCATAAGCGGCCTGCATCCGGCGGATATCGCGGTCGAGCGAGTCCGTCATCGCCATGATATAATGGGCGAGCGTCGTCGGCTGCGCCTGCTGCGTATGCGTATACCCGATCATGACCGTATCGGCATGCTCCTCGGCAAATGCAAGCAGCTGGCTCTTCAGCGTTAAAGCTCCGCGAAGCGTCGCGAGCAGCTTCTCCCGCAGCACGATCCGGTAAATCGCGATGCCCATATCATTGCGGCTGCGGGCCAGATGCAGATTGTCCGCGATATCTCCGGCCGCTGCATGCAATTCATGCTCGACCTGGAAGAACAGATCCTCGAATTGTCCGGTATATTCGGCGTGACGAAGCTTCTCCAGATCGAGACCGCGAATTGCATCCGCAATTTGCCCCGCCTCCTCTTCGGTGACAAGTCCCTGCTCCTTCAGCATGATGAGATGCGCTTTGTTGATCGCCATCATCGGCGCGAGCAAACTGGTTTTCGCTTCATCAAAAGCAGGCGCGAGCACAACTTCCGTATATGTGCGGCCCGGAAAAAGCTTGCCTTCTTCCTCTAAAATTTGTTCCCGATTTCTCATGTTGTCCAGATCCTTTCCGTAATGTTCTTGTGATTGACCGTGAACCTTCATCATGTTCAGCATACGTCTGCCTTGATAACAGCGTTCAGCCGCGTTTTGACCAATCAAATCCCGGCTCAATCCTGAGAATAATTCTTGTATTAAGCAATTTGTCGACAGCGGCTCTCTCCTAGGTTCATCTTCTAAAATAGTTCTTCCTTACATGGTTTGGGATTGGCGGAAGCACAAAAAAGGAGACATCTCTAACGAAACGTGGTATCGCTAATCATGCCAAAAAAGGCTATTAAAAATCCTAACGAAACAAGGTATCGCTATTAAACCAAAACAATGCCTTTAAACCGGGTATTTATCCCAAATAACGATTTGTAGTTTCGTTAGATTCGATTTGCTCTTGTTTTTGACGCGATAGCGCTCTGTAGTTTCGTTAGATTCGAATTGCTCTTGTTTTTGATGCGATAGCGCTCTGTAGTTCGTTAGATTCGATTTGCTCTTGTTTTTGATGCGATAGCGCTCTGTAGTTTCGTTAGAGCTACAAGTATCGCCTTTCTCAACAGCCAAACGCCTACAGCTTTCCTTCTGAAAGCTCTTTTGCGAACGCTCCCGCTTCATAAGAATCGATTCCGCCCTGCCCTCTCCTTCGCCTCTCATCAGGCACCAAGTTTAGTGTTGATCCGGCAATCCTATGTACCGTTTTTCTCTTCGCAGTGGGCCTATCGTTTTGACTGAAGGGAGAGGGCGCGAGCGAAGTGATTTTGATTCCCATCCCCCGCGCACTCCACCCTTTTTACAGCCTTCCTTCTTCTTTTATTCCTCTTCTTTGTTCTTTTTTCTTTACCCGCCCTTCTTCACTCCTTCTGCCTTCCCCCCTTCTTTATCCGCTCTTCCTCATTCCTTCTACTTTATTCCCTCTTGTTTATCCTCTCTACTTTAATCCCCTTGTTTTCTGCTCGGATTCCAAATTCCGGTGTTATTTAGGCGGAGCTGCCGCCACGCTGGTTGATGCCGTTCCATTTTGCTTCAGGCTGATCATGTTGACGAACATCCGGATCGAACCAGGTACAAGATTTGGTATTTCACGGTACCAGACAAGCGAGCTGTACGTGTAAGTGCCCTTGCCGTAGTTAGCGGTCAAGAACGTTCCGGTAAATTCTTTCTCTCCAGGGTCTCCGTTCGAGATCAGCTCCGTATACTCCTTGCCCCATTCGGACGGGTTGTAGGCGGAGCGGTCTTGAATCCAGTTATCCCAGTCGGCTGCCGTGATCTTATTTGGCGTATTGAAGATCGGATGCTCCGGCGCCAACATGGTCACCTTCGAGTTTTCATCCGTCACGCGCCACTGGATAAGCGGCTGACCGATCTTGATCGGATACGGGGCCAAATCCGGCGACCATTTGTCCTCCGGCTTGTGGTATTGAACAACCAGGTTGCCGCCATTTTTCACATAATCGAGCAGACGTTGATTGCTTGGAATCAGCTCCGGACGGAAGGCGTAGGCCCGGATGCCAAGCACGATCGTATCGTACTGCGACAGATCGCCGAACTGAACCGTTTTGGCGTCCAGATTCGTCACATTGACGCCCACTTGGCGCAGCACCTGATCGATATTATCAAAACCGCTGGAAACATAACCGACCTTCAGTCCTTGCGGCGCCTTCAGATCAAACGCCTGAATGGCAAGGTTGGCTGGTTTGACATAATAGGTTTTGCCGATATGCGGATACTGGATCACCTGCACCGTTCTGCTGCTGTCTGACGTACCGTCGCTCGATATGGCCGACAGATCATAACTTCCCGGCTTCACATTTGCCGGCGCCTTGACGATAAACTCGGCCGCCTTGGTCTCGTATTTGGCTGCAAAGCTCAATTCCTGCACCGCAGGTTCCACCGTCCAACCTTCAGGCGTTTTCAGTGAAATCTTGGTTTTCTCCGCACCTGGCGCATAATTCGTTGCCGTAACCTTGACCGATACGGCATCATCCGGCTTCAGCGTATTCAGAACCGCCGCCTCCGGGCTGAGCGACAATGCAACCGGCGGCAGCACCGCTACCGCATTATCCGGAACCGCATGCAGCGACGCTTCCGTCCCGAACGCTTCATACCGGATATCCGCAGAAATCAGCGGGAGGGCGTATGGATTAAAGTCCGCCACCTGCTTGGGCACGGTGACCTCAAACTCCGTTTTTACCGTCTGATTTTTGGCAAGCTTGTCGAAGCTGTCCGCCCCAGCTGCCTTGGCGGTCCAGCCTTCCGGCACATTCAGCTTCAAATTGACTTTGCTGATATCCACCTCGCCGCCGTTAAAGGCGGTGACTGTCACTTTTGCGGTTTGCCCTGAAATCAGCTCGCCGGTCTCGGGTTTCACTTTAACCACGACGGACGTTGCCTCTTGGCTTGCCTTATCGAGCTGCTTCTCCTTCACGGCCAGCCGATGCAGCAGATCGTTTTTCGCCACTTGCTCCAAAGACGAAGCCTTTACCAGCTCGACGGTTGTTTTTACGTCCGCTTTCATCCCATGGACTTCGCGGGCCACTTTCGCAAATGATGGATAAGCGGCAATGACTTCGTTTGCGTCTTCCTGCAGTGTTTTTAACTGCTTGACGACTTTGTTGTCCTTTCCTTTCGCATCAAGCTCTTGCGCCAAATCCTCGAACGTGAAGGCGATCCCGCCAAAAAGCGACGCTTCCGGCTTACCGCCGGCCTTCTTGCCGTCCGCCGATTCTTGCAGCTTGTAATATGCTGTTCCTTGACCTTCGTCAATTTGTCTTCCCATCCCTTGACTCTTATGCATATACCGGGATTCTTCGCCCAGTTGGGAATAGGAAGCGCCGTACAGCTCACTATATTCGTTTACCGGCAATGAGACGTCATAATCTTTTTCCGAGGCCGGTACATACAGCTTCTTCGGTTGCCATGGCTGAAGCCCTTCTTCCAGCTGCTTAGGAAACACCTGCGGATTTCCCGCATCCTTGAATGCCCGTACGGTCAGCACATTCACGGCACGGTGATGACCGTGCGTCGAAGGTTCGTTCAGGAAGGCCGGAATCAGCACATCCGGGCGCTTCTCCCGGATTTGACGGATCAACCGTTCATAAGCGACGTCCTCGCCCCATTTGGCCAACGTTTCGTCGGGGCTTTTGGAGAAGCCGAAATCATAGATCGGATCGTCCAGCTTTTGGCTTAAGTTAGCCAGGGTAACGTTGGTGATCTTGGACGCTTCCTGCAGCTCTCTGGTTCGGATGATACCAAGGGCATTGCCCAGCTCGCTGCCGATTTCGTTTTGCCCGCCTTCTCCCCGGTTGGCTATGACACTGTATGTATCAACACCCAATCCCAAGGAAAGATACGCAAGTGTCGCGCTGTGCTCATCATCCGGGTGAGCCCCCGTGTTCATCGCGCTTGCAATGGTGCTGAGAGGTTTAATCGCTTTCCATAAATCGACCACCCCCCTGTCTGCAGCCGCTGTCTGGGGACCAGCTTGAAAAGCCAGCGTTCCGGCCAGAACCAGGCTGACGGAAGCCGCCACCCACCTTTTCGTCCTGCGTTTTGCTCTCGATTGACTCAAATCGCATCTCCTCCTTCAAGCGTTGTTGTGGCAAACACCGGCATAAGCAGGCGCCTGCCTATATCATTATCGCGGGACGCCCGGGCGAATAAGACGGGCATCCGCAAGTAATGAAAGGAAGTCGTCTTTACCGCTTTAAGCTCAGGAAAAGTCTATCGTCAAATGGCGGATCCGGCATTGCCGCCGGTCAGCTTGCGGGAAACATAAAGAACGAAAATGATCATCACGATTTGCAGCACGCCGTAAGCGCATGCGGTGCCGAACTCGAATGCATACATCCGCTGGAAGATCTCGACGGAGATCGGTGTCGTCTTGTTCGTATACAGCAGAATCGAGGCGACAAATTCGCCGATCCCTTCCACCAGCGCCAGCAAAGTGCCGGCAAGAATGCCGCTCAGCGCCATCGGGAATACGACGCGGCGGAATGTATACCACCAGGATGCACCCAGATTGCGGGCCGCTTCCTCCACTGAGCGGTCGGTTTGCATCAGCGTCGACGAAGTCGAGCGGAAGATCAACGGCAGATGCCGCACAAAATAGGCGAGCGGCAAAATCCAAAAGCTGCCGATCAGCACCTGGCCGAAAGAGAACGCATTCGGCTCGCTGAATGCCGTAATCAGGTTGACGGCAACGACCGTGCCCGGAAGCGCCCAAGGCAGCATGATCAGAATATCGAGCAGTGTCTTCCCTTTGAATTTCATGCGTACGATGGCGTATGCCGCAGCGACCCCGAACAGAAGATTGCCGATCGTTGCCGCGATGCTGATCTTAAAGCTGTTCGCGATGGGACGCCATGTTTTGCTGTCGGTGAACAAATCTTTGAAATGATCCAGCGTGTAAGACGGCGGCAGGACCTGGGTCGTCCACTTCCCGTCTTCCGAAAAAGCCAGCAGGATGATGACGAGAATCGGCAGCATAAGCACCAGCACCCCGAGGAAGGACAACACCATCGCGGTGTTTCTGCCGGCTTTGCTTTTCACTTCGGTCCGATGAACGCTGACGCCTTTGCTCATGTTTTGGTAATTCCGGGCGCCCTGATACCATCTCATCAAAATGAGGAACAGGATGGACACGACCGACAGCAGCGTCGATTGCGTCGCAGCCATATCCAGGTCGCCGTTGGTACGCGACAGGTAAATCTGCATCGTCATCGTCCGTTCGATTCCGAAAATCAGCGGCGCGGTATACGACGCCATCGAAATCATAAAGACGAGCAGCGATGCCGCAACGATCGCCGGCGTCAGCATCGGCAGAATCACCCGGCGCCAGATCGTGAACCGGTTCGCTCCCAGGTTGGCCGCGGCTTCCTCAAGTGACGGATCAAGTCCCTTGATCGCCGAAGATGCCGTCATATAAAAATAGGTGTACATCGTAAACGTATGGACGACAAGCACGCCCCAGATGCCCTTTAGGGTAAAAGGCGGCTTTTCCAAATGAAACAAATGCTGCAATCCCCGCGGAATAATACCGCTCGAACCATACAAAAACTCAAAAGAGAGCACCCCGATCAGCGGCGGCAGAGCCATCGGCACGAGTACGAGCACCGAAAGCAGCTTGCGTCCCGGGAACTCGTATCTTTCCAGCAGGAACGCCATTCCTACCCCCACGATGCCGCAGGTGATCACGCTTAGCACCGAGATATACACGCTCGTCCAAAGCGCCTCCAAATTGGCCGTGTGCTCAAGGCTAAAAAAACGCGAGTAGTTTTGGAGCGAAAAGCTGCCATCCATTTTAATGCTTTGCAGGAATGTCTGGAAAAACGGATAGATCACATACGCCAAAAGAATCAGAAATAACGGCGCAATCAATACATACACAAAATGCGGCGAGGTCGTCACCGAATTCCAACGGCTGCTCGGACGAATGATCGGCGGTGTCAATTGAGGCTCTGGTTTATTCATCGCTTCGGCTCACCCCCTTATCCCAAAAAATAAATGCTGTCCCGAGCCACGCTAAACCATACCTCTTCATCCCGGTTCCGCATCTGATGCCCCTGTCCGACGAACATCGCCTTCACGGATAGCGGTCCGGCTTGCGCGATATAATTCACGCTGATGCCAGTGAACTCCGACAGCAGCACTTTGACCGCCATTGTGTTCGCCTCACCGCGTTCAGACAGGTTGGCTTCCCGGATCGCTTCGGGCCGTACCGATAGCGTTACCTTCTGCCCGACCGCCAGCTTGCATTCAGGCGAAGCGTTTTCGGCAAGGCCCGTCAGCAGTAAATCAGGCGTTAGACGAACGTCCACCATCCCGCCTTCCAGGCGTTCCACCGTTCCTTCCCACAGATTGGACTCGCCGATAAACGAAGCGACAAAACGGTTGACCGGCCGGTTGTAAATTTCATGCGGGGCACCGATCTGCTGCACGACGCCATCCTTCATGACCATAATGCGGTCCGACATCGACATCGCTTCCGATTGATCATGCGTAACGTAGATCGTCGTGATGCCGAGCTCAAGCTGAAGCCTTTTGATTTCCTGCCTTGTTTCTTCGCGCAGCTTGGCATCGAGATTGGACAAAGGCTCATCGAGCAGGAGAATATTCGGTTCGATCACCAAAGCTCGCGCCAGCGCTACCCGCTGCTGCTGTCCGCCCGACAATTGGTCGATGCGGCGCTGCCCGTAGCCGTCCAGATGCACAAGCTTTTGGGCACGCGTCACTTTGTCATGAATTTCCGCCTTTCCTTGTTTACGGACTTGGAGACCGAAGGCAATATTCTCAAACACGGTCATGTGCGGAAACAAAGCATAGTTCTGGAACACCATTCCCGTATTGCGTTTATTGGGCGGCATGTTGGTGACGTTATGCTCGCCAAACAGGATTCTTCCATCGCTTGGGTAATAAAATCCGGCGATCATGCGCAAAGTGGTCGTTTTGCCGCAGCCGCTCGGACCAAGAAAAGTAAAAAACTCGCCTGGCTTGATATGTACGTCAACATTCTCCACACCTCTGGCCCCGTCAAATTTTTTGCTGACGCGATCCAGCGTGACTCCGATCATAATGAATCCTCCTTCAAGTCATTCTCTTTAAGATGCATGTATGATTGTTTTTTCAAGCTATATAAGTTGAACCAATGTTTGCACGGATGAAGGGAGCCGGGTGAAATGTTCTTTCGATCGCTGCCCGCTCCCAGATTTCTTTGATTTAACTCATTCATTGTCAAAATCCGCTCACAAAGCAAATGCTTTCGATGCTAGCTTTCCTACGGAAAGCTTTTAGGCGAACGCAGCATACGCTTCCGAAGCAGCTTTTTTCCAAAAAGCTTTCAGCTTCTTCAGAATCATTTCTCCCAGGTTTAATATTCTAAAACTGATCTACTTTAAAATATTGAACCCTCTCGCCTATCCCTTGTCCCTTTTCATTATTCAACTTATATAGCTGGATGGCCGGGCGGGGTTGCCCCCGCCAGCTTTGCCATCTTTACCAGCCTCGTTCAAGCTATATGAGCCCAAACCAATGACTGTACGGATTCTACTTTCCGCCTTTGCCTTTGATATTTTCATCCCAATATTGCATCCATTCCTTCTCTTTATCCGCAAGAACCATCCAGTCCAGATCAAGCTGTTTGGTGTCCAGTTTCTTGTACCAGTCCGGGAACTCGTTTTTGTCGATATCGGTCCGGGTTGGAATCTGGAACAATTTATCCGCCTTCTCCTTCAGCTGGTCTTTATCAAAAATAAAATCAAAGAACTTCTTGGCGGCGTCCATGTTTTTGGCGCCTTTTACGATACCGACCCCATCCACCAGAATCGGCGCTCCGCTTGCCGGGTAGATGTAGTCAAACGGCTGTTTCTGCAGTTCCTTCTGGAGCAAAATGTCCTGCAGATTCCAGAGCGACAAAATTCCTTCCTGCCGGGCCAGCTTCAAGTAAAGTTGGGTTGGATCCTGGGTGTATTCTTTGGTGTTCGCATCGAGCTTTTTGAGCCATTCATAACCTTTCTCCGGATTTGCAGGGTCTTGGCGGTAAATCATCGCGTCATAGATCGTTCTCATCGTCCCGGATGCCATGACGCCCCGGATCAAAATTTTATCCTTCCATTTCGGGTCGAGCAGATCGTCCCAATCCTTCGGCGCATCCGCTTCTTTAATTGCCTCGGAGTTGTACATGATCACCTCGGGCAGCAGCATCTCGCCGTACCAGCGGTCCTGAGCGTCTTTGTATTCAGCCGGCACGCTGTCCGCATAGCTTGGTTTATACGATTCCAGCAATCCTTCATTCGCCGCCGTAATAAAAGAGGATTGCGTTCCGCCCCACCAGAAGTCGGCCTGCGGATTCGCTTTCTCGCCGCGCACCCGCTCCATGATCTGCTGGGCGCCCATCGTCATCACTTCGACATCGATATCCGGGTTAAGCTCCTTGAACTTCGGCAAGATCTGCTCGACGACATTTTTGTCGCGGGCGGTGTAGATGACCAGCTTCTGCGATCCTTTTTTCCCGCCGTCTCCACCGGAGGCTGCCGGTTGTTGTTCCTTTTCTCCTCCGCCGCAAGCCGTCAGGCCGACCGTCATCGCCAGCGCCACCCCAAACATGCCGAGTTTCAACCATTTCTTTTTCATCTTTCTGATTCCCCCTGTTTTTAAAGTTCAATACTGAAACTAGTTGTTGATATGATGCGAGTTGACCGCTATGGGTCCGGATCTTTCTTCCGATCGCTGTTGCCCCCAAATTTCTTGATTATCTCCTTCCAGCCCCCATTGCCGCAGAAGAATGCGCTTCCAACACACTGTGCACCGCCCCTAGCAAACCCGCGCGTTCGCGCAGCTCGGCCAGACGGATTTCCGGCACCACAGGCACCCAATCGAATAACAGCTCGCGGATCCGGTTCAGTCCCGCTTCGTTCAGATGCACCATTTCGCCGCTCAAGACAAGCATCTCGGGATCAAGTACGCTGACCGTATTGGCAATCCCCGATGCCCAGCCGTGATACACCTCATTCAGCAGCATCTCCGCTTGCGGATGGCCTTCCTCGCCCAGCTTGATCAACTGCTTGAGAATGCTCGCTTCCGGATCCACATGAAGACCGAGCGCCTTCGCCTTCCCATGGATGCCGGCAACCGAGAAATTTTTCTCAAACACGCCGAATTCGTCCTTCCGCCGTTCAGGCGAATCGCCGATCCGCATATAGCCGATTTCCCCGGAGGCTTCCCTGCTTCCCCGGTACAGCTGCTTGTCAATGATAATGCCTGCCCCGATCCCGGTTCCGACATACATGTACACCAGACTGGACACGCCGGACCCGGACCCGCCGAAAAATTCCCCCTGCGTCATCATGTTGACGTCGTTATCCAGCACGACCGGCAAGTGAAGGCGTTCTTCGATTTCCTTGCCTACGGGAAGATCCATCCAGCCCGTACTTGGGGCATAGCTCACGGTACCGCTCAAGCGCTGCGTAATGCCCGGCAGGCCGACGCCGATACCGATCACCCGGTCGCGCTCAATGCCGCTTGCATCAAGCAGACGCGCAAGGGTAACTTCGAGCGCTTGCAGCGCTGATTCCCCATCGACCGGCTGGTTCAAACGGGTATGCACTTGTGCGATCAGTTCGCCTTTCATATCGGCCACCGCCATTTCGAGCTCGCTTCCCTCAAAAACGGCTCCTATAACAGCATATGCCTGCACATTGTATTCAAGCAGGATTGGTTTGCGTCCCCCTCTGGATTCTCCTGTGCCAACCTCTCTAATCAGCCCTTCCCCAATCATCTCTTCGACCAGCGCCGAGACGCAGGGACGGCTAAGTTTGGTTTTTGCTGCCAGTTCGGCCCGTGACAAGCGGGGCTCCTGCCGCAGCTGGTGCAATATGCCTTCCCGATTCATCTGCTTCATAAATTTCGTATTCCCGGTTTTCCCCCGACCGATCACGATTTGCTTCACCACCTTAATTAGTTAAAATAACTAACAAATTTAAGCCTCAGTATATGAATGCGCTTTCATATTGTCAATTAGCAAATGGCAAAATGATCTCTTTTTCCTAAAGAACCATTTCTCTCTAGCTTTACTGATTTCCGGGCCCTCTAACTGGTCGAATTTCCCGTACCGTAAGACCGCCAGGGTTTTTCTATGGACGTTTTGCCGATCTTTTATCGCGCATGGAGTCAAGCTGCTGATCAGCCTTTTTTCCTACAACCATTTTAGTCCTACAAAAAAATTCGTCAGGATTCGCGAAAAAGATCATATCCGCATCGCCTGCATTGGCTTCCTTAAGCTGCAAGACTTGTTGAAGGCCGAGTAGATTCTATATCCCTTCTCTAAGCAGCCTCCATAACAAGTTTGACTCTCTCCATTGACTCTCACGTAACGTTATATCTTATCCTATCCTCAAACAGACAGTGATGAGCGGACTTGAAAACATACCTTCCGTTCTATCACAATCATCCGAAGTAGGTGAATCTATTGAAATGCACCATCGAAAATACGCTTCTGCACTATGAAAAACTATATGGTTTAGAACCGTCCAAAAGGGAAGATTTTTTTCGCTACACCATGATGAAACCTTTTGAAACGATGTGGAATACGATCAATGTTCCGCTTCGCGCCAAAGAGCCGGGCGGTTACGATGTCGTAATGGCCGCGAAAATGCTTGGGCATTTGGAACTAAGCGAAACGGAGACAGGCACTCGTGTTTTGCATAAATTAAAAGAGATCGATGCCTTATCCACTGCACAAGAAGCTTTGCAAAAATGCGTTGATTTCATACTCGAACATGGACTAAACATCAACGCAGAAGAAGTTATGTTTGGCCTGTACATCGCCGATCCCTACAAGCTGGAGCTGGTAAAAGGGTATAGCGGATTTGGAGGAATCCCTGGATTTATCCAGGTGACCATTCATCCTAACACCTATAATATTCCGAGAATTCCCGCCGTTATTGCGCATGAATTTCATCATAATATCCGTTTCTCCTATTTTGACTGGGATCATGGCGATGTTACGGTTGGAGAATATTTGATCATTGAAGGATTGGCAGAGTCGTTCGCCCGGGAATTGTATGGAGAGGAGTTGCTTGGCCCTTGGGTGACTTCCTTCGATGAGGAGGATTTGGAGTATTCCACCCAGATTCTGAAAGAAGCGCTGAATGTAAAAGGTTTTGCCGAGGTTAGCAGCTATATGTTTGGCGATATCTATGCAAAAGAACAGGGGTATCCCCCTGTCGGATTGTCCCCGTTTGCGGGTTATGCCATTGGTTACAAGGCCGTGCAGTCCTTTATGAACCTGAATCATGTCGGAATTGCGGAAGCCACGCTGATGCAAGCGGATGACATCATCGGGCATTGCGGGTTATTCGATTGAACAACCCGGCCTCCCCTGCCTCTCGGTTCACCTGCCTGATTGACAGAATATATTCCCAAACCTATAATTTGAGTAACCACTCAAAAAATACATTTCATCTATTGATGCGCATTAGGAAAGGGTTGTATTGCCATTGGCCAACTCAAAAAACAGAGACTCCAAGAAAAACCGCATAATCGCCGCCGCACTCAAGCTGTTTTCGCAAAAAGGGTTTCACGGGACCACAACGAAGGAAATCGCAAATGAATGCGGCGTGGCGGAAGGACTTATTTTTTACCATTTTGGCGACAAAAGAAAGCTGCTGCTGCATATCGTGAAAAATTTTTCCTTTGCCATCCAAGCCCAAAAGGTTGATGAATACTTATCCGGAAGAACGCTGGAAGAGGCGCTGGTTCAGTATGGTCTTGAATACTTGCGGTTTCTTAAAAAGCATATCGATTACCTGATGCTGATCTGGTCGCCCGAAATGATCCAGGATGAAGCGGTATCCCAGGAAGTATTCCAGCTCATCGGAAGCATTGGATCTGCGGGAGGCAGTATGCTGAAGCAGGGGATGGAAATGATGCCGGCAGCCGAAGGTACTTATGAAGTGGCCATGTCGATGCTGACGTCCTCCATTTTTCTCTATTTTATGATCCATTACCGTTTCGGCCAAAACGCCTTTATGTACGATGAGGAATCCTATGTCCGCAAGCTTGTGCAGCTCCTCCTTCACGGTTTGTACGGACAATCGCAGCAAAATTAGCACCCGGCTGCTTCGTAGTTTATACATGACATATATACTGCGGCAGCTTTTTTTATCGGCTCAATTTGAGTAAATACTCAGTTTGATAATGAGCAAAAATTTTTCATTCTTAGGAGGTTATAGGAAGCATGCTGAATTTTTTGATATCTGATCAAATTCACCTGCAAGCACTCATCTGGCTGATACCGGCGGCTTTTTTCATTCATGACGGGGAAGAGATCCTTATGATGGAGAGATGGCTCCGAAACCATCAGGATTATTTCAGACGTATGGAAAACCGCTTCATCGATCCCGGCAAAAGCATAACGCTGCAGTTCACGGTCGCCGTTTTGCTGCTCGGCACAGTCCTCAGCCTGATTGCCTTTGGTTCGGTTAGGTGGTTCGAAAACAATGGCAACCTGAACCTGCTTTGTGCCGGCGTTTTGGCCGTGATCGGGCTGGACGGCATCAAACATGCCTTCATTAGTTTGCAGCAGCGGGCTTATACGCCCGGGGTCATCACCGCCATTTTGGTTGAAATCCCTTTTGCGTTCTATGCGCTTTATCGCTTTTACGATGCCGGTAAAATTAGCGCCTCTTCCCTGGCCGGAGGTCTGGCCATTGCGCTGCCTCTTACACTTCTGCTTGTCTTTTGCGGTTATAAGCTGGGCAAGTGGGTTGTTCCTTACCGAAGTCATGGCGCTTGATCTTAAACATTTCTTGTCCGTATGCGGGCTTCTTGCCGTATATACTCTTATATTTTCAAACAGACCACTCCTTTTGGGCGGTCTGTTTGTCTGTTGCAACAAAGTCCAAGATAGCCATCCGGTTTGAATATTTGTGAAAAGAAGTCAAGTGTTGATACTATAGCTAATCCGGTTTATTATATTAACGAAAAGACTCACTTTATATTATAAAGTCTATTCAAATGACTGTATCACGAATAAATTATATGAATTTAGCTTAATTAACCTTAAATTCAAAGGAGGGCAACAACGTGGATCAAATTGATAAACAGATCCTGTTCCATCTGCAAGGCCAGGCAAGAATTTCAATGACAGAGCTCGGCAAATCCGTGAACCTCTCTCAACCCGCCGTAACGGAAAGAGTTAAACGGATGGAGGAAAAAGGAATTATTGAGGAATACCGCACCATCGTTTCCGCTGAAAAAACGGGGAAGCACGCCAGCGCCTATATCCTGTTTCGGACAAGAGATTGCGACGCGTTCCTCGATTTTGTCCGTTCTTCCCCGCATGTCATTGAATGCCACCGCATCAGTGGAGAACATAATTATTTATTGAAAGTTTTGACCGAATCTACGCGTAACCTGGAAGAGTTTGGCAATCATCTCGACAAATTCGGAACATATACGATCCTGATCGTAATGTCATCCCCTATCGAGCACAAACCTCTCATCACACTTGATGAAGAGTAAGTCAACGATAAACGACCGGAGTCACGAGCGTCCTTATGCAAGGCATGAATTCATCCCTGCTTCTTCGAACTAAATCCATGTTCCTTAGCCCGCCACGCAATGAGCAGCCCAAGAACCACCAGAATGAACACAGTCCAGGGAAAGGAACGGACACCGGTCGTTTCGAATAAAATAGCGCCAACTAAACCGCCACCGCCGATGGCGAGATTCCATACCGTCACCAGCATGGATTGGGCCACATCGGCACTCTCGCCGGCGGTCTCGGCGATTGCGGTCTGCAGCAATGTCGCCGCTCCCCCGAACGTCAGTCCCCAGATGGCAACCGCCGCATAGATGATCATGGGCTGACCGCTCCCGATCCCAAGCAGGATGGAAACCAAGCCAAAGCTAATGAGGCTGATCAATACCAGCGGCCGTAACATCCGGTCAATCCATATGCCGGTCAACCAAATTCCGACAACAGACGTCATCCCGAATATAAGCAGCACCAGGTCAACGCGCCGGGCAAGCCCGGACTCAGCGAGATACGGGGCAATATACGTATACAGAATGTTATGGGCCAGTATCCAAGTCAAAACAACCATTAATACGGACCGAACCCCCGGCATGACAAAAACTTTACGGAGAGGAAGCCGCTTGTCGGCCTGTTGGCCTGGATAGTCCGGCATCTTCCAGAGTACCCAGACAACCAGCAGCACAGTCAGCAGCGACATCAGTCCAAACACGGCGCGCCAGCCTACTGCTACGCCAAGGAATGTTCCGGCGGGAACGCCGAGCGCCAGCGCAAGGGGCGTGCCCACCATAGCCACAGCCATGGCCCGCCCTTTGAGCGGATCAGGTACCATCCGGCGGGCGTAACCCGCTACCATTCCCCATAACACGCCGGCGGATACGCCTGCCATAAAACGGGAAACCAGCGTCAGCGAATAATTGGAGGACATGGCAGTAATGCTGTTGAATACAAGAAAACCGATCAAACACAACAGCAGCAGCGGCCGCCTCCGCCATCCGCGCGTAGCGGTGGTCAAAGGAATTGCGGCCAAAAGGGAGCCAAGAGCGTATAATGTGACAAGCTGCCCCGTAAGAGCTTCCGAGATTCCAAGCCCTGCGCTGATTTGAGGCAGCAAACCCGCAGGCAGCGTTTCGGTTAGAATGCAAATAAACCCTGCCATGGCGAGTGCAATCAATCCTCCCCACGGGAAACGCTCAGAGCGCGGAGTATCGGACGCAGCACTGTACTGGGCAGAGCTAACATGATTGCTCAATATGATCATCTCCTATGAGTAGAATAGTCGGTTATTGAATTTACCTGCTTGCGAGCGCTCGCCTTAGCAGATATAAGTTTACATGTTCAAACCGCTATTTTACATAGATGAATCAATGTTAAGCACCTTTATTACCAATAAATTTAACTTATATAAACAAAGTCCCCTTTAATTTATAAATCCGCCTCTAAATGAATGCCGCACCCACATTTTTCATCGTTGGAGGCGTCGGTATAACAGTATCGACTGATCCAGTGTGAAAGAAAGTGACCATTGCAGCGACGGGACAAGCAGCAGCAGGTCCTCATGCTATCTCACGCATTAGAAGAGTCCGTGCCAAAAATACGGAAACACCACCTTGGTACTCAAGTTCGTAGAACCGGATTCGAATCGCATCATGTTAACGTATAAAATGGGCTGGACTCATGAACCTGTTCATGCGTTTGATTCTAACGAAACACACAATCGTTATTCGGGCATAAATGAGCTTCTAAAATTTTTAACGAAACTATGACACGCTATTTAGCTCAATAGAGGTTCATTCGGTCGTATTTCGTGCAAATAACGATCTGTAGTTTCGTTAAATTTAAATCGGCATCGTTTTTGCGCCAATAACGCTCCCCAGTTTCGTTAGCGCATTCAGATCAAACCAAGCGTCTGGTCAGCACCCAAGCGCGGCTTGCGAAAAGTCTATTGAAGCACTTTCGAAGCACCTTCGGAGCGCTTTTGAAGCACCTTCGGAGCGCTTTTGAAGCACCTTCGGAGCACTTTCGAAGCACTTTTCGAAGCTCTTTCGAAGCTCTTTCGAAGCTCTTTCGAAGCTCTTTCGAAGCTCTTTCGAAGCTCTTTCGAAGCACCTTCGGAGCACTTTTGAAGCACCTTCGAAGCACTTTTGAAGCACCTCGTAGCACTTTCGGAGTACCTTTTGACCACTCACATTCGGACCCACTCACTTTTTGGGCTCTTCACTTTTGGAGCACTTCACTTTTGGAGCACTTCAATTCTGAGCACTTTCCATAAAATGAAACGTTTTTAGTTGAACTTTCTCTTACGATTTTTTCTTTACTTTTTTGCTGTTGGCCTTCTCTGTATTTCTGGCTGCTCTGAATAGAACGATTTTGCGTATGAGCTCATACGGGATCGGTTTATCGATGGGAAACTGTATTGTTCCTTTGGACGTATGGTATGGCTTGATCTCCTCTTTGAATGCCTCGACCCCATCCGGCGCCGGATAAAAGCCGATATGATGTTTGAATGCGGCAAAATGTACGAGATTCCCATGAAGCTCAAATGTAGGCATCTGGTAGCTGATCTTTTCCTTTGCGTCCGGGGCCGCCTCTTTTATGACTTGCCTGATCGATTGCAGAATGTCCTGCACCTCCGGCGCGAATGTAGAGATGTACTCGTCAATCGACCCGTACGTAATTTTTTTGTTCATGGGAAGCCGAACTCCTTTCACTTTATAAATTACAGCTTTGCTTTACTCAATTACCAATATTCTAGGGGCTGTTTTTGTGATCACACGGGTTGATAACCATGAACCAAACACCGCGGATACGATACTGACAAAGGCAATTGGAAAATACCGCTCCAGTTCATAACAAGGGGGAGTTTTACAAGCCCATAGGTAGCCAGGATTTGTTCCAGTAGGATCGGACTCCCAACCCTACTTTAGTTGGTTATCAATATCAATAGTATCAAAATATCCAGTGATAACCAGGGAATATTTTATATTCATCGAACCATACTTTTGCTCGCAAGTAGAGCAAAGGCCTGAAGCATAATTAGACAAAAGGCGTTTCCCAATATCCGCAGTATTTTTCGGAGGGATTATGTTATAATCATTTGGTATATTTTATAAATCCATAGATTTGGAGGCGTATTTTAACATGCGGCAAATCAATTCTGCAAGGGTACATCAATTAGGGGAATACGCATCATTGACCCTATAAACTGCGATTCCCCTTTACCTAAAGGGGTTATATGCAAGTGCAACACCAAAATGAAATGCGATTTATTCTGTGGCTCAGTGTTTTGACGTTTTTCAGCGTAATGAACGAAACGATGTTTAATGTCTCGTTGCCGGATATTGCCGCTTATTTTGGCATAACGCCATCTGCGGCCAATTGGACGAATACTTGCTTTTCGCTTTCCTTCGCCATTGGCGTAGCGGTGTATGGAAAGATATCCGAGCATACGGGCATGAAAAAGCTGCTGCTATTCGGCATGCTGACCTATGGTTTCGGTTCGGTTATTGGCCTGTTGTGCCATGCCTGGTATCCGGGCGTGCTGACCGCTCGTTTTTTTCAAGGTGTTGGAGCATCAGCCATTCCGTCACTTATTATGGTGATGATCGTCAAAGTTGTCGATCCGGGAAGACAAGGAAAAGCATTTGGACTGGTCGGCTCCGTTGTTGCCTTTGGTGAAGGGCTTGGCCCGGTTATTGGTGGTGCGGTTTCCGGCTATATTCATTGGTCCGTGTTATTTGCGCTGCCATTGGTATCGCTTCTGGCCCTCCCTTTCGTATTACGGATATTGCCTGACGAAATGTCGAATAGAAAAGCGTTTGATATGACCGGGGCAGCTCTGCTGTCAGTCGGTATTCTTGCGTTTGCTCTGTTCACGACGCTGTACCATTGGGTTTACCTGGCTTCAAGTCTGGTTCTGTTCGTACTTCTCGCCTTTCATATCCGCCGAAGGCAGGAGCCGTTTCTCGAACCGTTCCTGTTTCGGAAAAAAGGGTACATTGCCGGGGTACTTACGGGTGCTTTGGTGCTCGGTACAGTCGCCGGTTTCATTGCCATGGTGCCTTATCTGATGAAAGCCGTGTATCATATGCCGACCAGCCTTATCGGAAGTGCCATTCTGTTTCCGGGGACGCTAAGCGTCATCCTGTTCGGAATGCTTGGAGGAGTACTGGCTGACCGCCTTGGCCATATCATAGCGATGTTGTTCGGACTCGTCATGATTGCCGCCGGTTTCTTGATCGTACTCTTCTATACGGACCGTGGGCCTTGGCTGATTGCAGGCTCGGTAATCCTGACGTTTGGCGGTCTCTCGTTCGTCAAAACCGTTGTATCCGCAGGTGTCGCCAAGACGCTGGAACCGGATGAGGCGGGTTCCGGGATGGGCATGCTCAACTTCGCCTGCTTCCTGGCCGAAGGCATCGGCATTGCCGGTGTAGGCGGGCTGCTGACAAAACCGTGGCTAAACTTTCGCTTCATCGGAACCGTAAAGATTCAAGCGGCTGCGCTTTACAGCAATATGATGCTGATTTTTATGGCGCTCGTGGCGTTTGGCGGCATCCTATTCATCATCTCGTATAAGAGGACCCATAAATAATTTTCGGGCTGTCCCAAACGTAGCTTAGTTTACTGAAGAGACAGTTCCACTTGGAATTAGAAACGCGGTTAGGAAACTAAAAAGTGGCGAGCAGAGGAGTAATTCTGCATCGCCACTTTTCGATTTTTCATCCATTGCTGCCCTTCACTTTGCAACTGGACACCACATCTGGACCCGTAAAGGAATCCACCCACACATAGTGTTAAATCCAAGTAAGGTAAAGGCAGCCGATATCAATTTCATATTCATGGGTTCATAGGTAATATCTATTAGTATTTATCGCCTTAATATATTGTTACAGATGTACTCTATGATGTGATGTTGACGAGCACAAAGGACGAATTGCAAAGTCACACAACACTCTAACGGACACAGCTGCAGCTATTGTGGGCAATTTCGACCATTTTGATTTCTAACGGACACAGATGCTGCTATTTGGTGAAAAAATCTCTTTTGGCGGTGTTTTGAGGCAATTAAGCGCTGTGGTGTCCGTTAGGATTTAAAAACTGCTGCTTTTAGCCATTTAGCGGTCGTGGTGTCCGTTAGAATCGGAAGCGTATCCAAACATGATGATAGCTGCTCTTGTGGCGATAGAGAAAGAATTCTGTGTAATTATCGTTACTTTTTACAAATCCGCGTCTTTAATGAAAATGATTTTGACTCCGATAATTTGATTCTGATCGTTTACAGCATAATACGCCGCATATCCGCCATCGCCCAGACCGGAATGCGACACCACGCCCCCGTCCAAAACTCCGGCCTCTTCCTCGCTTCCCGTCATGTCGCAGCATACATAATACCAGTCGCTATCCGTTGTGTCAGGCTCCATCTCCTGAACTCCCGGGTCAGGAAGGCGATATTTGTTTACGTCAAAAATCCCCGCCTGCCCGCTGTCCACTCCAACGATAAAATTGCATTTGATCCATGCGAGCTCATCCTGCCGCCCAGCAAACGCATCGTGAAAAGCGATCAGCCTGGAACAGGCTTCGCCCCAATCCCTCACCTCGGTTTTATGTACCTCAGCGTTCCAGTTTCCGTTCATTACATTTTCCAAAACTCCCATAATAATCGTTTCCGGATTCAGGTCATAACAGGGATCGGATACGACCACTTTTCCGGAAGTGACTTCAAATTGGCCTAAAGGAATGATCATATTCATTCTCCTTTTTTATGAAATTGGATTGATGTTTGATATTTGAAGACTCAGCGTACGTCCGGCTGCAAGCGGCGAGTTGAAGCTTTGCTTCCTGCTCCTGAAGTCACTTACGGCAATCATACTGTAAAATACCGAAAAAATATGGATGTGGAATGATTTAAATGGTTTCATCATCAATCCCCTACACCTACAAGATCAACAGTATAACAGAGGGTTACTTCTATTTAATGCTAGAATCAGTCATATAAGCGTTCTAGCAATCCCATCTCATAGCCCTTAGCTACCGCCCCAACCCTCGTCTTCACATCAAGCTTTCGGTTAATTGCCGCCATATGATATTCTACCGTTCGCTGGCTCATCGCTAACTCCCTAGCAATTTCCTTATTTGTCTTCTCTAGCGCGATTTGCTTTAGTACATCCTTCTCTGTCGGTGTCAATTGGTCAGCTCTCGGTAATGTAGTCATTGTCTCCGGCACGAGCCGCAGCCCAAGCATACTCTGCCGAATGGCATTTATAATTTGCGGATAGGTCGCCTGTTTGGATAAATAAGCATGTACTCCTATCTCATAAGCTTTTTGGACATATTCATCGTAGACGTAACCTGACAGCACGATCAACTTGATTTCCATATCGTAAGTCCGCTTTATTTCTACCGCCAAGTCGAACCCCGTCATACCTGGCATTGAAATGTCAATAACGGCGACGTCCGGCTTCAGTGCATCGATACTTTTAAGCAGCTCGAGCGGTTCACTGAATGTCTCTATGACCTGCATATCCTGCTCACGATCCAGCCGATTCTTCAATCCCTCCATGACAAGTGGATGATCATCCAGCAGCAGCACCTTGATTCGTTGATCCATAATTTGCTTCACCTCCCTGTTTGGGCAGTCTAATGCGGACAATCGTACCTCGCTGTGCTCCCGATTCAATCTCGATGCCTCCTCCAAATTGGGCGACTTGACTGCTGATCGTGACAAGTCCGAATCCTTTAGAATCGGTACTACTGCTCACATTCACAGGGTCGAATCCAATGCCGTCATCGCTGATCTTTCCACAGAACGCATCATCAATTTCCCATAACCGAATCTCCAACTTCTGTGCCTTCGCATGCTTGACCGTATTATTTGCAAGCTCACGCACAATTCGGAACAGCGCCATCTTGTATAACGAAGGCAACGTAACCGGCAGCTTGTTGTCTACCTCGATGGCTAGGCCTCCGTTCTCTTTAACTGTGCGCGCGAGCCAGAGCAGCGCTGCATCCAGCCCCGCCTGATCGATGATGTGCGGGTATAAATCATCGCAAAGCATTCGGATGTCGCGCTGCGTATCGTACAAACATTTCAGCCAGACGGCGGTCAACTGCCTGTCGCTTCGTTCGGTATCGTGTAATTCTTCCAAATCGCGAGCAAGAAAGATCAGATTCTGCAAAACATGATCATGCAAATAATATGACATTCGAACCCGTTCTGCCTGCTGTGCTTCTAGCAATCTGAATTCCGAGGTTTCCTTTGGCAACTCACTTCTCGCTCCTCGCAGCTCGTCCAGTAAGGCAGCACCCATCAGCAGACGGACGGTTTCCAGCCTTACTTTGTCGATTAAGTCCAGCTCTTCCGGTGTAAAGGACGTATTATTTTTTTTGGAACCAAGTCCCAAATAGCCAATGACTTTTCCGTCAGGCTGCACAAGATCCATCACTTGTGCAAAAATAGTCGGAGCGATTTGACGAAAATTGGTTAACTCCTGCATCTCGGTAAATTGCCCTGTTCCATACATAATAGCTTCACTTCCCCGATTCCAGACGAAGCAAAGTCCCTCAATGTCTGTTACACTATGGATGAGCTCGGCAGGCATTCGCAATAGATCACGGCTGTTACGATGTTCGGCAAGCCTAATCGACATCTCCAACCGCTGCCGATCCAGACGATTTCCCCGTTTCTCCCGCTGCCGTTTGAAACTATCAAGACCAAGCCGATGCAACAATGTTAGGATAACAAACGCGCCGCATAATGTAAGTGTTACAGGAGATGCACTAGCACGTATTAGCGCGGCTATCAGGATTGTCGCAAGCCCTCCAAACAAGCCATGAATAACTAAACGTGGAAGATAGAAGCGGATATCAAGCAGCTTTTGTCTGGCCCACAACGATAGTATAGAAGCAGGGAAAACAATAAGACCTGCCAATGTCATATCCGGCAGCGCTATGTATTCCCCCCATAGCAGGTCAGGGAGTGCATATAAAAACAGGTAGGGCATCAGGCCAAATGTCAACGCGGTAACAAATATCAGCAGCTGGTTTTTTTCAGCGCGATCCATCGCGCGCCAATATACGATAGCAATGGCGAATATGGCAAGCAATGTACCAATCAGAGCGGTATGAAGAGCGCCCCGGGTCCACCCCGGGATGTCCCCTAGCGAGAAAACCAGCAAAGCGTATACGGCGAACAAGGCAGCCGATACCCGGTAGGCAGCCATCACTAAACCAATCCACCCTGGGACGGTACGAAACACGAAAGCAACGAAGAAGGCAAACAGCAGGTAAGGCAAACAACTTGCAATGACAGGCAATATCAGTCCAGTAAGCACCGTCTCTGTCGAATAGACCGATAGCAGCGTCGCTGCCATGAATACATTCAGTGCATAAAAGCGGCGTACCATATAGGACTCGGGCTTGTTCCGATAGGCAGCCAGTCCGATAACCAGCAGAGCCAGCCCCGCGCATGCTGCAAACAAACTTTTATACACTTCCGGCATTCCCGGGTCGCTGCGCAATTCGAAGCGGCCCAAGCCCTCGCGCTCGAACTGAAGTGCTCCCAATCGCTTCAGATAAGCACGATTACCGAGCTTCATTACTTCCGGCTTTTGGCCTTCAACCGTCAGAAGTCTGTCACCGATATGGATGTCCCATTCTCTTGCCTTACCGGCTGGATCGATGGATGCGACGACCCAGGTGTCTCCATCTTCGTGAAACATTAAACCCGTATATGGATTCTTTAATGTAACGGCATGAATATAACCCGCAACAAGCAGAAATAACAAGACTGAACTGTATACGGCCCAATTGTATTTGCGTGCAATTTTTGGCAAATTGCAGCACCTCTCTTCGAGTGTAATACTCTAAAAAATCAATAACTCGAGCATAAAGGCTAAGATCAATGACACTTATCTAACGCCGACCAAATACATATTAATCATCCCCCACACAAAATTCACGAACAAATGCAGCAGGATAGCGCCATAAATATTTTTGCGCAACTTAACCAAGATTTCTTCTGGAATAATTATGGCTAACGGAATGTAGGCCCAATTGATTGGTACTTGCCACATGTGATAGATTTGAAAAATGATCGCAATCCATAACCAGTCCAATTTGAGGCGTCCAACTTTACGTAGCAGATAGCCTCTAAAATAAATTTCCTCGCCGATAAAGTTGCCAATTAGGCCAATTAGCAGCAACGGTAACGGAAAGTTCGGGTCGTAATAACCTTGATAAAAAACATGCCATTCCCCCATATGGAAAGCCGGGAACCCATTCAGCCATTCAAACAATGGCGGATAGACGTATTTTACATAAGGTAACGATAAAAGCGTGAACAGAATCGTCAAAATCGGAAAGACGAACAGCAGCCCTTTCAGATCAAGTCTGGCGAAGCCTAAGTATACGAGCGATTCCTTGAATGAAAGTCCGTCCTTGTAACGCAGCATCAGGAAAGGAACGAGCGTATGCCAGCCGGCACTCATTAGGACGAGCACATACAACTGCACATAGTGAGCTGATAAGCCGGTCCATGCCATCATCATCTCTCGAAGCGGATAGATAAAAACATATGCTATCAGACCGGGCAACAAGCCAAGAAACAAGTAGAAGGCGATTTCTTTCTTTGTCTTGGCTTCAAACTTACGGACAAAACGAACATAGTTCGGATCGGACAAGTTGAAAAAATCGACGAATTTACGGTAAACCGTGGACATGACAAAATCCCTCCATTTAATCTCAAAATGAGCGTTAATTTCTTCGTGCACTCATTGATCATAGCGGACTTCGCTGCCAACAGAATCCGTATTTTCCGTCAAATTCAAGTTTACACACGCATTCCTTTTGCGTGTTCACGCAAAGAACCCGTATTCTCTATTGTTACGTCAAATGTCTTTATTCTTAACACCATGTTCATTTTCATTAAATTCCTATCAAGGTGAATACTAGTCACTCTCCATTAATTATATTGAATTATATTGAATATATAAAACACCAAATATATTAATATCTCAACTTTCGCAGAGCGAAAATCAGCCTAACTGCGGCACAAAAAAAGCCCGTTCACGAATGAACCGGGCTGTTTCAATATAGGTAAATGCGGCGCACACTACTTCCTCACTATCAAAGCATACTCCACGTGTGACGAGCTGACACTATCGCAAACATCAATGTTTTATTTCAGTCTATCATCATGCATCAATTGAATTTGAATGCCGAACGGGTCTTCAATGATACCGTATGCCTTGCTAAACACATTGCTGGATAAAGGAACAATAATCTGCACTCGATCATCTGTAGTCAAGCTCTTGTAAAATTGCTTAATTTCTTCTAAGTCCGCGCTTTGAATGCATAATGAAGTGTTGTTGCCAACCGCATATTTTTCTTTGGGATCCATTGGATTTTCCGCCAGCATGATCTTTGTTTTTCCGATGGCTAAGACGGAGTGGGAAATATGATGCTTATTTTCATCCGTAAGCTGAATCGAGCTGTCGCGTTTTGCCATGTCTTCATAAGTAACAAGCAACAATTCCTCTGCGTTAAAATGCTTTTTGTAAAAATCGATCGCTTCTTTTGCTTTTCCGTTCATCGATAAGAAAATAGCTACTTCTAGCGTTGCACTCATTGTATCAGTCTCCCTTTATTATGATGATGTTAGGTAATTGCTGTATGCCTTGATCTTATTATAAGATATAAAGGTATCAAAAATTGAAACCTTTATAAGGGGATTTACATGAAGAAGTCAGAAAGATTAAATGACATGATCAGATACTTAAACGGCCGGGAGTTCTTTAATTTAAGCGACTTAATGGATAAATACAACATTTCAAAAAGTACAGCTTTACGCGATATTAGTTCATTAGAGGAATTAGGTATGCCTATTTTTGCGGAGCATGGCAGGCATGGACGATACGGCATTTTGAAAAACAGATTGTTATCGCCCATTATTTTTACGATGGATGAAGTGTATGCCCTGTATTTTGCCATGTTGACGCTAGAAGCTTATCAATCGACGCCGTTTCACTTGAGCGTCAATCAATTAAACGAGAAGTTTGAAAACTGCCTTTCCAAAGAACAAATCAAGCAAATTCACAACATGAAAAAAGTTCTGCAATTCGAAATGTATCCTCATCATCATGTCAGTCGTTTTTTGGATAAAATCCTAAAAAGCATTCTTAATGAAAGCAGCTGCAAAATTCAATACGCAAAAAACAATCAGGAAAAAAGCTACCAAGTTCAATTTTTCAAAATTTCCGCCAAGTTTGGCCAATGGTATGCTGCCGGAATAGAATTAAAGACGAATCAACATCGGGTTTTCAGATGCGACAGAATCACCTTTATAGAAGAAGACATCGAATCCCGCTTCTCTATAGATGAACTCGTTAGCCGCTCATTGGAAATTTATCGTTCCGAGAACAGTATCGACTTTGAAGTCGAGATTTTAGAGCAAGCAAAGGATATTTTTTATAAAGAACATTATCCTACCATGAAAATAGAAAGTGGCGATAAGACAGTGATTAAGGGATTCTATAATCCAGGCGAAGAGGAGTTTTTAGCCGACTATTTTATGAGATATGGCCATGATGTTATGTCAGTAAAACCTGAATCATTAAAACAAATGATCCAAGATCGAGTGGGGAATCTTTTGAATCACTATCAAAAAATATAGAAAAGCACGTTCGGGGCTATTGTGGAGTGCAGAAAGGCTTGCTGCGAAGGGGTATTTTAAAGAAAATAAAAAAGAGGGACTGGTAAAAACTATCTTAGCGTGGATTTTTACGTTATTTGGTTGGCGGTATCCCTTACTAGGGATTCGTACATATCACAGTTTAAATTCGGTAAACGGTGAGCAAGCCAGTACCGGGCAGATACTTAAAACTCACCCCTGCGCCCTGCAGGGCTAAGCCCTGAAATGGAGCAGGAGTGAATCTGTAAATAAATTCTCAATTATACACGTTATTTATCAGCGCCCTGGTCTCCTGAAATTCTTACGTACACGTTCAACGTTCGCTCTGACCACGCAGTCCTCAACATGATCGTTGATCAGCCCCATTGCTTGCATGAAAGCATACACGGTAGTAGGTCCGACGAATTTCCAGCCTTGCTTTTTTAGATCCTTCGACAAGGCCATCGATTCTGCAGAGGTCGAAACAGATCGCGGTTTTGCAAGCTTCTCTTTGTCAGGTTCATAACGCCAGATGAAGGCTGCCAGCGATCCTTCCCGTTTGACGAGTTCCTGCGCCCGCTGTGCATTATTGATGACCGCTTCAATCTTGCCGCGGTGCCGGACGATGCCTTCATCCTTAAGCAGGCGATCGATGTCATGTTGGGTAAAACGAGCGATCCTGTCGAAATCGAAATCATGAAACGCTGCGCGGAAGTTCTCGCGCTTAACGAGGATGGTACGCCAGCTGAGCCCGGATTGAAAGCTCTCCAAACTCAATTTTTCAAACAAACGATGGTCATCACTAACCGGGAACCCCCATTCGTTATCGTGATAGTCCAGAAATTCCGGTGCCGCACTGCACCATTGGCAGCGCAATTTACCATCCGGCCCCACTATCGTCATGCTCATATGTCTGCTCCTTGTATCAGAAATAAGTGTGGTTGCTCAACTTAGTGTACATTTCCTTCCAATTTGATGGCGACCTTCTTAATTACTACGATCCCAAAAACCAGAATATCTAAATTATTATACCGTTTTCTGAGCGATTGAAAAACCAATTCCGTTGCTTCCACCGGCAGTTATTGTAACACGTTTATCATTTAGTCAACAAAGGCGCCTTAGGAATGAAGCGCCCGGGCCATCGCATCCATATAGCTCTGAACGGCGCGTTGACTCACTTCCGCTTCTGGTACTAGACCTTCGAAGAGGTGAAAGCATCCGGGATACAAGTGAAATTCGACATCTACACCTGCTTGTGCAAGTCGCGTTACATATTCGATCGTCTCATCTCGGAACAGATCGAGCTGACCTACACATGTATAGGCTGGCGGCAGCCCTGCCAAGTTCTCCGCTCTCGACGGTACCGCATAGGGAGATATCGCGCTGGCATCGTTCTCCTCGCCCAGGTACATGTTCCAAGCCGCCAAGTTGTCCGTTCGGTTCCAGATTGCGCCATCTTCTGTAATTTCATGGCTTGATGGCGTAATATTACGATTGTCGAGCATCGGGTATAGCGGCATTTGGAAGATAATAGATGGCCCACCTTTATCACGAGCCATCAGCGCGAGCGCTGCTGTCAGCCCGCCGCCGCCGCTTGCGCCGGCAATCGCAACCCGATTCGCATCAATGCCCAGCGATTCCGCTTTCTCCGTCATCCATACCAAGCCGGCATAACAATCTTCGATAGCCGCCGGATAAGGATGCTCGGGCGCAAGCCTGTAATCGACTGACACGACAACACATCGAGCCGTCTGAACGAAGCGTTCACACAACTCGTCGTCCATATCAGGATGTCCCAACACGTATCCACCTCCGTGAATCCACAACATGGCTGGAAGCTTGTCAACATTTCGCCGAGCAGGTTCATAAATTTTTACCAGCATCTCCCCTGCAGCACCCGGTATTTTTCGACTGGTCATGTTTACTTGCTCTGATCTCTTCACAGGCGGAGCCGACACCAAACCTCTGCTCCACTCTAAATCCCCCTCCAATTGAAACCCTGGAAATTGCGAATATGCCTCCCTTAATTCCGGTAGTATACGTTTATCAATATTCATGAAATTCCCTCCAATAAAATAATGAATTCGTTCGTTCACCGTTTTCTCGGGTGATGATTGATTGGATCATCCTTATTTCGTCTCAGCTTCCCACTTGGCAATTTCTTCTCGTACCCGTGGCGCAACCTCCGTTCCGAGCAGTTCTATAGCCCGCATGACCAGCTCATGCGGCATCGTGCTTAATGGAACATACATCATAAAGCGTGTAATACCTACATGCTTTCGTAGATGAATGATCTTCCGGGCAACGGTTTCCGGATCGCCAACATACAATGCGCCTTCAAAGTGCCTAGCGGCATCATAGCTGGAACGGTCGTAATACGCCCACCCCCGCTCTTTGCCGAGCTTATTCATGCCGTACTGGGTAGACGGGAAAAATATTTCTGCCGCCCGTTCCGTATCTTCCGCGACGAATCCGATCGAATGAGATCCTACCTGAAGCCGCGATACATCATGTCCGGCGTGGGCTGCAGCCTTTTTGTACAGCTGAACAATCGGCGCAAAATTCATTGGGCTTCCGCCAATGATCGCCAGGATCAATGGCAGGCCCAGAAGGCCTGCACGCACGGCGGACTCTTGGGTACCTCCGCTGCCAATCCATACGGGTAAAGAGTCCTGAACGGGCCGCGGGTACACACCCAGATTATGAATCGCCGGCCGATGGCCTCCCTTCCACGTTACTTTCTCGGATTCCCTTATTTTCAGAAGCAGTTCAATATTTTCATTAAATAACTCCTCATAGTCATGTAAGTCATAACCAAACAACGGAAAGGATTCAATAAAGGAACCCCTCCCAGCTATAATTTCGGCACGTCCATTGGAGATGCCATCAAGCGCAGCAAAATCCTGAAACACACGTACAGGATCAGCAGATGAAAGGACCGTCACGGCACTAGTCAGGCGAATCCGTTTGGTTAGCGATAATAACGGAACAATCGTTCCAATATAACCAAAAAAAATTATATTCCTTCAGATCCTTTCATGAACCTCATCGCCATATTATGATCATTCATGATATTGGAATAATCGTTCCAATATAGTCAAAAAAAAATTACATTCCTGCAATTACAAAATTTATCATGTTCATTGCGCGTTGCTGATCTTGACCTATTTTCGCCATGACATTTATGCTTTGATGTAAATTCAGCAATAAGTAAGACAACGCTTGGATATCTGTATTTTTATCAATTTCGCCTGATTGTTGGCCTTTTTCCAATAGCTCGCAAAAAGCCTGTTCTAAATTCAAAAAACTGGTCTTTATCAATTCATTTATTTTTTCATCTGGCGACTCTAGCGTTGTAGCTGCGTTCGTTACAAAACACCCACCCGGCAGGCTGGTATCGTACGCTGAAGCAATATGTTGCTCAAAAAATTGTCGAATTCCTTCTCTAACGTTTGATGCCCGTTCAAGAATGACCTGTTTATCATAGTTAACCTTTCTGTAGTGTTCCAGTGCAGCAATGTACAACGCTTGCTTGTCGGAAAAAGTGTCGTAAAGACTGGATCGGCTAATGCCCATAACTTGCAGCAAGTCCGGAATGCTTGTTGCCTCATAACCCTTTTTCCAAAATAACAGCATTGCTTGGTGCAGCGCTTGATCCTCGTTAAACTCTTTTGTCCTAGCGATGAGTAACACCTCCCGTAATAGAAATATACCATTTCTGAACCGATCAGTCCAGATAAATAAGTAAAGAATATTACTTTTTTCAACTGTTTGCAATGGACCATAATTTCTTAACAATCCTCTGGTTTGTCTTTAAGTACCTTTCTGCACGCCTCATCCCCAGAAATAAGCATAGTAAATACACCAAAAAATGGTCTATTCTGTAAACTAGCTCTATCTTTTAACCGATAAATACACAAAAGACAATAACTGTCTTGGAATTTCAAAATGCCGCTTTTCTTATAACAACTACATAAGGAGGTACCTATGGAAACCTTCGTGACTTATGGTCATATCGAAATCATGCCTTATGAATTCGTCCGCCTTCATGAATTTAAAATCTTAAAAACAGTCAATGATCATGCCCGAATGATCTGTACAGGCATCATCTCAGACAAAAAGCGCGAGTTGTATGTACGTGCTTCGGATGAAGAAACCCAGGTCAAAGCTTTTGTCACTGATCAAAATGGCAATCGACAGCCCCTTTTTCGAGGCATTGCCTTGGATGTGGAGGAGAAAGTTGTTCACGGCGTTCATTACTTGACCGTTGAAGCCATATCTCATACCTATGAGTTAGATATTAAGCGGCATCAGCGCTCTTTCCAGAACCCCAAGCTCACCTATACGGATCTGATCGAAAAAATTGTATCAGGCTACTCCAAAGCTGAAGCCATGGATGTCGTTTCCAACAAGAAACCTATCGGCACCTTTGTCATGCAATACGATGAAACCGACTGGCAATTCCTGAAACGCATGGCTTCCCACTTTTACTCTCCACTCATTCCCGCCGTGGGTTATGGCGTACCGAAGTTTTATTTTGGCCTGCCCATGGGACTCAGCAAGGGGGAAATACAATCCACCAATTATAAGGTCAAAAAACGGGTCGCGGATTATCAAACCGCCTCAGAAAATCATATACCCGGCGTGCGCGATGCTGATTTTATTCAATATGAGGTTGAGACGGAGAAACTGCTGGAGCCTGGCTATGAAGTGACCTTTCATGGTCATAAGCTGATCGTAGCTGAAGTGCTAACAGAGATGAAAGACGGGGTGCTAACCCATACTGCAAAGCTGTCACCACGAAGCGGACTGCGTCCTATTAAAGACTATAATCGCTCCATTATTGGCGCTTCCATTCATGGCAAGGTACTGAGCGTGCATCGGGACAAAGTCCGTGCTGGGCTCGATATGGACGAGCAGCAAGATCCGAATACGGATTACTGGTTTCCCTACTCTACCATTTATGCATCTGCGGATAACACGGGCTGGTATTGTATGCCTGAGATCGGGGACAGCATTCGTATCTATTTCCCAAGCTATAAGGAAGAAGAAGGATACGCGATCAGTTCGGTTAAAAGAGAACAGCAGCATTCCGAGGGGAAATCTTCTTCCACTTCCAGACATGCGACTGCCTCTGCTTCCGCCTCTGGACATACGGTCGCTGCTTCTGCTTCCCATTCCGGACATGCGGCTGCTTCTGCTTCGCCTGCCGGTTCAAAGTCTTCATCGGCATTGTCTGCAGCAGCCCCTGCGCCTGACCGAATGGCGGACCCTGCCATTAAGACGCTTCGAACCAAATACGGCAAAGAAATCATGCTCGCCCCGGATCAAATCGTCATCTCGGGCAATGGCATGTCCATTGTCATTAACGATAAAACCGGCATTGATATTGTAAGCGGAAAAAATGTGAGCATTAACGCAGCCTCCGATATCGTCATGAGCTCAGGCAATATCCAGCTTTCCGCCGGGAAAATTGAGCTATCCGGTAAAGGAAACAGCATTACGCTGGATGACAAAACCACCTTTTCCGGCACGGAAATTAAGATGAACTAACGAAAGGTAGCCCGATCAGAATGGATAAACAAGCGGCATTACACCATTTTAAAGAACATCATTTTACACCTTTGTTAGAATCTGAGTTGGACAAACTGGAAGCCAAGTTCCACCGCTGCCAAGCTGGGCTGATCTCCGACTTCAAACAATCGTTCAGGGATTTGTGTGCATACATTCTGAGCATGCAGCAACAGGGCCTAAAAGAACCGATTGGATATATTCACTACTCGTTCCTGCGCACTCAGATGCTGGAGCAATCCTACCTGTATATGGTCGAAGCTTATTCTGCCGAATGGTACGAAGATGATTCCGATTGCAAGTTAACCTATGACGCTTCATGGGCCTATGCACCGATGAGTGCCATGTTGGAAAACTTGGAGCAGCAGCGAAAAATATACATGGGGGCGATAAATTCTGCGGATGTTGAACGGCTGATATTAGAATCCGCACCCTTTTTTCACTCATTTGTGGATTCTCTTGTACGTCTGGCTATAGCTGAATCCGTTCAATCGCCTGAATATCAGGCCATCCATAAAGCTGAACGACTGCTCATTCGGACGGGTGAGTACAGAGATATTAGTGAAAATCTTTATGTCTGGGATCAGGAACCGCTCCGTGCAGATGAAGTATTTGAACAATTAATGCAATCCAGCGAAGAAGAACCTTATGTTTACGAAAACTTGAAGTCGCTCTCCCTCCCTCATCTTCATCAGTTCCAAAAGGATTTGCGCTATAACGATTTCAGCTACAGTGACCTGCGGGGAAGCCAGTTTCATACCTGTATACTGCTAGGGACCCGCTGGCAGCAAGCCAATGTAGAAGGAGGAAGCTTCCAAGGCTGCCTGCTATCTGATACGGACTTTAGATACTGTCATCTAAAAGGCGTGAACTTTAGCGAGGCTAGCGGGCGAGTGGATCGAGAAAATGGACTGCGAACTCCCGGCCTTTGCGGGATACGTTTTGAACATGCCAATCTGGACGAGGCCGATTTTACGAATGTGCATTCCTTTGAACATGCATATTTTGAGGGAGCCTCCATGCAAGGGACCCGTGTCCCGAGAATATACCAGCAGCACTGGAAGCTTAGTGATTCACAGCGTGAATCCATCGTATGGACGGAGTAAGGAGGAGTCTATATGCGCCACTATTATAGTGTGCTCGATGATAAAAGGATTTCCCGCCATATCAAACCTGCAAATATGAGTTTTTTCAAAACGCCATTTGTTCGCATGCTTCCAGCACAGGTGTTGGATGTTCATGCAACGGCAGATGCCGAGTTTACGGACTGGCTTCCTTTGTCCACATCACAACCGCTTCTTTCCGATCCTATGAAACGAATTATAGAACTATATAATACCCAAGCCCGTTTTAAACAGGTGTATCTCGTGAACAGGGAACTTAGCCGTCAGGAGCTATATTGGATTCCATCCGTTCCATCCGTCGATGGTATTTCGGAGCAAACCGAATTTTATGCGCATGATCAAACACTAAAACATCTTGTACTGGATAGCCAAAAATTAAAAGAACACCATTTTTTTCGTTTGTCGGGCGTGAGAGAACCTTATTTCATCGTTAGCTTGGAGGCTGCTGAAAGCCTACTGCGGCGAAGTTTGAGTGGTTTTCAACTACAGAAGCTAGAAATCTTGTAAGGAGGCTAAGGCCTTGACGGAGCATTGGGATGAATTTTTCTTGAAGCTGCATCATCAACAAATATTGAAAGAACAACTAGACGTAGCAGAGAACGATGAAGACTGGATGCTGGTATCCATTGAAGAAGCGATTAAGGGAATGTCGAACGGATCATTAGTGCTGCCAGATGAACAGGATATTCAGTTTCAGACCCTTCCCCTCTTCGATCATCAGCTCACGATGTCTCTCCCGGATTCGCTCATTCCAGAAGTACGTGCTGGACGACCTACAGATCCGTCGAAAAGCTTCGTCGCTAAGGATAAGCGAGCCGGAATCCTGTTCGGGCTTCACCAGAGCGGGCAACAACTGGCCCCTGAGCAGGTGGAACTCTATCAACAACAGATAATCGAGCAAACAAGTCGGGTACAACCTGCGATGAAGCTGGTTGAACAAAAAGCCCTTCATGTTCAAGACGCTATCATCAGTTGCTATGAATCTATTTTTCTAGCTTCCCCCTCCCCTTATTATCAGATTGCCTTTGCGCGTTCCTGGCATGGCAATGCTTTGATCGGGAGTTGTCAATTTAAGCTGGAGAATGCTCCCCTATGGGTTCCCTTAACCTATGCCATGCTGCTCACGGCGACATGGTCGGAGCTTTCCTGAATGTATACCCTTTATCCAAGGAGGTACTTCTATGTTTTTACCTATACTTTTGAAGGCCCTGGCCCAAGGGGCATTGAGTGGTGAGCACTCTTATGTAGTGAGAGGAGCCAAGCTAGAGTGCAGTCAAGGCACAAACCCGGGAGTACTCAATGCAATGTACAGCCACGGTGTCTACATTAAAGATAAACCTGTGCTGAATATCGACGATGCCATTTGTGGAGCGAATATTAGCAAAATCTATGCTTTTGGTCTATGCAAATTAAAGATGGGTCTCCCCTGTGAACCGGAGATTGCGTTTGGGTCCAAGTGGACAGGCGGAAAAGAGGATGTGTTGATCGAGGGGGCCCCTGCCCTGCTCAGCAATTCAACCTTAATGTGCAGCTGTCAAAGTGTAGGAGAAACGGTAACCTCATTTTTTGGTGGAGACAGTGCTAGTGGTGGCCTCATCTCCATTATAGATGATGGACAGGATGGTTGATTCTATCAAGCAAGGAGAGTCAGGGATGAACATCGTAGCGAATGATCGCTTTACCTATCAACACTTACATATCACATGGCCCTATGGCAAGCTGCGTCTTCGGCATGTACACATGAGTCATGAGATGGGAGAACACGCCAGACTGTTGATCACGGGCGGCTTGGATGCCGATCAGGCAAACAAGATTATAACTAAAGCAAGCAGCGACGATAAGATCGAACTTTGGTATACCGATGCCATGGACCGGAAACATCCCTTATTTATGGGGCAGTTGTACTGCGTAGATGTACAGCACATGCATCAAGAGACCGTAGTTACACTCGACGTCATTTCTCATAGTTTTAAACTGGATACGCAGCTCAGAAACCGTTCCTTTCAGCACATCCATCAAAAATATGTGGAAATCGTGGATGCAGTACTGGCAGATTATAAAGGCTCGGACAAGATCGATGAAGCTTTTGAGAAAAAAGCGACAGGCCAATTTATCATGCAGTATCAGGAGACGGATTGGACTTTTTTGAAACGTTTAGCTTCGCATGCAGGTGCCCTGCTCGTTCCTAATATCCTGTCGCACCATGTACAAATTTGGATTGGTATTCCGCAGGCACGGCAGCATATCCAATTGAAAGACGTTCCTTTTAAGCTACAGCGCAAGATCGCTCCCTATCTGGATCAGGAGGCAAATGGCTGGAAATCGGCCACCGCTCAGGATTACACCCGATATGCCTTCGAGTGGGATCACATCCTGCAACTGGGAGATGAAGTCGAACGCAATCACGAAACTTATGTCATCACCAAACGTGAAGGCCAGTTGATTCATGGCTTGATGACCTGGTCGTATGAATGCGCGTTGCCTTCAGGATTGAAGATCCCTAAAAGCTATAATCGAGCTATCATTGGTGCCTCTATTGAAGGAAAAATAATGGAGGTCAGCCGGAATCAGGTCCGGTTGCATTTGGATATGGACAATCAGCAGAATCCCAAGGATACCCAGTGGTTCCCTTATTCTGCCGAAGGCAATCAGGTGTGGTATCTCATGCCGGAAAAAGGGGCACAGGTTAAGCTGTATTTTCCAAGTGCAGACGAAGACGATGCGATGGTTATTCAATCGGTGCGGACAAAACCATCTATTGTTGCGGCCCCTTCATCTCACGCCGCTCAAGGCGCTGCATCCGAGTCCCCTGCAGAGCGTCACCAGCGTAAAACGGCCGACCCTGGCGTGAAATCTTTTGCAAATCCGCAGGGAAAAGAAATATCCTTGGGCAACTCCGAACTATCGATGAGCGCTCAGGAAGGATCGCTGTACATCTCCTTGAATGCCCATCATGGCGTGACTCTAAGCAGCACCCAGAATGTTCAGATTCAAGCTACAGGTAACCTTAGTCTTTCAGCGGAAAGCATCCTGCTGCGGGGAACCAACGGTTTACACCTGAATACGACCACCGATACGCTGGATTTGGAACAGGAAGTCAACAGCGTTAGCTCTGAGATACAGCTCAAAGCTTCCCTCCACCAATACTATCCTGAGCCGCTGTTGTCTGATTTTGAGAAGCAGGTGGCTGAAAATGGAGCCCTAAACGTGGTGGGGGGACGCGTGTTGGAGAATGTTGGCTCTACGCTAAAGGGAGAATGGGATGCGGGTGTAGAATTTGTAACAGGGGTATGGAATACGGTTGTTGATGCGGCGGACATTGGCGTCATGGTAATGACCCCTCTCGTCATGCCGGGTAACGTCGTGGATAAAGGTTTTCTGGAGCGGAATGAGACACTTGAAGGCATTAAGGATGGAGCGAAATGGGCCGGCAACTATATTGCCGATTCATTTCAAGGGAAAAAGAGCTGGTCGGATGTAGGAAACGACATCGGAACCGCTTGGGACGGCCTGACAGAACCTTTTGTAAAAAAAATGAACAATTTCCTCCCCAACCCGTTGACCGATACCAAACAGGAGAGCTACGATGCAGGATATGACAGCGTTAAAGCCGTCGAGCGTGGAGTAGACATTTATACGGTTGTTAAAGGCGGCGCAAAATTATTTAGAAACGTAGAAAAGATGGGCAAGACAGAAGCTTCTGTATCTAAAGGGCTCAATGAAGTTGAAGAAAGGAACAGCGGAAAAAGCGTAACGCCTGGACTATTCGGAGACACAGCCAAAGCTGACTCTGCTCTCGCCAAGGCGGGAGATAGAAAATTCAAAACGAACGCCCTCCGTCTCCCGACCAATTTCGAATCCTTAAGCAGCTACTTGCAAAGTATAGCGCGAAAGATGAATATCCATATAACGAAACGCTCTCCCCTGCTTGCAACCGAAGGAGGCCACTATCGCTTTCATGATCTTGGTCCTGATGCTCCGCATTCCAAAGGTTCAGGTCCGCATATTTCGCCTGAGAGACAAAAGCAGATTGATGCGTTAGAATCAGGGGAGTATTCGGGTAAGGGTGGTAAGGGGACGGGAAATGGTAGTTCTACAATTAAGAACAAATTTCCTGATGAAGACTTCCCAAAAGATGGTAAAATATTACCGTATAAATTAGAGAATGGAAAAATAAAAGGAATTGATGGTAGAACAGAGGTTGACTTCGTTATTGATAAAAATGGAAAGCTTGTTATCGGAAAAAGACATCATACTTTAGGGAATAAAGACGAAGTTCTTGCAGCAGGACAACTAAAAATAAATGGACAAGGAGAAGTGAGAAGGATAACTAATGAATCTGGGCATTATCGCCCCACACCTGAAGAGGCAATGAATTATCCGCAACTACTTAAGCAGGCTGGAGTTAAAGTTAAAGGATCATGGGTTGAATTTTATAGCTATAAAATAGATGCTGATGGCTTCATTATCGATTCAATTAAAGTAGTATCAAAAAAAATAACGGAGTGAATAAATTGATAAAGTACATGGATAAAGTGACGTTCAAAGAGCACTTACTACAGGTATTGAATGAAATATCAATATCCCAAAATGTAAGGCTAGGTGAAAACTGCAAATTTACAGTAGTCCCCATAATTGAACATGGCAAATCTCTCAATTCTACTGATGAGTATTTACATCGGGGGATGTTAAATGAAAAAAATTTAAGTGGAAGAGAACTTGACTTTGAAGCAGTGGTCAATATGCTTGCATGTAGGATTCCGCTATGCCCTATCTGGATTAACGTAGCCCTCAAGGAAATTAGAGAAGAAGTACCAATTATCGAATTACAAACTAGTTTAAGATTTCGTAGCCCTAGTCTGCTACAAAATCAGGATACTGGTCATCCACCCTTTAAGGCTATTATTTCAACTGAAAGCTAATAACGTAAGACCCTGACTGGCTTCATGCCTCTCAGGGCTTCTTTTTTGGAGCGTACGCTCTTCGTTAGGCAGCTTGCACAGTTCGGGTTGATCCCACAAGTTCTTGAGCAAGCAGGGGCAAAAACTAAGAATGCGTGGCTTGAAATTTACACCATAGAAGCAACTCCTTCGGGTTGCGTTAACACAAATGAACTTGTTAAGATTTCTAGCTCTCAAATAAAGTAGGTGATGAACGTGGGAGAAATAAAACAAATGAATAAAGATATTTTCAGAGAAAATTTATTAAAAACTATTGAGGAAATTTCAAGAAAGAAAGGGTTGACGTTTACCGATTGTAAATTTGTTATAGAGCCTGTGAAAGAAAATGACAAGCCGTTAAACGGTGCAGATGATATGATGAGGTTAAACATTTTAAGTGAAGGAAACATGGGGAACAAGCAATTAGCATTGGAAAACACTGTGAAAATACTTTGTGGATTACAACCATTAGTACCAATATGGATAGATGTAACCTTCGTCGAAATGAATGAAGATACGGCTATTTATAAATTGCGGTGCAGTTTAAGGTTTAGTAAGCCGACTTTATTAAGAAATGCAGAAACTGGACACCCTCCTTTTAAGGCTGTATCAGAAGAAACTTTCTAAGTATCGCTCAGATTTCTTCTTTTGATGGGGCTACCTAGTACTGATGAACCCACCATTCAACCATAACACATATAATTCATGTAATACCTGTATAACTGTATTTCTTTGTACGCATCAATGCTTAGATTTTAAGTTTTGGGCTATATAGTGCCGAGTGAATAGATCACCCATAAATGACTAACATGACCTTTGCTCTACCTACAAGAAGCTATAACTAATTAAGATGTACACACAAAAAGCCACAAAAATATACTATTTATAGCGGTACATTGAACAGGTTGATTATGGTCTGATACCACCACAATTGACCTGTTTTTTGTAATCCTCAGAATCCTTGAGCAGCTACTTGCAAAGTATAGCGCGAAAGATGAATATCCGTATAACGAAACGCTCTCCCCTGCTTGCAACCGAAGGAGGCCACTATCGCTTTCATGATCTTGGTCCTGATGCTCCGCATTCCAAAGGTTCAGGTTCGCATATTTCGCCTGAGAGACAGAAACAGATCGATGCGTTAGAACCAGGGGAGTATACGGGTAAGAGTAGTACGGGGACGGGTAAAGGTCTATCTGAAACAATTAGTAGGGACAATAAGGACTTATTTGAACATTTAACTGATGGTCACGGTATTGGTAGAGGACGTAATGTTAGTGTAAAAGGAGCACATAATATTAGCGGCTTTTATAAGACAATAGATACTGAAGCAGAAAAATATGGGTTGTCTCGTTCTGACTATATTATTGGTGAGCCAAAACCACATCCTAATGTAAAAGGTGTATATGAAATTAGATATCGTATCCCATCATTGGAGACGGATTATGTTAATGGTGGGCTTAAGCTTAAAATAGACGCTGATGGAAATGTTGTGTATAAGGAAACCCAAAAACTGTATACGGTCCACCTATTACTGATGATGATATTTTAAAATGGGGACAAGAAGCTGTAAAGAATGTTGAGCAGGCAGGAATTACAATGAAGGAAGGGATAAATCAAGATACTGCAAGCAATGGTTTAGTATTTGAATAGAGATTAAAAGACGGGGAACTAGACTCAATTTATCCAGTTCTTCTTGAAGGTAAATAATTGCAGTTATCAAGTTTAGTTTAGGAGGAAATATATTATGAGTGATGATAAATTAATTACTGATAAGGACCGAAAGGAATGGCTTATACACCAACTATTTTTATCTATGGGTTTTTTGCGTTCTGATACGAGAAATCCATTTAAAATGTTAAATGAGTTTCAATACGAATCAGGAAGCAATATATGTGGGTCTGAAACCATCGGATGTTCATTGTCAGCGTATTATACTCCTGACGATGAGTATTACATTGGAGAAAATAAAGTATGCGTTGCTGATGATGTGACAAAAGAAGAAATTATCATGGATGAAGCTGAATTCTATCCTTATATCGAAAAGTATAGCATGGAGTATGTGAAAAATAATCCAGAGTTAAAAGAAGAGGTATTAAATTGCTTACAATATATCAGAAAGAGATTCAAATTAGAATGACGAACTGGAATTTCTGATTCTGTTGCGGTGGATGAAATAGACCCACCTAGTGCCGAATGAATACATGAATTAATCAGTAACACATATAACCCATGTAATACCCGTAAAAGATTTCGTCATTTCAGATGTACGCACAACAAGGCTTGAAAAGTATAACCTAAAAAATGCGATAGTATTGCATAAGACAGGTCAATTATGGTCAGTTACCGCCATGATTGACCTGTTTTTTTGTTTTCCTCGGAATCCTTAAACAGTTTTTTTCGAATGAAAAGGAGGAGCACTAGGATTATTCGGGGATACAACGAAAGTCGATTCTGCTCTAGCAAGGCCGGAGATGGAAAGCTCAAAACGAATGCCCTCCGTTTCCCGACCAATTTCGAGTCCTTGGATAGTTATTTGCAAAGTATAGCGAAGAAGATGAACATCCATATAACGAAGCGCTCCCTCATCTCCGCAACTGCTGGAGATCACTATCGCTTTCATGATCTTGGTCCTGATGCCCCACATTCCAAAGGTTCAGGTCCGCATATTTCGCCTGAGAGACAAAAACAGATCGATGCGTTAGAATCAGGAGAGTATTCAGGTAAGGGTGGTAAGGGGACAGGAGAACTTGTCTTCAAATCAGATTATGATGACCATTTAATAAATGTAAAGAATTTTAATCGTGATACTTCTAAAGGTATTACAGGTGGTCACAATATGGATTATTTCAGAAATGTTGAGCAGTTAGATGATGTAGATTTTATTCATAGAGTGACGCCTCACCCGACAATTGATGGTATTATTCAAATCAATTACAAGATACCTAAACTCGATAATAAGGGTAACTTGACTGGGGAGTATAAGTACTTTAAAAATCCAAAGACTGTTTATGACCCATCCAAAATATCTGATGAAACAATAATTGAATGGGGTAAAGCTGCTATGCAACAAGGAATTGATGCGAGGAGTATTGTCGGAAGAAAAATTACTGGCATTGCACCAAATGGCTTGAAGTTCGAAGGGTATATGGATGCAAATGGTATTATTACGAATTTCTATCCCAAACTCGATTAATGGAGGCAAACAATGAGAATCGATAAAAATTTTGAGGATTTGACTGCAATGGAACTATATTTCCTCTACCTTAATGAAGATAAATTTGTTGATGCTCTAGAGGATTTTTCAAACATGATAGGATATGGTATATCAGAGTTTATTGGTTGTGCATTTCCATCTGAATATGAATCATGGGAAGAGGGCTATTTTGGAGATAAAGGGGTGAAATTTGAAGTTGAACCGCCAGCAGTTGATGAAAATAAATATGAGATAGTGAAAAATACTGACTTCATTGATTTTCTTGAAAAAATGACTCACCAGTATCTTGTTTCATTCCCCTTAGACGAGTCTAAAGTTGAACTTCTATTAAACAAAATTAAAACTACTTTGTGTTAATAATCGGGGCTAACCAGTGCCTAATGAATCCATCAATTCAACCAATAACACAAACAACTATGTCATCCCATATAAAGATTTTGTCATTTTGATACGCACATCAGTGCATTAATTTTATACCCCAAATAACGCTATTCCGTCACATTAAACAGGTCGATTATGGTTAGATATCACAATGATTGGCCTGTTTTTGTTATTTTCGTTTTCCCACTGTTCTTTTTGGAATAAATTACAATACTAGAAAAAACCCATTTATAAATTGTAAGCCCGCATATTTCGGTCTGAGAGATAAAAACAGACTGATGCGTTAGAATCAGGAGAGTATATGGTGTTAGGATAGTAAGGAGACGGGGAAAGCCCCGAAAAGATATGGAGAGCCACCTGTTGAAACAAAATACCGTTGATATTGAATCAATCGGGAGGTTAATGAAATGGAAAAAAAGATGAATGATTTATATAGAATAATTGCGGAAACAATAGATCAGATGATACCGGTTGAATGGGCTGAGTTTTATTTTAATGGTGAGGTTGAAAATGGAGAAGGAGGAGTTTTCTTTTTCTTTAAGCCTATTAATGTGGACGATTATGTTTATTCCTTAGACATACCAAACAAATACAATATAAATTCGAATGAATATAATCAATTAGAGAATAGATTATTTAAAACTACAAATGACCTGAAGAATATATTTTTAGAAAATGGGCAAGAGCCTTGGTTCTCAATCACTATGAAACTTACCTCTGAAGGAAAATTACATATAGAATATGATTATACTAAGTGGGGCGAATCAAATTTTGGACCCTCAGATAGGTTGGAATATTGGGAAAGTAAGTATCTAAATAATATTCCACAAGATGAGAGTGATAGAATTAAAATTGGAAGAATGAAAGAATTTGAAAAGGATAATTGAAGGATAATTTCTATAGATTTATCCGAAATTTTGTGTAAATCAGTCGCAACTCCAACAGCGAATTCATACGATACAAACCAAACAGTTTAAAAAGCTTGGCGATTCACGTTTGATAAACTTTCAGAGGCTTATTCCAACTTGACTATGGGTTTTAGGAATAAGCCTTTTTTTGCATGTAAAGTAGGGAGCTAAACTCATCAAGAATCTAGGAAAAATAGGTAAAAAAGAATCTCCTTTATCTGAAAGACTCAAAAAGATCGAAGAAAAGAACAGCGGAAAAAGCGTAACGCCTGGACTATTCGGAGACACAGCCAAAGCTGACTCTGCTCTCGCCAAGGCGGGAGATAGAAAATTCAAAACAAACGCCCTCCGCTTCCCGACCAATTTCGAATCTTTGAGTAGCTACTTGCAAAGTATAGCGCGAAAGATGAATATCCGTATAACGAAAGGCTCTCCCCTGCTTGCAACCGAAGGAGGTCACTATCGTTTTCATGATCTTGGTCCTGATGCTCCGCATTCCAAAGGTTCAGGTCCGCATATTTCGCCTGAGAGACAAAAGCAGATTGATGCGTTAGAATCAGGAGAGTATTCGGGTAAGGGTAGTAAGGGGACGGGAGAAGCTAGACCAATAAAAGAAGTTGAAATTGTAGATCACACTGGAAAACCAATTGGCGAATTAGACGAGATTGACTTGAAAAATGGTATTTTTTATGAGGATAAAGCAGCGAAGGGGCTTGATATCATTAATCCCAAAACTGTATTACCTGCTCAAACACATCAACAACTTACAAATAAACAAATATTGGGTAAAACAAGAAAAAGAATTAAAAATATTGCAGAAGCTACAGCTACGCGAGCTACTAAAAATGGGACCCCAGAAGTGCCTTCATTAGAGCAAATAAAAGATATTCGTAAATTCATCTTCAGATTAGATGGGGATACACCTGAATTAAGACAAGCTGTAAAGAATAGCTTGGAACAATTAAGAAAAGAATTTCCTGATTACACTTTTGATGCATTGTTTGGAGGGAAAAAGTAATGTCAATTAGTGCTATGGTTTTAGATGCAAAGGATGAGTTTGAAGAAAAGTTTTTTATTCCTATTGCTGCTGAGTCTTTCTTTCAAGAGTGTTGGGAGCCAGCAATCGAAGAATTAGGGTTAAAATGGACTAAAGTATTTTCCGTTGGTATCGATTTAGTTGAAGAAGATTTTCCATTTGTTATAGAAGAATTATCAAAAATAAAAGAATGGGCAAAGGTGAATCTACCTGAGGAAAAGAAGACAAAAATTATTGAAAGAATTGAATTGATTGAGTCTGAAGTGCCCATCGCTTTTTCTCATCGGAATGGGATAGTAATTTTTATTGGATAGTATACTGGGATACTGCTCTTACACCCCAACAACAAGATCGTACAATACAACAAACAAGCCAAAAACCAAACAACTTGATAATACACCTGATAAACTTTCAGAGGCTTATTCCAACTTAACTATGGGTTAGGAATAAGCCTTTTTTGCATGTAAAGTAAGGAGCAAAATTCATCAAAAATCTAGGAAAACTGGGTAAAAATCTCATTTATCTAAAGGACTCAAAGAGGTCGAAGAAAAGAACGGCGGAAAAAGCGTAATGCCTGGACTATTCGGAGACACAGCCAAAGCTGACTCTGCTCTCGCCAAGGCTGGGGATGGGAAATTTAAAACGAATGCCCTCCGTTTCCCGACCAATTTCGAATCCTTGAGCAGCTACTTGCAAAGTATAGCGCGAAAGATGAATATCCGTATAACGAAACGCTCTCCCCTGCTTGCAACCGAAGGAGGCCACTTTCGCTTTCATGATCTTGGTCCTGATGCTCCGCATTCCAAAGGTTCAGGTTCGCATATTTCGCCTGAAAGACAAAAACAGATCGATGCGTTAGAATCAGGAGAGTATTCGGGTAAGGGGAGTACGGGATCGGGGAATCTCACCTATGCTCAAAAAGTTGAAATGTTCCAAGCAAGAGCACAGGCTATCCGAGATACATTGCCAAATAAATATAAGAATTACGGTAATGTCGCGGTTGCGGATGTGAATATTCCCGGGCTTAGAACAGAGTTCAAAGCCCACAGTAGGATTCATAAGGAAAATGCCGACGGATTTTCGTCAGTAACAGGCAAGGGTCAACACCCTGCAAAATCAGTAAACCAAAAAGGAGAAATTAACGGTGAGGGGGCTTTTCCTAGGAATAATGACACAGAGCGAAAAATCTTAGAGGATATAGCACATCAATTAGGGAACAACAAGCAAGCTAAAGGTACAATTGATTTATTCACGGAATTACCTGCTTTCAGAAGCTGTTCCGATATTATAATGCAATTCAGGCAAGAGTACCCTAATATCAAATTGAATGTATACTCGGGTGAATTTAAAAATACGAGAGGTGAATGATGCTAATGTTAAGCAATTATAAGGAACTTGAGCAATATATTGTTGAAGATTTTGAAGAATTTTTAGATGAGGGGTTGTCATTATCACAAGTAACGGAAAAATTACTTGTCGAATATCATCGAGGGATTGTCAACAGTAAAGTTGAAAAATTAGTTATTTATCTGACAATTGCTCTACTTTGTCTCGATAAAGGTTATCTTAGAGAGGATCTAAAGAATAACTTAAACATTATGATAAGTGATATCTCATTATTGCCATTAAAGGAAGAGTTAGAATCCGAGGATATTAAGAAAATCATGTTTGACATTGGAAAATTCAATGAACAAATTGGAGATAATTAGTTTGGAACTATCAAGTGCCGAATGAACCCGCTATGTTATTCCATATATAGATAAAAATGGAGGGATTCAATTGTTAGAACCGATGACTTATGAGGAACTAATGAAATATATTCCAAACGATTATCATAAGTCTGTTTCAGACGGCCTATCTCCCAATCAAGCAATTTCTAGATTGATAGATGAATATGAAATGCAAACCGATGATTATGAGGAAGTTAAATGGATGTTTAATGTTTTGTTAGCAGAGATATGTCTACGACATAATTGTTTAAGGAAAGAGATAAAGGAAGAAGCATTAAAAGTAATAAGTGATAAAAGATTAATAACACTTTGGAAACAAGAAGGGCTTAGTGATTCCGAAATAAGTTATAGAAATGTTCATTTAGAGAATGTGAAAGATTCCATACAAAACAATTAGTAGCATGCAAACTTCAAAGCAATTTCATCAATTTAAATAGACAAAACTCACATCTTCTAAATCACTATATAAATAGAATACCCATAGAGTTAACAATTTGATAAGCTAGGATTTTGTAAAATTCGATTTCAGACGCTCTCGAGAGCAATATTTAGACGAACTGAACCGTTTCTATCTATATATTGCTTGATTAGAGGAATGAACCTTCTGTCACAAAATATATTTGAACTTTGCAAAGGTCTAAAAATCAAACCATCCGATTTTTTCAAGCTGGTTGAAAGTGAATACGAGAAGATCCAAGAGAAATACGGAGAAAAATAAAGGGACACAGGCTAGAGAAAGCTGTGTCCCTCTCTTATTTTTCATTGATTTTCTACCAAGTTTTTTAAAATAAAGTGTTAAAATGGCAGAGTGATGCTGAATGAAGGAAAAAAATAAAAGGGTTATGAAAAATGGCGAACTATACGAACCTTATGAATAGCAGTTGGTACGGTGAGATATCAAATTCCAACATTTCGGATATTAAGGAAAGCATCTTACGTTCAAAGACGGAACAAGATGTTATACTCCAACTCGTAGAACTTTTCAAGTTAGGAGATTTTACACAAAAAGCACTCTTAATTCACTTGTTAAATCATTCTGAAGATGAAGCAGTATTAATCTTTGTATTCGGATATTTTGCTCAATTTGTACCCATGAAGATTTAAGAGACTTCAACAATCTTCGGTTTTTAGAAAAAGCTACAGAAGATGCGGTTAATACATTTGCGTCAGCGGCAGTTACAACGCTTTCTCTCGAAGTAGTTCCATATCTTTTAACATTACTTGAAGATTGGGATGAAGTTAATGATACGTCGATCATTATAAGGGATTCTATAGATGCTTTTATTGATTTTGAAGAGAAAAAATTATCTTAAAGACTTAGCTAACGACCCTGAAAAAGTCAAACTACTCAAGGAAGCAGGTTTATCAGATGCTGATATTGCTTTAATGAAGAATGGTAATTGTACCAATAGGCTGGCAGGTGCATCATAAATTGCCACTAGATGATGGTGGAACGAATTCATATGATAATTTAGTTTTGATAAAAAATGACCCCTACCATAAAGTTATTACAAATGCTCAAATGAATGCGACAAGGGGATTGAAACCTGGAGAGAGTAAAACGATGAATTGGCCGATTCCTGATGGATTTGTTTACCCCAAAAAGCCTAAATGATGAGGAGGAGTTCGACTGTGTGGCGAGATTTACTAGCAGATATACAAACTGTACTAAGTGAATATGGCTTTAATTTAAGAAAACCTGCTACTAGTGATGAAATTAAGAGACTTCAGGAAGAGACATTATTAAAGTTTAATGGATTTGTATTACCTGACCAGTTCATTCAATTTTTAATGACTGTAAATGGTTTGGACTTCAACGGCTTAGTTATTTATGGAGTTGACAAATCTCTATTAGAAACTGAAGAAGAAAATGAGATTCATGGATTTATTGAAACTAATGAGATTTGGTATGAAAATGAATGGCAAAAACAGTATGTCTTTTTTGGAGACTCTGATATAGCATTATATTGTTATGACTTAACTCAGATGGTATATTTGGAGCTTGATAAACCTTCATGTACGGTAATGAATTCATTTACTGATTTTAATTTCATGTTAGAAGATGCACTTAAGACGAGATTAGAGTAAGAAACAATTTCATAGATAGATTTTGCGTAATGTCTGTGACATGTGGGTTGCTACCCAGTGCCAAATGAACCCATGATTCAACCAATAACACATACAACTATGTCATCCCATATAAAGATTTCGTCATTTTGATACGCACATCAGTGCATTAATTTATACCCCAAATAACGCTATTCCGTCACATTAAACAGATCGATTATGGTTAGATATCACAATGATTGGCCTGTTTTTGTTATTTTCGTTTTCCCACTGTTCTTTTTGGAATAAATTACAATACTAGAAAAAAACCATTATAAATTGTAAGCCCGCATATTTCGCCTGAGAGATAAAAAAAGACTGATGCGTTAGAATCAGGAGAGTATATGGTGTTAGGATAGTAAGGAGACGGGGAAAGCCCCGAAAAGATATGGAGAGCCACCTGTTGAAACAAAATACCGTTGATATTGAATCAATCGGGAGGTTAATGAAATGGAAAAAAAGATGAATGATTTATATAGAATAATTGCGGAAACAATAGATCAGATGATACCGGTTGAATGGGCTGAGTTTTATTTTAATGGTGAGGTTGAAAATGGAGAAGGAGGAGTTTTCTTTTTCTTTAAGCCTATTAATGTGGACGATTATGTTTATTCCTTAGACATACCAAACAAATACAATATAAATTCGAATGAATATAATCAATTAGAGAATAGATTATTTAAAACTACAAATGACCTGAAGAATATATTTTTAGAAAATGGGCAAGAGCCTTGGTTCTCAATTCACTATGAAACTTACCTCTGAAGGAAAATTACATATAGAATATGATTATACTAAGTGGGGCGAATCAAATTTTGGACCCTCAGATAGGTTGGAATATTGGGAAAGTAAGTATCTAAATAATATTCCACAAAATGGGAGTGATAGAATTAAAATCGAAAGAATGAAAAAATTTGAAAAGGATAATTGAAGGATAATTTCTATAGATTTATCCAAAATTTTGTGTAAATCAGTCGCAACTCCAACAGCGAATTCATACGATACAAACCAAACAGTTTAAAAAGCTTGGCGATTCACGTTTGATAAACTTCCAGCGGCTTATTCCAACTTGACTATGAGTTAGGAATAAGCCTTTTTGGGGATGCAAAGTAAGGAGCTAAACTCATCAAGAATTTGGGAAAACCATTAAATCACCTTCTCCTTTCGTTAAACACAGTAGCTTGAACAACTCTATTATAACAATTGCTTCAGGTCGTTTTTGCTATATGCCTGACTACACCGCCCGTATAGCAGGTGTTTTTTTGTTTCGCACGCTTCGCGTACTCAACTGGCTTAAGCACTATCCATTCGCACTAATAATGAACAACACTCCACATGTGTGGAATAATTAAAATTGACAAGTTAAAGATGTGATAGTATTGGGTTTGTAAAGTTAACCGCTAACTAACTTGAATCATTATCGTCGCTCTTCGTCACGCAGCTTGCGCAGTTCGGGTTGACGCTTAATCCGAGCCGCTACCTGGTCCAACCTCTTCTCAATCGCACTTTGAAACCATGACGGCAATTCCATTACTTCTTAACGTCCCTTGATAGTGAGTTTGTTTGGTTCTTTCTCAAGTTCAGCTTCCCTCTGCAATCGGACGATCAATTCATCCACTTTCCTGCTTTGAGCCTGAAGTGCATCATTTTGAAATAGAGGGATTCCCTGCTCAAGAGATCTACGACCAAGTTCATTTAGTTTCTGCTTTTCTTCCTCTAATACAGCAAGTAAAGGAATCATTACTTCCCCTCCAGCTCTTTATTAAAATTAGCACTAGATTTTGTTATGTCTTTTTATGTAATTTAATTCCAATTTGTTGAAAATTTTATCTGTTAAGGTTAGTATAACAGACTAATAATGGACTTAAAAGGGGTAATTTTCTTGAGAGATCAGTCCATTATTATCAAGCAAGTCATCGGAAAAACCATCAAGGCTATACGTATCAAAAAGAGTTTAAGCCAAGAGGATCTGGCGCATGAATGCAATGTGGATCGATCCTATATTTCCATGATTGAAGTCGGCAGGAATGAACCTTCTGTCACAAAAATATTTGAACTTTGCAAAGGTCTAAAAATCAAACCATCGGATTTTTTCAAGCTGGTTGAAAGTGAGTACGAAAAGATCCAAGAGAAGAGCGGAGAAATATAAACGGGACACAGGCTAGAGTAAGCTGTGTCCCGTTTTATTTATCATTGATCTTCTAAGTTCCAGCTGCAATAGTATCATGCCAATTACGATATTATTTATATCGTCTTCAAGCTCGGTAAGATTTTTACAATATGCGAAATCCAATTCAAAGGCTGTTATCGCTTCAATCCGCCTTTTCCAACAACGTCTCTGTGCTCAGCGTAAAGCCCTCGATGACGGCATCTTCGTCAACCTCAATCATAATGCAGCGTTTGCCTTGAAAGCTCACCTGTTTAATATACCTTAAATCCTGTGGGCTGATCGTAATCGTGGCTACCTTGGTATCGATCTTGATCGATTTGGAAGTGAATTTAGGAATAACGCTTTTCGCCTTCAGTTCATAGTTCTTATCGTCAACGATGGTTTCAAACGCCCGCTCCACGGCATCCTTGGTCACATTTTCTACGCCGCTTGCGGTCAGCACGCGTTCCACATCGGTATAATCCAGCTTCGGAGGTTCTTCCTCGTCCTGGTGGGATTCAATCACATGATGAATCTCCTCGTACACGTGTGCGATCGTGGCTGAGTCCAGCTGTTCGCCCGCCACTTCCTTCACGATGTCTTCAAAGATCGCTCGCTCTTCCAGTGCCGTCACAGACCGCTTTGCATTCAACACCTCCGAAATGAAACGCTCATTCGGATCATTCGATTTTCCCGTACAGTATAAAACCCGGTTCACGTCGGAATAATTGTCCGTCACGCTGGGATAAAAGAACCCTTCCTCCGGTGTGCTGAGCTTGATAATCGGATCTACAATAATATTGTACTTAAACTCTTTCTCCACATAGTCGAACAAAAGCGCCTTCCGCTGCTTCTCCGTAGAGTTCACGCTGCATAGAATGAACGGATGCCCGAACACTTCGTCATTCCCTGTCTCCTCGGCTTCCTCATTCCGCGCCTTGGTCGGCCGGTAGTATTGTCCGCGTACGAACGTGATGACCGTATCCCGTTCATACGTCGTGTCCTCCATCATTTTGTCTACGAGCAGCAGCATCAGATCCTGCCACTCCTCCGGATCGCCCGTCTGGATAGCTTGGTGAAGCAGCACCCGCGAAGGGTCTTTCTGATCTTCCGCTTCCTCCTGAAACTTGAGCTCGAACAGCTTATGATCCAATTCACCGGTCAGCAGCTTTTTGAAATTGCCCATGTACAGCTCCTGCTTCTCCCGGTCCACTAACCCAAAAGGATTCCGCTCCCAGTGATAGATTTCGTTCGTTTCCTTCATAATGTACACGTTCAGAATATCGTAAATTTGCATCAAATGATTATCCAGCTTAAACTGCTTGCGTATGTGCGCGACTTCTTTCTTGTTCATGGTTCGTCAGACAACTCCTAGAAAGTAGTAAATTGGCTCTACCAGTATAAACGATATAAAAACCCTCCGCTAGAAGGGTTTCTTGTTATTGCTTCTTTTCTCTATTTTATAGCCATATGCATTGCAGTGACGCCGCCAACAACGAAAGTTATTTTTCTCAACATGTACTGCGCCGTAGTTCATAAAAATACTGCACAATAGGATGCTTTAACTTCATCTTCTCTGCCATGTTTAAAATCCGCTTTTTTCCAACCCGTCTGTCCACCAAAGCCAGAATATTCAATAAGATATCTTTGCTTTCGATGCTTTCTTCTATAGAAGTAGATAAAAATTGATTAGCCAGAGCGACAAAATTGGATTTGCTTAATGAAGCCTGTGCCGACAAAAGCTCCTTGGCATATTCTGATATTTTTCTGTTTCTTGCAATGACTTTTAGGCGATCCTCCGGAACGGTCCCCTTGGTATTCTTTCTGACCTCTTCCATTTCTTCATCGCTGATCGGAATTCGGATATCCGGGTCATTTTTAATTTCCAGCTCCGTCTGATACCACCTTATTGAACTCGCTTTATCATTCATTCGGAGTGCGTCCTTTTTATCTACCGAAATATAACAAAGCCCTGCTTTGTCAGGCAAATAACGATAACCCGTTGCTCGGTATTCAACCCTTCCGTTTAACGCAGGACAGAGAAAACTCTCCAGCTGCTGCTTCAATTTGCTCCAGGACATGGTTCCTCCTATATTCTCAAACCCTGCCTCCCCGTATTTGCGGCTGTCAGGTATCTTTTTTGGGAAAATTGTGCTTAAAAGGGGCGCGGTATCATTCTGCGCCGTCTTGTTCAGTATGAATAAACCCCTACAAAAAAACAACCCATAAAGTCTGCACTGTCATTCTCCCGTTGTTTCCGTTACTATGTAAGGTTTTCAAAATACGTTTAATGAGGGCTTGTTCTTTGAGACTGCCCCCTGTTTTTTGGGAGTTCGGGGTCCATAGACGTAATCGCCTGAAGGGTAAGCCTGCATCATTACATTAAAAAAGGGGGTGTTTCCCCCTTATTTAAGATAGTATAAACTTCCGGGAAGCGCATCCTGATATCGCGAGAAAAGCATCCCCTAAACGCGGTCTGTCTTCATGGAGAGTACGTCGATCGACGTTTCTCTTATACACACCTGTATTTTGTATCTTGATCAACTCTTCCGTCATTTGCACGCGAATGTTCCCACGTCACTAAAGCAGCGGATGCTCATGCTTCGCTTTCAAAATCAACCAACGCCGCTCCACTTCTTGTTCAAATTCGCTAAGCATTTCTTTATTTTCTTCCTTGAGCAGATGTCTTGATTTGCCCATATATTTCAGCCATTCGCCGAGCGGTACCCGTTTGTTCTTCGCCTCCGGATCGTACGTAATGTTCGTCTGTCCCTGTTCCACTTCATACAGCGGGAAAAAGCATGAATTCACGGCCGCGCGAACGATGTTTTCCCCTTCTTTGTCGTCGGACTTCCAGTTTAGCGGGCATGTGATCAGCAGCTTGCCGTAGACGGTACCTACATTCTGGGCGTACCACTGCGCTTTTGCCGCCTTTCTCACAAGGTCCTGCGGGAATGCCTCCGTCCCCGTAAATACGTACGGAATATGCGCCGCGGCCATCATTTGCACCGTATCTTTGTGATGGAACGTTTTGCCCTGCTGTTGTTTGCCGACGCCGGACGTACTGGTCATGTGGCCTAAAGGCGTAGAATACGAAAGCTGTGCACCAGTATTCATGTAGCCTTCATTATCGTATTCCAGAATGATCAGGTTATGGCCACGCAACGCCGTCCCGATGGCCGAACCCATCCCAATGTCCATGCCGCCGTCGCCGGTCACCATGACAAAAGTAAAGTCCTCGGGAACTTCGATTTCCCCCCGGCGTTTCTTCTCAAGGAACGCCTCTACCGTGCCGGATAACGTCGCCGGTCCGTTCTGGAACAAATTATGAATGAAGCTCTGCTTATGCGAGTTATACGGATAACCCGTTGTGGTGATATAAGCGCAGCCGGTATGGAATAACGTGACGACATTGCCTTCGATCCCTTTGAAAAAAAGCTCCAGCGCCGGGAAAATACCGCAGCCCGGGCAGGCTCCGTGACCAGAAGCAAACCGTTTCGGTTTGGCGGCAAGCGACCGCATCGGCGGCGCCTTAACGGACAGCTTGTTCGTCGCCTCATCCACCTTTACAGTGATCAGGCCGGATTTAAAGCTGTCGCCGTTCATCGGCGCAATGACCGACTGCAGCTTTTGCGCCTCATCTCCCGGCGTTTGGCCGTAATAATCAAACGGTACCTTGGCATACCCCAGCTCCATGGCCTCTAGCGTCAAGGCAAAAAAGGCTTCCGCGTCATCCGCGTAATAATCTTTCCCGCCAAGGCCGAATATGCGGGACAGCACAATGGGCTGCGGACCACGGATTTCCTGTAGGGCCGCTTTGACCTCATGCGTCAGGTTGCCCCCTTGTGCGCCGTAAGAATCGGCGCGTTCGCCAACCAGCAGCGCTTTGACGCCCGTCAGCGCCTCGCGGATTTCCCTTGCCGGGAACGGCCGGAGAATATTCGGGCTGATCACGCCCGCCTTGATCCCTTTCGCCCGCAGCCGGTCCACGACGTCTTTGGAGGATTCGGCCGCCGAATTGAGCAGGAACAAAGCCACCTCCGCGTCTTCCATACGGTACAAATCAAGCGGCGAATAGGATCTTCCGGACAAAGCCGCGTATTCCTCCGCCACTTCCTTGAATACCTCGCCCGCACGGTACATGGCGTTCGACTGCTGGAAGTGGTTGTTCATCAAGTCGTCGCCGTTCATATAAGCCCCAACGACGATCGGTTTGTTCTCGTCCAGCACATGCGGGAATTCCGGCGGCTGTTCCCCTACAAACCCGCGGACGGTTTCCCGCTTCGTAAATATTTGCACACGGCGTTTCTGGTGCGACGTGAAAAATCCGTCATAAGCCACGATGACCGGCAGGCGTACGTCTGCATGTTCGGCGATGCGCAGCGCCATGATATTCAGGTCATAGACCGCCTGCGGCGAACGGGCGGTCAGAATCACCCAGCCCGTGTTCAGGCCGTAATAAAGATCCGAATGGTCGCCGCGGATATCCAGCGGGCCGCTGACCGCCCGCGTCACCAGGTTCATGACCATCGGAAAGCGGGTACCCGCCTGCACAGGCAGCTGTTCGATCATATACAGGAAACCGTTCGCGCTGGTGGCGTTGAATACCCGAGCTCCGGCTGCGGCCGCGCCGTAGCAGATCCCCGCCGATCCGTGTTCGCCGTCGGCCGGAATCAGCTTGATGTCGTGTTCGCCGCGCGTACGCATCATGTCAAGATATTGGGCGATTTCCGTAGACGGTGTGATCGGAAAATACCCCATAATGTGATAGTTGATCTGGGCCGCCGCCATGGCGGCCATTTCGTTGCCCGATTCGAAGACCGCCGTTTGAGCGGCCGGCATCTTTTGCTTTGTTGCTTCTTGGATTTGCATGTTCATGATCTGACTCCCTCCGCAGTTAAATAGGGGAAGACCTGCGGCACACGGTGCTGCTCCGCATAATGCGGCTCTTCCAACATGGCGGCCAAAGCGGTGGTCGGGCAAGCTTCCACACATTTCAGGCAGCCTTTGCAATACTGGTAATCGATGCCTTTCATAAACATCTGCAGGTTGCCGCGTTTATCCGGTTTCTGCTCCCATACGATGCAGAAATCCGGGCATACCGTATCGCAGGCGGCACAGTGAATGCAGTCCTCGACCTTATATTCCGGCAAATATCCCTGCCGGGAGCCGCTAAGATTCTTCAGTATGCTGTTTGCCGTAACGTTCAGAATTCCGCCCGGCTCCTGCGTTTCAAATCCGAGAACCGGCTGCGGTCTTGCGAAAGCCGCCGGGTCTATAATCTCTGAGCCATCTCCTAAGGAAAGGAACCGGACTTCGTTATATCCTCTGTCAAAGGTCCGCAAATTCGCTTCCACGAGGTGGGGCAGCTTTTTTTCAAACGTTGTGCGGATAACCTGCCGCATATCGTCCGGGTCAAGGAAGCTGCAGATCCGGAACAAGGCGCCCAGCATCGCTGTATTGACTTTCGTCTTTTCCTCAACGGCAATATTCAGCGCATCGATCACGGCCAGCGTTCCCTGCGTCATGCTCAGATCCGCGGCCACTTCGGAAAGGTCCCGCGCCGTATTCACAAGCACGGTTCCATCAGGCTGTAATCCGCTTATGACATCTATCGTTTTATACAATGCTTCATGAAATACGCCGATGACATGCGGCTGCTCAATGGGACTGTGATCGCGGATTTCCACCTCGGGATCGCAGAACCTTACGAAACTCTTTACCGGCGACCCTTTTTTCTCCGAGCCATAGCTGGAAAAATTCGAACCGTTAAGTCCGGAGCCGGTCACCCCGGCTTCAGCCAGCATTTTTCCGGCCAGATTGGCGCCAAGCCCGCCGATGGATTCGAGACGGATCTCGAAAAATCCCAGTTCATTCTTGCGAGGTAAAATCGACATGTTCTCTCCCCATTTCTTCTATATAAGTTGGACCAATGATTATGAACGGAAGGTGGCAATCATTTTATATAGGTCAATAAACTCAGTTTAAAAGAAGAAACGAACCAACTTTGTGATTTAACACACAAACTTAAAAAATAAGGTGATTCCAATCACCATTCCAGTTATAGCAGCGAAGTATACTTTTTTTGACAGTCCAATGACAACGCGGAATTATGCTGACCTTAGGCGACAAAGAACTCATGAAACCGGAGGAGAAATAATGAATAACAACGTGACAGAGCAGGCCTTAAATCATCAGCCGTCCATGTTCTGCTTTCAATGCCAGGAAGCATCCAAAGGAACAGGCTGCACCCTTGTCGGCGTATGCGGCAAACCGCATGATGTGGCGAACCTGCAGGATTTGTTGATTTATCTGCTGAAAGGTATCTCTTTTCTTAGTCTGGATGTCCGGCTGCCGGAAGCGCTTGAACAGCGCGTATCGCTCTTTATCATGGACTCCTTGTTTGCAACCATTACGAACGCTAACTTTGACCGCGAGGTTTTTGTGGGGAGAATCCGGGAAGCGATTGCGCTCCGCGGCGAGGTGCGCGCCTATTTCAACGAACAATATCCGGAAGGAACAGCCAATCTCCCTGATGCTGCCGTCTGGGAAGCAGATCATGAAACCCTATTTGATGAAAAAGCACGTACAGTTGGTGTCCTCTCGACCCAGAGCGAAGACATCCGCTCGCTGCGCGAATTGATTACTTACGGCTTGAAGGGAATGGCTGCTTATACGTACCACGCGCTTCATCTGGAGAGAGATGATATCGAATTAAACCGATTCATGCGCCGTGCGCTTGCGGCTACGCTTGACGACAGCCTTGAGGTGCAGGATCTGGTAGCTTTGACGATGGAAACCGGCAAATACGGCGTCAACGCCATGGCGATGCTTGACGAAGCGAACACTTCCGTTTACGGAAATCCGGAAATTACGAAGGTCAATATCGGGGTTAGAAACCGGCCCGGCATTCTCATCAGCGGCCACGACCTGAAGGATTTGGAAGAGCTGCTGAAGCAGACGGAAGGAACCGGCGTGGACGTGTACACGCACAGTGAAATGCTGCCTGCCCACTATTATCCGGCATTCAAGAAATATGAGCATTTTGTAGGCAATTACGGGAATGCCTGGTGGAAGCAGAACAGCGAATTTGCATCCTTTAACGGGCCGATTCTGATGACGACCAACTGTATCATTCCGCCGAAGGACAGCTATAAGGACCGCATTTATACGACGGGCAACACCGGCTTTCCGGGCGTACGCCATATTCCGGAAGGAATGAACGGTGCTCCCAAGGACTTCTCCGCCCTGATCGAGCAAGCGAAAGGGTGCCCGGCCCCAACGGAGCTTGAAACCGGCGAGATCATCGGCGGCTTCGCCCATGCCGCTGTGATGAACGTGGCCGATCAAATCGTCGATGCCGTGAAATCCGGCGCGATCCGCCGTTTCTTCGTCATGGCCGGCTGCGACGGACGGATGAAATCCCGCGGTTATTACACCGATTTTGCGGCTCAACTTCCGAAGGATACGGTCATCCTGACCGCAGGCTGTGCCAAATACAAATACAATAAGCTGGACTTAGGCGAAATCGGCGGCATTCCGCGGGTTCTGGACGCCGGGCAATGCAATGATTCCTACTCCCTGGTCGTCATAGCATTGAAGCTGAAGGAAGTATTCGGCCTTGAGGATATCAACGAACTGCCGATTTCCTACAACATTGCCTGGTACGAGCAAAAAGCGGTGATCGTGCTGCTTGCCCTGCTTTATCTTGGCGTCAAAAATATCCATCTGGGCCCTACGCTTCCTGCATTCCTGTCGCCTAACGTGGCCAAAGTCCTCGTAGATAACTTCGGGATCGGCGGCATTACCAATGTGGAAGATGACATGAAAATGTTCCTTGGTGCCTGATAAACGAATGAAGGTGTCCAAAAGGTGAACTGCACCCCGTCAAGTAGCGAGCGAAATTGATGCAAAAGTGCATCTATTTACGACACAACGGCTTGATTTGGATAAAAAGCTTGCGAAAGTGCAGGCTTTCTCTTTTTTCTGAGCGCAATTAGGTCATTCATGGTCAAAAGGATGCACTTTCGCAACAATTCTGCCTCCCACACCACAAAACGCCTGAAAAGGATGCACAATCGCAACAATCCCAACAATCTCAAAATCGCAACAATCGCAACATAGCACTTCGGCTTCAACACTCGAGGATAGCGAGTTGTTCTGAAGATATAAGAAAGTATAAACTTTGGAAATCTCAAATCCTTATATCGCAAGAAAATTACCGCTACACGCGGTCTGTCTTCTATGAGAGTACGTCGATGATGTTTTTCTTACGCACTATATTTTTTATTAAGCATGAAAAAGCTCCCGTTACAGCAGTAGTTTTATTGATTGCACCTGTCTGTTTGCGCTCGATTCGCCCTTGCTTGTTGAATGTTTCTGCATCTAAACATACAAAAGAAGACACACAGGAGCATACTGTTGTCTTCTTCTCATTTGGGCTTAATTTCGATGAAGCTTATATCAATTTAACTGTCTCCACCCTCATCCATAGCCCTCGAAAATTCGTCCAAAAGCGCACGTACTTCATCTGTAGACGCTGTGCTCATCAATTGATTTCTTAGTTCGCTTGCCCCTCTGAACCCTTTGACATAAATCTTGAAAAAGCGATGAAGAGCTTTGAATGGACGGGTCTCTAATTCTTGGGAATACTGATCATGGAGATCAAGCTGCAATCTTAAAAGATCAAGGTATTCGGTGCTGCTATGTTCCCTCGGCTCTTTTTCAAAGGCAAATGGATTTTTAAAAATACCACGCCCGATCATGATCCCATCCACACCATATTGTTCAGCCAGCTTCAAGCCCGTTTGACGATCAGGAATATCTCCATTAATCGTGAGCAGCGTCTGTGGCGCCACACGATCCCGAAGTTCCTTAATTTCAGGAATCAGTTCCCAATGCGCATCGACTTGGCTCATTTCCTCTCTTGTACGCAAATGGATCGAAAGATTAGCGATATCCTGCTTCAAGATATGCGTCAACCAGTCCTGCCATTCATCCACCCTCGTGAAACCAAGTCTGGTCTTCACACTGACAGGCAGTCCTCCTGCCTTTGCCGCTTGTATGATTTCAGCTGCAACCTCTGGGCGGAGAATTAAGCCGCTCCCCTTCCCATTGGATGCCACATTATGAACAGGACAACCCATATTGATGTCGATCCCTTTAAATCCTAGCTTCGCCATACCGATACTCATCTTTTGAAAATACTCCGGCTTATCGCCCCATATATGTGCAACCATGGGTTGTTCATCCTCGGTAAATAGCAAACGGCCGCGCACACTATGATTTCCTTCCGGGTGACAATAGCTCTCGGTATTCGCAAACTCTGTAAAAAACACATCCGGTCTTCCCGCTTTACTCACGACATGACGAAAAACAACGTGCGTCACATCTTCCATTGGTGCAAGTACGAAAAAAGGCCGGGGTAAATCAAGCCAAAAATTATGGTTCACTTCAAACTCAAATCCTCTCGTTAGAATACAGCATCAAACTTTGACCCAAAATATAACGCAATTTCGACTTTTTATCCACTTATATCATGCCTAATAACTTAATGATTAAACAATAGTACACTTGGACATCCAACCAAGCAAGTGCTTCAAAAAATAAAAAAGGCACTATTTTTAATAGCACCTTTTTAATCCAGGAAGCGCCGATGATGAACAGGCCTCCTCTACTGAAGGCAAAAGGCAGAACCATGTCCCGCTACAGCTTTCGGCTATAAACGGGACAAGGTTGACCGCCTATTTCAATGATTTCCCGTCTACAAAGACCTTTTCAATATGACTGGAATCCAATAATACGTGAATATCTTTGGACGGATCTCCGTCAACGACAAGCAGGTCTGCTTTCTTCCCTGGGGCAAGCACTCCCACATCCTCCATTGCCATCGCTTCGGCGGAGAAACGGGTAGCGGCCATAATGGCTTCCATCGGGCTCATCCCGATTTCATCCACCATCAAGGCGAGCTCCAGCCCGTTTTTGCCATGCTCGACAGGCTTGCAGCCCATCAAATCGCTTCCCGCCGCGATTTTAACTCCTGCTTTATACGCTTTGACGATATTTTCTTTATGAATATCATGATATGCTTGTGCTTTTTTGAGTCCAAATGGCGGTATGCCATAATGCTGCCCTTCGGTGACGATCAAATGGGTGATGGCAAGCGTAGGCACGAGAATCGCATCCTGCTTCAGCATCAGTTCAATCGCTTCATCGTCAAGCAAAATACCGTGTTCAATGGTCTTTACCCCGGCCTTAAGCGCGTTTTTGATGCCTATGGTGCTTTGCGCATGCGAAGCGACATAGGAACCGAAAGCTTGGGCTTCATATACGATAGCCTCGATTTCTTCTACCGTGAACTGAGGCGAACGCGGATCATCTTTCTCCGATAATACGCCTCCGGATGAGCAAATTTTAATAAAATCGGCGCCTTCCCGGAACATTTCGCGGGCTGCTTTACGGCATTCCGCAACGCCGTCGCACAGTCTTCCATAGGAATTGAAGGATTGGGGCAGCATATGCAAATCTCCATGCCCGCCCGTTTGGCTTAACATTTTATAAGAAGTTTTTAACCGCGGCCCGTCATACTCGCCTTCGGCAATCAGGCTGCGGACATGAACCGCAACATGGCTGCCGCAATCGCGGACGCTGGTAAAACCGGCGTCGATCAGCTTTTTCATATCATTTAGCGCCCGGCCAACCAATACTTCCGGCGGAGTGAGCGAGACCATGACCGGATTAGCCGCTTTTCCGCCGATAATGTGAACATGAGCGTCAATCAAACCCGGCATAACCACTTTGCCCTTTACATCAATCACTTCCGCATCGGCAGGAATCTCCAATTCGGAGGCCGTACCTACGGCAATGATATGCTCGTCCCGCACCTGTACCACCGAATCTTCAATGATGCTGCCGAGACCGTCGATCAATCGTCCGCCTTTAAGCACGAAATTTGACATAAGAACCTCTCCTCTTTCATTTAAATATCTATTTGCTGTACGTTATGTTATCCAACGCCTTGTCGGAATTCATACAACTTGTTTATTATTATAGTTATGACAGCCACCCCCGCTACCATTAGATTTTTTGGCTTCGTTGCTTATTCGACAAAGACGGAAAAAATGTAGGATTACGTGGAGATCTTCTACAAGGAGGAGAAAAGCGTTGGAAAATAATATCAAAATGGATCGCCGGATAAAACGTACGCGACATTTTATAAAAGAGGCTCTGATTTCACTCATTCCGGAAAAGGGATTTGATGCAATCACGATCCAGGATATTACCGTTCGCGCCGATATTAATCGATCTACGTTTTATTTTCACTACCGGGATAAACATGACTTATTGGAGCAAAGCATCAATGAAATGCTCGCCGAGGCTGTGAACGCCCTGCAAGGAGAGCAAAAGCCTCCTTCTCCAGCAACTCCCGACTACACTCCCATTCCCACCTTCGTTCGGATGTTCGAACATATCGGCAGCAACCGGGAATTCTATCAAGTGATGCTGAAAGGCGTACCGGGATTCGGATGGCGCGTGCTTGAATTAATCAAAACGCAGTGTTATGAAGGAATTTCTGCATTGCAGCCGAATATGGAGCAGTTCCTGGTATCGAAGGATTTTTTCATTACGTATGCGGCCGGCGCGCATCTGGCTGTCATCGTCTCCTGGTTGGATAATGATCTGCCTTACACTCCGAAGTACATGGCCGAACAGCTCGCGCATATTATGGGACGAGGTCTCTACAACGCAGCGGGTGTGCAGCTTGGACAGCAGGAACGATCATCGGGTGGCACATAAAGAGTACTCCGCGGAATAAGGGAGAGCTGAAGTATAAGCGGAGACATATGGAGCGGAATGAGCACATAAACGGTGAAATGAGCACATAAACGGCTGTAAGATCATAAGCAATGAGCGTACTATCCAATTAAAAGAAAAATAGACCGCCCTCTGACAGAGGATTGCGGTCTGTTGGCATGTTCGGTCCGTTTCGACTAGACTTCTCTTTTATCTTCTGGATAATAAATGATTCTTATATAATCGGCATCTTTACTATCCATATCTCCCAAATACATTCTTTCATGCTCCGGAATAAGTTCGTACAGTTCTTTAAGCCTCTCCCTTGTATAGTCAGAGGGATATTCAAGATAACTATAGTAGGCTTCCCTGCATTTTTCTAATGATGTTTTCTTTCCATTCAGTTTGGAGTGGATATCCAAAAGTTCCTTATATTTTTCTTCAGGATCGGTACAGTATACGGCTTCTCCAAGCGTAACCTCCGCAAAATCATCAATCATCATTTTTGTGGGTGTCTTAAATTCCGTGAAAAAGGTACCGTTACGAAACATTTCTTGAACCTCTTCTATTTTATAATCCAACTCGTATCCTGAATAATAACATTTCACACACCCGTCTTGGTAAACCACCAAATTGGCTAAGTAGCAGCATCCCTCATGCTTCATGAAGATAGGGAACCCATTCCCTTCAACTGTTTGATAAAATAATTCGCTTTTCACATAAAAATCCTTTGCTTCCGGCGAATAAGATATTCTCCGCTGCTCCAATAACTTTTTTTCTTCTTCCGAAACGGTATATATATTATTCAAATTAGGATTAAGGCGCTCAATCGCTTTCTTTATGTACTCATAATAGCTGTTCTTATCATAATTCCACGACCCGGTTATAATTTTGTACGCCCCTAATCCATGGATTGATATATTTTCTCCATCCGGGATGCTTGGCACAAGCCAACCGATTTCAAGTTTTTCTTTTAGGCCATCCAAATCCACTAATTCCCAACAATTCATCATTCCATCTTCATATACATCGAGATTAATGTAGAAATACTGCATGTTATGGATAATGCCCGGAATTTGCGTGCCCTCTACAGTCTTTTGCCTGCTAATTTTATGAATAGCAAACACCACCAATCATCGTCAATTTAGTCCTAACTGTTTGTCCTCGGTTCAATCCAATTCAGCTCGGGAGAATAAATCCCTGATTACGGCGTCATCTTCGCAAGCATCTTTAAACCCGATCGCAAATTTTTGCAAAGCCTCTCTATTGTCTGAATAAGCGCAGAACATATCGGCTTCCGGGTCAAAATGTACGGTATCTTCTAGTTGAGGCATTTTTTCCTCAAGAAAGACCACCGCTAAAGATCCCCAATCGTAACCGTTGCCTTCAAATCCCTCGTCAGCTCTTGTCTGAAAAACCTCATCTTTATAAACACCAACATTCAAAATCAAGGACACATTGCCGCTATCATGCTCTATGAACTGAAACGGTTTGATTCTTTCTTTAAAACTTATGAGCTCATTCGCCGGAGGATCATTCTTCACTGAAGCAATAGCGTTTGGCTGCACTGTCATCGACTTCTCTTGAGGGCTTGTTATGCCAACCTCGTGACGGCTCCATTTTAAAAGCATCACAGCATCTTCATCCTCGGGATCCAGTTTATTCGCCATTTCGAATGCTGTTACTGCGTCCTCATATTGCGATAGATAGTAGTAGGCATACCCTACACGAAAATGCCAAAGAGGGTCATGCTCCCCTTCCGTTTTGATCGTCGAAAGCTGCTGCAATGCTTCATCGTAACGGTCCAAATTGTTTAATGCTCTCGCCAAATGGCTGACTAAATCATAGTCTCTATCCTGTTCGGGAATTTCCGTAATCTTGCCAACTATTTTTTCAAATTCATCATCGTCATGCCAACAGTTTAGCTGTTCCAACAGGTCTTTTTCCATAACACTTCCTCCTTCGTTTCCAAAAGCCTCATAGAGGGTCTTTTTCTATATAAGTTGAACCAATGTTTATGAACGGAAGGAGGGAGCCGGATGTAATGTTCTTTCGATCGCTGTTGCTCCCAGATTTCTATGATTTGAACCTAATCTATGGTGGAAATCCGCTCACAAAGGCGAACGCTCCGCTTCTCCAGAATCATTTCCTCCTCTCGCCTATCCCTTTTCATTTTCTTTAGTTCAACTTATATAGGTTATCTTTTCAGAAAACCTCCTTGGATTTACCAACTGTTCCCGGCAAACATCCCGCTACCCGGGCGTGATTCCGAACAAACACCACGGTACACTGAGCCTTTTAGCGGGCATTGGTCTGGTCACCGGGAAAGAGAGCGGTAGAAGAACGCCAGCGAAGCAAAGAGTTCGGCGACATTCAAAGCAACGTTAACTCAGGATCGATCTCCAGCGCAGCTTAAAAGACAATCCTGCTTTCGATAAACGCCTTTAGCTCGGCGATCGGAATCCGCGTTTGCTCCATCGTGTCGCGGTCGCGCACGGTTACTTGCCCGTCCTGCTCGGACTCGAAGTCGTACGTAATGCAGAATGGCGTGCCGATTTCATCATGACGGCGATACCGTTTGCCGATCGAGCCCGCTTCGTCGTACTCGACGTTGAAATGCTTCGCCAGCTCGGCGAATACGCCGCTTGCCCCTTCGGACAGCTTCTTCGACAGCGGGAATACGGCCGCCTTGAACGGCGCAAGCGCCGGATGCAAATGCAGCACAGTGCGGCTGCCGTCCCCTTCGAGCTGCTGTTCCTCGAACGCGTCGATCAGAAACGCCAGCGTCACCCGGTCCGCGCCGAGCGACGGCTCGATGCAATACGGCACGTACCGCTCGTTCGCCTCTTGATCGATATAATGAAAATCTTCGCCGGAGTGTTCCATATGCTGCTTCAAATCATAGTCGGTACGATCGGCGATTCCCCACAGCTCGCCCCAGCCGAACGGGAACTTGAACTCGATGTCCGTCGTGGCGTTGCTGTAGTGGGACAGCTCATCTTCCGAATGGTCGCGCAGCCGGATGTTCGCTTCCTTCAGGCCCAGCGATTTCAGCCATTCGAAGCAAAACGTGCGCCAATAAGCGAACCATTTCAAATCTTCGCCCGGCTTGCAGAAAAATTCAAGCTCCATCTGCTCGAACTCGCGCGTCCGGAATGTAAAGTTGCCCGGCGTAATTTCGTTACGGAAGCTTTTGCCGATTTGGCCAATGCCAAGCGGCAATTTTTTGCGCATCGTGCGCTGTACGTTTTTGAAATTGACGAAAATGCCTTGCGCCGTTTCCGGACGCAAATAAATTTCGTTCGTGCTCGATTCGGTGACGCCCTGGAACGTCTTGAACATCAGGTTGAACTGGCGGATGTCGGTAAAATCGCGGCTGCCGCAATCCGGACAATCGATGGCGTGCTCGTCGATCAGCTTGCGCATTTGCTCGAACGAAAGGCCCTCGACGATCATCTCGATGCCTTTCTCCGACAATGCGTTCTCGATCAGCTTATCGGCGCGGTGACGCGCCTTGCACTGCTTGCAGTCGATCATCGGATCGTTGAAATTGCCGACGTGTCCGGAAGCGACCCACGCTTGCGGGTTCATCAGGATGGCGGCGTCCAGACCGACGTTGTACGGCGATTCCTGGATAAACTTCTTCCACCATGCCCGCTTGATGTTGTTTTTCAGCTCGACGCCGAGCGGTCCGTAGTCCCATGTGTTCGCAAGGCCCCCGTATATTTCCGAGCCCGGAAAGATGAACCCCCGATGCTTCGCCAGCGCTACGATTTGATCCATGTTGACACTCATTTCTGCTTCTCTCCTTATACCGAACAGATTGTTTTGGCCATGAGCAGCTTAAAAACAAATAGAAAAAGCCCTCTCCCATGACATAGAACTATGCCTAGGGACGAGAGCTTGTATGACGCACCCGCGGTTCCACCCTAGTTGACGCGCCGCCGGAATTTCCGCATATAGGCGTTTTCCGTAACGTTCGATCATGCCGAACGCGCGTCCCCTTTCTTCGACTGCGGCTCCGGATCGCCGTTTCCCCGCTTCTTTCCCCGGGCTTTCACCGTCCCCGGGTCGCTTGTGCGAAAGTGGCGGCGGGTACTCTTTATCCTTCATGGCCGCGCTTATGCTTTGCACAACGTTGTACCCAACTTGCCGAATTGAACCTCTCATGACTAAAGTCACGAGATTCTTGGGAAGAGAGCATACTTGATCGATCGTGGCATACACGACAATCAGCGGTTTCTCTTATTTACCAAGCTATCCCCGTAGTACCTACGGTTCTTTGTGTCTGGTCTATGATAGAGCTTGTATTCTCAATCCTTCTATCAAGATATTTTTGCTCGCATTGATATCACGGTCGTGATGGGTATGACAAATGGGGCAAGTCCATTCCCGAATGTGGAGCGGTTTCTTTCCATCTAGGTGTCCACATTCAGAACAAATCTGGCTTGAGGGAAACCATGGATCTACCTTTACAATTTGACGACCGTACCAGTCGGCTTTGTATTGTAACTTTTCTACAAAACTAGACCAGGATACGTCAGAGATGCTTTTCGCTAATTTACGATTACGTAACATACCTTTTGTGTTTAAGTCCTCTATACAGATCACATCGTGGTTTTTGATGATTTCTGTACTTAACTTATTTAGAAAATCGGTACGTTGATTCATCACTTTTTCGTGGAGTCTAGCGACTTTTCGCTTTTGTTTTTGGTAGTTCTCCGCATGAAAAAGGTCGATTCCCTTCTTTTTAGCCAGGAAGGCACGACGTGACAACTTACGCTGTTCTCGTTTCAGTTTCTTTTCCATCTGGGCAGTGAATCTATGGTTATCTTTCTTCTGACTATCCGATAGAATTGCAAAATCTGTGATACCTAAGTCAATACCAATCGCGGAATTCACTTTCGGTAGTTCATCGATTTCTTCCTCACACAGGATGGAGACGAAGAATTTTCCACTCGCATTTTTACGAAGGGTAGCATTAAGTATACGTCCTTTCGGTTCTCGGCTTTTAGCCAACTTTACGAATCCGAGTTTAGGTAGCTTCACGTAGTTTTCTTTGATTTCAATGCTTTGATTCACGTTCTTCGTAGTATAGCTTTGAACGGGATTCTTTTTACTTTTGAATTGAGGCCTTTTATTTTGTTTTTTGAAAAAACGAGAAAAAGAATCCGCTAAGTTTAAAAGAGAGGATTGGAGTGCGATGCTATCGACTTCTTTCAACCAACAAGTCTCAACGTCCTTCTTCATTTTGGGAAGCATAGCAGAACAAGAAGGGTAAGATAGACCTTTTCCTGTATTTGAATAAGCTGTATTCCACATATTTAGAAAGTGATTGTAGACAAATCTGGAACAACCGATAGTTTTAGCGATTAATATTTGCTGTTCTTGATTTGGATAGATCCGAAACTTATAAGCTTTATGTCGAGGCATGGCATTCACCTCACTTCTTATTTGTTTTAAGCTTAACATACGTCAGTTGATTAACATAGCTAAAGCTATGCCTCAACTGAAGCCGATTCATCTGCATGACTAAAGTCACGAGTATTCTCGGCTAATTGATAAATCAATCGGTCGACGGCTGATCGGTTCTATAGCGTCTGCCCTGTCCGTTAGCTTTTCAGATTATCTCCTATCAACATCGTTCATTTTTATTGTTGACAAATCTCATCGGAATTCTCTATAATCAAACACAACTTGCTATCATATTCATCATTTCTACAATTTTCGGGAGATCAGAAGATGAGAAAAATCAATAAAAGGTATACAAATCATTTGTTTCCATGGCTTTTTCCAATCCTAATGATTGTACTTTGGCAAATACTTGGGCAATCCGAGATTATCAGTTCCTCCATCCTGCCAACGCCATTGGACGTCGTTGATGCTGCAATCAAATTAACGAGTTCCGGTAAATTGCAAGAACATGTTTTGATTAGTACCGAGCGTGCTTTAATCGGATTTCTCATAGGGGGGATCATCGGTTTTACACTTGGCCTATTAAATGGAACGGTTAAGTTTTTTGAAATCACAACGGACACAACCATGCAAATGATCCGTACCATCCCTCACTTGGCGTTGATTCCGCTTGTCATTTTATGGTTTGGAATCGGTGAATCCGCCAAAATTTTTCTCGTTGCGCTTGGCGTCATGTTTCCTGTATACATAAACACTTTTAGCGGTATTCAAAATGTGGATCGAAAACTGATTGAGATGGGAACCGTTTATGGGTTATCGAAGTGGAAATTGTTTGTGAACATTATTTTGCCCGGCGCCTTGTCTTCCATTCTGGTAGGCATTCGTTATGCGCTTGGCGTCATGTGGATGTCATTAATCGTAGCGGAGACCATCGGCGCTGATTCAGGGATTGGCTTTATGGCAACGAGTGCCCGGGAATTCATGCAGATGGACATTGTCGTGTTAACCATCGTTCTATACGCGATACTAGGAAAGCTGTCCGATTACATTGCAAAACTGTTTGAGCGCCGCTTTTTAAAATGGAATCCTGTTTACCGTAGGAAATAACTAGCTTTTTGGGGGACGTCATGGTCAACATTGAACTGAAAAATGTCAGCAAAAGTTACGGCGATAACGAAGTATTACAGAATATCGAATTATCCATCGAACAAGGAAGCTTTACGGCCATCGTTGGAAGAAGCGGCTGCGGAAAGAGCACTCTACTGCGCATCATCGCAAAGCTTACGCAGATCACGAGAGGAGAATTGCATTTTTCCGGCAAAGAAGCAAACGATCCGAAAATCCGGATCATGTTCCAAGATGATAGGCTGCTGCCCTGGAAAAATATTATGAAGAATATTGAACTTGGCGCAGTCAATCCGAGCGTCGCCCAAGAATCTCTGGAAAAAGTGGGATTGATCGATAAACGATATGATTGGCCCGATCAGCTGTCAGGCGGACAAAAACAACGCATTGCCCTGGCCCGGGCGTTAGCAAGCCATCCGGATATTTTGCTGTTTGATGAACCGCTTGGCGCGCTGGACGCGTTAACCCGGATTGAAATGCAAAACCTGATTGAAGAGCTGTGGCAGCAGCAGAAATTCACCTCCCTTCTTGTGACCCATGATGTAACGGAAGCCGTGCGTTTAGCGGATCGCGTTATCGTGATCGACCGGGGTGCCATACAGTTAGATGAACGCATTGACTTGCCAAGGCCACGGGAACGAAACGATACGTTTACCTTCCATGAGAAAAAAATATTAAATCAAATTTTAGGAGTGTAGGACATGAAAAAAACATTTTTATTTACTCTAGTTGCCCTATTTGCTTTGGTTTTAGCTGCCTGCGGCAACGGTTCTGCCAGCAGTTCTGGCGGCAGTTCTACTAGCGGCTCTGCCGACGGGTCTGCTAGTACATCTCCAAGTAATCAAAAAGGCGTCGTCACCATAGGTTATCAAAAAGGAAATACGCTAAACATTTTAAAAGAACACGGGAATTTGGATAAAGCATTAAGCGAGAAAGGCTATAAAGTAGAATGGAAGGTGTTCCCTACAGGCACCGTTTTATTGGAAGCTTTAAATACGAATAACATTGACTTCGGCCATGCATCTGACGGTAACGCTGTATTTATGCAAGCAGGCGGACATCCTTTGAACTATGTGGCATCCGAATCTCCATATCCGGAAGGCGTTGCACTCGTTGTCAAAGCAGATTCCGAGATCCAAAGCGTAAATGACCTGAAAGGGAAAACGATCGGGGTAACCAAAGGCGGCAATCAGCATTACCTGCTCTTGGTTGCCTTGGAGAAAGCCGGTATTGCTCCAAACGAAGTCAACATTAAGTTTTATAAAGATGCCGCGGAGGGCCTGGCTGCCTTTACTAAAGGCGAGTTCGACGTATATGGCACTTGGGATCCGTACTTGGCGATTGTAGAAAACACGGTAAAAACGCGTACCATTGTCAATGGCTCCGGGAATTCGGAAAATCGGACGTTCTATTTTGCGACGAAAGACCTTCTGGACAAAAAACCGGAAGTCGTGACGACCATTCTTCAAGAATTGCAAAATGCCGATGCATGGGCCAATGAAAATAAACAGGAAATTTCGAAAATCTTATCCACTGAATTGGGGTTAGACGTTGCTCCTCTTCAAAAAGCCAATGATCGCCGTACATTCGGCGTTCAACAGATGGGTGAAGCTATCATCGCAAGCCAGCAAAAACTGGCCGATAAATTCGTTGACGCAGGACTGCTAGATGCCAAAATTAACATCAAAGACGCCGTTCATATCGACAAGTCCGTCATTCCAAGCAATATCAAATAGGAGGATTGAACATGACACAAGCGATCGAAAATGCATTTTTAAGTTATGGTAAAAAAAGTGCGCCCGTAAAAATAGAAGTGTTTTTGAACCTGGCGTGCCCGTATTGTGCAACATTCTTTCAAGCAGCCGATGAAACATTGACCCCTTATATCGAGAAAGGGCAAGTTCAATATGTTGTTAAACATTACGATAAACCACGCGAAATGCTATTATATGGTACACTGGCAAACGCATTTTTAGACTATAAGGACCCGCAGCGAGCCTACGAGCTTATGAAAGATTTATTCGCCAAACAAAACCAGTGGAGCGAATCCGACAGCCATTCCATTAAAAAGCTGTTAACCGAAGAATATGGTTTGCAGGAACAACCCGATAACATTGACCTAAGTCTAAACATTATAGCAGAAGCCATTAAACGTCAGGTGAAGATGGTGCCGACTGTATTCATTAACGGCAAAGAGTTCCAATACCCCGTTGAAATTGATGCAGCCGAGTTAAAACAGGAAGTTGAACAGGCTCTAGCCTAAAAGAGCATCTTCATTAGAATTATGACAATGAAAGAGCCGACGGATGCAAAAATCCCCCGGAACAGTTTTTGCTTCGGGGGATTGAACATTGGGCAAAAAGCCCAGAATGCCAACAACTCTCCTCCCCATTCTCCATAATATGTGCCAACTAAAGTTTCTCCTCCCATATCCAAATCGGCTGCTGAAGAACGATGGATGTAAGATTACGGTTGATTTTTTTGGAATTCACCGTCATCTCGTTGCTAAGAACGATCACTGTTAATTCCTCGTCCATTAGCCGTGTAACATAATGACGGAAACCACTTGGATACCCTCCTGGATGCCCAACTGCCTTTTTCCCCATGACATCTTGCGTATACCATCCATATCCATATTGAGACGGAAACTTTTTAGCATGGGTCATACTCATCAGTTCTGATGATTCTTTACTTATCAATGCATGATTACGCAGGGCTCTGTCAAACCGTTCTAAATCTTCAACTGTAGAAATGATATCCCCGGCTGCAAACGCTGCAGAATTATGCATTACGGGCCCGACTTCCCCCTTTATATGTCCTTCCGCTTTTGGTATGCCAGCCGAAACCGTAAACATAGAATTCAACATGTTGCTTGGCTTAAAAATATGCTCTTCTATGTAATTTGCATATGACTGTCCGCTAACTTTTTCAACAATAAGTCCTAACATCACATAACCAGTATTACTATAACTAAAGCTTTTACCTGGGGTAAACTCTAATTCAGAATTGCTAACGGTTTTTACAATATCATTTGGATTCCATTCTTTGCTGTAGTCAAATTTGAAATTCGGCTTTAGATAGTCCGGAATTCCCGAGCTATGACTAAGTAGATGACTTATTGTTATAGACTCTCCATTCGGAAAGTCTGGAAAGTATTGTGAAATTGGGTTATCTACGTTAAGAAGCTCCTTTTCTACTAATTGCATGATTGCTACTGCAGTGAATGTTTTGGATAATGAAGCAATCTGATAGAGCGTGCTTGGGTTATTAGGTAAATCAGTGGCTGCCAATCCATAACCTTTTGTAAATAAAATTTCACCTTCCTTTGCAATTAGGACGGTTCCCTGAAATTTTTCATTGGTCAAATATTGATCGATTTTATCAGAAATGCTTCCAGATAAATTACTATGGTTGTTACGTCCAAATAATAGCAAAGCTCCTATAGACACGATTACAATTACAAGAATAGTAATAGCGAATATCTTTAAGAATTTTTTCATATGTATACCTCTCAGTCCATTAATGAACCTCTCATCAAGATTGTTTTATGAAGAAATTGGCTCCCTTTGTTCAGAAGGCGCTTTAAAAAAATCTACATATTCATCGACCTATGAATATTGCCAATATCCTACTATTGGATTTTTTACGGTATTCTCGGTCACAAATGCATACAAATACACAGCACCAAATCCAAATGGAAGGCTTGTGCCTGAATGGAATAACCCACTTGGATAACCGTCTTCATCAATTTGACACAAGAAACAATATCCGTCCTTTTCTAATTCTATGTAATAATATTCTTCTTCTTGAATATGAAAGGGATTCCCGCCAAATTTAATTAAAAAAGGTGTCTCAAATGCTTGTTCTTCACTTGCAAAAATACCTTCTGAAATATAGTGTTTAACTATTCCAAATTCGGTATAAGTAGAATCCAAACTTTCTTTCGAAACCGGATGTTCAAATACGTACAATGAGCAGTTTGGATAAATATTTTTTGAAATCCGATTTTCGTATTCTTTTGGTATAAAGACAGAAAACATATTATTTTTATCCAATGGATTCACAAAACAAAGATAGAAGTGATAATCAGATCCGATTTCTCTAAACAGTACACTTTTGTCATCAAAATATGCTGCGCATTTCCACCAATCCATCCATTACCGCTATCATTTTCGCATGTTTGAAAAAGCATACAAGCTTCTCGTTCTTTAAGAATTTTTAAATCTCTCATGAAAATCCCCCTGCTATTCACATTCCCATATAATTACGTCCTGTTCATCCTCCCACCATACTTCGACATATATCGAGTTGAATCCTACCAATAAAATGAACTGTGTTTAAAACGTCAAAAAGCCTGCCCAAAGGCAAGCTTCTTTATTCGAGACATGTCCCATATCATATTATTGATAACCCTCACTAGACCAAGTGCTCTTCCCGTTTAGAAAACGCCTCCACAGTTGTTTGGTTGATATCCACGGTTAAACGTACATTTTTCACTTTTCCTACGGAACACTGTTTTAGCATATCAGTCCCCCTTTTTTTGCGAGTCGGACAACACTCTAAATTACTTAATTGCAAAATACTACTTGCTCAGATAGTGGCGATTGTTTTTAGCCAACCGGCAAGATTTTCTCACCATCGTATTTTCTCTCAGACTATTATTTCGTATCTTTCAAATTACCTTTAATCCAACTAATGATTATTTCTTTTATCTTTTCCAAGTTATTATTATTTAATGTACAAACTATCACCAATTCATTCTGGCTATTGTCCATAGAACTATTTATCCAATAAGAAAATAAAGTCCCATTCTTAGAGCTTTCTTGAATAATTTTTATTATTTTATTTTTTTCTTTTGATTTCGCCGAAAATATAGGATTTCCATCCATCATTTTTTTCCCATTACTAAAGGTGGTGTTATAATAAGGACATATCCAGTCTCTTCCATCTATATTTTCTTTATGCAACAACATAAAAAACATATCAATCCAATATTTTTCTAGAGCAGAATACACATCTTCATCATCCAAGTAATTATCAAAATAATGAAGCCTATTACTATTTTCCACGACACTTACCTCCAGCATATATAACACAAACTTATCTTCTCGGCTATTGATGATAAATCTCATTCACATAGGATTTCTGCTACTCTTTTGACTATGTTTAACTATTTTATTTCAATCGGTTGTAAAGCTTTGTTCGAGCCTTTTTTTAGAGTTAGCATCACGATGAAGGAAATGCAGTATAAGGCAGCCAAGTAGATCATGACGACCGTCATATCATATCTCTGAAGAATATAGCCAACGAAGATTGGTGAAAATCCTCCTATAGCTCTACCGAAGTTAAAAATCGTATTTGTGGCCGTACTTCGGATTTGCACTGGATAAAAGCTGCTAATTAAAGCCCCATACCCAGCGAACATGCCGTTTGAGAAGAAGCCGACAATCGCCCCTCCGATTAAAATGGCGACACTTCCAGTAGCATAGGAGTATAAAAACACGGCACATGCAGAGGCAAGCAAAAAGATACCAAAAGTACGTTTTGCGCCAAATCGGTCCATAAACAGGCCGAACGTCAGCATCCCTATAATCATGCCAACCGCTGTACTAATCGTCCAAAGCGCAGAGCTTGAAACGGATAGGCCTTGGGATTTCTGCAGCATGGATGGCAGCCAAATCATTAAGCCATTGTAACCGGCAATTTGCACAGTGGCCATAATAATTAATGAAATTGTCGTCATCGATGTTCTAGGTGTTTCAAATAGTTGAGCCAGCTTGCCTTTTTCGTGCTGTTTGTTGATCTCTTTATTTTTCTGAGCATCCAGCCACTCTGTAGATTCCCCAAGGTTCTTTCGCACAATAACGGCGAAAATTACAGGCAGCACTCCAACAAAGAATAAAGCTCTCCACCCTAAAGTCGGAAGAATGACAGCACTAAGAAGCGCCGCTAAAATAACGCCATATTGAGCACCTACACTAACATATGAGGAAGCTCTTCCTTGCTTATTCTTCGGCCAGGCCTCGGCAACAAGAGCCATACCTATTCCGTATTCGCCCCCTGCGCCAAGACCTGCGATAAATCTGTAAATATAAACTTGTTCAATATTCGTTGCGAGTCCAGTTAAAGCCGTTCCAATTGCAAACAACAAGACGGTGTTCGTAAACACTTTTACCCGCCCAAACTTATCAGCCAAAACCCCAAAAATAATACCGCCTAACAGCATGCCAACGTTCGTTATGGAAGAAATCAGTCCACCCGTTGCGAGATCAATGTTAAATTCTGAAATAATCATTGTCATCGCAAAGGAAATAAACATAATGTCCATTCCTTCCAACGTTAAACCGGCTACTGAAGCTACCACTGTTTTCTTACGATAATCCATTCTAACGATCCTCCCGTTTCTTGTTGATAAAACTCTCTTTTAGCGTGTTTGAGGGAATGGATTACACAAGACTTTTCCATTCTCTTTTGAAGCCTCACGGGACTCCCTTTAAAAGAGGTATTACTAAGCAAAATAAAAAGCCCTTCTGGCACAGAGGACAAAAGGGCATGAGAAAACATAGATATTATTAGCATTAAAATATCAAGTCGCCCTTTTCGGCCTCTCTGGACCGTCATTAAAGGAAAATTATTTCGTGATACATACTAGCAAAATAGAATAGGTGATGTCAATAGCCATGGCACTTTATAAGGGCAAATTAATAAGCTCATCGAGAATAAATACCTGATAAAAATGAAAACACCCAAACAGCAGATGAAAGCCATAAACCCGCAGATAGAAAATCGACATCGATACAATAACATTTTATGACGCGGCATTAAAGGAAGCTCATTGCCTGAAACAAGAATCTCAGGTAACTTGGGTATGTTATGGAATGCAAAATGCCAGATGTAAGGATTGCTCGGATAAAACCTTTTATCTTAGTAACACTGCCGACAGCTAATCCGTAAAGGCCACAAGTTCTACAGTGCTAAAGCATCTCTGTCTCCTTTTTCACACAAGAAAAGGACCCTCAAACGAGAGCCACATGGTATAATATGGTTCGTACAACTTAACGGCTTTAAGGGCGGTCGGCTAATCTCCCGGAAGGGAGGTGATGCCTGTGGAGGTATACCAAGCTTTGACGCTAATGATTTCATTTGCGACTCTGGTTGTAGCGATACTTTCATTCCACAAAAAGAAATAGACCGCCCTTGGTGAGGTAAACGGTCTATTTCTGCACTGTTTTTCCGATGCCGACCGCTCTTTTAGCGGACGTTGTACTTAGGGATCGTGTTACAGCACGGTCCCTTATTAAGGTTATCTTAGCATATGGAATTTTATACCTCAAGGGAATACTACATAAAATTAAGAACCTTTTTATTCCATGCAACACATAAGGCTCCACTTGTCGAAACTCCATTTAAGTGATGATCTCATGAAGAATAAGTCCGTATGGACGATATAACCACTCCCCCCTCCCACACGCTACTGAGGGAACATCCGTAATCCACTCGATCCTCCTTACTACTGTATCTTGTTTCCCAACGAATCGATGCATTCCACATGTGTGAAATGTGTGACCTTTTTGATTGTTGTACATCCAAAGTTGCTGTTACGATAGTTCAACGTAGCGAGTTTATTACAACTAATGAAATGGTAGGGGAGTTATTTCAGATGAAAAGAATTGTAACACTAAGCACACGCAAACTGATGGATACTGCAAAACACGGCGGATGCGGCGCATGCCAGACATCTTGCCAATCTGCTTGCAAGACCTCCTGTGGCGTTGCTAACCAGCGTTGTGAAAATCCCATGAACAAATAGGAATTGAAATTCGCCGCCCACTGCGCTGTCATGGGCGGTTATTTTACGAATCAGATACGTTCACGAGAGAACTTTTTATATTTTCGCATAAACCACTGCCGTCCTTACAAGGGCGGCGAAGTTGTTTATGCTTCGATGGCTGTTGAACATTTTATAGGCGAAAAGGAGCTTGATTGGCAATATGATTCACCAATATCAACTGAACGGATACAACATCGTAATCGACACCTATAGTGGGTCAGTGCATGTTGTTGATGACCTGGCGTATGAGATCATTGCGCTTTATGAGCATACAGCTCCCGAAGAAATCATCTCATTGATGAAGGAAAAACATTATTCTGAAGAAAGCATCCGAGAGACCATCTCGGAGATCGAGGAACTCATAAGCAATGGTCAGCTCTTTACAGAGGATGCGTATGAAGAGTTGTCCATTAATTTAAAAGAACGAAAAACGTATGTTAAGGCGCTCTGTCTCAATGTCGCGCACACCTGCAATCTGTCATGCGAATATTGCTTCGCCAGCCAAGGGAAATACAATGGCGATCGATCAATCATGAGCTATGAGGTTGGACAAAGAGCTATCGATTATCTGCTGGAACACTCGGGCCATCACCGAAACCTTGACATTGACTTCTTCGGCGGGGAACCGCTTATGGCTTGGAAAGTCGTCAAACAGATTGTTGCGTATGCACGCAGCAAGGAGCAGGAATATAATAAAAAATTCCGCTTCACCTTCACAACGAACGGCATGCTGCTAAACGATGAGGTCACCGAGTTTTTAAATCAGGAAATGTACAATGTCGTCTTAAGCCTGGATGGAAGAAAAGAGGTTCATGACAGGCTGCGCACAACCGTGACCGGCAAAGGCAGTTATGATTATATCGTGCCGAAGTTCCAGCAATTCGTCCAAAAGCGTGGAGACCAGGAGTATTATGTCCGGGGAACTTATACGAAGAACAACGTCGATTTCACCAATGACATTTTCCATATCGCAGATCTTGGTTTTGACAAAATCTCGATGGAACCGGTCATCTGCGATCCACGGGAACCCTATGCGCTTACCGAGAGGGATCTTCCGGAGATTTATAAGCAGTACGAAATTCTCGCCAAGGAAATGATTAAGCGGAGTGAACAAAGCGAAGGGTTTACTTTCTATCATTACATGCTCGATCTCTCGGAAGGTCCTTGCATCCAGAAGAGAATTACGGGCTGTGGATCAGGCACGGAATATCTCGCTGTCACGCCATGGGGCGAACTGTTCCCTTGCCACCAGTTTGTAGGGGATGAAGCGTACAGCATGGGCAACCTCTGGGATGGCATCACACGACCTGAGCTGCAGTGCCAATTCAAAGAGAGCAACTGCTACACGAAGCCGGAGTGCAAGGATTGCTGGGCCAAACTCTATTGCAGCGGCGGCTGTCCTGCCAATGCCTTGCATGCGACGGGTTCCATCAACGGAACCTACGAGTTTAGTTGTGACATTTTCCGCAAACGGATCGAATGTTCCATGATGGCCAAAGTTGCCGAGTCAATTCGAGCGATGGAAGAGAGTGAAGTGTAGATAGAAGTAAGAGGGGCATCTGAAGACGATAAGAAGGCTCTTAGGTCAAAATACTCCTTCATCCCCTCCTTTTCTTTTTGCAGACCATGATGGGGTAATGCACATTTTATAACCAAATATCTCCGTTGGAAATGCATCTCTGCTCTGTCCATACAAATCCGAATTTTGATGTGCTCTCCCGCGATGGTCGGGTTCACTGCTTTTCCACTGTACATGGCAAGCAAATCCGAAACAAAGTAGAATAACGATCACTTTTTTCCACTTCAATAGTGCCGTGATGCAATGCAACAATTTTTTTGCATATAGCAAGACCCAGTCCTGTGCCGTCTTTCACCGTACTTGAATTTCGTATGAATTCTTCAAAAATTCGATCCCTAATTTGCTCCTCAATGCCGATTCCGTCATCTCCAATCCATAGAATAACATCTCCCTCTGTTCGTTCACATGACACATAAAGAACAGTTCCCACCGGATTATATTGTAATGTATTGCTAATCAAGTTTGTAATAACGCGACTCATATGAATTTTGTCTATTTTAACATGAAGCGGTTCTTCCGGGATATGTGCTTCAAGCTCAAACCCCTTCTCCTCAATTTCGGGATAATATTCTACCACCAACTGTTGAAACCATTTCGTGATGTTCACTTTTTCTTTATTTAATTCCGTATGCTTGTCTTCCAGTTTTGCCAATTCAAATAAGTCTTTAATCAAATTGGCCATATAAGATGATTTATCGTAAATGTATTGAATATATTTGCGCGCATCCCTGTGATTTAATGTCTCGTTATCCAACAAAAGCTGCGAGTATCCATAGATTGAGGTAATGGGTGTCTTTAAGTCATGTGACAGATGAAGCAGCATGTTTTTTTTGTTGTTTTCGACCAATTCCTTATCGGCAGAGGTACGCTGCAATCGTCCTGCCATTCTATTAAATGCATCTTGTATCTCCACAAACTCCCATTCGGCAGAATAATGAAGACGCTTCGTGTAATTAAAGTGCTCCATCTCTTTGATGCCTTCAACGATTTGTCTTAGCGGCTTCTTAACTTGTCTAACAGAATATCGGGCATAAAAGTAAAGCAAGATGAACAATAAAACGGCAAACAATGCAGCGAAGAAAGTTGTAGCTGTAGATAATTTAAACAATCGTTCAGGTATTTTCCACAATAATACATAGGATTCGCCATGCGGTCCATCCGCAGGAAATCCATGGTAGAAAATCGCATCATCGTTTCGCTCCACATCCATTTTGGCAAACAGCTGACCCTCCTGATAATGGACGATATCGTCTTCTTTGTTTCCTTTGACATAAATAATCTGGCCCAGCTCATTCACAATTTCGAACCAACCGCCGTACTTTTCTAGCAGATGCCCGCTGATGTTATCAAAGGGGTATTGATAAATATTCTCTCCTTTAATTTGGGCTAAATCCAGATCATCTATATACCTTCTCATAAACAGGTGTGTACTTAAAAGCGATACGAATATTGCCACAATCATCAATGCGCTGATCACCGCATAATTTCGAAAAAACAGCCTTTTCAAAGGACGTTTGCCTGAAACGCTATCTGCCTTTTTCAAATCGGTAGCCTAACCCCCTAATCGTAATGAGATGAACGGGTTTTCTGGGATTGTCCTCAATTTTCTCCCGGATTTTGCTGATATACACCATGATTAAGTTCTCATCTCCAATGTATTCCTCGCCCCACACTTGCTCGTAAATATGTGCTTTCGTAAATACCCTGCCTGCTTGTCTCATTAACAATTCCAGAATCCTGAATTCATATGATGTTGTTTCTTTTTCTATCCCGGACTTGTACAGCTTACAGCTCCTCAAATCAAGCAATATATCCCCGATTTCAATACACTCCTGCTCTTGCTTCGCAGGCTTTGCAAAGGCATCAATCCGTCTGAACAACGCTTGAACCCTGCTAACAACTTCAAGTGGATTGAAAGGCTTGCCAACGTAATCATCCGCTCCAAACTGAAGGCCGAAGATTTTGTCCATGTCGTCAGACTTAGCGGAAATAAAGAGGAACGGAATCTGTGAGCTTTGTCGCGTCCTCTTAAGCAATTCCAATCCATCCATCTGAGGCATCATAATATCGGCAATAATCAAATCTATGGACCTCTCCTGCATGATTGCCAGTGCTTCAACTCCATTCCCGACAGCAATCGTTGTATAGCCATGATTGGTTAAATAGATGGTCAGCAGTTCCTGAATCTCAATTTCATCATCTATGATGAGTATAGACTTCATTTATCTCACCTCTCCAGGTTAAGCAAGAACAACTCCCGCATGACTTGCTTCTTCTTGCAAGCAAAAGGGAGTTGTTCTATATATTATAATAAATTGTCAGCAAACCGTGATAACAATGAAGCGGCTTCTTTTTTCAGCATAGGCCGTTTGGAGTGATAATCAAACCTGCCGTCCTTACCTTTCACAACCTCGGGTCCAAATAATTGTTTCCCGATAACGAAACGAACGCCTTCGAGCGCCCAAGCATCGGTATGACCGCTAAGCGAAGGTTTCTGCGGTTCGGCGCCTAAATGATTGAATGCCATACGCCATATAATAGTTGCTGCTTCTTGCCGCGTCAACAGCTGCTGTGGATGAAATTGACTACTTGCTGAGGTTTGTATTAAACCAAACTCATAAGCCGCTTGTATTTCTTGGGCGTAAGCACTGTTAGAAATGTCAGTGAACACCGGCTTATTCTTGGATGGGGCTACCCCGGCCCACCGGATAAACCATCCGATAAACTGTTCTCGCGTAATTGCTTGTTCAGGCTGAAAGCGGTTGTCGTTACTTATTTCATCGATGACCCGCAATTGGCGCATGTGATAGATCGGTGCGGCATAAGGATCGTCGGTACTAACATCCTTATACAGCTGCGGTTTCGGCAATTTTTCGGTCCAGCTATCAGATTTCAAATCATAATAAAATGCCTGCACGTCACCGCTGCTATTCAATTTGAAAGCAGCTTTTGTGCCCTGCTCGTCTTGAAAAAGCAAAGGTTCTATTTCATATAGTACATGCTCTCCAAACGGATCCTTCACGATAAGCTTGCCCTCTTCTGAACGAATACGTGAGGTCCACATCCGATTCCGCAAGTCACTATATGTACCTTCAAAATTGGCCAAGGACTGTTTTGACCGTTCATGAGGTTTGGACGATTTCTCCTTATTCGGATAATAATGATTCATAAATGCTTCTAACAATGGCTTGCGAATTTCAATATCTTTATTTACGGTCACAAAAACACCAACTTTTTCATCAGGAATCAACCACATATTGCTGTGATATCCTGCCATGTCACCTGCTTTCTCAATCATGTAATGCCCATTATAATGCTGCTGATTAGCGTATTCGAAGCCATAAGCCATATTCGGCAGCTTCTCGTGGATAGCAAGCTGCGGTTTTTGCATTTCCGCCACGGATTCATTTCTCAGAATCGTCGCATCTCCCAGCTTGCCGCCACCTAGATGAGCCATCATGAAATTAGCCATGTCGGAACCTGTAGACAGCATTCCTCCGCCCGGAAGCTCGGTTGGAACAGTGGCATACGTAGGAATAGATTCGCCAATCTGGTTATAAGGGACAGCCAATTCTTTCATGTTTCCCGGGGTTAAACGGAAGCTACTATTTTTCATGCCTAGTGGTTTGAAAACATGCTCCTGCACATATGCACCAAATGGCTTCCCTGTCACTTGCTCAATGGCATAACCTTGAATCGTAAATCCTAAGTTGTCATATCTGTAAAACTCACCAGGCTTACGGATCACTGTAGGTGTATTGTCTGATACGTATTGTTTAATAGGTACTTCCCGAGTCAAATCCCTTGTCTCTAACTCTGAACCATCTCCATATTCAAATCCAGTAGAATTCGTCAGTAAATGTTTCATGGTTAGAGGAAAGCCCGTCTGATTTGGAATGCTAATATCCCCCAAGTAAGCCGACATATCTTTGTTCAAATCGATTTTCCCTTGTTCGGCTAGTTGCATCACGGCTGTAGCGGTGATCACTTTAGAAATGGAGGCCATGCGAAAAACCGTACGGTCAGGATCAACCGGCAGCTTCTTCTCTATATCTGCATAGCCGTAACCCTTTTTCAATAACACCTTGTTGCCCTTGACGACTACAAATGCGGCTCCTGCCATACTATCCTTCAATTCCGAACGGTTAAAAAATTCATCAGCAAATTGCTCCACTTCTTTCGGATCTTGCGGACCCATTTCCAAGGGCTTCGCCGATACTTTCGATAGCGGACCCATACCGCCCAGCAAGCCAGTTGCTACGGTGAAGGTGAATGCAATGGCCATTACACGCTTTAAAAATATGTTCATACCGTGCTCTCTCCTTTAATGTCATTTTCATGCATCAACAGAGTAAATGAGTAAACTTAATCCAGGTTCTATGCAATCTTAATGTAATGTGAAATTTGCAAAACTGCATCACTTCTGTATGTATAACATTACGCATGCTTTGCGTTTACTATGAGAATCAATATTAAAAACAAAAAGCCCCTAAACACTTAAAATCATTGTGTCTAAAGACTTTTTAACATGTATGAAGCAAGGGAACCAGTGGATCGTGGAAAGTCGATCTTCCAAAGCGCTTGTACAAAACAAGCCGTATCGCCATGAACAATTCCAACATTTTTAACAGCATCAAAAATATCCTTCTTTAAAACCAATTTTCTATCTTCAGATTGCATACGATCACCCTTTCGTTAAATTCAGCAAGGCCGGCTGTCTCAGCCGCCCCACATCAAGTATATACAAAAAAAGAAGCAGGATTCACCGTTCTATTACTATACCGCTATGCATCTCCAACTATTTGTCTTTCCTCACCAACAAAGCCACAGACAATTCTGTATTCATTTCAAACCTTGTACGTCGTGAAACGGTGCCTTCAGAACAAAACAAACCCAAGCTATGGGGCGAAACAGCCGGGAATAGACAAAGACACGGTTTGAAATAACCGTGTCTTCGGATTTGCATGTTTTTCGTTCACTTTGGCAAATTTTACGGGAAATCAAGCTTTCTTTGAACAGTTGAAATAAGTATCGCATAAACTGGTACACTGCCACGCAAGGCTAGTTACTAGTGCTTTCTTAGAAGTAATTTGGGTTTTAGTTACTTGCAAATCCAAATCAAACTGGTTTTTCATAGGATATCCCCCCTTTGTTCAATAGAATTTCCCTATACGGATAACATTACCATATCATGCCATAATTTGATTTTCAATACTATTTAGACAATATTAGTTTTTTATTTCTAATCACATTGTTCTAACTCTTGATAGAGTAGACCAACCTCTTTCGAGATCGATCATATGTCCTGGAAATAAAGTCTGCATTTTCTAAATTTTTCTGTTATAAATTTTAACTGTAATTGGAGCGATAATCAAAACAAGCAGTATGCCGATAAAGATGGTCATTGATGCACTTGAAGTGAACTGTCCATGGTTTGCTAAATCTTTAAAAGCAGTGACCAAATAAGTAACAGGATTATATTCAGCTACTTTTTGTAAAAAAGTTGGCAAAGTGTTCGTAGGCACGAAGGCATTGGATAAAAACGACATCATCATCGTGACCATTGTCGACACACTGGAGATCGTTGCTGAGGATTTGGATACCAAACCAATTAATGCAAACACCCAACTGATTGCGCATGCCCCAAAAATGGCCAAAAGTGAAGCGACGATTAGCCAACCAATCCCGGCTTCCGGACGCCACCCAAGAATGTAGCCCGTACCAATCGAGAACAAAGCTGCCATAATATATCGCAAAATATCCGATACCACCAAACCGGCTAGGGGAGCAATCCGTACAATGGGCAGTGATTTAAACCGATCAAAAACGCCCGTATCCAAATCTTCTCGTAATTGTGTACCTGTTGCCGATGACGACATTACCAGGGTTTGAATGAGAATTCCCGGCACGATGATTGGCAAATATGCTTGCACACCGCCAGCAATTGCGCCTCCGAACAAATAAGAAAAGACAACCATGAAGAAAATGGGGATCACCGTTACATCAATCAATTTATCGGGATTATGTTTGATTTTCAGGATATTTCTTTTGGCCATTACTAAAATATCAACCAAGGTGCTCTTTAAGTTGTTTTGTTTGCTTACCACGGATTCCATGTTCATTTTCTCCTTTATTATTTCGTTAATTCCAAAAACACTTCATCAAGCGTTGGTTTTCTAACCGAAAATTCTTTGATCTCTATATTTTGCTGAGTAAAACATAAAAGTAATTTCGTCATGACTTTGGTGTCAGCCAGCTTAACGGTTAATTTGGTTCCTTCTGGTGAAATCATGGCTTCTTGAGCGATTTCTGTCTTGATAAGTTGCTTGGTTCTTTCGGTATCCTTCATATGCTCCAGAGTAATTTCAAATTGAGTCTCACTTAAAAGAGACTTCAATTCATTTGGCGTTCCCAGTGAAATGATTTTTCCATGATTGATAATGGCTAGTCGGTCAGCTAGTTGATCCGCTTCCTCCAAATACTGCGTTGTCAGCAAGATCGTTGCCCCGTCGCTTGCTAGGTTGCGAATAACTTCCCACATTTCTCCTCTTGTGCGTGGATCTAAGCCGGTTGTTGGTTCATCGAGAAAAATTAAGGGTGGCTTCACAATTAAACTCACTGATAAATCCAATCGTCTACGCATCCCGCCCGAAAATTCACGAATGGGCCGATCCTTTGCCTCCGTTAGTGAAAACTGATTTAGAAGTTCAAGCGCCCTCGCTTTGGATTGACTCGCCGATAAACCATTCAATTGGCCAAAAAGCTTCAAGTTTTCCATCGCGGTCAATTCCTCGTCAACGGTTGCATATTGCCCCGTTAAGCCAATTAAGCTCCGAACTTTTCGAGCGTCTTTTATGACATCTTTGCCAAAAATCTTTGCACTGCCTCCTGAAACTTTAGTAATCGTTGCAAGCATTCGTAAGAAAGTTGTCTTTCCTGCACCATTCGGACCTAGAATGCCGAAAATCTCTCCCTTTTTTATATCCAAAGAAATTCCATTAACGGCCCGTTTGTTAGGAAACTCTTTAACGAGCTCTTTCGTTGAAACGGCTAGCTCTGTCATCTCTTTTCTCCTCCACTCATTTTATCAGGTACCCTTACGAATAATATAAGGTACCCTTATTAATTTGTCAACATCATTTTGAATTATTTCGGTAACCTGATAAAATAGAGGTGTACTGGGAAAAGATAAGGAGAAATGGTCATGGATGAAAAACAATTGAATACCGATATAACTATGAATTTTATGAAATATAATGATTTACTTACGGTGTTCTTAAAAGAAAGCATGCTTAAAGGCAGCGTGTTTACAGTTCAAAATCGAGGGCAAGGGAAAATATTGAGTATCCTTCATCAAACACCACATATTTCTCAAAAAGAATTAGTCGCTCAATTAGATATGCGCCCGCAATCTGCTTCTGAACTGATTAAAAAGCTGGAAAAGAAGGGATTAATCGAACGGTATAAATCTGAAGAAGATCAACGCGTGATGATGATTACGCTAACAAAAGCCGGTAAAGTGGTATTAAATCAAAACGGAGATTTTCAGCCTGTATTTTTAAATGTTTTAACGATCGAGGAAAAACAACAATTCAATCGAATCCTTGAAAAACTTGTATCAGAAATTGAACCCGAAGTCGCTAAATTTCGAAACAAGCATTAAGGCAGGTAAATCCATGTAATCGAAATCAAACGACCCTTGATTCGAACCTCCGGACATTTTCATCCTTCATTTAATTGGGTGGCAAGCGCTGAAGGCCGCACCTCCGGAGACCGAAGGGCGGCTTGGCAATTTCGCCGGTCAAGGACAGGCGGTACTATAGCAATCAGCTATATGTAATTGAATGTAAGCTCGCGGAGGCGTCACCTGAGCTACTTCCAGCTCTACAGTTCGATTTCCCCTTCGATTTCAAAATACTTAACTTCCATAGGGTTCAGCACTATATCAGCCAATCGAATATCATCTTTTCCCTTACGACTTACTTCTATGTTTGCTGTCATTTTGGCCGAGAGCAAATTCATAACAAAAAGCATATGTTTTTCGCCATTGCTTCTAATCGAAGTCCAGACATTGGGATTGCTGCACCGGATCACGGATTTGTCACATTCAAGTTCCGCAAGTAAGCATCGGAGCATATCAGAATGCTCATGTTTGGCGTGGCTCCATTGGAAGCCTAGCCATATGACTTTTCCACCTCCGACGAAATCGGCCTTCCAACCGATTTCTGTACCGCTGGTCTCTTCAAAAGCAATGCCCTGCGCTTCGGACGGTCTTGATTCATTGACCCACAGAGAGCCGGTCATCAGGATATTGTGTACATCCCCGACAGAGATAACAGGAGAGGTTTTTTCAAACTGCCCGCTTCCACCTGCCATAAGGTAATCACTAAGAATGGTACATGGGTTGAAATTCTCATCCAACTGCGGGATAACTGGTGAAAGAATAAGCTTGCCGCCTCGCTTAACAAATTCCACGAGATTGTTTTGAATCATTTCCGACATACAGGCAGAAGTTGCAACGACCAAAGGTTTGTCCAGCTCCCCCATTACAATCGGATTAGATAAATCCAATAGATTGCATGAATAGGAAGCGCAGAACGCAGTCGTCATCAAACCCTTGCGCAGAAATTTCCATGCATCAGAATTGCTGAAGCCCATGCCTCTCTTGTCGTTCCAGTAATGACTGCTTCTGCTTTGCTCCCAATCAAGTCCGATATGGAAATCAGCCAGATGATCAGAGCCGGCTAACCATGCGTTTTCCTCCAAAAACTTTCCGAATATCATTTGTGATTCGTAAGTAGGCCGGATATCACCTAATGCGCCGATTGAAGCATTGTAGTCATACAAATCTCCGTGATGGGATGCCCCTTCCGGATTCGGTCCGCCGGTAAAGATATAATAATTCGAGCCTTTCATTCCGAGGGCTATGTTGGTCATGTAACAGCACAGTAAATCTTCTTTCGTGATAGGCGGCCAATCAGATAAGCTCCCCCCCGGAAGTTCAAAAATGGTTGGAGGGTAACCCATCAGCCTAAGCATTTCATTCGAATAATAGACATTGATGGCATATTGAGGGGTGGGATTGTTCTGATTCCAGTCCTGGTTTAGATTATAATAATGGTCCGAGCCCAATAAGAAATCCTTGCCCATCAGCTTGACTGCTTCAAGAAAATACGAATTCATATACGGGTTCGCCGAATTATGAACGATCTGGCAGTCTATGCCCGCCTCTCTCATCCATTTGTAAAGAAGATAAATATATTCGGATATCGTTTCGAAGTAAAAATCCTGATAATCCTTTATTCTTCGCGTTTCACTGCTTTTCTTCCCATTCCCGTCCTTCAACGGATAAACCTCACTGAATTGTCCGTAAGAGGTACCATAGGCCAAATTCAGGCTTTCGACATTTGAGTACCTGTTTTTTAGAAAAACGGGATAGCGCCCGCTTTCAGTGCCAAAACCCATCGTGTCCCGATTGTAATCAAATCCGCCATACCACTCATGGATTCCCATCAGTTCATTATCAATTTGTACCATGGCGACCGGGCCTTCTTTGGCAACCATGTACTTTGCAAGAATAGGATTAACCACATCAAACCATTTTTTTACTTTTCCCAAAAACACAGGATGAAGATAGCTAACCGACGAACCGCGGAATATGTTACCGTGAATATCGCGGGCAAGAATTTCCTGATAGTTCTCACACAACCATCCCGGAAGCCCGTCATACTTTAGTTCGGAATATTGATAAGGCCCCGGTCTGCAGACAACCAGCAGATCCAGCTTTTTGCACAGCTGCAGGAAATCCTCCAAATCTCTTTGCGGAATATCTCCAAACCGGATATCCCCTTCTACCGGTTCATGTAAAATCCAGGGAACGTAAGTGGCAACACAATTCCCCCCAGCTTCTTTAAGCAGAATCAATCGTTTTTCCCAGTCCTCCTTCGGGACGCGAAAATAGTGAAATTCTCCAGATACCAGAAATCTTCTTTCTCCGTCCAGCAGATAAGATTTATTATCCCATGCAATCTTACTCATACGTAACCTCCTGCTTCCTCAAGTTCGGGACCTGCTTTGAAGTAATTCGTTATGGTATAACCACCAAAAAAGTCTATCTCGTAACGGTATGGGTGAGCCAAACAAGAGCTATCCCTCTAGCCTTTTTATAGACCTTTTGGGATAGCTCCATCATTTGCAGTCCGACTTCGGACTCTTGTTCACAACCGCTTACTAATCGGGCCGAACCAAAAGCGGTTTATTTCTTCATAGCCAGAAAGGCATCGATCTGTTTTTGCAGCTCGTTTTGGATTTTCTTCAGTGCGGGGCCTGCCTCACCTTCGAATTTCTCCATCGTAGTGGCCGGGTCAACCACACCGTTGAACATGGCGGGATAGTATTTTGCCTCGATCGTGTTATACTGGCTGATGTCATTCTGAATGGGTGAAGTGTCAAATTCGAAACCGGTCAGAATATCCGGCGTGAAGTTGTCCGCATCCCGCAAAATCTTATCCAGCGCTTGGGTAGTAGGGTCGCCGTTAGCCTCGGAACGCTCATCAACCGGGTTCCAAACCCATACATAGCCGAATCCCCAATAATTAGTGGTGTCCAAAAATTTAATTTTGTCTTGCCCAACTTCTTCCCAATGCTTGCCTTTGATGCCATAGGAAAGCAGATCGTAGTTATCCTTCTCGTTCGCCCAGTTCATGAACATAACCGCGCGTTCCTTATTCTTGCTTGCTTTCGGAACGGCAAGGAAGTTCCATTGTTTAAAATTGGTGTAGTTGGCGCCCTTTGTACTATCAAAGAAGGTTACCGTCTCCACTTCCGCGCCCGGAGCATTTTGCTTTAGCGAATTGATGAAGTCATCACCAAGTCCGAAGGAGCCGTTAGGCGTAATGGCCGCTTTGCCGCTCTTGAACAACTGGTGGAAGTCTTTGACCGAAAGAATGTCTTTGTAAATCAACCCGTCTGTATAATATTTACGGGCATCATTCAACCAAGTCAAAACTTGATCTTTATCTTCGAACAAGTTGTACACTTTACCATCATTGTTTTTGTAATAGAGCGTGAGGGAGTTGCCAAGGGCATGTGTCGATCTTATATGGGTTTGATAATCATTCAACGACCGGAAATTAACAAGCGAATACTGCTGTTGGGCCGTGGAACCGGCGGCCGTCATCGGCACCAGCCCTTTTTCTTTCTCCTTGACCGCATAAGCGAACTTGATCATGTCGTCATACGTTTTGATCGGCTCGATCCCCAGCTTCTCGCGGATATCTTTGCGAATCATGTACGAGTTCCCGGACATGTAGCTTACGCCGAGCGGGACAGCCATGATTTTGCCGCCGTATTTGTTGGCGTCCCACATTTGTTGCGGCCGCTTCTCCAGTACGGTCTTCCCGTATTGGGCCAGCAGGTCGTCCAGCGGTTCGTAGTAGCCGTTGGAAATCATTTGGTTGATATGCAGCCAAGGCGCGTCAAAGATCAAGTCGATGTTTTCGCCGGATGCCAGCGTCACCTGTGTTTTTTGTGCAAGATCCGACCACGGTACAAAAACGATGTCTAGCTTGACATTTATCGTATCTTTCATCCGTTTCTCCGCTTCGGCAATGATCAGGTCCATATCGGGCGGACGATCCCCGGGAATCATGATTTTGAGCGTGACTTGCGGCAGCTTGTCAGCTGTCGGCTGCGTCGAAGTCGCCTGTTGGGACGAAGTTGTCGACTCCTGTGATGCTTTCCCGCCGTCACCCGATTTTGCGCATCCTACGAAGGTGGATAATGCCAATACAAATATCATAGAGAGCATAACAAAACGCTTCATACTCTTTCCCCCATCTGATCAAATAATAGTCGGGCAACTACCCTTTCACAGCTCCAATCGTAATGCCTTTGACAAAATATTTTTGAATGAACGGATAAACAAACAAAATCGGGCCGATCGTCACGCATACAATCGCGAGCTGCATTCCTAAGGTAGGCACAACGATGTTGTAATTGGTTCCACTTCCAGCCACGTACGCCTTTGCATTCAGATTGGACATCAACTGGCGAATCATCATTTGCAGCGGATGCAGTTTGTAATTGTCAACGAACAGCAGCGACAACCACCAGTCGTTCCAATAACTAAGCGCGTAAAACAAGCTGACCGTAGCGATAATAGGAGTTGAAATCGGCCAGATAACGCGGAAGAAAATAACCAGATCATTAGCGCCGTCCACCGTAGCCGCTTCATTCATTTCGAAAGGCAGCGTGCGAAAATACGAGACTAGGATGAAAGCATAAAACGGATTCAGCAGGTAAGGCAAAATAAGCGCCCAAATCGAATCCTTCAAACCCAGCCAATTTGCTATAAGCATGTAAAATCCGACCAAGCCGGCTCCGAACAGCATCGTAAAGTAAGTCAGAAACGAAAGAATATTTCGATACTTAACTCTAGGATGAGACAAAGTATAAGCATACGTTGCCGTGGTGAAGACGGCTAATAACGTTCCGACGGTTGTTACGAACAGCGTCACTTTGTAACTGTTAAACAATTGCTTCCCCGAGAACAAATATTCATATGCACTCAGACTGAAGCTACGAGGAAAAAACTGATAGCCTTGCGTCTGGATGCTGGTCTCGGTTGCGAATGAGTTAATAATGACAAGCCAAAACGGAAGAAAGCAAACAAGAGCAAATATCACCAAAACGGTGTACATCATGACAACAAATGCGCGTTCCCGCAATTCAACCACACCTTAGAATAATCTGGAGTCTGTGTCGATTCTCTTGGCAATTGCATTAAAGATAACTACGGTGATTAGTCCCATGACGGATTGATAAAGAACAACCGCCGAAGAAGTGCTAAAGTTGCCCAACTGACGTAAAGCGCGATACGCAAAGGTATCGATGACGTCCGTCGTCGGATAGAGAACTCCGATATCACCCACAATTGCGTAAATCATACCGAAATCACCGTAAAAGATACGGCCAACACCGAGCAACAACATTAACAGGATAATGGGACGGAGCAGCGGCAAAGTAATGTAGATAATCTGCTGAAAACGAGTTGCACCTTCGAGTTTAGCGCTTTCGTAGTATTCCGGGGAGATCCCCGTTATCCCTGCTAGGAAGATGATCGAATTGTAACCCGCGAACTTCCATATATAGATGATCGTCAGAATAGCTGGCCAGACACTTGGAGTCAAATACCACTCGACCCCTTCAAATCCTAATGAATTTAGCGTCTTGTTAATAATCCCTTCCGATGTGCTGAATAAGGCTTGCGTCATCATGCTTATAACAATCCATGAGATGAAGTAAGGCAAAAAAACAAATGATTGCGCAACCCGCTTAAACAACGGACTCATAACCTCGCTTAAAAAGATAGCAAGCATAACCGCGAAGCCAAGCCCGAACACTAGGAACAGCCCGTTCAGGAAGAGCGTATTGTAAGTTACTCGAAGCCAATCGTTTCCGGAGAAAAAGTATCTGAAGTTGTCAAATCCAACCCATTTGCTTCCCCACAACCTGTCCGATAGCCGGAAGTCTTTAAACGCGAGCAGATGCGCGGACATAGGAATATACGCAAACACGATAAGAAACAATGTGCCTGGAAGCGCCAGCAAATACAAGTAGCGATTTTTTGAAAACTCAGCCACCACTCCCCGCCCGAATCTTCGTTGCCATTTCATTGGTTTGTCCCTCCTTTCCTTAAAGGTTGTAATAATGGACCTACGGAATCTCAGTACCCGCAGCCCTCTCTACACGGTCACTGTAACACCGGAACCGGCGAACCGCCTAGTTCTCATAGTCCGAATCCGGTTCTCAAAGGGCGAATTTGCGGGTTCTGATTTTGCCAGTCGGTTCGTAAAAACCCGAAAACCGCCCCCGGACGGAGACGGCTTTCCGATTATGCATTCGCTTCATTTGAACTGAGTCTGTATTGACTTGGGGTCATGCCCATCGCTTTCTTAAACGCCTTGAAGAAGTGGCTTTTCGTCTGGAATCCCGATTGTTGAGAAATATCCGTGATAGGCAGATCCGTGTTCCTCAGCAGCTCCTTCACTTTGTCAATACGCGCGTTCAAGATATAGCTCGATAACGAAACGCCCCGCACCTCGTCAAACAATTGACGCACGTATTTTTTTGACAAGGAGACATGTTCGGCAATCTCATCGACTGAAAGCATCGGATCATGAATATGATAGTGCACGTACTCTACCATCTCCTCAACGACTTTATCTTTCCGGCTGAATCCCTTCTGGCTCGTAAGCAGGTGTATGATCCTCAGAAGCTCTTCTTTCAGCCAATCGCTAACCTCACTTAACGTGGAAAAGTGTTTCAAATGATTTTCAATGCTATCAACGCTCTGGATGGATGTCAGCTTATTGAACGATTTGACGATGGTGAAAAACAGGAGACTCAGCTGGAATTTGCACTCCGAATATTTCATCGTCTGCAGCTGGAGAAACAGTTCCTCCAACGTACTTAGCATTCTCTCCTCATTACCGCTTCGTACCGATTGGATCAAATGCTCGGTCAGGGTGTCATCCAAAAGGGTGCGTTGCGTCTGCAAATAACTCTCGTAATCTTGCGAGGTATAGATTTTGTCGTCACCGCTAATAAATTTAAACATCGTCTGATCGACAATTTCATCGTACACTTTGCGCAGATCGTCGTGCACGTGCCGGGCGTCGCTCGTTCCAGTCTCGCACTTTTCTCCAACTCAGTTGCTCCAAAATAAAATCCGCTCCCAAGGTAAATTGTTGTTGATGTTACCTTGGGAGGGATATTTTACAATAGGTTGTAATTAATCAGCTAAATTTATCTCTCTCCTTTTTCTTACTGGCATCCAAATTTCACTATATACATTTTCCGAAGTACCACTGTGCTTTGTAAAAGAAATCCCAGGTATATCTGATACTTCATAATCTGAAGAAGGCAACCATTCAGAATAAATTTTAGCGGTAGTTTCTTGAAGCGTAACAGGAAATGGTCCTTGATTGGGGAAAATTGCCCATAAACTTTCTTCAATAGAAAGTTGTTCTAAATCATCAAATGTATTTTCTTTTGTAGTTGCAAAACCAATCATATGAGTCAAGTATCCTTTTTCTTCTAAGAAACCATCGTCAAAATCATAAGATACATTCAAGACTTGATGAGGATATAAATCAGCTAATTGATGCATTTCATTTCTTTGTTGTTCGGTAATTGACTGGGCTAGTTCTAAGATAGCATTATTTACACCTTCGAATTGAATGGGTACTCTTTTCGATACACCTACGATATTAAACTTCTCTTTCTTTTCAATTTTGAATTCCATTGATATTCCTCCTCTTATATCTATAAAGAATAAAAATTTGGGAAATGATTTTTGTATTTTGTTTTTAGTTACTTCTGAAGGCAGAAAACCACTCCATTCACGAAAGGCTCTTGAAAATCCTTCTATAGATTGAAAACCATATTTATAGGCAATATCTGTCACTTTTGCTCCGTTAATTAATTCAACATTTGCAACTGATAGTCTCCTTTTCTTGATATACTCATTCAATGACATTCCAGCCATATACGAAAACATTCTTTTAAAATGATAATCAGATAGTCCTACAATTTTTGATATATCTTTTCCAGAGATTTCTTCCGTCAAATGTGTTTCAATGTAGTCCATTAAATTATTGAGTTGTTGTAACACTCATTTCCCTCCTTTACAAATACATTTTATCGGTGTAAATTATTATCCGCTCGATATTTTATATACGGAATTTATCGGAACAACTTATATTAAGGTTTCTCAAGATTGATATTTCAAGATATAGACCAAACTCAGATACATCTGAAATAAAACTCCGTCTATGATACGAAAGGTATTTCTTTTGTACTAATTGTTACTTCCACCCTCCGCTTTACCACTATTTGTGATACGGTTCTCGTAATAGCTTGCTTATGTAGTAACTGTCTAGTACAATCTCGTGTTTAATATGTTTTACCATCACTTGTGGTACGGTTCACCGTAATGTATCTAAACACAAAGTACAGTTTGACCATAAAATATACATCAGCATATAAAGAATAAGCCACTCCGACAATGGAGTGGTTTCTTTGCTTAGGACTTCTCTTTTATGGAATTAGTGTTTCGCTAAATCAAGAGAGAGTAGTATTTCAGACATATTCATTCCAACTCTAATACAGATTCACCACTAATTATTGTACCGTTATTCTTACCTTCACAAATTTCTTTCATCGAGCCTGGTTTATCGAAGTTAAACACATGCATTGGCAGATTGTAGTCTCTTGCCAAAATGAAAGCTGATTGGTCCATTACCTTTAAGTTGTGTTTTATAACGTCGTTGTAATGAAGCGAACGAAATTTCCTTGTAGCGTTATCAAATTTAGGGTCTGCATTAAGAACACCATCAACACCTTGCTTTGCAACTAATAAAGCGTCACAATTAACCTCGATGGCTCTTTGTACTGAAGGATAGTCTGTTGTAACGTAAGGTTGACCGTTCCCCCCTGCAAAAATTACAATATAGCCTTTTTCTAGATGGTGGATTGCTCTTAGACGGATGTATGGTTCTGCAACTGAAGTAATAGGTATTGCCGTCATAACCCGTACTTCCTTTTTGGTCTTGGCTTTAAGAACTCCACGAAGCATTAAACTATTTACTACAGTCGCAAGCGTTCCAATGTTATCAGCTTCTGCCCTTTCTATCCCCCAGCTTTCCGCCATATTACCTCGGAAAATATTACCTCCACCTATAACTAACGATACTTCAACGCCTAAGTTTACTACTGACATAATTTCATCAGCAATATGGTCTAACCTTTCTGGCTCAAAACCAAATTCAGAGTTACCAGCAACTGCTCCACCACTTAGCTTAACGAGAACCCTTTTGTACCTTGACAAATATTCCACCCCCATAAAATAAAAACACTAAAGCAATAAATGCTTTAGTGTCCTAATTGAATGGAAATATGAAGTTACGCAAGTCGATTGAATGAAAGTCTTCCGTTTCCACCTCATACTCCCACCCCTTCCATGTTTTTTCCATCAAGTAATTTTACATTACGTGAATGTAAATTGCAATTACCTCTAACCTACTATATTTTACTTGTTATCGTATCGCTTGAAAGTCGGTCGATGGATGTGCATATGGCATTTCTGAAAACAACAAACACGAAAAAGATGTAACCCCCCACCACCACTTACCACCTCGTCAGACTGCTTAGAATTCATTCTGATGCGTCCTAGCCCCCCCATACCCCCACTCTAAAACAGGGTGTCAGAAGCCAACTCAGTTCCCTCTGCCCCGAAGGAGCATTTCAAAAACTATACTCTTCGAAAAAGAGGAATTTAAAAGGTTATATTTGTGTCATAATCTTACGCTTCTAGTTCTGAAATATTTCATAATTAATTCACCATAATTTGCAACATGAAATCTGCTAGCAAGTTCTATAAGTTATAGAACAATTTACGGTGATCCGTATCATAAATATAATGCATTGTTACACTATTCTGCCCGTTAGCGTAACACGACTGCCGATCCATGATGGCAGTCGTGTCTTTAATTTATTTATTGATCTATCGTGTCCCCGTTAGCTCAATAGTCTTATGTTTTAAATAGAGTCGCTGCTAATAGTTGTGAGGCTTGCCGAACACCTAATGCAGTGACGTCCCGACGGGCTTAGGGAGCTGGATGAGGTCACTCGCTTCTCAGTGTGACCCGAAGCGTCAATATGGTGTTAGTCGAAGGAAGTTCTGGAAGCAGCCATTGCATTTAAGGCCTTCTCAAAATAGCTATATACTTCATCCGCAATTCCCAGAAACTCTTCAACAAGTACATTATTACCATCCAAGTAACAAGCATACAGATAATCAACTAAAGCAGAGTCAATCTCACAATAGTTTAATATGGCATTCTTCATCTTAATAATGTCATCTTGCCATACACCTGTATCTTCTAAAACCAAAGAGTATAATGCACGAATTAATCTCTTAGAGTAACCTTTAATATATCTAGTTTTCATTTTGTTATCACTAGCATTAGAAAGTAAACGATGTCTACGATCTACTTCCTTCTTGGTCTCTGTATTTAAGTCTAAAATGAACTCTGGAGAAATAATTATCGGTGGTACTTTTTCACCAACGTCATCACCATATATGCAAACACAAATTATCTTTACCCAAAAACCCCAATCATTTGGTTTACTTAATACATCGTCAATCGAGCAAATTGTCGTATCAATCTTAGTTAATACTGGATATTCTTTCAAAAGACTGTCATTAATATTTGACAATCTTTCGTAATCAATATCTTTGGGATTTACACATACAATAGTAAAATCTGCATCTGACTTAAAAGGTTTAGCAGTTCCTTTTGGAATCGAGCCACACATATAGATGCTATGAATCTTACCTTTAAATTCGGTAAGTATATTATCTATATACTTATCAACAAAATCCTTATATTCACTTTGAATTACAATTCTATTTATAACTTTTTCTAACATCATATAGACTCCTCCTAAACTATGAACTTCTAACGTCTACCGGACCGAGGGCGAATGCCCGATGCATGAATATGGTGTTATGTAATGCCGTCGACTTCTTGATTAACCACAATTATTCTCTCGCTGTCCTAAACAGAACTGTTGGATCGTTATCGGGTATAACAGAAGCACTTAAAATGACTTCATGACCCTTGGCTTGGAAAAACCGAATAAACTGTGTTCTAATTTCATCGGATGTATACAATTTCATCAATATTCCCCCGTTCCATTCCGAATATTTTTACAACAAAAAAACCGTCCCAAAAATTGGGACGATTTTAATCGCGGTACCACCCAAGTTATTGTCCTCGCGCATAGCGAAACAATCAGCTCTTGTTGACTATAACGAGTCAAACCGGCGGGTATTAACCGCACTCCTGAACCGGCAATATACTAAGTTTCGTGGGATTTCACACCAAAACATCCCTCTCTGAACGAAATGTAGCATATCTTGTTCATTCATCGTTTTCATTCGTATTTTTTCCTAATTTTTTTCATTTTATCCAGTTAGAATTCAGATGTCAATCTTGTATATTAGAAAACTGCATAATACTCGAAAACCCACTCGTAATTAACGTAAACTGCCCGTTAGTTGAGAAAAGGCAGCTGATCTAAGTGATCGCTGCCTTTTCCTTTGCATATTGCACTGTCGTTTCCCGTTAGCTTAGTCGTTCATTCATTTGCTTAAGGTGATGGATATCGTGGTCAATGAATATCTTCAAGTATTTATCAACTGTAAATTGACGTTTCCCAGAACCAATTGTGAACTTAGCATTACTGTCGATTCCAGATATCGCTTCAATTAATAGTCTTCTATTCAGGACAAACTCATCTATTAAAGAACCTGCTGTTTTAAAAACACTTATGTATTCGATGGCTTCTCTATTATGTAAGTCATGATTAGGGAAAGCGTTCAAGTTTGCACCCTCTTTCATATATGGGACATGATTCCCTAAAATGAACTTATCCCAATAATATAGATGTCCTATGATTTCCTTGACTGACCACTTACCTTCACTTATTGGCTCAAGAAGGCGTTGTTCATCGAATTCTTTATACTTCAGTATTTCTTCTGCTGTCTGATCATAATTCAAAGCTGCTTTATTATTCATTTTTAACCTCCATTTCTAATATGGGAATAAGTTGATTTTATCCATTAATAGCGCATATGTAAAGAACGTTTGTTCTGACTTTTGTGCCTTGGATTAAACTATCCTGCCCGTAACTTTAAGAAAGGACCTTGTGCGTACAACAAATTCTTAAATAACTTGGTACGGAGCAAACGAGGGTAAACTCTGCCGCAACATTAAAATGTAAATCATTCGGCACTGGGTGGGGTCTAATTAGAAGCCTATACATGCCCTGTAGAGGACAATAAAAAAAGCCGCCTAATAAGAGCGGCTTTCCATGCCTAATCAAAGGACCCGAGATTCCTAAATGACCGGAATTGTAGAGCTTCTAGGTGGACTTTTCATAATCTCATTTGATATTAGCAATCACCTGAAGAACCGTTTTTACTTTTGCTGGATCACGTGAATAATTCGTCATTTCAAGATAAGCATTTAGCTCTTTAATTTAGCTGCAAAATGATATGATTTTCAACTCCATTAAAATAGCCCAGTCCTCGTAAGGAACATGGGCCAGATCGCTTAGATCAATTATAATATATGTCAATATTAACGGTAAATTTACCCAAATTCTAACCTGGTGTGTCCTGTATATTTTTGTCGGATTATCACCATTTACTGACTTTTGATTAGGTTTTTCACATCAAACTCAGTATTTTTCTGCTGTTATAGTCTGCAAAAACAACCTGTTACAGTCTAAAAACCTTTATTACACAAGGGATTGAACGACTGTATTAATTCTTCACTAATAATGCTACATTTTCAATATGTGTCGTATGCGGGAACATATCCACCGGCGTCACTTCCACCGTACGATAACCGCCATCCTCCAGCACACGTAAATCCCTTGCCAACGTGGAAGGATTGCAGCTTACATACACTACCCGCTCCGGTTTCATCTCCAGGATTGTCTCCAGCAGCTTCGGATCGCAGCCTTTGCGCGGCGGGTCGACGACGATGACGTCCGCTTCGATCCCCTGCTCTTTCCAGGCCGGGATGACTTCCTCGGAGGCGCCGACCTCAAAGGTCACATTGGTCAACCCGTTCAGTTCCGCATTGCGGCGCGCATCTTCGATGGCTTCCGGCACGATTTCGACGCCGTATACTTTGCCGGCATGCTGCGCCAGAAATAAAGAAATCGTACCGATGCCGCAGTAGGCATCGATGACCGTTTCGTTTCCGGTCAAACGGGCATATTCTACTGTCTTGCCATACAATACTTCAGTTTGCACCGGGTTCACTTGGTAAAATGAACGCGCCGAGATAGCGAATTTCACGTCGCCGATGTAATCATAAATGACATCGCTGCCCCATAGAACGCGGGTCAGGTCGCCGAAGATGACGTTGGTCTGCTTCGTGTTTACGTTCTGGCAGATGCTAACAACGGACGGCAGCTGCGCCCTAATCTCCTTGATCCACTCGTCTGCATGCGGGATTTTATCGCCGTTGGTGACAAGGACGAGCATCATCTCACCGGTGCGGAAAGCGACTTTGACGACAACGTGGCGCAGCAGTCCTTGGCCGCTTTCCTCGTCATAGGCGGTGATGCCGAGCCTGCGCCCGATCGCCTTCACGCGGGCAACGACCTCGTCGTTGCGCTCATGCTGGATGAGGCAGGTTTCCATGTCGATGATGCGGTGGCTGCCGCGGGCATAAAACCCGCCGACGAGCCCCCCATCGGTCACGCCCATCGGCAACTGCGCCTTGTTGCGGTAACGCCAGGGTTCATTCATGCCCAGCGTGGCATGAACCTGAATGCCTTGGCTGTCCGCAGCATGGGCCGGCTCCGATGCTCCATTCAGCGCTTCCGAGCGCCCTGCCTCAGCCGCACTGCCAGACTCCGCCTCTACATGAGCCGTGAGCGTAACATCCCGCTCCTGCTCTTTGGCGGAAGCCTGTCCATCGACGGCCCCCCGCTCATCCGCTCCAACCTGACCGCCTTCCGATACGCGACGCACCGGCGGTTCTCCGCTCACCTGCAGCTTCCCGATGCGCGTCAGGTTGTCCACGACAAGCTGCCTTTTCCAAACCAACTGCGCACCATAATCCATATGCTGCAGCTGGCAGCCGCCGCACCCGGCGTAAATCGGACAGGGGGCGGCTATGCGGTCCGGGCTGGATTCGACCATCTCCAGCAGCTTGGCGTAACCGTACTGCTTTTTGGTCTTCAACACCTTCACGCGGACCTTCTCGCCGGGCAAGGCGCCAGCGACAAACAGGGTGTAGCCTTCGGCACGGCCTACCCCCTCTCCGTCATGATTCATGCCGATGATGTCGATCACGACCTCATCGTTTTTGGATACCGGCAGCCCGGTGATGGGCGCAGGCGTGCTGCGGCGGCCGGAATTACGGCGGCTTTGTCGCTTGTTCATGCTGCTCATGTCACTTCTTTCTTCATCATATTTCGGGAGGTCCGCGAATGAATACTTTTCTTATTCACTTCGCCGGAATCCCCTTTTCGTGCGATATACTCGTGCGTTATATATTAAGCCTCCAACTTTGCGACAGTTTGTTTTTCCTGTCACAATTGGAGTCGCTCGTTGTGTCGCTTAAAGGCCGGAACGCCTTTTTAACAATTTGAAACTCCCATAGTAACGCCCGAGCCTATGCTTCGGACACATTAAAAAAACACCTTCTCAACTGTAACTTCCACTGTAACGCCAGAATCCTGTTCCTCGAACAACTCTGTAATGTTATGCGAAAATGTGCTTTTGCGTTTTGAGACAAAACCCATAACATTTTCATCGTTGGTGGTGACCGTGAGGTCATGTGGGCTTCTAACGAAACTCACAATCGTTATTTGTGCAAATTGGGGCTTCTAAAATCTCTAACGAAACTGTGTATCGCTATTCAGCAAATTTGGAGGCAATCCGGCCGTTTTTCACCCAAATAACGATATCGTGTTTCGTTAGATTTCATTTGCCATCATTTTAGCCACAATAACGTTTCTCTGTTTCGTTAGCGCATTTAGGCGTGTACTCATGTTCATTCCATCGTCGGGGCACATCATTTTAGCCACAATAGCGCTTCTCTGTTTCGTTAGCGCATTTAGGCGTGTGCTCTTGTTCATTCCATCGTCCGGACGCATCATTTTAGCCGCAATAGCGCTTCTCTGTTTCGTTAGCGATACTTAGGCGCACTTTGTTTACCCTTTATTACATCGCTTGGACGCAACATTTGCCACATCCCTCATCTGCGTCCATCCTATTATACCAGACATCGCCCCAACGCAAAAAAAGATCAAGATGTCCCGCTCCCGCCCCGACTTCGCGCTAAAACAGCGGGCGGACATCTTAACCTCCATGAACGACTGGTATGTATCGGTCAACGGCCGCTAGGGCCGTTTTTACTTTCAAAGCGAAGCCAACTGCTTCCGCAATGAACACCGGGGGAACTTATAAACTTTGACGCTATCTTCAAGTATCTGATGTGGAGCGTTCGTCGCAAAATCCGAAGAACTTTTGTTGCAACTCCTAAAAAACCTTCCGTATAAAGTATCTTCACCGTAAACTGCCTTCACGCCCTGCCGAATGTTTATTAGTTCATCATGCTATGCGAAAATTTTCAAATGCTGATGCAGCACGGAAAAATGGCCTGGAAGCGTTCCGCCCAGCTCGCCGTCAAGGTTGAGCAGCACCTTGCCCGGGGAAGTGACTTCCATCGCACGGGTCCGGAAATAAATCACCCGCTTGTCGTTAAAATGCTCGCCGCGCAGCGCGAGAGTAACCACCCGCACGAATTCCGCCAGGTTGCATTTCTTGAGGGCAATCACGTCGAGCAGACCGTCATCGATCCGCGCTCCCGGCGCCAGCTTTTCGAAGCCGCCGACCGAATTCGTATTGGTGATCAGGAAAATCATGAATTCATCATGAATGATATCCTGCCCCTCCGCGTTAATGATCAATTCCTGCGGCGACAGGCTGACCATCTTTTCAATGCCCTTAATGTAATAAGCGAGCTGCCCGATCATCGTCTTGAGGCGGCTTGGTACATCGTAAGTCAGCTCCGTTAATGTCCCTCCGCCCGCAATATTGATAAAATAACGGTCATTCGCTTTTCCCACGTCAATAGGACGGGTCTGCTGCCGGATTACCAGATCGCAGTAGTCCTCCCAATTCCTCGGAATGCCGAGTCCGCGCGCAAAATCATTGGTGGTTCCTAACGGGAACACGCCCAGCGGCGGCACATTTTCTTTGCCGGCCATCCCGTTGATTACCTCGTACAGCGTACCGTCGCCGCCTGCGGCGATAATCATGTCGTACCCGCGTTCCACGGCCGCTGCCGCCTCGGCGGTTGCATCGCCTTCGCCCATCGTCGCATGGCAGGAGGTTTCGATTCCGCCCTGGTCAAGCCTCTGAAGGATGTCCGGCAGACGCCGTCTCATCTCCTCCCGGCCTGAGGTGGGATTATAAATTAATCTTGCTCTTTTCATTACCCAACGCCACCTATTTTAGGATTTGCACACTGATGATTGCCATATTCCGGGTACGTGCTGGCTGAAACCATTAAGACAATCCCCAGCCGCGTTCCCGAAAAGCCATTAACATCTCTACAAGAAATATAGCTCATTTTCCAACTTTTAACCAGCTTTGAACCTGCTGATCGATCCACAAGGGTAAAAGCGGATGCGGCAGCAGCGGCATACCCGAATACAGGTAATTTAATCCTTCCAGCCGTTTCGGGATCACTTCGCGGGTAAAATACCCCGCACTCAAAAAGAGCGGAGCTGCAATAACCTGCATCCCGCGTTCCTTTTGCCAGTATTCCACTTTGGCGCGCACATTGTCCGGCCGCAGCAACGCATAATCGCAGGCGGCCAAGCCGCCAAGTCTGCTTACCTTTTCCGCTAACTGCGACAATCCCTGCTCCCAGCGCTGCCGGAAGCTGTCATAGCTGCTGCCGTGCCCGATCAGGACAAGCGCTTCCTGCGCCGGTTTCCGGGAAACGGATTTTATTTTATCCCAGATCATTTCGGCTACGTAAGGCCCCTGCTCGATCGGAGAACCGTAATAAATTCGCGCGTTAACGCGAAACGGCGACAGGTCGCTGTCAAAGGAAGGCGCGTCTATGACGCCAAGCGCATATGCGATTTCATTCACATGAGTGCTCCCCGAGGAAACGAACAACGGAATAACCAGGATGTCCGTGACCCCCTGGCTTTCAAGCTGATCGATGCCATCCTGAATCAGCCGCCCTTCAACAATCTCCAAGAACGAAGCCGCCACAGGGATATCCCCCCGCAGCGGCAGCTGATGAATGGCGTCATCGACCAGATTGACCCAAGCCTGTTCCCTTGAGCCATGACTGATTACCAATACGCCCCGTTTGCTCATTTCTTATCGTCCCAGACGTTCCAACGTCATTTTATAACCCTCATTGCCATAATTCAAACAACGCTTCACACGGGAAATGGTTGCAGTGCTCGCGCCTGTCTCCGCTTCGATCTGATTATACGTGCAGCCCTTGCCGAGCATGCGCGCAACTTCCAGACGCTGCGATAGAGACTGGATTTCATTCACGGTGCACAGATCATCGAAGAACACGTAACATTCTTCAACACTGTTAAGCGTTAAAACCGCTTCGAATAATTGGTCTATACTTTTATCATTAAGTTTCTTCAGTTGCACTGAATCATCATCCCCTACTATTACTATGTATATTCATTGTACCCGAGCGGGTATGCACTTTTCAAGCGTTAACGAATTCACGCACTACAGAGCTGCAGGCCAAGAGCATCCCGAAAATCCTGGTTTGATTTCAGGCGCGAAACCACTCGCCCTCCCCTCTCTGAACAGACTCTGCAGAAACCGGAACAACGAGACTCAATCTGTCGAATATGCCAAATACGCACTTCCTCCCCATCGAAACTAATTGGGGGCATGGCGCCGGCATTGGTCAACATGAAGCGGATTCCGATATCGGAGGCCAATTCTGACACTTGAAAAGCCCTTGATTTGAAAACGCTTTAATTATACCCCAACACATCATTAATGTACAGATTTACAGCATTAAATTTTATTACGGGCAATCAAAAAAACAGTGAATCAGATTTGCACGAAAAATGCCCGTCATTACGCTACTTTCAGCAAATCGAATGGTCTATTATTTTTTGGATAAAGCCTGATAAAACAAATGAATGCAAGAACCTCTCCTCTCCCGGGCCCATATCCTGATAAGTAACATCCTCTGTGCATCCACCCTCATATGGGTATTCGCCCGATTCCGCTCCTATCCCTGTCTACCGGGTATTCGCCTATACCTTATGTTCGCCTATGACATACAGTATATTAAACCATTCCAAAAAGGAAAGTGATATCCCATGCCTCAGCATTACTACCACCGCAAGTCTCACCATGATCGGCGCTCGCTGGATGGCGGTCCTTTTTCCCCATATCCATCTTATTCCCCCTATCCGGGTATCCCTTATGACATCCCCGGGCCCGGCACAGAACTTGTTCCTTTTCAGGGAGGCGCTGATGCTTTGGCTGGAGCCGAAGCCTTGACGGGAGCGGCCGAAGTTACCGCAGCAGCAGCCGCACCGGCTGCAGCAGCCGCAAAAACGGGATTCTCTCTCGCCAATATCGGTGAACTCAAGGGCCTGATCGAGCGAATGGGCGGCATCGACGGTATCGTCAATTCCATCGGCAAGGTGCAGAAAGTCATGACCGGCGTACAGCAGGTTGCGCCAATGTTCAAGCTTTTTTTCGGCAAGGGCAAAACCAACAGCGCTGATGATGATATGGATGAGTACCGCCCGCGGCGCAGAAGAAGATCCTCCCGTAAAAAATCCTCTTCCCGTAAACGCAAAAGCTCCGCTTCCCGGTCCGGCAAATCCAAAAAATCATCCGGCAAAAAGCGGCGTTAGGCCATGCACATATGAAACGCCCCATGCGTTTCCCGAAAAAATTATTCTTACCGATAACTTAACTGAGAAGGGGGGGCAATCATGCCCCTCTTTCAACTGCTCACATTTCCCGCCAAAATTGTTCCGGATTGCCGATATTCACATTTTCATATTCGCATACGATCTCTTTGAGCCCCACCGGAGCATCAAAATCAAAAGCATGCCATGGTTATAATCACGCCCCTCCATTGGACTGATGAAATAGGCAATGTCATCCGGATAACTTTCTTTGAACGTGATTGCCCGCTGCTTTCCCACCTCATAATGGCTTCCTTCCGTCACATGGATGTCAAAAATCATTGGTTCTTTCTCAGCATGCGCCTTCATACAACCCAACCTTTCCGATAATCTCTGGCTTTTTTAAGGCTCAAAACTCAAATTAGTTCTTTATACGATGCGAGTTGACCGCTGCGGCTCCGGATCGTTCTTCCGATCGCTATTGTCTCCAAATTTCTATGGTTATATTTCCCAAAAAGGTAGAAATTCGGAGACAAAGGCGAACGCTGCCGCTTCTTCAGATCGATTCCGTCCCCTCCGCTACCTTTGCTTCTTGTAAAGTACTAATCATTATGTTGAACCTTTTTTAACTTCCTGCCGCAAGCTTATCATTTTAAAAAAATTAGGTCTAATGTATGATCATCATTCGCGGCCGCTATAAATCCGCATACCAAGAAGAAACGCCTACGGCGTCCTTTTCCAGGCCGGTAAGCGATTCTGCGAGAAATATAAGACCAGAGTATATGCGAAGTTTATACTTTCTTATATTTTAAAATAACCCCACAAAGTGGGGCCAATCCCAATGAAAATAATCTACTTGAACCAGCCCCGGCGCAGAAACCACAATACCATCCCGACCGCTAGGCCGAACATGAGCAGCAGCACTACCGGATAAGCGTATTTCCAGCCGAGCTCCGGCATATTTGTAAAGTTCATCCCATAAATACCCGCGATCAGCGTCAGCGGCATGAAGATGGTTGTAATCACGGTCAGTGTCTTCATGATGGAGTTCATCCGGTTGGAGTTCAGCGAGATGTAGCTGTCCCTAAGGTCGGCCGTCATTTCGCGGTCCGCTTCAATCATGTCGGTCAGCTTCAGCAGATGATCATAGATATCGCCAAAATACACCTTATGTTCGTTACTGCTTTGCACATGTTGGGAATTCAGGACACGGTACATCAAATCGCGCATCGGCACGATCGTCCGGCGCAGCTTCAAAAGGCGTCCGCGCAGATCAAACACCTGGTTCATCAGATCCTCGACCGATTTCACGCTTCCCTTGCTCTCCAGTTCCGCTAACTCATCTTCAATCATGAATACGCTTGGAAAATATTTATCCACCAGCTTGTCCATCACGTTGTAGGCGCAATAGGACGGCCCGCGCGCCCAGATTTTGCGGTCATGAACATGCTGTATGATTTCCAACCATGCCTCATCCACTTCCTCCAGTTCTTGGCTGTGGAAGGATACGATCATATGCTGGCTCAGAAATAAATCAACTTCCTCTACATGCAGCGTACCCGGATCAAGCGCATGCAGAACGAAAAATTGCAGCTCGTCGTAATAATCCAGTTTCGGACGCTGCAGCACATGCAAGCAGTCCTCCACCGCCAGCGGATGAAAATGAAAATATGTAGTTAATAGTTCGGATTCATCTGGTGTAGGCGCATTAAAATCAACCCATATCCAGGCATAATTGTCCATTTGAATCTTCTCCAAGGGAATGCCTGTCACCACCTCATGCGAATGGGTTATCGCCAGCGTGCGTATCATCGCTCAATCATGTTCTCCTTTCAGCTCGGGATGAAGTTAGTCCCTTCATTGTACAGTATAAGCAACTCGATTCGAAATCCCCCCTTTTTCTGCATACAAAAAAGCCAACCTAATATCGATTGGCCCCCACTTCTTATCCTATTTATCTGTCTACTCTGTCTAATCTATCTAAAATAATATCTTATAAATAATGCCTGCCAGTATAGCGGAGATCGGAATGGTAATAAACCAAGTCATCACGATCCGTCCGGCCAGCGACCATTTCACTTCGGAGAAACGCTTTGCGCTGCCGACGCCGAGAATTGCGGATGTCACCGCATGGGTTGTGCTGACGGGCAAATGCAGCAAAGTTGCGCCGAAGATAACGGTTGCCGATGTGAAATCAGCGGCAAAGCCGTTGATCGGCTCGATTTTGAATATTTTCGTACCCATGGTCTTGATAATCTTCCAGCCGCCAATAGAGGTGCCGAGCGCCATCGAGGTCGCCGCCGCAATTTTGACCCACAACGGGACTTCAAGATCTTTCAGATGACCAGAGGTGACGAGTGCAAAGGTGATAATCCCCATTGCCTTTTGCGCGTCATTCGTACCATGCGTAAAAGACTGCGCCGCAGCCGTAATGATCTGCATCGTACGGAAACCTTTGTTGACGGTATGCGGACTCATTCTCCCAAATATCCATTTGAGAATCGTCATGATAATATAACCCATCACAAACGCGATAAGCGGAGATAACAAAAGTCCTTCCACAATTTCCACGAAGCCGCTCCATTTGACATGGTCCGAACCGGCTCCCACGAACACCGCACCGGCCAAAGCACCGATCAATGCATGTGAAGAGGAGGAAGGTATACCCAGCCACCAGGTCAACAGATTCCAAATAATCGCCGCAAGCAGCGTGGCAATAACCACCTCTATCCCGTTGTCAAGCGTTGACGGGTCTGCTACGCTTCCGCCGATTTTCTTCGCCACGCCCGTAAACAGGATCGCGCCGATAAAGTTCATCACCGCTGCCAGAATAATCGCCGTCCGCGGCTTCAGGGCACGTGTCGAAACGGATGTTGCGATCGCATTGGCCGTATCATGGAAACCGTTAATAAAGTCAAACGCCAGCGCAAGGAAGATGACAATGCCTAATACGAATAATGATGTCTCCATGTCTTGTTAAACCCCTTACGAGTTGCTCATAATGATCGATTCCAGCAAATTCGCCACATCTTCACATTTATCCGTGGTCGTTTCGAGACGTTCGTAAATTTCTTTACGTTTGATCAGTTCGATCGGATCGGATACCTTCGCGAACAGCTCTTTAATGCAGATACGGAGCAGATCGTCCCCTTGATTCTCAAGGTCGTTCAGACGAATCGTATATTCGCGGATCGCGAGCAGTTTTTTCTGGGACAGCAAATGAATCGCCTTCTGGATCTCATAAGCCGATTGCCTCAAAATTTCCGCAAATTGTACGATATACTCATCGGAGTTCGGCAGATGATACATGTCAAAACGGGAAGCGCAGGCCTCCAGCCCATCCATAACATCATCCATGCTGGTTGTCAGGTCCATAATGTCATCGCGTTCGAGCGGCGTAATAAACGTTTTGTTGAGTTCCGTAATAATGGTGTGTGTAAATTCGTCACACTGCGACTCAAACTTTTTCATTTCATTGGCAAAAAGAAGCACATCCTGGAGATTGGCTACATGCTGAGCGAAATAATCGGCAGCTTGTACAATCGTATCGGCCATATTTTCCAGAGTTTGGAAAAATATGTCCTTTTTCTTCAATTTCATACGATAACCCCTTTACTTAAAATTGCCTTGAACGCGTGAAAACATGAAAAATGACAACCCTAGTTATCTTATCAACCCGCGACGTATTTTGTAAAGGCAACTCCTCTCTATTTTAAACGGATTGTAAAACCTTAGCGCGATTTATGTCTTAAAATACCCAATCTTGCGCAAAATTATCCAAGGCTTGGATGTAACCCTTCCAGGATTTCCATATGAAATTCAGCATTTCTCCTATGAAATTTAGCCCTTCTGATGAAGAAGGTTGACGTGGCTGTCGAATGACGGAGCATTCGGCACGATGTTGAAATATGTGGTACCCGGATATAAAGGCATTTCCTTTCCGTCTTTGACGAAACGGATGACGTCGTTTTTGGCGCGAGCCCATTTTCCTTTGATGGCCTTTCCCCGCTGAAGCAGGATGGCGTCCCCGCCGGAGGTAAGATTCACGGCCAGCCGCCCCACATCGTCCAACGTTTTATGGTTGGCGCCTAATACCACGACATTCGTGGCGGACAACTGCTCTCCCGTATTCAGGTCGATATGGGGTTTGCCGTTGATCGAGCGCAGATACGTCTTTTTTTCTACGTTATATTGGTACGTCACTTTGTAGCTTTTCAGTAAAAATGTAATATCGACACCTGAAGCATCCTCGCCCTCTGGAAGGTCATCCTCGGCCCGGAATGTATAGCCAGGTATGTTTACATCCTTTTTGTATCCGCGCTTGTCAGCGCCCTCCCTGAGCTTGTCTGCATCCGAATATAGGTTATGCGGAGCTTTGCGCGTTTTGTCTCTCCAGAAGTATGCCCCGGCATTGCCGATTTCATCGAGGTCCTCCTTATGCTGCTTCTGCAAAATCGCATACGCGTCGTTGCTGCCCCCTGCGTGGACCAGCACGCCGCCGTAGCTTTCCCCGATGTCGATTAAATAAGGGCGGATGCTGCGGATCGGACCGATTTTCTCATTGCTGCCCTTGCTTTGAAAAATGCCGATCAAACGTGTTATGCCGCCTTCAGCCAGCACTTCATATACGATATCCGCCTGCGTAAGCCCGGACTGCGGCCGTGCGGCAGGCGCATTATTGATCATCACGGATAGCGGGCGCTGTGTAACAGGTTTATCCACTGGTAAGCCGGTCAAAGACGAGGTATAAGCACCCTGCTGTTCACCCGATTGAATCGGTTCGTCCTGCGTAGGCTCCTCCGGCGGGGTCTGTTCCTCCACAACCGGCGGCTGCGGCGCTTCCGCTTTTTGCTGTCCGCAGGCAGCCAACAGCGAGCCGCATACGGCAAGGCATATCATCCCGCTTCCCAATTTAAACCAGAGCTTATTCTTACCTATGTACCTGTTCCTATTCATCATATATCGATAATCCCCCTTGTTCCTTATAGGCATTGCAAGCTGCAAGCCATGTATCCTGTCATCCCTCTCCCAATTCCTTTTCTTCCCATTTAACCATAAAAATTCGCCATTGTCCTTGCTATTCCTGGATATTAGCGGCAAAAGAGACATGGGAAAAATTTTTATAAAAATTTTATTTAAAATTGTGATTAAAATCACATGTGTTGTGAAATATTTCACATATAATAAAGACATGAAAGAGATGATCATCACTTAAAAAAACAAACCGGAAGCTAACAGCAAGATAACCTGACACCAAGAGCTTCTGAAAATACCCAAAAAATTGATTTTAGGAGTGGATTATTATGTTCAACAATTGGCTGAGAAACAACAAAACGGCGATGTGGTTATTGACGGTGGTTCGGATCTACCTTGGATATACCTGGTTCACGGCTGGTATTGGAAAATTGACAGGCGGATTTGATGCGGGAGGCTTCCTGCAAGGAGCAATCGCGAAAGCCGGCGGCGATCACCCGGCCGTACAAGGCTGGTGGGCTGCATTCCTGGAGCATGGCGCAATGCCTGGCGTGAAACTGTTCAACGTACTGATCCCGCTCGGCGAGACGCTGGTTGGACTCGGACTCATCCTGGGCTGCTTCACAACCTTCGCGGCCTTGATGGGTATGGTGATGAACTTCGCCTTCCTCTTCTCGGGAACCGTAAGCACCAACGCGCAAATGCTGCTGCTTGAAATTTTCGTAGTCGTCGCTGCCGCTAATGCCGGTCGCATCGGGCTTGACCGTTGGGTAATGCCTTACCTCCGCAGCCTTTTCCATAAAAAAGGCCATGGCAATGCTCCACTTCCACATGGTGGATTGCCAAAAACCAAAGGCGCTGCGTAAAAATGCGTAGATAAAAAGAGAATAAAGAGAACTCTAGAGAGTAGAAACCATACTGAGATAAATGTAGAGAACTTGAACTGTATCCCAACCGTTGGTCGTTAAAACTGACAGTTGGCGGTGCGGTTCTTTTTTTAGGTGGTTGACCTCCGTCATGCAACACCGCGCCGTACGCCGGTGCTGCCCGCAATGCGATTGGCCGGCCCTTTTTCGAAAAATAACCGTAGGAAGCGGCGATAACAGAATATTAGAGAATGCCTGTGCACAAAAGTTCCCGTTAGACACAGAAGCCGCCTCAAATTGAGGCGGCTTCTTCAAATATTTAATGATTCAACTCAGGAGCCGAACATCCAGCAGTTGAGGCTTAGATTGCCGTATTGATAATCTTGAAACAGCCGTTTAGCCTGGCGGTCGTCATCGGCCGCTCCCATCGCATAAAACAAAGGGATGAAGTGCTCCGATCCGTAAGATGGAACCGCTTGACGGGCATGGGGAGCTTTTTTGGCATATTCGAACAACTCGTTTATCTTCCAGCTTTCCAGCTGCTCGGTGACCCAATCATCGAACTCGACGGCCCATGGATCGGCTTCGCCGCCAGACTGGCCGATCAAGCGGAGATTATGCACAAGCCCGCCGCTCCCGACGATCAGTACATCTTGCCTGCGAAGCTCTGTCAGCATGGCGCCAATGGCATATTGTTCCGCCGGTGAACGTCTGGAATCCACCGACAGCTCGACAACCGGAATGTTGGCGTCAGGGTACATTTTCTGCAAAACAACCCAAGCACCATGATCAAGCCCACGGCCGCGAACCGGCTGATTCGGCAGATTGCCTGCCTCAAAAAGCTGCCCGATCCGCTGGGAAAGCTTGGCTGAGCCGGGAGCCGGATAGCGCAATTCGTACATTTCTTCGGGAAATCCGTAAAAGTCGTGCATTGTATCGTGTGACTCATCCACGCTGAAAGACTGGTCCGGAGTATCCCAATGTGCCGAGAAAACCGCAATCGCCTCGGGTGTTGGAAGTTCCTGCCCCAGATTCTCAAGAAAACGAGTGTATCCGTTATCTTCCAGAGCGAGCATAGGTGAACCGTGCGCTACAAATAGAGATGGTAATGTCATCGATGTCAACCTCCACACGCCAGTATAAGTTGCTACTTATATTTTACCGTGTACGGAAAGATAATTCCAATCCCGGCCGGCAGGGCACCGGATTTATTTCATCATGGCAAAGCGGATTCTCATCTCTCTCTAAAGAGGCAGTGGATTTCCGTTCGCAATCCTAAATCATCCAGTGCTGCCAATCCTGCTGCAATGTCTTTTGCTCGTTTAGCCATTCTTTGGTTCTGTGGATAAGCTGCCCGCAATGCGGCCCCGAGGAATAGGTATGATTTGCCTGAAAAATAATTTCCTTGTCGCAGCGGCCCTCGGAACGCATCCAGAACACTTTTTGATACAAAAACGCATAATCGACCGGGATCGACTCATCCGACGTCCCATGAATCACCAGCACATTGCCGCTAAACTTCACAGCCTCCTGAAACGGCTGATATGTGCCAAGCGAGTCGAAAAATGCCGGCGTAAATTCAAAACCGAGGTAATCGGAACTACCCGTTTTGACCGCATGATCATAAACCTCGCGCCCCGTGATTTTCAAAATATCGTTCAGCGGATATCCCACGGCCGACCACAAGATCAAGTTTTTCACTCTCCGGTCGCGAACCGCCGTCAGAATGGCGACCGCGCCGCCAAGGCTGTGCCCGATCAGCGTCACTTGGGAAGGATCGACATTGCCGCATTCCAGTGCGTAATCAAGCACGGCCTTGGTTTGGGCGATCATCGATTCCAGCCCCTCTTTCCCGTAAGTCCCGCTGCTTTCGCCGCAGCCGGCGTAATCAAAACGCAGCACCATGTAGCCTTCTCCTGCCAGCTCGCGGGCCGTCTTCACGAACAGGCGGTCTACGCCGACCCGGCTCCCGACAAAACCATGGCAAATCACGATTAGCGGAGCCCGCTCCCCGCAGCGGCCGTTTTCCCCTTCCGGTTGCACCGGATAATGCAAGCTCGCAGTCAATTCCTCCTGACCGTGGCGAATCGTTATAGCTCTTTCCATCTCCTTCGTTCCTCCTTTTATTCATAACTTCTATTCATATTTTCAAACCGAAATATTCGCGGATAATGTGGCTCAATGCTGAAATTAGTTCTTGACATTGCATACGAGTTGGCCACTACGGTTACGGATCATTCTTCCGATCACTGTTGTCTCCAAATTTCTTGAATCGATTCCGTCCCCTCCGCTACTTCAAAACACTCATTATTATGGTGAGCCCATAATATATCTTGAAGTTACTAAAAGTCCTTTAACATATAATTCCGATAAATTTAGTAAGATATTGATTTGAAATACATATTAACACCCCAGGTTCTAAGGTGTCAATCCAAAACCATATGGTTGTTAGGAAATCCACGGCGGAGGTATGAAACGGGGGAGCTTGGCAGAAACTACGGTCAGAACCGTTAAAGAAAGGGATAAGGAATATGTGGCGACAATGGATCTCTCATATCATCGAACATCCCCTGCCCTGGATACTTATCGCAGGCGTTATTTGGGCTGTGATCTATGTGATCCTCCATTACGAGCAGCTCTTTTACGAGGAATAAGCGGTTCCCGGGCCTTGAATTCGGCCGAAGCTGTTCCTATACTTGTTGTACGGAGGAACGGATATGACAACAAGACAAATGATACAAGAGAACAACCGGCTGCGGGAGCAGATGACTCCGGCGAACAGGGATTTTTTTGAGGATATCGTCGTTTATGTGCGCGACAGCCGGGTAGACCGCCATCAAGGCGAAGAGCGGCTGCTGGAGCTGGCGAGGGAGGTACTCGAAGCGCAGCAAAAAGGAACATCCGCATCGGCATTATTCGGCGGAGATGCCGAGGCTTATGCGCGGTCGGTCGTCGAATCGCTGCCTTCCATTCAACCTGTTGAAGGTGCCCGCTATTACATCATGATTGCCTGGGCCGCCTTGACCATTTTATTTCTGGTGGAAGCGGTCATCGGTTTGTGGGCGAAGTTTGCGGGTTACGACAGCAGTTCGCTCAACCAGATCAGCCTGCTGGCGATCATCCTGGTGGCTGTCGGCTCGATTGGATTGACAGAACTCATCATGAAGCCGCTCGCCAAACTGCAGGATTCGGACAACAAGAAGCCGGGAATTAACCTAAAGGCTATCGGTATCTACCTGATCGTCATGGTCATCGTCATGGTGATCGGCTATTCGCTGCGCAATATGCTGCCCGTTTTTACAGTATCGCCATGGATCAGCCTCATATTATGCGCTGTCGGCATTCTCGGGCTCCGGTTTATCTTTTTGCGCAGATCCAGATCATAACTTCAAGTCAGGAATTACAAAACATCTTTGTGCCGAAATGCGATAAGACGCAGCCAAAGATGTTTTTTTGTTGGAAGGCTATTCAGGGGTTCTACGATAAAATGTGCGCAAATAAAGTCAATTTCATAATGCAAATTGCTGCTTGTAATCTATTATGAAATTGACTTAATGCGCAGGCAATATTTGCAAAGGCAATAAGGTATCACATAATATAGTAACAATTCGAACTACATTTCAGCATTATTCGGAGGTGCATGTTTATGAAATTGGCCCAATCCGCCGCGGCAGTCCTTCTTGCAGCCGTTATTAGTTTACAAGCAGGACCCGGAGCGATTTACGCCGCTGGTGCGAAAGCTGGTACATCGACTGCGGCAGCATCGACGGCCTCCACCGTCAAATCCCATTCCAATGATGTATATAATCATATGTTGAGTTTGCTCAAATCCCCGGCCAAACAGGCTGAAGCCGTCAGCTATCTGGAAAAGAACATACGCCAGGCAACGCCTGCCCAAGCCACTACGATGCTCTTAAAGCTCGAAAATGCGGAAAAAGCAAATCTGGATGCTTGGAACAACAAATTTTTCAAAGACAGCGTACAAAGCAAACTTATGAAGCTGATGAAATCCGGAGATGACCTGACAACTCTTATCCGCAAAACAAGCGACAAAAGCCTGAAATCCCTGCTCACAAGCGCCCGCGACAGCGGTTACCGCCTGGAAACCTCGGAGGGCATGTTCTACCTGGTACTGGATTACCCGCGATATCAAAAGGTCCGTTCATTTGTTACCGCCGACATTCAAAGCTACATCGACATCATGACGGCCGAAACGAAAAACCCGTTTGCGAATGACGCCGCCTTGTCCATCGGCTGGACGGAAGTCACCAAACGCGCACTGGCGCAGGAGAAGTTCCTAAAGTCCTTCCCGAAATCCAACCGCGCCGCCCAGGTCAAGGAATTATACCAGCAGTACTTGAACGTTTCCCTACACGGTCTCAATAACACGCCATTATTCGATTATGACACCAAAAAAATCGACCCCAAAGCCAAATCAGCTCTCGCAGCCGCCGTCAGCAAAGGCGATCCAAGCAAAAGCGGTTACCTGAAAACGCTAAAAGGTTTCCTGGACGTACTGAAGAAAAACAACGATACGCTGACGCCTGACGTCGAGAAATATAGAAAAAGCGTTTCGGGTGCGTGATTTCTAGATCCGACGAAAAAAGCCCTACCGCTCCTCTTCCTATGCTTTAAGGGAAGGGTGCGTGGGCTTTTTGTAGTAAGGGTTTTAGAATAAGTTGAAAAAAATATCAATGCATACTTTTTTTCAATGTAATCTTCAAATATTAAAGCATTACTTGCGGTTCCCTGGTTTAAACCTTCCTGCAAATCACTGATTAAACAGTACTTCCCCTTGCTTTGTTTCAACTAATTTTCCACCAAATATTTGCCAGCACATTTTCTTTTCACCATCATGATCATCAATCAAAAAATACCCAGTTAGATCTGAGTTTAATTTTGCTATTTCATCCAGCTGCTTCTTAATAAAATCTGAGTGATACTCTCGTATGTCTGCCCCATAAAAAACATACGCCGTCCAATTCATAATCGATTTTGGAAAATTCCATCCTGATTGATACAGTTTACGCTTATCAAGATCTAATTCATATTCAGAATAATTTTTAAAAAAGAGGTTATTTATCTCTTTTATCTTCTCAATATCATTTTCTTCACATTCAATCCATCCTCTAACGGAAACATATCTCCCCAATTTTAGTCCCCCATTCCTTTTCTTATGGTAACACCTTTTTCATCCAGATACTTTGCTATTCTATTCAGTTCAACATTATCTAAATGAACATATGGTCTACCTCAATAAGTTCACCTTTCAAAAAAGAGAAGTATCTTAAATGATTGGTTTTTTTGTGGCCCAGCCACTATATTATGATAATTTGGTGAAAATGAAATCCAAACCTCTTTTAACCGATTAAACTATAATGATAGGATTTTTCAAATTCGATTCTATATAAGTTGAACCATTTACTTTAAATGGATGGAGGCAGCCGGGTGAAATGTTCTTCTTGAATCGCTGTTGTTCACGGATTTCTATGATTACAACTCATTCATGGTCGAAATCCGCTCACAAAGGCGAACGCTGCCGCTTCTCAGAATCATTTCCCCTAGGTTCAATATTCTAAAGTGATCTTCTTTAGGGGATTGAACCCTCTTGCCTATTCCATTTTCTTTAGTTCAACTTATATAGACGCTCTCGGGTCCAATATATAGACGAACGAAATCGTTTCGATCTATACATTGCTTAATTGAAGTCGCTTTTGGGATTTTTGTAAAATCCTTATGTGAATTAATAGAAAGAGAAAGAGTGAGGGGACCCGCTTGAAAAACAAAGACAGCCCAGCGGCTTACCATTCAAGATCAGAGAAGAAGAACCACGAGACGAACAAAAAAAATTTTAGTGGAGGTCGACCATGAAACGATTAATGGCAGTGCTGCTCAGTATGATGCTCATTCTCACCGCCTATTCAGGTATCGTGCAAGCCAAGGAGAATGATGCGAATACGGTTAGCGAACAGCATTATACACGCATCGGCGAAGATTACGACATTCTTAATGAGAATATGCTATTGGCAAAAAAAGATGGAACCCTATGGGCCTGGAACTTCTATGATTATCCACCTAATGATTCCGATTCATTCTATCAAGCCAAGCTGACGAAAATTTCGGGCATGCAGGACGTGAAACAGATCGAGTTCGAGGCGAAGGAACGGAACAATAGACTTATAACCAACTATGTTGCGCTAAAAAAAGACGGCACCGTATGGTATTGGGATTCCAAAAAAGGTGATTATCTTCGGCCTGCGGATGCTCCAACACCCATTAAAGATTTAAACAACGTAACTTCATTCGTCGCTGATTTTTTCGTCAGCAATAATTATAAAACCTTGTTTGTATTAAAAGCGGACGGTTCAGTTTGGAGTTGGGGAAGTAAACTGAAAAAATCCTCGTCGGCCTCAAAACCAACCAAGCTTCTTGATGATGTCATATCCTTAAAATCTGCAAACGGTGTTGCTTACGCAGTTAAAAAAGACGGTTCCGTTTGGAAATGGAGAACAAGTTGGTTTCTTCCGCAAAACCGTTCTAAAAACAAAGATCCAGAGCAGATCACAGGACTTGCAAATATCGTCAACATCGAGCCGGGCGATATGATCAACTATGCCTACAAACAAGATGGCACGGTCTGGTTTTGGCGAACATATGACGCTGAGAGTATTTCGGTTCAACTACATAAAGCAACGGGTGCGCGAGGTATCGTCCAGTTAGACTCCGGTGTGAAAGATCCGAATATCGATACCACTTATGCTTTAAAAACGGATGACCAGCTCTGGTCAGTGGGGAATGAGCAAGTGTATTCCGGGCTTGCAAATATCGCCTCCGTGTATCACCAGGGGTTTAATTCAAGAAGGAATTATGTATTGAAAAAGGATCAGACCTTGTGGGCCTGGAAGGATTCTTCCAACTTGCCGAAGCTTGTTGTCTTCACGAAAGACACGTCAGTTGGCATTCCCGGTACCAAACCAACCGGCAATCCTTCTGAAATAACGGAAGAATCCGGTAATCGTTCCGGAACAACAGACATACCAACAAGTAATTCTACAGGAACAACAAGTAAACCAGCGGGTAATGAAACAACAAGCAAGCCGGCGGGTAATTCTTCCGAGACAAACAAGCCGACAGGTAATTCTTCGGAGTCAACAAACAGAGCAGCAGGCAATCCTCCTGAGGCAAAAACAAACAAAACAGCAGGTAATCCCTCTGAGGAAAAAGCTCGACCAGCCATAAGAACATCGCCGGAAATAAATATTTTTCCGTTTATCACGATGCTGCAGCCTGGGGAACGACAGATCATTGCCGCAAGCAATGTGCTTCCCGGGACGACAATCACGTACACCGTTGATGATCCGAGCATTGGAACCTTATCGAAGGTGAATGGCGTACCGGTCGTAACAGCGAATAAATCCGGACAGACCATTGTGCGGGCAACTGCAACCAGAGCCGGTGCCCCAGACGAGACCGCCTACTTTTGGTTGTATGTCATTGATGGAAGCACGCTGTCCAATACGTATTTCACGGCCGTCCGGGCAATTACCGACACTGACAGACAAAAGCCCTTTATTGTGGAGGGGCTGACGCAAGCGGGAGAACTTGTGATCACAGCCGCAAGCATCGACAAACTGACTCCGGTTAACGGCCAGTTCGTTATAACGTCCGATGTGGTTGACCGCTTAGCTGGCAATGCGTCCAAGGTAAAGTCAACTGTAAAGCAGACATTATCGGAGAATAAAATCACACTTGTGCGAGAACTGATTGTGAATGCGGAAATCGTGACCGAGCCCAATCAAAATGAATATACATTCAAGCTTTATAAAAATGGCTTGGTCGGCCGGAAGGATATCGACTATATAACCGTTTATGCGGGGGATGCGAAGCTGGTGCTGAATGTTGCGACAACAGATCGCCTGTTTCAATCATTCCCCGTGATTGAGATTCATCTGGTGAAAGAAAATAATGACGGATATCGCGTACAATTTTTTAATGAGCAAGGTCAGGAGCTTCCAAACGTTCCAAGCAATATCGGGCTTATTCTGCCCACAAATCAGCCGGACGCCACAAATATCAGCGTGTTCTATCAAAATGGGAGCAGCACGCAGCCGATCGGCGGAAAGTTCAATCCATCCAAAAACGGCATGGAAGCGGAAATCAGCCGCAGCGGAACATATTTCGTGAGCGAAAATTCCAAATCATTCCCCGACGTTGACGGTCAAGATCCGGAGTTACAGCAAGCCGTACACTTCTTGGGCTCCAAAGGAATCGTTACCGGGAAAGACAAAGGCGGTTTCGAGCCCGATTCCCTGCTCACCCGCGCCGAGTTCACGGCTATGCTTGTAAGAGCCTTTTACGCTTTGGACGAAACAGCGACAGAGAGCTTTTCAGACGTGGAGCCGCCGCAGTGGCATCATCCATTTATCGCTTCGTCCGAAAAAAAACATATCGTCGAAGGTTATCCTGACGGCACATTCAAACCGGATCGTACGATTTCCCGGGAAGAAATGACCGCAATCGGGGCAAGATACCTGCACGAAAAGAAACACTATTTTTACCCTTCCAATCCGGAGGATTACCTGAATCAATTCGTAGACAAACAGACCATATCCAATTGGGCCAAACCAACCATGTCTTTGGCAGTAAAGCAGCGTCTGATCGATGTTCCTGCCGATAAACAGATTAAAGCCCGCGAGGCTGTCACGCGCGGGGAAGCTGCCCGGATGCTGTACCGGCTTTATTTGCAGCTTTGAGCCTGAGTTTTTTCAAGAGAATTTTCAAGAGAAGAAAAGGATAGGAAGATGGAAAAAGGGCTGGATGATGTTATCCAGTCCTTTTGCTTATTGAGTATTTTCAGCAGGTCTAGCCGATCTAACAGCTATTCTTCTGCTTCTTTGACATAATAGCGATCAACATCATTACCATGCCAACCAGTGCATAGATAACTTTCCCAATGAGTACATCTGTAGGGACATAAAAAGCCGGTTCCACTATATCAAGGGATAGCAAAGAAAAAAACATCAAATACAAAAAGTTCCTACTTTATTATCAATCAACCCAAATGTCATAGTAAATATATGTTCCATTGGAATTCACACTAACTGTAGCTTTTCCTGGTTGTATTCCCTTAACTATCCGGCCTTGTTCAATAAGGATTGCTCTCTGCGGATTAGAAATCATGGTGACAGTACCATGAAAATCGTAACGGTCACCTATGCGCAGGTTTAGTTTTTGATTTGTATTCGCCAAAGGAGAAACGGAGTCTGTATTAACAGGTGAAGCACTCACATTCACACTTCCAAATATCATAGACACACCTACTAAAGCACCTATAGCTAAAGATTTGATGTTCATTAATACAATTCCTCCTTTAATAATATAAGTATACAATACCATATTATGTAAATATATACTTGGGTATTTGGTCTCATTTAATAGAGTAAAAAATGTCTGGAGAATTTGCACTACGCTTATTAAAGGATGAGTTGCGAGATCAGGAATTTGAAGTAGAACAATTCAGTCAAAGGAAAGTTGATGTAATGGTTACAACAGTCGCCAAAATGAGAAATCAAATTTATGATCTTAAGTTTGCAATTGAGTTGTTGGAAGAATATCAAGATTAGAAAGTGAGACAAAGTATTGGATCGAAAAAAACGAAATTGAATCAGAAAAAATGGGCGAACAAATTGGTTACGGAAAGGCCATTTTACAATAGATCTCATAAATCACAGACTACGAAATGCCTAGAGTGAAAGACTGCTCACGAATCTTTCTCAGAAAAGCACCTTGACTTGACAATCCGTCGATGCAAAAGAACATCAAAGTATCTGGCGAAGAACCCCCCGATATTTAGAGTGCACCCCTTATAGTGGATATTGGAAAAAACCCTGGTGTTAAAAACCGATGAAATTTTCGGAGGGTTCATTGACCAAATATGAAGGAAATGAGCAATTACTTTTCCAGCGTTGCTCCTCCCTCCCACTTCTCCTTCAAAGCTTTCAAATCCTCGACGAAGAACCTTAGTAAATTGGATCTCCTTCTTACAGCAAGCGGATGATAGGTGAATCTGATCGGTATACGCTCAAACTCGTGCCAGTTTCCTCGCAACGCCTTGACAGTGGCATCCTCCTTCTGGGGGAACAAAGCTTCCGAGACGACATTCCCAAAACCAAATAGTACCGACGGCTGCTTCTGAAGAAGCTGTAATTGTAGATGGTGAAGACATGCCGCTCGGGTTGCAGGCTTATTATAAGCACGGATTGGGCGGCGTATAAGCAAATAGGTGACGTAAACCGAGTGTATATCAATACCCGCTTCCATCATGCCAAGCTGAAGGGTCTCCCGGGTACCGCATAAAAATATAATTTTTAAAGATGAATTATTCTTATGAACGGGGTGAATTTTATGCAGTGGCAAGAGGTTCGATCGATCCTGATCAATACGTTCTACTAGAAATTCTCGATTTTCATACGTAGGATACGTTGATGAGGTTACTATTGTTCGATCCATCCAAAATCCCTCTGAGGCGACGAAAGAGCTACTAAAATGCAAAGACAACAGTATTGCAGATGAAGAACAAATTGCAATCGAGCTGAGAAAGCCTCCATTCTATAGGAGCCGATATCATGTGGATTGAATAGATAACCTGCGGCAACCCTCTATGACTATTCGCTATAAAGGGTGCTCTCTGACAATTGATCATTAGTCATCGACACCGGGGCAGCCCATTCTCTTCTCTCTTCCAGTATCGCCACCCATATAGGAATTTACTTTGAAAATGGAGACACACTTATACGCAGCTAGGGGTCTAGCTCTTTACTCACCTGAAAGGTGATTCTTACACACCGTAATATTCAAAAAAATTCAACTTATAAAGACTTTGGTTGACTGCGCTAATCCAGTGCTCCTTTTCCTTCACTTGTCCCGAAGCTGCTTTTGTATATGCTACAAGTTCAGCAAAAATATTTTTCTGTGGAGCTTCTATGGTTAATGTTTCTCTCATAAATTCTAAGCGTTTAATAAATGGAGCAGCTGCTTCTTTATTGATCGCCGTAATTGCATTATTGATAAGCCCTTCGATTTCCCTACATTCTTCATTAGTAAGTTTTCTTTTACTCTCCATTCCTTTGCCCTCCTCAAGTTAATTTTCAGAGTAACGCAAAATTCGATTATGTCGTTTTAAGTTACCATTTTACCTTTTTATTCAACCTGCCATTCTCTAGCTATGGTTTTCCAGTCGACTTCTCGTTCCACATTCCCTGTCCACACATCCCAAAAGTCCGGATCTGAGGAATGTGGACGTTCCTCCTCTTTTAATTGAGTCATCTCGACTAAAATCGGAATTGAAGACGCCGCTCCAATCAATAACGCCTTACCTGTTGGAAGTACGGGCAGTTCATTTAGCATTTCTCCCAAATTATCGGGTACCAGATGTTTGATTAATTCTTGGTCACGATCGTTTACAATTCGGTGCAGTAGGAATGTATTACATTGCGAAAGCACCGTTGGAGATAGTTCAGATGGTCTCTGAGAAGAAATAATCAGTCCAAGACCAAACTTTCTTCCTTCGCGGGCAACTCTCTCGAAAGTTTGTGTACACATAGACGCTGGCGACAACTCTTCCGTATTTTGCACATACCGACTGATAAAATGATGCGCTTCTTCTAGAACCATGACTGTCGGCAATGGCTTCCCATATTTTCTTCGATATCGTTGCAATGATTCAAAAATAATCCGAGACATTACAGCAACGATCAGGTGTATAATTTCAGATGGAACAAGTGATAAGTCAATGACCATTACCTCGCTATCCCTTCCTTGATCACCGCCAATATATGTTTCTAACCATTCAGATAAAGTTATTTCACTCTTGTGATTGATAATAGATGACATTTTGATATCTGACATCATCGTTTGAATACGCATAATCAAATAATCTACAAACTGTATCGCATTTTGTTCTTTAGATATTTGTGCAATCTGTGTAGTTAATTGATTAAGATCAAACTCGACAGGCGTGTCCTCGTTGGGACCTTCATATTCTACTTCACCTCCCCATGAATCTAGTACTTCCTGCATATTAGCAATTAGACTGTCAAATTCAGCCCTCGAGATACTCTCAAAATATGGAATTGTTTCTCCATTTTTAACAAATGAGTTGGAACACTTATTAATTATTTCCCCAATTTTCCAAAGGATCTTTCCTAATCCAGCAACAACTTCAGAAAGGTGACTATATAGAGTTATCATATGCTCAAAATCATTTTTAAACATAAGCAGCCTTTTCCCGAATGCTGTACGCTCATTCTTATCAGACAGAATGTCGTAGCCTCTGGCAACATGATTTTTAAGAGCTATATGATAGCTTGTTAGTTCTTGCCTCGCTTTAAAGATATCATTTGAGATCGCACCGCCATTTCGTAATTCTCTCAAAGCACGCCTAAGTATCGGCCGCTGCATTTTTCCACTTGCTTGTGAAATCGAACTCCATTCATAACTGTTCCACATCCAGGCTGGTACTTGAAGTTGGGTGCTTTCATGAAGTAAATTCTCGCCTATACTCACCTTAAATTTCCTTGGTTCCCCTAAAGAATCAAAAGTTTCTGAGTATTCTCCATTTGGGTCAAAAACAATGAAACGAGCATTTAGTGGCCCTGATTTTTTATTGTTATTTTTGGCAGTCTCAATTGACCAACGAACCAATCCGGCCACTGAACAGGATTTTCCGCTCCCCGTATTACCTAAAACAGCAACATGTCTACCAAAAAGAGTATCTGGGTTTATCTTTACGGGAACATTACCTGCTATTGGGGCTGTGCCAATAACAACATTGGCGTTCCTTTCTCTATTTTCAACAATTGCCTCCATTTCCTCATTCGTAGGAATAGAAACGACATCCCCCACGGAAGGAAATTGATAAACACCTCTTTCGAATTCAAACGTTCCGTCTCGTTTTGTTTTTAGAGTCCCTAGTAAATTAACTTGCATTTTCCTTTGAGGAAATGGTAAGTCGATTAAATCAAAATCTTTTAATCCTGTTCTTTTTGGATAAATTGAATTTTCAACGCCAATCCAGGATATCATCCCGACTACTGCCCCGACTTCATTAGGAACAAGGACAAATCCGTTTATTTTAGGAAAAGATACTGGAAAACCAGCATTAATAGCAGTGTTTGCCGGTGTATTGAAATCTAATTTCACTCTAATTGTTGATGGACTGACAAATTCGACTGTACCAATTGTAAAATCACGAAGAAAATCAAAATCAGGAATCCCATTCATCAAATCCACCTTCCCCACTTTTGTTTTGCGGTTCTTTATCTCCACGACGTTCCTTCAGTTCATGCGCTTTAACAGAAATCTTGTCGATTGCAGCTTTTGGCAAATAGTAATCAACTAGGTTCTTTAAGTCACTAAAATGACTGCCAATTAATAAAGTAATCTGCGCAGGGTTATGCTTCTCATAGAAACGTTTTATCCGCTTCGCGCTATCTTCATATGCAATGATAACTAAGTGAGTTGAAGGAAGTGTTAACATGTCTTCAATGATCCGATTTATATGGGAATCACCAAAACTGTAGCCATAAACAACAAGTGCAGAGTTAGGACGACAAAGCGCAGCAGAAAAATCTCGAAACATGTCCGCGTATGGAAAAAAATCAGTTTCAATATCCTTGGAAGAGTTAGGGTAAATAACTACTGCTTCTGTTGATTCATTCATAAAGCCTGAAGCCCCAAATTGTAATGGTTCTCTTACAACCTTCTTCCCCTGAAACTTCCAGTCAATTGAACCATGCATTTTTGTTAACCGTGCTACACCTTCAACATAGCGTGGTTCTCCTCTAATACCTGGCGGATTGTAATGATAATCTAATTCAAGTTTGGTTGAACGCATAATTGGAGAAATTTTCCCCATAAAGCGATCCAACAGTAAGATACCCGCCATATCACATGCATACTCTATAAATCGATCATAATTCGTAGTGAAAATGTTAAGGCGATCTCTACTGGCAGTTCGACTTGCGAAACTTGTAAGGAATGACTTTAGATAGCTTAAAGCTTCTTCCGCCTTCTTTTGATAATCTAGTTTTTCTTGTTCTGCTCTACTCTCGTACTTATCATCAAACATCATCTCTATATCAAATTTTTTAAAATTGGCTTCAAGTGCTTCTTTAAATTGTTCCTCAGTTTTTAATATTGCTGAAATAAATTCAGATAATGCTGACTCTATACTTGTCTTTAGTTGAAGGGCATCCACTTCATGCCCAGCGATTTGCAAACCAGCTAATAATTCAAAAGCAGTTCTTAAATCATCTTCCAAGTTAGCTTTACCTCTGTCGCTTTTAGCAGCCTTTTTATCTGCGTAAGCCTTAATATGTTCTTTATAAACTCCTTCAAAATCAATCCTCCACATACCTTGGGAGGGCAGAGAAGCAATAGAAGTTACTGCGGTCGTTAACCCTGCGCCCAGCAAAACAGATAGATGCTCGCTTTGAAAAATCGCTGACAACCATGGCTCTATTCGTTTCCTTACCTTCTCCTCTATTATCTCTTCCTTAGCAACATATGTAGAAATGGATCTATTCACCTTCAATATGTGTTCGTGATCCCAATTAGTTGTATTTTTCAAATTCTCCATAATCCAAATCCCCCCCTCAGCCGAAAGCAGTCTACTTTTCTACCAGCTCACTTGTCGAGATATTCAAGTTCAGTAAATTCTAGTAATTTCTCTAAATCATATATTCTACTTGCCCTTCCAATCCCCTGCTTTTTCGACACTTCCCTTAGTTCATTTAACCCATTTTTCATCTTTTTCTTAAGAAACAAGAACTACAAACACAGTGCTTTCAAAAATCTCTTGAACTTCTTGTACTTCATTCAATTATTAATTTAGCCCAAGCACTATGGAATGCTTGGGCTGGCTAAAAAGTTTATTTTAGTAACATTAGACTATTTGTAAATATTTCTTTTGCGATAGTTATTACTGCATGACCACTGCTCTTATCAAGCGACATTGTTGTTACTATCCCCATCAATGTAGATATTAATAAGCTTTTCCAATCATATTTATTTAGTCTATCAATAGATTCTGACAGATAGTTTAATTTTGAATCAATCTGCAATAGTAACTTCTCACTTAGTGTATAATTATCAATTAATTTACCTCGAAAATCCGAAATTTGTTCTAGCAGTTGCTTTTTTTCTACTTCATTAAAGTACTCAGTTGACTCTTCATTAATACTTTCCCAATCAAACCCGCCAGATCCACTACTAGTAAATGATTTCCACATATCTTGAGCAGTCTGTTCTTCTACGTAAGACTTAATGTGTTGCTTTATCCATCCTTCAAAAATGTCATAGACATCTTCAATATTATCATACCAATCTTCATTAGGTTCATAACCTACTGGTTCAAATGAAGGGGAAAACGGTATGTAGTTACAGTCATATTCAAAATAGCTTTCTTTCGAATTCCGTGTCCAAAATTCCAATGGAGATGCATTATGCTTAATTATAAATGTAGGATAACCATCCTTAATATCTTCAGATACAGTAAAATCTGAAGGATTTAAACTATTGCTTGTTATTATATCAATAAATCCGTTTTTATCTTTTCTTAACATTAAAACCCCTCCTGTTCCAAATATTACATTCTTGTATCTGCGAACACAAATAACTTAAGGTGTGAACGGACCGGGTGGCTTCACCACTTAATCTTGCAGGATTGTCTGCCTGATTCCACTTCTTCGAAAAACCTCGGGTAGACCAAGGAGCAAACGCAACGCGACGTAGATACGGTGTTAGGTGATGTCGTCGTCTTTGAATAAACGATCAAGTAATTCCAACTGTTTCTTTATCATCTCTTGATCAATTACATCAACATGCTTCTTAATTGTTTCAACGGTTTCCATTGTGAGTCCGCTTATAGTTAATAAATCATTTCCTAAACTTAATGCTGAGCGAATAAAGGTATTAGAATAATTTGTGGGGGTATATGATCTTCCAGTTATTTGCTTACTTAGTTCACTGACCTTCGTACTAAGATAATTCTCATCAAAGCTAAAGACCTTTTGAAATGGATTGATTGTCTTAAATGAATCAAAATATTCTTGAAATAAATCAACCAATTCTTTCTTCAAAGGGATATGAGATTCACCTTGTCCAAAATCAAAGAAAATTGAATAATATTCATTTCCTCGGCTAACTTGGTAATGTGTTAATTGAGCGATATATTTACGGCTCAAGCCTGTATATAGAAACAAGCCGATCAGTAATCTATCTTCAATTAATCTGTTACTATCATCCAAGAATCTCTGAATCAGACTAATATCTGTATTAATTATATATCGTTTCTTCTTTTTAATTATTGATGGCTTAATAACTCCTTTCATTACATCAGTATTTATGAGATCTATTCGATACATGTATTTGAAAAAACCATTTAGCGCATAATAATAATTCAACTTCTCTGAACCCGAATACTCAAGTTCATTAATGAATGTATTAATGTCATGAAAATTAATAGTATTGTATGGCCTTGGCGAATTATGTATTTGAGACATATAAACGTGAAAAAACCGATTTAATCTTGTTTGATAGAATTTTTGTGACTTTACCTCTGGGATAGTACCCAAGTAATTTTCAATTAATTGTTTTACTTCTTTGAGATACTGATACATTGTTTTCTCCTTTACGACGATTATACTTAACGTTTCTGTATTTATGACGTCCGACGAAGTCGGATGTATCTGCTGAAACGCTATATTATGTTATGTGAGGTATCCCACTTCTTTGAATAAACCTTCAATATTCTAAGTATTTCTCTTCAATTTCTTGGAAAGATTCATGATATTGCTTCATTTCCTCGCTTAATTCGATATATGAATCAAGCCATACATTAGCAACTGATTCATTGTGTAACAGCTTGTATGCATAAAGTCTTAGCATTGAATAAGTCATGACATCACTGATTTGTCGGCATCCATGTGCTAATTCTTTAGCAATCCTTCTTTCTGGCACTCTTGCATTATGATCCATCAAAAAATTTATAGCGTCAGCGTCGTGATGTATTAAGTGACTTCCTACTCCATAACCATGAAACATCCCATTAAAATACTTATGCTTGTCATCTTTCGAAAGTTCTTTAACTATTTCACTATAAGACCACTTATGTTCCAATTCTTTACGATATTTTCTTGGATATTTGGTTTGGATTTCATTTATCTTATCTTCACTTAGAATAACACCTTTAATAAACTTCATATCATTCTTCTGAGATGCATTCTCAGATAAATTATTGTATACTTCCTCGGCTCTTCTTGAACTCTTTATTTGACCTATTACAGGAAGCACATTCCAGAATTCGTCTATCTTAGTCTTCCTTTCTTCATCAGTTCCTGTTGTTAAATATATAAATTTTAAAGTTCCTTCTAGTACTGAACGGATGAGCATTTCATTATCCCATAATCTACTATTTGCAACCAAAACTAAAATACTCTCACTTGTCACATGACAACTAATTGGTATTTGTTTTAATACATGCCTTTCGAAAACAGGTACGTCAGACTCCTTATTAAAATACGTAGAAATAATCTCAAAATATTGATGTAAAATATGACTAGATCTAGCTGCTAAGCCCATAAGTATTTTTTGATTTTCATCCATAAAATCACTCTCATTTTATTATTTTTGTTGGGATATTGCACATAACGTAATATTCACGAACTTCGTAAAAATTACAGAAATAATAGATTATACGACACCCTTTGATTTAAATAATCAAAATACACTATAAGCATATTGTACTATAAAAATGGAATAATTTGACGAAAAACAATTCTTTTCTCCTAACAAAAAAACTCCTACTGATTTCAACAGTAGAAGCTTTATAGGTGTTTAATCCACATCACTGTACTCCCTAAATTCAAATGATTTTCTTTCTTGCCTACTCCCCAACACCCTTCCCCTCCCCACCAAACACCTCCACCATCACCAAAGCCCCCATCGTAAACCCGTGAACAAAAGAAGCTTTTGCCAGAATAGAGTTAGACTCCCCATTCAAATCCAGAATTTCCTCAAGAGCTGCGAAATCACTTTCCGATAATTTTTGTTTGGCTTCCTCTATCAATTCCGAAATTTTTCTGTTAATCGGCTGATATTCAGGATCTGTGGGGACAATTTGCTCTTCCATATGTAGGTTACCGTAGTAGATTTCCTCCAAAATACTCTTCATTACTTCTCTCCCCTTTATAGAAATAGTAATTAGAACATTCACTTCGAATCATCCAATAGTTCCCACGTAGATTTTATGCGAAAACTGCATAAAATACAATATGCAATTTTCGCATAACTTAAACTTGGCTTGGGTGATGAAACGATGTATAAGAGAATACGCGATTTGCGAGAGGACAGGGACTTGACGCAGCAAAAATTGGCTGATCATTTAAACATCTCACAAACAACTTATTCACGATACGAAAGTGGAGACTTAGATGTGCCTAGCTCTGTGTTGATTAAGTTATCCGAGTTTTATAACGTAAGCATTGATTACATTCTTGGCCAAACGAACAACTCCAAACGGCTTTGATAAAACATATGCACAATAAATCATTGTGCCGACCTTTATCCCAATACTGGAATGCGTGAAGGGTGTATCCCGTTGTTTTTTTATTTAAAGATATGAATTATGTTATTTGAGCATGTATAGCTTAAACGCAATATAAAGAGGACTTCCGTACATTCGGAGTCTTCTTTTTTTTGAGGATATTTCCATGCCGTGTTCACATAAGAACGCAATACAATAATTCAGCAAGCAATTTTCAATATTTCCGTATATTTAGAAAATAATTTTCTAAAAGCGTTTACAAACTGATTTTTATTTGTTAGCCTTAAGGCATCAAAGGATAAATCTTGGAAAAAAAGGAGCGAGGAACATGCAGCAATACGACGTAGTTGTAATGGGCGGAGGCATCTCTGGCGCGATGGCGGCCATCGCCGCATCCAAATCCGGCGCGAAAACGCTGATTATCGAGTCCCACGGTTTTCTTGGCGGCACGTTGACCGCAAACGGCGTTGGTCCAATGATGACCTTCCATGCTGGCGAGAAACAAGTCATTCAGGGCTTCACCGGGGAGCTGATCGAGCGGCTGAAGCGGTTGGGCAAATCTCCCGGGCATATTTTTGATACGGTAGGTTTTACATATTCTGTTACCCCTTTTGACGCCGAAGCGATGAAACATGAACTTGAGCTGATGGTTACGGAAGCCGGCGGCGAGATTTTATATCATACGATGCTGGCAGGCGTTTATGCGGAAAATGGCCGGATTACGGGCATACGGGTGTGCAATAAATCCGGGCTCAGCGACATCCACGCTTCTGTCTTCATCGATGCGACGGGAGACGGCGACCTCTCGGCTCTTGCCGGAGTGGAATATACAAAAGGGCGCGAATCCGACGGTGCAACGCAGCCGATGACTTTGAAAATGAAAATGTACAACGTCGACATTCCCAAGGTCAAGGAATACATTCACAGCCATCCGGAGGACTTCCCGCTGTATAACGGGGACACCTCCATTGTTGAGAAATCCCCCCGCCTTTCGGTCGGCGGATTCGACAGCCTGTTTCGAAAAGCCAAAGAACGTGGCGAAATTTCCATTCCGCGCGAAAATATTTTGTTCTTCGAAACCAATAACCCGGGCGAGGTCATTCTTAACACAACCCGTATTATCGGTTTTGACGCAACCGACGCGCACAGCCTGAGCCAGGCGGAGATGGAAGGCCGCAAGCAGTGCCGTGAACTGGAGCTTTTTGTCCGCAAATACATTCCAGGGTTCGAGAATGCGGTTGTAGAGTCTACAGGACCAAGCATCGGCGTTCGCGGCTCGCGCCAAATCAAGGGAATCTACACGCTGACGGCAGAGGATATTTTGGAGCAGCGCCTGTTTGAAGATACCATTGCCCACTCCGGTTATCCGATCGATATCCACAGCCCGGACGGCGAAGGTACGAAACATCAAAAATTGGAATGGGGCGGCGTATACAGCATACCTTATTCCTGCATGATAACCAGCTCCGTGAATAACCTGATCGTCATCGGCCGCTGCATTTCGGCCACCTTCGAAGCGCAAGCGGCGATGAGAACCACGCCGACAACAGGCGCTATCGGTCATGGCGGCGGCGTTGCCGCAGCACTCGCGGCGCTGGAGGGCAAAAACGTACAGGACATCGACATCAAAAAAGTACAGACGATTTTAAAAGAGCAAGGAGCTTACCTGGAAGCTTAAGATCACAAGTTGTACTAGAAAAATAGAAGGATACAGGCAGAGGGAGAAATGATTCTGGCGAAACGGAGTGGTCGCCTTTGTGAACGGATTTCTACCATATTGCAATTCTTAAATCATAGAAATCTGTGAACAACAGCGATCGAAAGAACATTTCAACCGGCTGCCCTCATCCGAAAATCAGTGGTTCAACTTGTATAAATCACCATTTCGAGAGGGGAAATTCTGATGACAACAGCAATGTGGTTCCAAGCAATCGGTATTTTGCTCGTATTCCTGGTGTTTGTAGGTCTCATGATGGCACGCAAGCTGCCAACCATTCTGGCTCTGCCCTGCATGGCGATTCTGTTCGCCATTATCGCGGGCGTGCCGCTGCTGTCGAATGATCCGGAGACGACCTCCATCGCCAAAACCATTCTGGCAGGCGGCTCCATGAAATTATCCGGCGCTATCGCAGGCCTCATTTTTGGTGCCTGGTTCGGCCAGATTCTGAACAAAGTCGGCATTACCAAATCCATTATCCGCAAGGCTGCTGAGCTGGCTGGCGATAAACCCGTACTTATAGCTATTCTCTTTTTTATTACCGCATCCATCATTTTTTCGGCGGCAGGCGGACTTGGCATGGTCATCCTGGTCGGCACGATCGTTATCCCGATTATGCTGACGGCAGGCATTTCCCAATTCGTCGCTTCCATCGTTGTTCTGCTGGCCGTAGGGGTTGGCTCTCTGTTCAACGTGTCCAACTGGGCTGTTTATGTCGATGTGCTGGGTCTCTCCGTCGATAAAATCGCAAACTACACCCTGGTTGTGGCCGCGCCGCTCATTGTTGTTTCGTTGATTATGATTGTGTTTTATATCAAAAAAGACGGCAAAGGCCGCAAAGCATGGGCGATGCCAGCTGCAACGCCAGGCGACAACAAGAAGGTGCCTGCGATTTCGCTGATCAGCCCGTTGGTACCGGTTCTTCTCGTGTTCATTTTCAAAATCGATATTGTTCCGGCCGTAATTATCGGCGCTATCGTCACCATTCTACTCACCTGGCCCAAACGTCCGGTCCATATCCTCTCCAGCGCGCTGGTGGAAGGGATTCAGGACGTCGCTGGCGCCTTGGGGCTTATGATCGGCATCGGCATCCTGCTGAGTTCCGTCATGTCGCCGCAGGTATCGGCAGTTATCTCGCCATTGATCGAATCCGTGCTGCCAAGCAGCCCGCTGATGTACATCCTGTTCTTTACGATTTTGTCGCCGCTTGCGATCTATCGCGGACCGCTGAACGTATGGGGTCTTGGCAGCGGCATCGCCGCCCTGTTCGTATCCGCTGGCATGACGCCGGTGGCCGCAATGCTTGCTTTGCGCGCGGTCAGCAACGTGCAGTCCGTGTCGGACCCTACAAACTCGCATAACGTATGGGTGGCCGATTTTACGAAAAGCGATATCAATGAAATTTTGAAAAAGACGCTGCCATGGACGATGGTCTCTGTCCTGATCGCGGTGGTTATTGGATCATTTATGGTATTTTAACCGTCGGTATCAACCGGGCATAAGCAAACTTATGAAAGCAGCAAAAGGGAAAATCAGTTGTTGAAAAAGCCCATGTGTATCTCTAACGAAACTACAAAGCTCTCATGACCTCATGGTCACCACCAACGATGAAAATGCTATATTCTAACGGACACCACAGCGCTTAAATACCAAGAAACACCGCCAAAAGCGATCTTTTTCACTAAATAGCATCATCTGTGTCCGTTAGAAACCATGATGGCCAAAATTGCCCATAATAGCGGCTGCTGTGTCCGTTAGGAAAAACACATTTTCGTATAAATTTCAAAATCCCCTTTTTGCTGCAAATAGCGATATCACGTTTCGTTAGAGATGAATCCAGCGATGCAAGCAGAACATATTCACTTGGCTGCTTCATTCGTGCAAAAAAACATTGGTTCAACTTCAACTTATACAGATAAAACCGGGCACAAGGGCCCTGCGAAGAGCTTAAAGTGCGTGTTCAAAAAGGTCGGTTTTCAGCACCAAAGCTTATGCTTCCGATGTGCGTTTTTTCAAAACGCTTCAGTTGGATGAAGCTAGGGACTGAGGAGCGGAGCTAAACGTTTTCGTAGAAAACGACTTCGAAAGCATCTGCTTGTAGTGGGTACGTGAGCACCAGAAGGCCCGGCTGAATTCAAGATTCGATGCCGAATCTGCTTCCTGATTCACTTCGTGTTAGATATAGAATTTACAAGTTATCAGCTGAGCTGATGAAATTCTATATCGCAAGAAAACCTACCTATTCATCGCGGTCGCTCAACCTTGAGTTGCCTCGATTAGGTTTTCTTATCAAAATCGGACTTTTTGAACAACCTCTTAAGGCAAGCTCCGGCAGAAGGTCCTTTGCCCGTCATCTGGAGGAGGACATTATGGGGAGAACAAAAGTAAGGGTTGGCATTGACGTTGGCGGTACGTTTACCGACGCGGCTCTCATCGACAATGAAACATTCGAAGTCATCGAAAAAATGAAAATTCCGACCACTCACCATGACCCGGACGGCGTGGCGAAAGGGATCGTGCAAATTTTGGATCGCATTCTAAGCAGCAAAGGCATCCATCCCGAAGACGTCACCTTCATCGCTCACGGAACGACGCAGGCAACGAATGCCCTTCTGGAGGGTGACGTCGCTCGCGTCGGCATCATTGGCATGGGTTCAGGCATTGACGGCCTCAGCGCCCGCTCCGAATCCAATCCAGGAGATATCGAGCTGGCTCCGGGCAAATATTTGCATACTTTTCATACGTACCTGGATTCCAAAAACATGACGGATGACCAAATCAACGCCGCTATCGATGAATTGGCCGCTCAAGGAGCCGAGGTTATCGTCGCTTCCGAAGCTTACAGCGTGGATGATCCGACCAATGAGCTGCGCGTCGTGGAGCTTGCGAACCGCAAAGGCCTCTACGCCACGGGCGGGCATGAGATAAGCCAGCTTTACGGCCTGAAGACGCGGACACGCACAGCCGTTATCAACGCCTCGCTCATTCCCAAGATGATGGAGACCGCAAATATGACGGAGAAATCCGTCAAAAATGCCAACATCCAATCGCAGCTGATGATTATGCGATGCGACGGCGGCGTTATGAGCATCGACGAGGTGCGCAAGCGCCCGATCCTGACGATGCTGTCCGGACTGGCCGCAGGGGTTGCCGGGGCGCTGATGTATGAGAAAATTTCCGACGGCATTTTCTTTGAGGTCGGCGGTACCAGCGTCGACATCTCCGTCATTAAAAACGGTAAAGTCATGATCAAAAATGCCGAGGTAGGCGGACACCGCACCTATCTGCAATCCTTGGATGTGCGCACGCTTGGCATCGCCGGCGGCAGTATGATCAAGGTAGCCGGAGGAAAAATCACGGATGTCGGTCCGCGCAGCGCGCATATCGCCGGCAAAGAATATGAAGCTTTCGCGCCTACAGAAAACATGGTAGACCCGAAGGTGAAATTCATCAGCCCGCGTGAAGGCGACCCTGCCGAATACATCATCTGCGAATGTGCCGGAGGCAAGGAATATTCGTATACGCTGGCCGGAGCGGCCAACATCCTGAATTACATTCCCGAAGGCGATTATGCCCAAGGAAATACCGAAGCGGCGCTGAAAGCATGGCAGGCGCTGGCGGATCATGTTGGACTGAGCGTGGAAGAAGCCGCCAGACAGGTGATGAATATCGCCATCGATAAAACGATGAAAACCGTTAACGAGATGATCGAAGACTATGAGCTGGACCGCAGCTTCGTTACGCTAGTGGGCGGCGGCGGCAGTGGTGCCGTACTCATCCCGGCGATGGCCGAGCGCGAGGGCTTCAAATCGCAAATTGCCAATAACGCCCCTTATGTCTCCACGATCGGCGTAGCGCTGGCCATGGTTAAGGAACAGCTGGAGCGCACGGTCGTCAATCCGACCGACGAGGATATTAAGCGCATCCGTGCCGACATCATTGAGCGTATCGTGCAGTCCGGCGCTTCCGAGGAGACGGTAGAAGTTAGTATCGAGATCGACAGCCAGAAAAATATTCTCCGCGCCATGGCGACCGGCTCCACCGAGCTGCGCTCCAAGGATCTGGCCCAGGAAGCGATGTCCGAGGAAGACATGCGGGCCATCGCTGCCAGCTCCATTGACCAGCCGCTGGAATCGACGGTGCTTGCTGCACAGACCGGACGTTGGAGCCTGTTCGTCAGCGAGAATGTGAAGAAATCCTTTTTTGGCTTGTTGAAAAAGAAATCAAGCTCCGTCAGCGTTCTCGACCGCGAAGGCGTTGTCCGCTTCAAAAAAAGCAACGTCCACTATGCGAAGCTCAGCAAATCCGCGCAGGAAGCGCTCAACTCGTTTTTGGACGATAACACCATTTATTCCGACGCCAATGCCACGATTCCGAAGGTATTTGTCTTTTACAAGGAAAAAATGCTCGATTTAACCGGCATGCAGACCAAAGAGCAGCTGTTGTCCATCCTGGAGATCGAAACCGAGATGCTCGCGGCACAGGATGAAATACTGGTTGTGGCTTATCAATAAACGCTTATATTTTCAAACGAAACTACAGACAGCAAAATCAATAAGAATTCACATCTAACGAAACTACAGAGCGCTATTGCCTCAAAAACAACAACAAATTAAATCTAACGAAACTACATATCGTTATTCGGGATAAAAACAGGCTTAAACCCACCAATTTAGCTCAATAGCGATACCATGTTTCGTTAGAATATCCAGGAGTCTTTTTTGGCGCAAATAGCGATATCACGTTTCGTTAGCATCTTCAGCAGGTCTTTTTAGCTCAATAGCAATACTATGTTCAGTTACAATTTCCAGTTGCCTTCTATGTCCTATATAGCAATATCACGTTCCATTAGTTATAGAATCTACACCAGCACTTTTTAGCTCATATAGCGATACCTTGTTTAGTTACAATTTTTCAGCTGCCTTCTATGGCGTATATAGCAATATCACGTTCCATTAGTTATTGGATTTACGCTAGTCTTTTTTAGCTCAACAGCAACATCACATTTCGTTAAGATTGTTTTTTAGGCGAACGGTCTTATCATTCTGAATTTACAAGGAGGACGTTCGAATGCCGGTGCAAACCCTTTTGCCTGATTGCTTGTCCGGTCTGTCCGATGAAGTTTTGGGCTGCATGGAGCTGAGGCAGGATCCGCTTTTTCATAAAATACCGCCTGCGAACATTCCGTATTACGTTCATGAATCGCTTCAGGCCGGACGCCTGGCGGCGGCAGCGTATAAAGGCCACGGCATTCGGGAGCTATGCAGGAACAACGGCCTCCATTACGAAATTACGGAAGCTTCCGGGAAATTTCATAACGTTTCTTTTCGCGCGCAGATCGATTTTGCCAAAAAGCCGCCCGAGATTATTTTGTACGCCTCTTCCCTGAAAGGAATGCAAACGGTATGCCAAGACGTCCTAGGCGAGCTGTCCGGTACCGCCGAAACCGATCTGGATCTCCTTGTCGATATTCATTTGGCTCATGAGTTCTACCACTGGCTGGAGTATCGGGATAAGGTTTTTACGAATGAAAAGCTCGAAACGATCGAGGTCTTTAAGCTGGGGCCATTTACGAAAAAATCAAGCGTGGTGCAGTGCTGCGAGATCGCCGCGCATGCTTTTTGCAAGGAACTGCTTGATCTCCCCTGCCTGCCCAATTTGCTGGACTATGCCTATTTGATCAGAGAGATGCAGCTTCCGGCTGAAGAGTTTTTGCAGCAAATAGATACTTGTAAATTATGGATATAATGCACTCTCAATACCTCACTCAGTATGATATAATGGGAAAAGCTATCGGAGACCCGCCGGATTGTCATTTCCAGCGTTAGATCAGGAGGAGGTATCATGTCTTCACAGGTTCCGGCCGTCATCGCAAAAATCGTATCCCAAACTCAAAAATTGACATATGGTGAAAACCAGATCGCCAATTTCGTTATACACAATCCGGATTTTATTACGCGTAATACGATTACGGCCATTGCCAATGAAATCGGCGTATCGGAGACAAGTATTAATCGGTTCTGTAAAAAGGTCGGGTTTAAGGGCTTTAACGATTTCAAGATTGCTTTTGCCCAGGACGCCTTTTATCGGGATATGCAGGCCAAGAAAAAAGAAAGACGGGAAATCAACCCGATCGATGCGCTTGCGCTCGATTATAACGAATTGATCGTCAATACGTCCGCGCTCGTTACCGAGGAGCAGCTCCGCCGCGTGGTGGATATCCTGAAGGGGGCACGGCGGATTTATATTATCGGCATGTTCGATTCATACCTGGCCGCCATCGCCCTGAAGAACCGCTTGTCCATCATCGGGATCATGGCCGAAGCGGTCAATGACAGCCGTGCCATGAAGATCGCCGCCGCCCAATGCGGCAAAGAAGACGCCGTTGTGGCCTTCTCCCGCTCCGGCTCGACGAAGGAAATCGTGGAGACGGTGGCCATCGCGCAGGTCCATCAGGTCAAGACGATTTCGATCACATGTTATGATTCGTCGCCCATTACGGAAAACGCGGACGTGAACATCATCGTGCCGGACAAAATTTCGGTGAATAATAGCGCGCTTATGTCCAATCACATTACATTCCTGTTTGTCGTCGATCTGATCATGAGCATTTTCATCTCGTCGGACAAGTCTTATTTGAAGAAAAAGCTCGACAGTGAAGCTGTTTTGGCCAGCGATCAGTCGATGACGAATTATTATTTATAAGGGTTCGCTTTTCTATGCTTCAAGCTTGTACGTATAAAAGCGCCCTTCCGCATTCGGAGGGACGCTTTTTTTGTGCTGCTCGCGATCAGATCAAAATATTATACAAGTTCGAATCCTTGTTCAATTCGGTGTATTGCAGACCTTTGCGGTTCATGCGCTCGATCAGCGGGAGATAGTCCTCTTTGCTGTTCAGTTCAATGCCGACAAGGGCCGGGCCGTTTTCTTTGTTATGCTTTTTCGTATATTCGAAGTTGGTGATGTCGTCCCCAGGCCCAAGCACATCCTGCAAAAACTCGCGCAATGCCCCGGAACGCTGCGGGAAATTGATCATGAAGTAATGTTTGATGCCTTCGTACATCAGGGAGCGTTCCTTGATTTCCTGCATGCGGTCGATGTCGTTATTGCCGCCGCTGATGATGCACACGACGTTTTTGCCCTGAATCTGCTCGCTGTACAGGTCAAGCGCCGCAACGGGCAGCGCGCCTGCCGGTTCGACGACAATCGCGTTTTCGTTGTACAGATCAAGAATCGTCGTGCAGGCTTTGCCTTCAGGCACCTTCACGATGTCGTCCAGCTTGCTCGTACAAATCGCGTATGGCAAGTCCCCCACTCTTTTGACCGCGGCTCCGTCCACGAATTTATCGATTTCTTGCAGCGTCACGACTTCTTTGCGCAGCAGCGCTTCGCTCATGGAAGCCGCCCCCAAGGGCTCAACCCCGATCACCTGCGTGGCGGGACTCACCGTTTTGATATACGTGCTCACGCCTGCCGCCAGACCTCCACCGCCGATCGTAACGAAAACATAATCCGCCGGCGCATCCATGCTTTCCATAATTTCCATGGCGATCGTGCCGTTGCCTGCGACGATTTTCGGCGCGTCAAACGGATGGATAAACGTCATTCCCTGCTCCTTGCAAGCCTTCATCGCCTGCTCGAAAGCATCGTCGAATGTATCGCCGGTCAGGACGACCTCAACGTTGCTGCCGCCAAAACGCTTGACCTGCTTCACCTTCTGGTTCGGCGTCGTGCTTGGCATATAGATTTTGCCCTGAATGCCAAGGGCATTACAGGAAAAAGCCACGCCTTGCGCATGGTTGCCCGCGCTTGCACAGACAATTCCCTTCGCAAGCTCTTCATCCGATAAGTTGCGGATCATGTTATAGGCACCGCGGATTTTAAAGGAGCGCACAACCTGCAAATCTTCCCTTTTCAAATAGACGTTGCATTTGTATTTCGCCGACAATACCGCGTCATGCTGCAGCGGCGTACGTATGACCACTTCACGCAGCATGTGGTGAGCACGCACGATGTCCTCCATGGACACCATGGTTTCGATATTTTCTCCTACCGGAGCCGCCGCCGCGGTATTCGGTGGTTGTACGGTCGTTTCAAGCTGTTTGTCCTTCATCTCTTCTCCTCACTCCGTTAGCCCTCTATCAATCAGTATGGGCTTTAATATGCCATCGCAGAAATATTTGTTATTCAGTAACGTACCTTGTTTGCGGCATTTTTTCAAGAGTGTATGTCCGAAGGAAGTTTGCAAGGGGGTATCCAACATTAAGTCTTGAAACAAAAATAAAAATCCACCGTCTAATTGTAAAAGGAGGTGGATTGATTTTGAAAAAATCCATGGTTGCCATTGTCATTTTCATTTTGCTTGGATGTCAGACATTAAAGCCGGATCCATCTATAGCATCAGGTTCAGGAGGAACTGCTTCTTCTTCAATGACAAAAAGTAAGCAAGTAGATTTCTCGGCGGTTCTGTCACTCCCACAAAAAACTAAAGTCAACGAGGATTTTACGATTAAGGCTGTTTTGAAAAACCAGACAGGACAAAAGCTCAGAATTCAGAGTACCCGGGAAATGTTCGTTTATTTGATCAAGGATCGTAATGGGAAACAGATTAATTCCTATACGATTCAGGAAGTAGGAATAACTCGGGATATCTCCGGTAAATCCGTTATTTCAGAGTCCCACCAATATAAGATTAAGAAACCGGGCACTTATGAAATCTCGGCAATTGCAAAATTTACGGCCATCGAGAACGGAAAAAGTAAAGATTTCATCATTAAAACCGAGCCTAAGAAAATAGAAATAACCCCTTAGATTGAGAAATGAATTCATAGCTTTGTCTGACAAAACTGCACCTTGAATTCGAAAAAGCCATAAATGCACTCTCGTCAAAACAAAAAATCCCCCGCCCTAAACAGGACAGGAGATTTATAACGAATCATTTAGAAGCGGTTATCCAGCCAATCGGAAGCCGCATACATCTCTTTTTTGCTCAGCTGATGCCCTTTATTGTCCCAGTGCACCTGTACCTCCGCACCCGCCCCAGTGAGCAGAGACTGCAGTTCTTCCGTTTCGGAAGCCGAGCAGATCGGATCGTTTTGGCCTGCGCCGATAAAGACAGACAGTCCGGTGAGATCAGGCAGCTGTTTACCGCGCAGCGGCACCATCGGATGAAGCAGGATCGCTCCCCAAAAAGCATGCTCGTAATGGAACAAGAGGCTGGCAGCGATATTGGCGCCGTTCGAGTAACCGACCGCAATCATGCGGTCACGCTGAAGTCCATACTCCTTAGCCGCTTCGTCCAGAAAATCATTTAGTTCTTTGGTGCGGGCAACCAGATCCTCTTCATCAAACACGCCCTCCGCGAGTCTGCGGAAGAAGCGCGGCATCCCGTTTTCCAGTACATTGCCGCGAACCCCCAGCACCGAGGATTCCGGGGAGAGCATTTCCGCCAGCGGCAGCAGATCATGTTCATTGCCCCCCGTACCATGCAGCAAAACCAGCACCGGCGCAGCCGGATCCGATCCTTGTTTGAAAATATGCTTCATGCTCAAATTGCTCATTTATATCTCCTCCACTTCACGTACTTCAATTTTGGTCAATATTTGCTCGATCAATTCACGCTGTGGTTCGTACCATTCCGGCAGCATCAAATGGGTACCCAGCTCTTCGAAAGTTTCGTCACGCGCAAAACCCGGAGGATCGGTGGCGATTTCGAACAGGATTCCACCCGGCTCACGGAAGTATATCGCATTAAAATATTGCCGGTCAATCACCTGGGTTGGCTGAAAACCGATTTGCGCCAGCAATTCGCGCCATTTTTCATGCTCTTCGTAATCTTTGGCCCGCCATGCGATGTGGTGAACCGTTCCGGCCCCGGGATCTCCCCATGCCGCGTTCTCGGCATTCACGTCAATGATATTGCCGATATCGCCAAATCCTTTAAAACGAACAAGTCCGTCTTCCTCGGCAATGAGGTCAAGTCCAAGCACTTTTTCCAGCACAAGCATCGTATTTTTCGAAGATACGCTGCTCAGCATGGCGCCACCAAAACCTTTGATGGCATGTTCGGCAGGAATACCGTTAAAAGACCAACGGCTAGGCGCTCCTTCGTTACGTTCGACAAGCTCGATTTGCAGTCCCGACGGATCGAAGAAACGCAGGAAGGTTTCGCCGAAGCGGGTGGTCGTTTCATATTGGATGCCGAAGGAATCCAGCCGTTTTTGCCAAAAATCCATGCTTCCCTCCGGAATCGCATAGACGGTAATACTTACCTGCCCGCCGCCGATTTTGCCTGTTCTGGCATTGTCCTGTGGAAAGAAGGTAATGATGGTGCCCGGACTTCCGTTTTCATTGCCAAAATATAAATGATAAACCTCCGGTGCGTCAAAGTTGACCGTTTTTTTGACCAATCGCAATCCTAACACGCCAGCGTGAAAATCGACATTTTGCTGGGCATCGTTTACGAATGCGGTAATATGATGAATACCTGCTGTTTTAAGCATTTTTTTCACGCTCCTTATATTTTGTATTTCTTTAATTTAAGATTATTAATTACATACTATATCAATTTAAGATAAAAGGCAAGTGTTTTACTTGAGCGGGCAAGTGGCCAACAGTAACCTCAGTATTTTTAGAGTACAGTTACAGCCCACAGCGTGGTGACCGTCAGGCCATGTTGGATTCTAACGAAACTAGGGAGTGCTATTAGGCACAATGAACGGTGATTTCTGTGAATTTCGTCCAAATAACGATATGGTGTTTCGTTAGATTTTTTTTGTGGTCCTTTTTGCGGCAATAGCGTGTCCCAGTTTCGTTAGAGTTTTTTAGTCACACTATGCGCCACGAAACCGCCCCAGTGCCGATGGCACTGTTTCGTTAGATTTTTTTGTGGTCCTTTTTGCGGCAATAGCGTGTCCCAGTTTCGTCAGAGTTTTTTAGTCACACTATGCGGCGCAAAAACACCCCAGTGCCCAAGGCACTGGGGTAACGGAAGCGGTGCGATCAAGCTATGAGGGGACAATCACACATATAAGCGCGCACGCTATCATATTATAACCAATCTCTTTTTTCAAAAAAGCGCCGCCCGATAAGCAAATAAACCAATCCCGTAAATAACGTAATAGCCCATAAACTATACGGTTCAACTCTTGGCGCAAAGATTGCCGTCTGCGGCATCATAACATAATAGGGAATTGTAAACGGGAGCCAAGCTCCGATCGAGGAATGAAAACCGGTCAGCACAATATTCGGAACGACATAACCAACGGACAAGGCAAGGGAAGCCCCGAAATTACGCACTTTTATGGAAACGATAAGCTGCAAAGCAGCGAGCGGAAGAATACCTATCCATCCACCAAGACCAGTATACACCAGAGTCCCCCAAGGAAGACTTCCCGGAGCCCCGGCCAGCATTCCTGCAGTAAGATAACCCAGCATAAATACAACCTGTACCAGCGCCAGAATCCCTATTAACACCAGGTATTTAGCAAAAAAGATTTTATGCCGCGGGCCGGGAAATCCCATCACGAGCTTCCATCCGCCGTCCCGATGCTCGTACATGCATAGTAATGAGGCCAGTATCCCACAATAGAGAGGATAAAAAAACATAGAGTGAAGATTTACGCTGTGTATATAAAGAGTGGTCCAGCTTGGTTTAAAAAATTCCTTCAGACTATTGAGCTGTTCCACGCCCATGGCTGCATTGATAAGCGTGTCCAGCAAAATCAGCAAAAGAACAATTTTCCATTGGGTTTTCATCGCTTCGGCACGTAACAGCATTCTCATATTATCTGTTCCTCCTATTCAAACTCTCTTCTGGCGAACATCAAAGCTCCCAGAAAGGACAACAATAATCCTACACCGAGAGATATCCCGATCCACTGTACATGACCGGATACGAGCGGACTGGATAAAGAGGGATATGACCAAGGAAGAAGATGGACGATAGAGGAACTGCTTCGGGCCAAAAACAGGCTGGAGATGGAACCGAATATCCCCACAGCCAGCGGCAGCGCCTGGTTGGAAAAAACAGTGGAAAACCACATTTGGATCGCCATCATCGGCAGTGACGACAAACAGACGAATAGAGGCTGAAGGATCAAGATTTTCCACGGCATCGGTTCGTTCGTATATAACACCCAGATGAGGCACATGCCAACAACGGTAATCACCACGGTGCATAACTGCAAAATGAATATCCATGACAATTTGGCCAGGTAAATCGATCGTTTGGGAACCGGCGTGGTCAGGAGCTGCTTCCAAGCCTTGGTTTCATGCTCCGTACCTGCCATAATGCTGGCAAGAATCGTAATTCCCAATAAAAAAACAAACGATATAAACATGTACATTACATTAAAGCCAGCATATACTCCCCCGGGTCCTTGACGGAAATAAAGATACCATTCCAGCGCCGTCATGCTGATTAGAATAATCCCTTGCATGAGAGGTATCCATCGGCATAATCTCTTCAGCTTCAGACCTTCCGCACGTATAAGCTCCATTTTCATAAGCTGCGCTCCTGGCCGGTCAATTCAAGGAAAATTTCTTCGAGGGTCCTCTTCTTCTCCGTCACCCGGTAGACATCATGCTGCTGTCCAACCAGAAATCGAATCATTTCCGCCGATTGAGGCCGATCGGTAATGGAGGTTCTAAGCTGGCCTGCCGATACATCCGGCTCCGCATCCCACCCGTTATCATTTAAAGCAGCGGCTACTTCCAAAGGCCGGTCCGTTTCAATCCATACATAAGGCTTGCTCCGTTCGGTTAATTCCTCGAGCGGACCTTGAAAGATCAGTTCCCCATGGTTAATAATTCCCACATAGGTCGCCACCTGTTCAATTTCGCTCAAAAGATGGCTGGAAAGCAGTACCGTGATGTCAAAGTCACGGGGCAGCCGTGTAATCAGCTCGCGGATTTCCTGAATGCCGGATGGGTCCAATCCATTCGTAGGCTCATCCAGAATCAGCAGCTTGGGCTCCGTAATAAGCGCCATCGCAATGCCCAACCGCTGTTTCATGCCAAGGGAATACCCCTTCACCGGGCGGTGTGCAGCCTCTTCAAGCCTGACCCACTGCAAGACTTCCTTGATTCTGGATTCCGAAATCCCATGCATCATCGTCATGATTTTCAAATTTTTATAGCCTGAAAGATGGGCATAATAGGACGGAGATTCTACGAGCGAACCCACATCTTTTAAAATCTCAATTCTATTCTTCTTCAGATCTTTGCCCAAAATGCGGATATCTCCGGACGAAGGACGAATCAATCCAAGGAGCATCCGAATCGTGGTTGTCTTTCCGGCTCCGTTCGGACCCAAAAAACCATAGATTTCCCGCTTCGGAACCTTCAAATCAATCCGCTTTACCGTCTCACGCTGCCCAAACTTCCTTGTTAGCTGACTCGTGTCTATTGCAAAATCCGTCATCCCTTATTCCTCCCTAGCATCATAACTAACATCTCAAGTGTAGCAATGCAGGGTTAATAACAGGTAAACAAGGAATAAACAGCAGAAAAATACTTTTTCTTAATTCGGTAATGTAATCTCAATCCTGACACCCCTGCCGCCACCATCGACCTTCACGATGTTCATACGCCCGGAATGTGCTTCGATAAAGGCTCTCGCAATAGCGATTCCTTTACCGGAATGATTCATTCCCTGCTTTAGCACTGCCTCGTCGATCCCGACTCCATTATCCTCGATCGCAATGAGGACGCTGTTATCTTGTATTGTAAAGTCGCATGCTACCTCGGTCCCGGGAGGATTATGGATAACGGTATTCATCAGCACATTTTGAATCGCTCTTCCCAACAGTTTGCGGTCAAAATCCAACATATAAACATCCTTTGAGGTCGTAAAAGTAAACAGGGTATGCTCAGCCAAAGGGTGGTTTGCGATATCAATGACGGCATCGCGCAGGAAATTCACTACATCTTCTCTTTTCCGGTTCATAGGGAACTGCTCTACCGACCAGCGGCTTGTATGATTTAAATCTTGGATCAACCGTTTTATTTCGGTAGTCTTGTCGCTGATCTGCTTGCTAAAATCCCGCTTTTCTTCATCGGTCCAATGATACTCGGCCGCAGTAAGCAAGCGGGCATAACCTTCAATATAGGACAACGGCGTTTTGAGGTCATGGCTGATGGACGAAATCCATTCCTGCTTTTTGACTTCCATGTTCAACCGCTCGGTTTCACTGTTATACAGCTGTTCCGATAACCTGCTCATCTCCTCAAACAACTCCTTAAATAAGGCAAAAGGATAACGGTATTTTTTTTCTTGTAAAGAATTCTTGGATGGCGTGCGATAATGATCTCCGGGCTGATGGTAGTTTCCCTTGGATAAACGGTTGATCCAACGGATTAAATAAATAAGCGGTTTACCAACACACCAGCCGCAAACGGTTATAAACAAGATGATTTGGATAAACCCCATTGTAAACATTAATGTTCTTGTGGATATAAACTGCAGCGGTTCAATCGCTTCCCGGAGATAAAAAGATCCAATTGCCAATAAAATGAAACAAAAAATGGAGGCCGCTACCAACATGAGGACCACCTGAATAAAACGAGTCGTCATTTTGATCATTGGATTCATTTCTGTCCCTTCCTAGGCGCTACCATCTTGTAGCCAAGCCCCCTAACGTTTACAAGAAAGCAGGGATGGCCCGGGTCGGGTTCGATCTTTTTCCGCAGCCGTGAGATATGGATCACGACCGTCTTCTCATCTCCAAGATAAGGTTCTTTCCAAACCGCTTCATATAAGTGACGCGTGCTGAAAATACGGTTCGGATGGCGGCATAGAAATACAAGCAGTTCCCATTCACGCGCCGGACAGTCTACCAGCTTTCCGTCTACGATGAGCTCCCCGGCTTCAGGTTCAATCCGGAAATAGTTATAGTCCAATGCGGCTAACCCGGCTTCTGGCGCTTTTTCCTGCTGCAGCTTATACTTCAGACGAGCTTTGATGCGGGCAACAACTTCCAAAGGATTAAAAGGTTTAGTGATATAATCGTCTCCTCCAATGCCAAACCCCATCAGCTTGTCCAAATCGGTGTCTCTGGCGGTTAAAAAAAGGATAGGTGCCTCGGTCATCTTCCGCATTTGCCGGCATACTTCGAAGCCGTCTTCATCTGGAAGCATAACATCCAGCACGATCACATCGATAGGAAGCTCGGCCACCATCTTCAGCGCTTCACCTCCGGTTCCCACGCTTCGAATATGCCGGAAGCCTTCCTTCTTTAACACGGCCGTCAGCATTTCGCACAGCCCTTGCTCATCGTCTACCAATAATATGGAAATATTGTCCGTATAGTTTTGCACCATAAACTCCATGACTCCTTAATTCCTTATGGATATTAATTGTGTCCGGCCGATTAACTAGGAAAATGATCTGGATTAAGCGTCGGCGATACATGTATTATATAACAGAAAAGGAAGAAAGGAACTTTGAGGTAATCCACTGTTCAGGCTTGAAGAAAGTATATGAGATATGAATATTCCATTTTGATTGCAAGTCAATTGCTCGATTTCCCGGGTACTTTCCGGGAAATTACCTCTCCGCGCACAAAAAAAAGCCTTCAATGACGAAGACTCCTTTTTGACCCTTATATTCTATTAAAAATAGCTCTTGAACCTTTATACAAGCGCTTTGGCGGCAATGTCCGTGCGGTTCTGCTTGCCTTGGAACGTGATTCCCTCCGCCCTTTCATAGGCTTTGCTGCGGGCCTCGGCAATATCGGAACCCAGTCCTACGACGCCAAGCACGCGTCCGCCGCTCGTGACGTATTGCCCTTGCTCGTTCAGGGCCGTACCGGCATGGAATACAACTGCGTCTTCATCGTCCATAGACGGCCGTAGGCCTTCAATCGGCAAACCTTTCGGATAAGAAGCCGGGTACCCTTCGGAAGCGAGAATGACACAAACTGCGGCCCGGTCGCTCCACTCGATTTCGACATCAGCCAGCGTTCCGTTTACCGCCGCAAGGAAAATGTCCAGTAGATCGCTTTGGAGCCGCGGCAGCACCACCTGCGTTTCCGGATCGCCGAAACGGGCATTAAATTCGACCGTCGTCGGCGTCCCATCCGGCTGGATCATGAGTCCGGCGAACAGCACGCCTCTGAATGGGCGGCCTTCGGCCACCAAAGCTTTGGCTGTCGGTTGAATAATGTTTTCGATCGCGTTCTCTACGATGGCCGGATCAATATGCGGCAGCGGCGAATAAGTCCCCATACCTCCCGTATTCGGACCGCGGTCGCCGTCGAAAATCGGTTTATGATCCTGGGCTGCCGGCATCGGACGTACCGTCTCCCCGTCGACGAAGGAAAGGATCGACATTTCCTGGCCCTCGAGAAATTGTTCGATGACAACCTGCGCGCCCGATTCGCCGAATACTTTGGCGACCATGATGTCTTGCAGCGCTTGATGTGCTTCTTCCATCGTGTGAGCTACGGTCACACCTTTTCCTGCCGCAAGTCCGTCCGCTTTGATGACGATCGGCGCTTTTTGCGTATTCAAATAAGCTAGCGCAGCTTCATAGTTGTCGAATTTTTCATAAGCCGCCGTCGGAATGCCGTATTTATGAAGCAGATCCTTCATAAATGTTTTACTGCCTTCAATTTCAGCCGCATTTTTGCGCGGTCCGAACACCGGAATGTTTTGGGCTTCAAACGCATCGACAATGCCGTCCGCCAGCGGGTCATCCGGTCCGACCACTACCAGCCCGACCTCTTTATCCTTTGCAAAAGCCGTCAGCTTGTCGAACTCGTTGACGGCAATCGGCACATTTTCCGCGATTTGCCCGATGCCGGCATTTCCCGGCGCACAGTAAATTTTGCCCGCCTTGGGGCTTTTGCGAAGCGCCCAAACGATCGCATGCTCGCGGCCGCCGCCGCCAATGACCAAAATATCCATGTCCGCCTCCTGTTTCTGCCCATGTGTATTTCGGGCTCCACCTAAGTCCGCTTCAAACGGCAGCAGGCGGAGCCCGATTTTAATTTCATATGTCTGGTCTGTTACGCCGTGTCCGGCCTTTAATTTAATTACACTATATAAGTTGAACCAATGATTTGCACGGATGTAGGCAGCAGGGTGAAATGTTCTTTCGATCGCTGTTGCTCCCAGATTTCTTTGATTTATACTAAATTCATGGTTGAAATCCGATCACAAAGCATATGCTTTCGAAGCGAGCTTTCCTGCAGAAAGCTTTTAGGCGAACGCAGCATATGCTTCCGAAGTAGCTTTTTTTCAAAAAGCCTTTAGCTTCGTAAGAATCGATTCCGTCCCCATCGCTACTTTTTTATTGTTTAGTGCCACATTTGTCGTTCGCCAATTGTGATTAATGCTTGAAATGTCTGACGCCCGTAAATACCATGGCAATGCCATATTCGTTTGCAACTTTGATGGACTCTTCGTCTTTGATGGAGCCCCCTGGTTGAATAACTGCCGTAATGCCTGCTTTCGCTGCCAGTTCAAGCGTATCGCCCATCGGGAAAAACGCATCGGATGCCAGAACGGCTCCCTTTGCTTTTTCTCCGGCTTGTTCGATGGCGATTTTTGCCGCACCGACGCGGTTCATTTGTCCGGCGCCAACGCCGACGGTCATGTTGTCCGCAGCAAGGACGATCGCATTGGATTTCACATGCTTAACGACTTTCCATCCGAATAGAAGCTGCTTCAATTCTTCCGGCGTCGGTTGACGGTCGGTCACAACCTTCAGGTCGGACTCGTCCACCGCATGCACGTCGCTTTCCTGCACAACCATGCCACCGTCGATGGATGTTACGACAAAATTACTCTTACGTTCTCTGGAAGACCCGAATTCCCCCATTTTGAGCAGACGGATGTTTTTCTTTTTCGTCAAAATTTCGAGCGCTTCGTCCGTGAAGCCCGGTGCAAGGATGATTTCAAGGAAAATTTCGCTGAGCAGTTTTGCGGTATCGCTGTCGATGATCCGGTTTGCTGCGACGATGCCGCCAAAAATGGAGGTCGGGTCAGCGTTGTACGCTTTTTCATAGGCCTCGAAAATGCTTTCGCCCACACCTACGCCGCAAGGGTTCATATGCTTCACGGCGACGACCGCCGGCTCGTCGAATTCTTTCACGATTTGCAGCGCTGCATTGGCATCATTAATGTTGTTATACGACAATTCTTTGCCATGAAGCTGCTCCGCCGTCGTAAGCGTACCGGAAGGAGCAAGCGGTTTGCGATAAAACGCCGCTTTTTGATGCGGATTTTCTCCATAGCGGAGGTCCTGGATTTTTTCGTAGGTTACCGTAAAGCGCTCGGGTAGCGGCTCGCCGGTCACGTTCGACAAATAATCGGCAATCAGGGCGTCGTATGCGCCGGTATGGCGGAAGACTTTGGCTGCAAGCTGTTTGCGCGTCTCAAGAGTGGTATCCCCTTGCTCGCGGACTTGTTCGATCACGGTGCCGTAATCATTGGAATCCACGACTACGGTCACGAACGCATGATTTTTGGCAGCTGAGCGAAGCATGGTTGGTCCGCCAATGTCGATATTTTCGATGGCGTCCTCATACGTTACATCCGGCTTTGCGATCGTTTCCTGGAATGGATACAAATTGACGACAACAAGATCGATATACCCGAGTTCCAAATCCTTCATCTGCTGCTGATGTTCCGCACTGTCGCGGATGGCCAAAAGACCGCTGTGTACCGCAGGATGAAGCGTTTTGACGCGTCCATCCAAAATTTCAGGGAATCCCGTTACGTCAGAAATCCCGATGACCGGCACGCCTTCTTTCGCCAGCAGACTTTTCGTTCCGCCTGTCGAAATGATTTCCACGCCAAGTGCAGACAGCTCACGGCAAAAATCTACGATGCCCTTTTTATCCGAAACGCTAACCAGCGCTCTTTTAATACCCACAATATGCTCCTCCTTTGTAGTAAAAGATGATGAAATTCCCATCGGCCCGGCTGCGCATCTCAATATATAGATCCGGCAATGCCTTGGTACATCATATATTGGGCGGCATATATTCAGGCCCCACATTCTCCATCATCCTCGCGTTTATACGCTAACATTCGGGGGATCTTCATTATTTCCCGAGAAATATCGAATAACCCCCGGCCCTCGTTCATGCAAATCGCTTGTGAGTGACAAAACAACGGAATGTTCACACTCTATAGCCAAACTTGTCGCTATCGTGAAGCTAAACAACGGCGGTTATGGATTCGAAACGGTAACTTGCCTGCCATCAAGCTGCACCAGACCTTTGGCAAACCAGGATACCACCTGGGGATACAACTCCCGCTCGATGGCGTGAATCGCTTGAGCCAAAGAATCAACCGTTTCTCCTGAAACGATCGGAAGCGCCTTCTGGGCAATAATCGGCCCGGTATCCATCCCTTCATCGACAAAATGAACCGTTACCCCGCTCACCTTCACGCCATATGCCAATGCCTGTCCGATCGCATCTTTCCCGGGAAAAGCAGGCAGCAGGGACGGATGAATGTTGATGAGGCGGCCTCTGTATTTATCGACGATGACCGGCGTCAAAAGCCGCATGTATCCGGCAAGCACGACAAGATCTACGCGATGTTCTTCGAGCTTATGAACGATTTCGCGCTCATAAGCTTCCCGGGAATCATAGTCCTTCGGTTTGAACAGATGCGCTTGGACCCCCAACCGCTCGGCCCGTTGTACGACAGGTGCGGAAGGTTTGTCGCAAACGAGCAGCGCGATTTCCGCCCCGCCCAGTTCTCCTGCGTTTGCCCTTTCGGCCAAAGCTTGAAAGTTGCTGCCTTCACCCGAAGCAAAAATGGCAATACGGTAAACACTCATGAAATGTCAGCCCCCGTAAAGGTCACAACCGATTCGCCTTCCGTCACCTTGCCGATGATATAAGCCTCTTCTCCCTGTTCTTTCAAGAAGCCGACTGCTTTTTCCGCATCCTCGGCCTTAACGACAAGCACGAGACCAATGCCCATATTGAAGGTCGTGAACATATCCCGGCCCGAAATAGAACCTTTGCGCTGCATCAGCTCAAAGATCGGCAGTATCGGCCAAGAGCCATATTCAATGTCGACATTGACGTGATCCGGCAGCATCCGCGGAATATTTTCGATAAAACCTCCGCCTGTGATATGCGCCATGCCTTTAACCGGTAACAGTTCAAGCAAGCCTAGCAGCGGTTTGACGTAGATTTTGGTAGGCGCGAGAAGCGCATCGCCCAAGGTGCCTCCAAGTTCCGGAACCGAATCCTGCAGGCTGTAGCCTTCCTGCTTCAGAAGAAGCTTGCGGACCAAAGAGAAGCCATTGCTGTGGACACCGCTTGAAGCCAGTCCGATCACCGTGTCGCCTGGGGCAATGTCGGCGCCGTTAATGATTTTGCTTTTGTCGACAACGCCAACGGTGAAACCTGCAATGTCGTATTCGCCCTCGGCATACATGCCGGGCATTTCAGCCGTTTCGCCGCCGATCAGCGCGCAGCCGGCCTGATGGCAGCCTTCGGCGATTCCTGCGACGATGGCTTCGATTTTTTCCGGCACCACTTTGTCGCATGCGAGATAGTCCAGGAAAAAAAGCGGTTCAGCGCCTTGAACGACGATATCATTTACGCACATGGCAACGGCATCGATCCCGATCGTATCATGGCGGTCCATGGCAAAAGCGATTTTCAGCTTCGTGCCGACACCGTCCGTGCCTGACACGAGCACCGGCTCCTCATATTTCTCTTTGTTCAATCCGAACAACGCACCGAAGCCGCCGAGATCGGTCATCACTTCAGGACGGAACGTCCGTTTTACATGTTTCTTCATGCGTTCTACCGCTTCATTCCCTGCCGCGATATCGACGCCGGCGTTTTTGTAGGCTTCAGACACTTCCCACGACACTTCCCTTCCGTTTTATATCATGAATTGATAAAAGCAGCTTTTTAAATAGGCCTGTCCGTGAAATTCCAGTGGACTCCTTGTAAGTCTGACAGACGCAAAGCAATTCGCATTCTACGCTCAATGGTAGATCGTTGAAGGAACCTATTTTCTCTTACATACAAAAATGACTGGCTGTTCCATCTGAAAAGTTGCAAAAGTGTATCTTATTAGCACTCCAAGCAAATGTGGCTTGGAAAGTTTCAAAAGTGCATCTTTTTTAGCGTTCCAGACACTTATGGCTAGAAAGCATGCAAAAGCGCATCTTTTCCCCAGTTTTTAGGTATAATCAGACGATTCATGGTCAAATTGATGCACTTTCGCAACAATTTCGCATTTCACGCTATAAAATGTAAAAAAAGGATGTACTTTCGCAACATTTTCCCTTTTCTCATGATCAGCTATCTGAAATAGCTGCCCGCCTTTCGGGCATTTTCCGTGCCACATTATCAACTACTCTAAAAAGGATGCACCTTCGCAACATTTTTCTATTTACATGATCAGCTATCTGAAAAAACTGCCACCTTACGAGCGTTTTGCGTGCCACACTATCAACTACTCTAAAAAGGATGCACTTTCGCAACATTTTCCCTTTTCACATGATCAACTATCTCTACCAGCAAAAACAGAAGGTTTCAACAGCACACATCAAGGCAGTAATGATCATTCCCGAAAGCCTTAATATACACTGCATGAATGTTTTATATGTTTAACTTTCCAACCGTTAGCCCTGGTATGAGCAGCTTATAACTTCCATCCAGTTGCCAGCACTGCATGATCCACTCAGCAGCCGCAGCCGAACTTCTCTTCGCCGTCAAAATCCAGGCGCGTCGGGTAATCGTTATCGAAACACGCCATGCAAAGACCGCCTTTGTAATCCGCCTCGTTATTGCCCGCTATGGCCGTGATCAAACCTTCAGGGCTTAAAAAAGCCAACGAATCCGCATTGATCTCACGACAAATTTCTTCGATGGATCGTGACGAAGCGATCAGTTCGCGCCGGTCCGGCGTGTCGATGCCGTAAAAACAAGGGTTCTTGAACGGCGGCGACGTAATCCGCACATGCACCTCGACGGCCCCCGCTTCGCGGAGCAGATTGACGATCCGTCTCGAAGTCGTGCCGCGAACGATAGAGTCGTCGATCATCACGACACGCCGTCCTTCCACCACGCGGCGCACCGCGCTCAGCTTCATCTTCACGCCCTGCTCGCGCAGCTCCTGGCTCGGCTGGATGAACGTACGTCCGGTGTATTTGTTTTTGATGAGCCCCAGCTCATACGGAATACCGGTCTGTTCGGCATAACCGATCGCCGCCGAAATGCTGGAATCCGGAACGCCTGTCACGATATCCGCATCGACAAACGATTCAATCGCCATTTGGCTGCCCATGCGTTTACGCGCCGCATGCTGGTTCGATCCGTTCATGTCGCTGTCGGGACGCGCAAAATAGATATATTCCATCGCGCACAACGCTTTGCGGTGCTTTTTCTCGTCAAAACGGCCCTCATGCAACCCTTCGCGGTCCAGCACCAGCAGCTCGCCCGGTTCGATGTCGCGCACGATTTCCGCGCCGATCGTCTCAAACGCGCAGGTCTCGGAAGCAAAAATATACGCATCACCGAGTTTGCCCATGCTGAGCGGGCGCAAGCCATGAGGATCGGAGGCTACCAGCAATTTGTCGTTCGTCATGATCAGGAATGCATATCCGCCGACAATCCGGTTAAACGCATCCTTGGCTGCCCCCACCAAATCCTTCGAGGAACGGGCAATCAGATGCGCGATGACCTCGGTGTCGCTTGTCGTCTGAAAGATGGAGCCGCTTTCCTCAAGCTCGCGGCGGATTTGCGGCGCATTGACGATGTTGCCGTTGGTCGCCACGGCGAGATCGCCTGCGCGGTACTTGAAGACAAGCGGCTGCGCATTCGCCAGCTTGCTGTCGCCGCTGGTCGAATAACGGACATGGCCAATGGAAATGGAGCCGGTAAGAGACGACAACAAGTCCTTGTCGAATACCTCTTTCACCAAACCCATGCCGCGGTGAAAATGGAATTCCTCCCCGTCGCTGACGCAAAGCCCGGCGCTTTCTTCTCCGCGATGCTGCAGGGCATGCAGGCCGTAATAGGAAAGGGACGCGGCATCCGGGTGTCCATAGACCCCGAATACGCCGCATTCTTCCTTTAATTTGTCGAACAGGCCTTCCTTGCCCGCCCCTTCGTTATAATAGTCTCCGGTCCACAGCGTATGAGGTGCTATTTCATGAGACATGGAATCGCATCCTCCCAGACCTGGCGCAGTCCTTCAACCGGTTCGTTCAAAGCCTGCGCATCGTTGATCGCAATTGCGAGACTTTCGCCGCCGACGGAGCCGATCCGTGCCACGGGTACTTCGCATCCGGCCAAATACGCCTCCAGCTTGTCGGCTTGTTCCTTGCTTGCTGACAGCAGAATGCGAGATTGCGATTCGCTGAACAGCGCGAGATCGCTGCGCAGCTCCGTGCTGAGCGATACTTGAGCGCCGATGGAACCGCTGATGCAGGATTCCGCCAAAGCGACCGCTAGCCCGCCTTCGGACAAATCATGCGAGGACTGCACAAGTCCGCTTTGAATCGCGCCGAGCACGCCTGCAAGCAGCTTTTTCTCCATAACCAAATCAAGCATTGGAGGGCGTCCTTCCGTTACGCCGTGAACGGCGTATTGGAATTCGCTGCCGCCGAGTTCGGCTTTCGTTTCGCCAAGCAGGAAGATGACGTCCCCTTCCTGTTTGAAGCCTTGGGTCGTGATATGATCCGTATCATGCAGCAGGCCGACCATGCCGACAACCGGCGTCGGGTAAATCGCCCCGCTCGCGTTTTCGTTGTACAAGCTGACGTTGCCGCCGATGACCGGCGTATCCAGCACGCGGCAGGCTTCCGCCATGCCGTCGACCGCACGTTCCATTTGCCAGAAGATGTCCGGCTTTTCCGGGCTGCCGAAGTTCAGGTTGTCCGTAATCGCCAGCGGCTCCGCGCCGGAGCAGACGATGTTACGTGCTGCCTCGCTGACGGCGATTTTACCGCCAACCTCCGGATCGAGATACACATAACGGCCGTTGCAGTCCGTAGTCATTGCCAGGCCTTTGCGCGTGCCGCGGATCGTAATCACTGCCGCATCCGAGCCTGGACGTACCGCCGTGCTGGTACGAACCATATGGTCGTATTGATTATATACCCACGCTTTGCTGGCTACGGTCGGGGAAGCAAGCACCTTTTTCAGGGCGCCGCCAAGATCCTTCACTTCGTCATAACGCTGCGTGTCCACGTTTTCGTTCTCGACATAATAAGCCGGAACGCTCGAAGGTTTCTCATACACAGGGCACTCGTCGACAAGCGCCTGTACCGGCATATCTCCGACAAGTTCCCCGTGATGGAACAGCTTCAAACGTCCGTCGTCGGTGACTTTGCCGACCTTCGCGCAGATAACGCCCCAGCGTTCGAAAATTTCCATCGCCTGAGCTTCGTCCTTCGGTTCAACGACAAACAGCATGCGTTCTTGCGATTCGGAAAGCATCATTTCGTACGGCGTCATGCCCTCTTCACGCTGCGGCACTTGGTCCAAGTACAGCTCCAGGCCGTTGCCCGCCTTGCTCGCCATTTCCGCGCTAGAGCAGGTCAGACCCGCTGCGCCCATGTCCTGAATGCCAAGCACGATACCGGAATCGATCAGTTCGAGGCAGGATTCCATCACGAGTTTTTCCATGAATGGATCGCCGACCTGAACGGCCGTTTTCTTTGCTTCCGACTCTTCGCTCAGCTCAACGGAGGCAAATGTCGCCCCGTGAATGCCGTCGCGGCCGGTAGGAGGTCCCACGTAGAATACCGGGTTGCCGACGCCTTTGGCGACGCCGCGCTGGATTTTATCATGATCGATCAAGCCAACGCACATGGCATTGACGAGCGGATTGCCGTCGTAGCTGTTGTCGAACATCACTTCGCCCGCTACGGTCGGAATGCCGATGCAGTTGCCGTATCCGGCGATGCCGGAAACGACATGTTCAAACAGATATTTGACGCGCTCGCTCTCCAGCTTCCCGAAACGAAGCGAGTTCAAAAGGGCAACAGGTCTCGCGCCCATGGAGAAAATGTCGCGGATAATGCCGCCCACCCCGGTCGCCGCGCCTTGATAAGGCTCTACCGCCGACGGATGGTTATGACTTTCGATTTTGAACACGACGGCCTGGTTGTCCCCGATGTCGACGATGCCCGCGCCTTCGCCCGGCCCCATCAGGACGCGCGGTCCGCTGGTCGGGAAGCGGCGCAAAAGCGGCTTCGAGTTTTTGTATGCGCAGTGTTCGGACCACATCACGCTGAAAACGCCGATTTCCGTATAGTTCGGCTGGCGGCCCATAAACGAGCAAATCAATTCATATTCGCTGTCCGATACGCCAAACTGCTGATAAATTTTCTGTTCCGCGATCTGTTGTGCGGTCGGTTCCTTAGCGGACACTTGCTGTGCCATGGGTATCCCTCCAAGCCTTCAGGATTGATGTAAACATGCGTTTTCCGTCTGCCGAGCCAAGCAGGTCGCTTACCGCCCGCTCCGGATGCGGCATCATGCCGACGACGTTGCCCCGTTTATTCGAAATGCCGGCAATATCGGCCAGGGAGCCGTTCGGATTGTCTTTATACGTAAACACGATCTGGTTATTTTGCTGAAGGTCCTTCAGCGTCTCTTCATCGCAGTAATAATTGCCTTCGCCATGGGCAATCGGGATGACGATCTCTTCATTCAGCTCAAAATCATTCGTAAACGGCGTCTGATTATTCACGACATGAAGCACCGTGTCATGGCAGCGGAATTTCATGGACGTGTTGCGGAGCAGCGCTCCAGGCAGCAATCCCGCTTCCGTCAAAATTTGAAACCCGTTGCAGATGCCGAGAATATATTTGCCTTCTTCCGCGGCTTTGGCCACTTCGTTCATAACCGGCGCAAAACGGGAAATCGCCCCGCAGCGCAAATAGTCGCCATACGAAAATCCGCCCGGAACCAGAATGCAGTCGTATGCGGAAAGATCGGTAGCGGTATGCCACACGTAATCGACAGGCTCTCCTACCGTATCCTGCACCGCTTTGTAACAGTCAATATCACAGTTGGAGCCAGGAAAAACGAGAACTGCAAATTTCATGGATGTTAGCCCTCCAATTCGTAACGGTAATCCTCAACCACCGTGTTTGCCAAAAGCTTTTCGCACATCTCTTTGACGCGGCGCTCCGCCTCTGCACGGTCATCCGTGTTCAGGCTAAGCTCCATATATTTGCCGATGCGTACACTCTCAACTTCCTGAAAACCCATCGAATGCAGCGCTCCCTGTACCGCAACGCCTTGCGGATCGAGCACGCCCTGCTTAATCGTGACATAGACCGTAGCTTTCAACATATTCCTCTAGTTCCTCCTCAGATTAGATCGATAGAATGAGTTAAAATGAATGCTCTATTTCAATCTTAGAAGCAAGCGGCATTACGTGGCATCGACCACTGCGGTTACGGATTGTTCTTCCGATCGCTGTTGTTCGCGGATTTCAATGATTTAACCTAGTTTATTATGGTAGAAATCCGCTCACAAGCATATGCATTCCATGCCAGCTTTCCTTTGGAAAGCTCTTAGGCGAACGCTACCGCTTCGTAAGAATCGATTCCGTACCCTCCGCTACTTCCACTTTTTAAATTGAACTGAAGTAATATTTCCTAAGCGGCCTTATGCCCGCTCGGTCAACCGATGATAAATATCCTTGTAGCGGCGAGTGGTTTCTTCCACCACTTCCGCAGGAAGCGGATCGGGCTGGCTGTTTTGGTCCCACGTCGTTGACGCCAGATACGTGCGGACAGGCTGCTTGTCCATGCTGTCGATCTCGATGTCCAGAGCATATTTTTCCTTGGCCCAGAACCGGGAACAATCCGGAGTGAAAATTTCGTCAATGAGGATGACCCGGCCGTCCAGAATGCCGAATTCAAACTTGCAGTCCGCCAAAATAATGCCGCGCTCCGCGCAATAATCTCTGGCAAAACCATACAGCTTCAGGCTTTTCTCCTGCAGTTCGAAAGCTAGCTCTTCGCCGATCATCGCCTTCATTTGGTCCATCGAAATGTCTTCGTCGTGTCCGACATCGTTTTTCGCGGCCGGCGTGAAGATCGGTTCCGGAAAAGCCTCGTTTTTCCGCATGCCTTCCGGGAGCTTGATCCCGTTTATTTCACTGGAAGCCTGATACTGTTTCCAGCCGCCTCCGGTAATGTAACCTCTGACCACGCATTCGATATCGATGCGCTTCGCTTTGCGGACCACCATGATCCGGTCTTTCAAAAGCGCTTTGTCCTTCGCGATATCGCCGAGGCGCTCCACATCGGTATGCACCACGTGATTGTCCATCAGCTCGCGGGTCTGCTCAAACCAGAAGGCGCTGAGCCGGTTCAAGACGTTTCCTTTTTCCGGAACGGCCGGCTCGAGCACGTAATCAAACGCGGAAATCCGGTCCGTGACGACGATCAGCGTATGTTCCCCCAAATCGTACAGTTCGCGTACCTTGCCTTTGTAAAGCAGCGGCGCATCAACAAGTTCCACAGCGGTGGATACGGCCGGTGATGTCATGTGAATCCTCCCCATTATGTGGCTCAACACTGAAATTAGTTAGAACGAAGCAGGCCGCTGCGGTAATGCTTTCGATGCGATATAAGTTAAACCAATAATTGAACGGATAAAGGCAGCCGGGTGAAATGTTCTTTCGATCGCTGTTGCTCCCGGATTTCTATGATTTAACCAAATTCATTTATGGTAGAAATCCGATCACAAAGGCGAACGCTTCGCTTCTCCAGAATCATTTCTCCTAGGCTCAATATTCTAATACGGGTCTCTTTAGAATATTGAGCCCTCTTGCCTATTTCCTTATCCTTTTCTTTAGTTCAACTTATATAGCTTTCCTAACGGAAAGCTTTCAGATTCCGTCCCCTTCGCTACTTTCGCTTCATTTAGTCACTGTTCAATGTTGATCCACTTTTTATCTTTATACTAGACCAAGTCTCTTGAAAATCGTATCCACATGCTTCAAATGCCATGAAGGGTTAAACGCATCTTCGATATCTTCCGGACTAAGCACGCTTGTGATTTCCGGCGTCGCCTCGATGATCTCGCGGAACTGGCGTTGTTCCTCCCATGCCTGCATCGCGCGCGGCTGCACGGTGTCGTAAGCCTGCTCGCGGCTGAAGCCTTTGTCGATCAGCTTGGTCATCACGCGTCCGGAGAACGGAACGCCGAACGTGCGGCTCATATTGCGCTTCATATTTTCCGGGAATACGGTCAAATTTTTCACGATGTTTCCGAAACGGTTCAGCATATAGTTCAGCAGCATTGTCGCATCAGGCAAAATAACCCGCTCTACCGAGGAATGCGAAATATCGCGTTCATGCCAAAGCGCCACGTCTTCGTATGCCGTTACCATATGACCGCGAATCACGCGGGACAGACCGGAAATATTTTCGCAGCCGATCGGGTTGCGTTTATGCGGCATAGCCGACGAACCCTTTTGACCTTTTGCAAAAGCTTCTTCCACCTCGCGCACTTCGCTCTTTTGCAGGGCACGGATTTCCGTCGCGAATTTGTCCATCGAAGTCGCAATCAGCGCAAGGGTTGCCATATATTCGGCATGGCGGTCACGCTGCAGCGTTTGCGTTGATATCGGAGCAGGGCTGGTTCCAAGCTTTTTGCATACGAATTCTTCTACAAAAGGATCGATATTGGCGTAAGTGCCGACTGCCCCGGAGATTTTTCCAAACTCGACGCCTTTCGCCGCATGCCGGAAACGCTCCAAATTCCTCTTCATTTCTTCATGCCATAAGGCCATTTTGAGTCCGAACGTTGTCGGTTCGGCATGCACGCCATGCGTACGGCCCATCATCGGCGTATCCTTGTAGGCAATGGCTTTCTCTTTCAGGATTTCGATGAAACGAAGCAGATCCTGCTCGAGGATTTCATTGGCCTGACGCAGCAGGTAACCAAGAGCCGTGTCGACCACATCGGTCGAAGTCAGTCCGTAATGCACCCATTTGCGTTCCGCTCCAAGGCTTTCCGATACCGTGCGCGTAAAAGCAATCACGTCATGGCGCGTTTCCTGCTCGATTTCATAAATGCGGTCGATGTCAAAAGTAGCTTTCTCCCGAAGCAGCTTGGCATCTTCCTTCGGAATGACGCCGAGTTCAGCCCATGCTTCGCAAGCGCATAGTTCCACTTCCAGCCAAGCCTTAAACTTGTTCTCCTCGGTCCAGATGGCCCGCATTTCCGGTCTGCTGTAACGTTCAATCATTGATTATCCTTGCCTCCAAATTTGAGTTTGTTCTACCCAGTCCAGCGCATGCTGAACATCTTTGCATAAGAGATTGATATGGCCCATTTTGCGGCCGGTCTTGCTTTCATTCTTTCCATATAAATGAAGCTTAGGCACAACGCCGAATTCATTTAAAGCATCGTCCGGCGCCCCTGCCCGCTTCACGACTTCATCCAAATGCTGCCCGAGTACATTCACCATGACGACCGGGCTAAGCAGAGTCGTGTCTCCAAGCGGCAGATTGCATATCGCCCGGATATGCTGCTCAAACTGCGAGGTTGCGCATGCCTCCATCGTGTAATGTCCGGAATTATGGGGACGCGGGGCAACTTCATTGACATACAGCCGGCCGTCCTCCGTCACGAACATTTCCACGGCGAGCAGTCCGGATAGACCCAGGCTTTCCGCCAATTTCTCCGCTAACTTCCGTGCTTCTCTTTGAATGCTTTCTTCGATCCTTGCCGGTACGATCGATAGATGCAAAATACCGTTCACGTGAACATTTTCCGATACGGGAAAGCTTTTGATTTCGCCTTTCGGGCTCCGGGCGGCAATCACGGAAATTTCCGCTTGGAAAGCGATATATTTCTCAAGCACCAGCTCTCTCACGGATGTCGCCAACTCTCGGTAAGCCGTTTCCAGTTCATCCGCTGTACGGATGACCGCTTGTCCCTTGCCGTCATATCCTCCGGTTGCCGTTTTCAGCACACAGGGAAGACCCAGCTCTTCCGCTGCTTTTGTGAGGCTCTGCAAATCCGTAATTTCGCGGTATGGCGCAACAGGCACGCCTGCCGCTTCGATCGCGCGTTTCTCCCGCAATCTGTGCTGGGTAGTGTAGAGAAGCGAGCTTCCCTGCGGCACGTAGGATTCCCGCTCAAGCAGGGCCGCTACGCCTGCATCCACATTTTCGAATTCATACGTAATGACATCCGACTTCGCAGCCAGCTTCCGCGCCGCATCCTCATCGCTGTAGGCAGCTTCGATCTGCGGCGTTACTTGTCCGCATGGCGATTCCGGCGTTGGGTCCAGCGTAATGAACCGGTATCCCATTGCAGTCCCGGCAAGAGACATCATCCGCCCGAGCTGCCCTCCGCCCAAAATGCCAATCGTCGATCCCGGGAGGAGTGTATTAATTTGGGTCAAAGGATCGTTTCGCTGCACATTGCTCATAGGGAATCACTGCTTTCCAGCACTTCATTGCGGATATGATCCCGCCGCGCCTGCACCCTGTTTTGAATGACAGGATCTGAAGCTCCCAGAATTTGGGCTGCCAGGAGTCCCGCATTTGTCGCTCCGGCCTGACCGATCGCTACCGTCGCCACCGGTATGCCGCCGGGCATCTGCACGATGGACAGAAGCGAATCCAGCCCGTTCAGCGCTTTGGTCTGCACCGGCACGCCGATGACCGGCAGCACGGTTTTGGAAGCGACCATTCCCGGCAAATGCGCGGCTCCGCCCGCGCCTGCAATAATGACCTTAATGCCCCGCTGCGCGGCTTCTTCCGCAAATGAAAACATCAAATCCGGCGTACGATGTGCGGAAACCACTTTTTTCTCATATGAAATGTTTAATTCATCGAGCACCTTGCATGCGTACTGCATCGTTTCCCAATCCGATTTGCTGCCCATAATGACAGCGACCGATGCTGACATATTTCCTACCTACCTTCTTGTTGGTTTTTGTATGGTTTTCGTCTATCGTGGAAAATTACAATCAAAGCCGAAAACAAGACCAAAAAGCCCGGTCCCCACGAAAATCTTGATTTTCAGGATACCGGACCACATGTCAGGAATACGCATGACGAGCCAAACGTAATATGCGCAGCAGGCAGACGTCAAGACTCGAAAGGCTCTTTCGCAGCCTCCCTTACGGTATTCCCTCGTAGTCCGGAAATTTACGGTTCCCGGGTAGAAACTTCCGGGCCTTATCCCCGGCATTATACGAGCAATTTATTGAATTATTGTTTAATGAATGAAAGTCTCCGAATTAGGGGCTTTCAATGATCAGTTTAACAATCCCTTCTACTGCATGTCAACCGAAACACGAACAATTTTAAAACAAGTAAAATTAATGTTCGTTTTTTTCATAATTCACGTTTAAAAAGAAAACCAGCACCTCCGGAAACTCCGGCCGCACTGGCTTTCATTTATTGATTCAACGTTACTTAATCACAAGAACAGGTATGCGGGCATGCTGCACCACATTATGGCTGACGCTGCCAAGCACGAATTCACGAATTCCGCCCAGACCGCGGCTGCCAATGACGATAACGTCTGATTCATGATCCTTGGCATATTTCAAAATGGTTTCCGCAGGAGCTCCCTGCACCATTTTCACATGAAAATCCACGCCGGATTCGGACAATTTTTTCTTCGCTTCCTCCACCGTCTGTTCAGCCAGATCGTAATAATCCTTGTTCACGGAGGCGGGAATCGGAGCCAGCCCTTCGCCAATAAAAACGCGTGGAAAGTCGAATGCATGAATGACTTCGATGATCGAGCCGGGTGTTGCTTGGGCCAATTCGATTGCACGGTCAAGAGCCTTATTGGAAGCTTTGGAACCATCATAAGCCAGAAGAATTTTGGAGAATAACATATGAGCCCACCTCTTCTTTCCCTGTTTTGTAGAACTATTACCCATGAATCCGTTCCATCAATCACTAAAGAAAAACCGGAACCGATTCGTGTAAAAATGAAAGAAAATCGATGATGCCTGTATGAACCTGCTAGCTTAAAAAATAGGCGTACAGAACGGCATTCACAAACAACAGCAGCGGAATTCCAATACGGAAGCTCAAATGACGCGTCTTATGGCGTTTGCGGTACATCGCAATCCACACTCCCAATGCTCCGCCGATCGCTGCCAGCAAAAACAATGTTTTTTCGGGCACGCGCTCGCGTCTGTTCCTTGCCCTCTTCTTGTCCTCGGACATCACCAGGTAGCCCACAGCATTGATGAAAATGAACCATATCCAAAGGGCTGTTTTCACCTGGGGAACCACCTCCGTTCCTTTGCCTAATTTTATTATAATTCCACAATCTTCCCGAAACAATGTCAAAACTTAGAACAATTCAGTTTCTAAGCCATATCGGATGGATTTTCCATCCCTGGTTATTTGCCCTTTTGCTGTTCCATGGCTGCTTTCAACAGTTCACCCAGGTTGGAAACGGCTGATGATTCCTCTTTTGCATATTTTTGGACAAGCTTGCGCTCTTCCCTTTTGTTCACATGATTATTATTTTTATTTAACGTTTCGGTAATGCCGCATGGCAAACACTGTACATACAGTCCGGCTTTGCCTTCCTTGATCTCCATTTTTTTGTGGCATTGCGGACAACGGCGATTCGACAAACGCTTCTCATCCGAGCGGCGATACCCGCAGTCTTCGCTTGGACATACGAGCATTTTGCCGCGTTTTCCCTTTTTCTCCAGCAGGCGGGTGCCGCACTCTGGACAGTGGCTATTCGATACATTATGCGGCTTATAACCGGCGGAACTGTTTTTTACTTCGGTAACTAGATCTTTCGACATGCCCCGAATTCCTTGCAGGAAAGGATCAGGCTTGCCTTGGCCGCGGGCGATTTTTTCAAGCTCTGCCTCCCAGCGCGCGGTAAGCTCAGGTGTACGCAGCTCGGAAGCTACCAGTTCGATCAACTGCTTTCCCTTTCCTGTCGGATGCAGAAGATTGCCCTGACGTTCGATCGTATCGGTGTTGATCAGCTTTTCGATAATATCGGCACGGGTGGCTGGCGTACCAAGCCCATGCTTTTCCATTAGGGACAGAAGGCTTGCTTCAGTATAACGCTTCGGCGGAAGCGTTCTTCCGTTCTGGACATGGACACGCTGCACCTTAACGGATTCGCCTTCATGAAGCACAGGCAGCAGGGACGGACGGTCATCCGCATCCTCATCATCTTCATCCGAAAAATGATCGCTATCTGCGCCATACACTTCACGCCAACCCGCATCCTTGATCGTTGTGCCTTTGGCATGAAGCTGCTCGCCTTCCACCTGCACGGTCACGCTGACGTTGTCGTATCGGGCAGGCGGATAAAACAAACTGATAAAACGGCGCACGATCAGGTCATAAAGCTTTCTTTCTTCCGTGCTCAACTGATTAAGCAGCACCGTTTCTTCCGTTGGAATGATCGCATGGTGATCGCTGACCTTGGAATCATCGACGATGCGTTTGGTGATTGGCAGATTTTTGCGCAGCAGCGGCCGGGCCAACGCGGCATATGGACCTACAGCTACGCTTTCAAGCCGCTCCTTCAACGTATTAACCATATCGGAGGTCAGATAACGGCTGTCCGTACGCGGATAAGTGACCAGCTTGTATTGTTCGTAAAGACGCTGCAGTACATTGGAAGTTTGTTTCGCGGAAAAACCGTATTTCCGGTTCGCATCCCGCTGCAGCTCGGTCAGGTCATAAGCAAGCGGATGCGGCTCCACCTTTTCCGTTTTCTTGATCTGGGCGACCTTCCCGTATTGGCCCTCAAGCTTTTTCTTTAATGATTCGCTGTTTTGGCGTTCAAAAATCCGGGCATCCCCGTTTTTCCCCCGCCAGGTTGCCGAGAAGCTGCCAAAATCCGCCTTAATGGTGTCATATTCCTGTGAGCGGAAATTAATAATTTCCTTTTCCCGGTCCATGATCATGCCCAGTGTTGGCGTTTGAACCCTGCCTGCGGACAGCTGCGCTCCGAATTTGACGGTCAATGCGCGGGTTACGTTCAGTCCGATCATCCAATCCGCTTCCGCGCGGCAGCGTGCCGATTCATACAGACGGTCAAACTGCTTGCCCGGACGCAAAGACGAGAACCCCTCCTTGATCGCCTTATCCGTTTGCGATGATATCCACAGGCGCTCGAACGGTTTGTTCCAATGAACCATTTTCATGATCCAGCGGGCCAGAAGCTCTCCTTCGCGCGCCGCATCGGTTGCGATAATCAGCTTGTTCACATCCTGACGTTTGGTTAGCGACTGAACCACTCTGAACTGCTGGCCGGTTTCGCGCAGCACTTTCAGTTTCATCGTTTTCGGCAGGATCGGCAAATCCTCAAGATTCCATGTTGCGTATTTATGATCATAATCCTCGGGTTCGGCGAGGCCGACCAAATGTCCCAGCGCCCAAGTCACAATATATTTAGGGCCTTCAAAATATCCCTTATGTTTTTCCTTGCTTCCCATGACCCGCGCAATTTCGCGTGCGACGGATGGTTTTTCGGCTAATACGAGTGCTTTCATAACGCTCCCCTTTCCTTGAGGTATCAAAAGCATGAATGTCCATTCATCCGGCCTCAGATACGCTTAGAAAAAAACGACTCTCGAACGGTCTGTCTCATATGCGACATACATACGCCTGCAACCGTTTTTCCCATGATTGTTATTATATCATTCTTTGACATATGTCATGAAATAACAGATAGGCGCGCCAACAACTCATGACTCAAGTCATAAGTTCCCTTTACGCAAAACATGAAAAATCCCTTCGTGACACCGTGTGAAAAAACAGATCTTTCACAGACGCGTCCAAAGGGAATTTCGGATTGCGAGGATAGTCCTAGCTTATATTTGTGAGAAAAGATTCAGAAGATGTTACTCTTGCTTCGAAATCCCGTTGAGGCTGGGCGGAACCTTGGCTGCTTTTTCCGGACGCTGCGTTATGGTTTCCTCTTTATTGCTGGCTTTGTTTTGTTGATTATTGATTTTTAGCGGTCTATGATACGGCATAACTATCCCTCCTTTCTGTTATCGATCCCCTATTCCTGATTTTTTATCCACTAATTAGTATTATTGACCTATACTTTGAGTATTTGCGCAATTTATTTCATAAAAAAGATAAAATTATGGATTAATTTATATACATTTGTTAAGTTAAAATTGGTAGCATAAACCAGAGACCACGCAAACAACAGGAGGGCACATCGTGAAATTTCGTAATTTATCGCTCAAGTTCAAATTCATTGCATTACTAATTCCGGTTGTTATCATCATTTTTACGGCCATTTTGTTGTTGAATATCAACACATTGAAGTCCGGGTTATCCCGTGATCTGAACCATGAGCTTGAAGGCGTAGGTAATTTGACCGCCATGCAGCTTGATCCGTCCCAAGTCACATCACTTATCGACCATAAGGGGACAGATAATCCGGATTTTACAAAGCTTCAATCACAGCTCGACTTTATTAAAAAAGTTCAAGGAACCATGTCATCAGGCTACATATGGGAAATGAAGGACGGACAGGCATATCCAGTAGTATTTACTTCAAATTTGAACGGTCAAGCCAAGGATTTCGGAAAACCTTTCATCGACTTATCGCCGGTTAATATCAAAGCAGCGCAGGAAGCTTATAAGACCGGCAAACGCTATATAACCGACGTATATGATGATTCCTTGGGCTCTTGGAAGACAATTATGCAGCCAATCCGAAGTGAAGGGAAAATCATTGCGGTGCTTGGAATCGACTATTCTGCAGAGTATATTAACAATGCGGTTAACACTTCCATGACCACGGAGATTATCATAACTCTGATCGGTATTGCAGTCACCGCTCTCATCACTTATTCCGTTGTGCATCGGCTGCTTGTGCCCTTGCGGCGTGTCGTAACGTTGGCCAATAGCATAGCTGACGGGGATTTGACCGCTCAAGAGATGAATACTGATATAAATGATGAAGTCGGACAATTGTACAATGCGATCAGCAAAATGAATACACAGCTCCGTATGCTGATTCAAAATATCCAGAACCAGGCCAGTTCGATGATGGAACATATCGAGCAATTTCAAACCGGCGCTTGGGAAACGGCGAATTTTTCGCGTTCCGTCAGAAAGGATGTGTCCGAGGTTGCCGGACAAACGGCAACGACATCCAAAATCTCCGAAGAAACCGTTGTTGTTCTGGAAGAAACAGCCCAGGGCATACAGCGGATTGCCGAGTCCACTTCATTGGCATCCGAAGAATCCAACCAAATGGCGGAGCATGCCGACTCTGGTTATGAAGTGCTTCAACACATCATAACGCAGATGGAAACCATCAACGCTTCGGTAGGACAAATCACAAACGCGTTCCACACTTTGCATCAGCAAATCACGGAAATCGGTACTTTCTCCGATCTCATCACCGAGGTTAGCCAGCAAACCAACCTGCTGTCGCTGAATGCCTCCATCGAGGCAGCCCGCGCCGGTGAACATGGTGCAGGTTTTGCCGTAGTCGCCAACGAGATTCGAAAGCTGGCCGAAAGCACCGGCAAATCTGCGGCAGGCATCATGGACTTGGTCGCTCGCATCAAAGAAAGCACTGGCAATACCATTGCAGCGGCTGAACACGGGCAGCTCGAGGCAACACGCGGCCTTTCTCTGGCATCGGAAGCCGGACAAGCATTCAACCGTATTCAGCAATCTACAAGCAATGTCGCAATGCAGATGCAGGAAATTTCCGCTGCCTTGCAGCAAATTTCTGCTTCCTCTGAAGAAGCGACCGCATCAGTTACCGAACTGAAATATTCGGCAAGCAACATCGCGCTTACTTCCGGGCAAGTAAACGAAGCCGCCGGAAACCTGCTTGATTTGATTGAGGAAATGACTAGAGCTACCGAATCCTTAGGCAATGTCAGCAGCCAGCTCCAGGAGTCGGTGATGAAATTTAAAGTATAAGTTTTCTAAGCCGAGCGTAACAAAAAAAATGACGGTACAAAGGATGGGATTCCTTGTACCGCCATTTTTGTTTTTACGGATTTGAGTAAAGTATGATCGTCTTATATTTTGTATGCCGCCCTTAATTGAGCGGCTTTGAGAAATTCGTTATATTTGACAATGTCCAGCTGCGCCTCAAAATAGTGGTTTCCATCTGAAGCTTGTCCTTTAAAATAAATCATGCCGTCAACGATCTCCGAACGATAGATCTCAATTTCATCTCCAGCCAATGCTTCATGCTGATAGGTGATTTTAAAGGATTGGATTCGAAGTTTGCCTATCTCCTCTTTGCTAAGGGAATCCATGCATAAATCTGCGTACCGGGAATTGTTCAAATGCCCGTTCGCATCAATACCGCTGTATCGGACAACGGAGTTATAAGCCTTATGCATGGTTACGTCTTCGGGAATTTTTACTTTCTGCGGCGTCTCTCCTGCTGAATCCTCGGCTGTGATTGGCACTTCAAAAGGAAATGCCGACGGTCTAAGAACTTTACGCTTATTGATATCCACAAGCGCCCAGATACTGCATGCTTCGGCCACAACGCCTCCCGTTTGATCCGTTATGCGGAAATCACGCTGCCATAGCGCTCCTTTCGGCCCCATATTCCATGTATCAATCGTAATATTCTCCAGCGCTTGAGGTGTCCGCTCAAAACGCAGATCCATCGTAATCAGCATCCAGCCCATGCCAGCTTCAATCATCTGGTCTCTCGAGGCGCCGATATGCTCCAAATGCGCATCCGCTGTACGCTGCATCAATGCCAGCAGCACAGATAAACGTGCCTCGGATTTATAATCGATATCGTTGGAATGAATCAGGTAGGTTTCTCTCCACTTGTTGTCCATGACTTTTCTCCTCTTTTTTGTAAAAAATATATCTGCAGCTCAGGTGATTCCCTTTTCCGACGTACGAACTTTGCCCCATGACGGACTGGCGCCAATATGAACAATGAACTTTGTAGTGAACTTTCTAATGAACTTTGCGATGAACTTTGTAATGATCATTCCAAGGCCACATCATCAACCAGGAATTTTAAGCGAGTGTTTGGAATTCGGAACCTTATGTTAAAAGTTCCGGTTTACAATCCTATATATACAGCATACTCTTAGTTTTTATATTATTCAAAGAGGTGTAAATTACCGTTTAACGACCGGATCTTCGAGATCAAGCAAACGACGGCTCTCAGAACAGCGCCACCGTGCTGTATCGAACGCAGGACCGAGAGGAGCAGATGGAACTCTAGCTGTCCCCCCGCCTCCGGCCAGCAACCTGCTGTTTACTCTGCTTTTTCTGCTTATATCGGAAAATAAATAAATCCCACAAAGCGGTTTACGCCTCATGCGATTTATTAGGATATTATACTAAAAATAATACTTATATTATTTATGTGAATTGCCTTGGTATTCCGTAACATTACATAACACAATGAATAGGAGAGCCAAATTGAACGAGAACATGCCATAACTGTTTAATGTGCTGCAAACTTTCTTCATAAGATCCCCAGTCCTCCCACTTCTCGGGATGATTGTGCAGCGATGCCGCAGCCAAACCCAAAACCGCCGCGTCAATTTGTCCCTTTTCGTTACCAAACCTTTGGTCGATCCTCATCGCAAGCGGCTGCATCGCAGGACCACGAAAATCACCCGGCACCGATTCGACCTTCAGCTGGTACCCTGCATGCCAGCCAAGCCGCAGACCATATTTATCGCAGATTTCCTTCAAGAGTTTGCCCGTTGGCGTATTTCGGAAAGAAGGATCCGCAATCAAGGCTTCCGCATCGTTTGCCAAATCCAACACAACATGAACCTGGGCTTCGATGTAATCATCAAGCGATCGTCCCAAGGCTGCCGGTGTAAACCCCGTGGATCTAAAGCTCAGCTTTTGAAGCAGCTCCACCAGCAGCGGTACACCGATGCGTTCGGAACCGAGCACTTCCTGGGTGCCGGCAGCAGCCTCGAATAAGGGAGCCAAAACTGGAGAAAAAACATCAATCGTTCCTTTTTGCTCAGGCTCCATAAAGCTATCCCCAAACGTAAAAGTGCAACGCTCCGTCACGTGCGGACGAAGGACCAAATGGCACGACCCAAAACGGGGGGACGCACCATCCCCATAATTCATCAGATTAAGCCCTCCATACTTAGGCCATTCTTCGTTGGTTACTCCGGCAGCCTGGTATGCTCTTCCAAATAAATGCTCTTCCCACCGGTCACGATCACCACCGGCAAATGCCGTTCGGCTCCCGTTGGAGATCGCGGTCTCAAACTGTCCTCGGTACACCCCGTCCTGAAGCAGTCCTTCAGCTACCGACCGACCGGTAGCGAGCAAACGATCAGGATGAAAATTGATTGTAACCCGTGCAAAACGGCGAATGTTATCAATGAGTGCGCCAACATCAATAGCATTAAGGCCTTCGTCAGCCAGAATCCGGTCAATCATCTGCGGGAAAGACACTGCGCGCTCAAAGCATCCTTACGAACGTACTGTATGGCTCGTGCTTGTGCTTCGGTCAAAACTACTCCTCCTTTATCGTTCCTAGGAGACCCTTCGCAAGAAATCGAAAACTTATGTACATGTGAATAACATTTTACAAAAGCTTAATCTAACATCACCATATAAATCATTTATGACCATAAATCACGTTGAAGTTGTGAGTATTGGGGATGAAACTGTGAGTTTTGGGAATATGATTTAGAATTATAACGCAAATTGGCGGGAATGGTTTCCTTTTTGTGCATAACTTTTTTTAAAAAATCTATAAAGGACATTAAACCTGTGGATGAATAGACGAAACTAATCCATTATCCACAATGGGGATAAGAAATAAAAAAACCACCGTCGATGTTATCAACAGTGGTCCTTCGCTTGGCGGCGTCCTACTCTCCCAGGACCCTTCGGTCCAAGTACCATCGGCGCTGGAGGGCTTAACGGTCGTGTTCGGGATGGGTACGCGTGGAACCCCTCCGCCATCGCCACCAAACAGGATTTTTGCGCTGCGCTTGCCTCAATGATTACTCACCAGCAAAATATCCATCCTTAGAAAGGACATACAGCTTCAAAATCAATAGCTTGAAATTATTCAGGAAACGGCATCGCCAAATGCTGAAAGTCATCTTTGTTTTTCAGAACCTCTCGAGCTCTGAAAACCTACATTGACTCCCTGAAAACTAGATACGAAACGTTTTGCGTTTTAATTCTCCGTAGCATTTCCCGGTTTTAAATCCCGGGGCCCCCGAAAAGTAATCGGAATCATCCGCGAAGCATACGCTTCACTTTTTGGGGTAATTTAGGATAAGCCCTCGACCGATTAGTATTGGTCAGCTCCATGCATTGCTGCACTTCCACCTCCAACCTATCTACCTCGTCGTCTTCAAGGGGTCTTACTAGTTGGGAAATCTCATCTTGAGGGGGGCTTCACGCTTAGATGCTTTCAGCGCTTATCCCTTCCGTACGTAGCTACCCAGCCATGCTCCTGGCGGAACAACTGGTGCACCAGCGGTACGTCCATCCCGGTCCTCTCGTACTAAGGACAGCTCCTCTCAAATTTCCTACGCCCACGACAGATAGGGACCGAACTGTCTCACGACGTTCTGAACCCAGCTCGCGTACCGCTTTAATGGGCGAACAGCCCAACCCTTGGGACCTACTTCAGCCCCAGGATGCGATGAGCCGACATCGAGGTGCCAAACCTCCCCGTCGATGTGGACTCTTGGGGGAGATAAGCCTGTTATCCCCAGGGTAGCTTTTATCCGTTGAGCGATGGCCCTTCCATGCGGTACCACCGGATCACTAAGCCCGACTTTCGTCCCTGCTCGACTTGTAGGTCTCGCAGTCAAGCTCCCTTCTGCCTTTGCACTCTTCGAATGATTTCCAACCATTCTGAGGGAACCTTGGGGCGCCTCCGTTACTCTTTAGGAGGCGACCGCCCCAGTCAAACTGCCCACCTGACACTGTCCCCGCACCGGATTACGGTACCAGGTTAGAACCTAGATACGATCAGGGTGGTATCCCAACGGCGCCTCCACCTAAGCTGGCGCTCAGGTTTCAAAGGCTCCCACCTATCCTGTACAGATCGTACCCAAATCCAATATCAAGCTGCAGTAAAGCTCCATGGGGTCTTTCCGTCTTGTCGCGGGTAACCTGCATCTTCACAGGTATTAAAATTTCACCGGATCTCTCGTTGAGACAGCGCCCAAGTCGTTACGCCATTCGTGCGGGTCAGAATTTACCTGACAAGGAATTTCGCTACCTTAGGACCGTTATAGTTACGGCCGCCGTTTACTGGGGCTTCGGTTCACAGCTTCGGATTGCTCCTAACCGCTCCCCTTAACCTTCCAGCACCGGGCAGGCGTCAGCCCGTATACTTCGCCTTACGGCTTCGCACAGACCTGTGTTTTTGCTAAACAGTCGCTTGGGCCTTTTCACTGCGGCCCCCTCGTGCTATTCACACTACCGGGGCACCCCTTCTCCCGAAGTTACGGGGTCATTTTGCCGAGTTCCTTAACGAGAGTTCTTCCGCGCGCCTTAGAATTCTCTTCTCGCCTACCTGTGTCGGTTTGCGGTACGGGCACCTTCACCTGGCTAGAGGCTTTTCTTGGCAGTGTGAGATCATGACCTTCGGTACTGTAATTTTCCCTCCCCGTCACAGCCCAGCCTTACGATGTGCGGATTTGCCTACACATCAGCCTCACTGCTTGGACGAGCATCCATCAGCTCGCGTCACTACCCTCCTGCGTCACCCCATCGCTCGTAGCGGTTTACGGTGGTACAGGAATTTCAACCTGTTGTCCTTCGACTACGCCTTTCGGCCTCGCCTTAGGTCCCGACTTACCCTGAGCGGACGAGCCTTCCTCAGGAAACCTTGGGCTTTCGGCGGATCAGATTCTCACTGATCTTTTCGTTACTCATACCGGCATTCTCACTTGTGTACGCTCCAGCGCTCTTTCCAGTACACCTTCAACGCTGTACACAACGCTCCCCTACCCCTGTATCGACTTCACTCCGCCTTCGAAGTGTTTATCCCCTGAGAGCATTTGATCGTCAGCCTTGTTCCTCGGCTTCCGATAAAAATGTTTTTTAGGTCTTCACTACCTCAAAAAAGCAGTGAAGTCGATACAAGCCATAGCTTCGGTGGTGTGTTTAGCCCCGTTACATTTTCGGCGCAGAGTCACTCGACCAGTGAGCTATTACGCACTCTTTAAATGGTGGCTGCTTCTAAGCCAACATCCTGGTTGTCTGTGCAACTCCACATCCTTTCCCACTTAACACACACTTGGGGACCTTAGCTGATGGTCTGGGCTGTTTCCCTTTTGACAATGGATCTTAGCACTCACTGTCTGACTCCCGGTTAATCAGTCTATGGCATTCGGAGTTTGACTGAGCTTGGTAACCCTTGCGGGCCCCGCACCCAATCAGTGCTCTACCTCCACGACTGTCCCACCGAGGCTAGCCCTAAAGCTATTTCGGGGAGAACCAGCTATCTCCGAGTTCGATTGGAATTTCTCCGCTACCCCCACCTCATCCCCGAATTTTTCAACATTCGTGGGTTCGGGCCTCCAGTGCGTGTTACCGCACCTTCACCCTGGACAGGGGTAGATCACACGGTTTCGGGTCTACGCCCACGTACTATATCGCCCTATTCAGACTCGCTTTCGCTGCGGCTACGGCTTCTCACTTTAACCTTGCACGGGAACGTAACTCGCCGGTTCATTCTACAAAAGGCACGCCATCACCCCTAGATCGGGCTCTGACTTCTTGTAAGCACACGGTTTCAGGTTCTATTTCACTCCCCTTCCGGGGTGCTTTTCACCTTTCCCTCACGGTACTGTTTCACTATCGGTCGCTAGGGAGTATTTAGCCTTACCAGATGGTCCTGGCAGATTCATACGGGGTTTCACGTGCCCCGCACTACTCGGGATCCGTCTCGGAGGGAACTGACTTTCGGCTACAGGGCTTTTACCTTCTATGCCGGGCCTTTCCAGACCTCTTCGCCTAACCAATTCCTTTGTAACTCCATGTGAGACGTCCCACAACCCCGGCCAGCAAGCTGACCGGTTTAGGCTAATCCGCGTTCGCTCGCCGCTACTGACGGAATCACTATTGTTTTCTCTTCCTCAGGGTACTTAGATGTTTCAGTTCCCCTGGTATGCCTCTTCACACCCTATGTATTCAGATGTGAGTGACTGGCTATTACACCAGCCGGGTTTCCCCATTCGGACATCCCCGGATCAAAGCTTGCTTACAGCTCCCCGAGGCAGTATCGTTGTTCGCCACGTCCTTCATCGGCTCCTAGCGCCTAGGCATCCTCCGTGTGCTCTTAGTAGCTTAACCATGTTCGCTCCGGTTTTGCGCTCATCGCTCTGTTGTTCGCTTGTTTCTCGATTGAATTAAATCAAGCTGGAAACAAGCTCGCAAAGGATCGCTGATCTCAAAACCTTCGCTGCTACTTTTTACTTACTTGGTCAATCACTTGACACAAGTTCAGCTAAAAGGATATTTCTAAAACGCAAATTCGTTTCGTTATCTAGTTTTCAAGGATCAAAAACCCGGCTTTTCAAACCGGACTTATATCATACCATTTTCAGTTCCGCTTGACTACAAGCAAGTTCTGGAAATCATATGTGAGAGTTTGAACTCTCAAAACTGAGCAACGAGTGAGATGGTTACTTTGCATTCGCAAAGTGATCCGGCAGCTTTCGCTGACCGTTACATTGTACCGCTTCGCTACGGAAGCGAGGTACTCCATAGAAAGGAGGTGATCCAGCCGCACCTTCCGATACGGCTACCTTGTTACGACTTCACCCCAATCATCTACCCCACCTTCGGCGGCTGGCTCCTTGCGGTTACCTCACCGACTTCGGGTGTTGTAAACTCTCGTGGTGTGACGGGCGGTGTGTACAAGACCCGGGAACGTATTCACCGCGGCATGCTGATCCGCGATTACTAGCAATTCCGACTTCATGCAGGCGAGTTGCAGCCTGCAATCCGAACTGAGACCAGCTTTGATAGGATTGGCTCCATCTCGCGACTTCGCTTCCCGTTGTACTGGCCATTGTAGTACGTGTGTAGCCCAGGTCATAAGGGGCATGATGATTTGACGTCATCCCCGCCTTCCTCCGGTTTGTCACCGGCAGTCATTCTAGAGTGCCCACCTTAAAGTGCTGGCAACTAAAATCAAGGGTTGCGCTCGTTGCGGGACTTAACCCAACATCTCACGACACGAGCTGACGACAACCATGCACCACCTGTCTCCTCTGTCCCGAAGGAAAGGTCTATCTCTAGACCGGTCAGAGGGATGTCAAGACCTGGTAAGGTTCTTCGCGTTGCTTCGAATTAAACCACATACTCCACTGCTTGTGCGGGTCCCCGTCAATTCCTTTGAGTTTCAGTCTTGCGACCGTACTCCCCAGGCGGAATGCTTAATGTGTTAACTTCGGCACCAAGGGTATCGAAACCCCTAACACCTAGCATTCATCGTTTACGGCGTGGACTACCAGGGTATCTAATCCTGTTTGCTCCCCACGCTTTCGCGCCTCAGCGTCAGTTACAGCCCAGAGAGTCGCCTTCGCCACTGGTGTTCCTCCACATCTCTACGCATTTCACCGCTACACGTGGAATTCCACTCTCCTCTTCTGCACTCAAGTCACCCAGTTTCCAGTGCGAACCAAGGTTGAGCCTTGGCCTTAAACACCAGACTTAAGCGACCGCCTGCGCGCGCTTTACGCCCAATAATTCCGGACAACGCTTGCCCCCTACGTATTACCGCGGCTGCTGGCACGTAGTTAGCCGGGGCTTTCTTCTCAGGTACCGTCACTCCGTTAGCAGTTACTCTAACGGTCGTTCTTCCCTGGCAACAGAGCTTTACGATCCGAAAACCTTCATCACTCACGCGGCGTTGCTCCGTCAGGCTTTCGCCCATTGCGGAAGATTCCCTACTGCTGCCTCCCGTAGGAGTCTGGGCCGTGTCTCAGTCCCAGTGTGGCCGTTCACCCTCTCAGGTCGGCTACGCATCGTCGCCTTGGTGAGCCGTTACCTCACCAACTAGCTAATGCGCCGCAGGCCCATCCGCAAGTGACAGATTACTCCGTCTTTCATTACCGCTTCATGCGAAGCGATAAATTATCCGGTATTAGCTAACGTTTCCGCTAGTTATCCCGGTCTTGCAGGCAGGTTGCCTACGTGTTACTCACCCGTCCGCCGCTAACCATCAGAGGAGCAAGCTCCTCATCAAGTCCGCTCGACTTGCATGTATTAGGCACGCCGCCAGCGTTCGTCCTGAGCCAGGATCAAACTCTCCAAGAAAGTTTGTGACTCATTTTGAATCTGACGAGAAATTAATTCTCATTTGCTCGACTATCGATTCAGACAGTTGTCATGAACCCGATAATCTTGCGTTTCGGTTTCGTTGCCGAAACCTTTATCTCACTCGTTGTTCAGTTTTCAAAGATCAAACTTTTTTCATCGTCATCGTCTTATCGGCGACAACTTTTATATCATAACATATCCGACCGTTTTATGCAAGCATTTTTTAAAACTTTTTTTGAAGCCTTTTGACTTGCTAAGAATTCACCAACTGGTGTTTTCTTGGCCGGAATTAGAATATAACATAGATATAAAAACAACGCAAGACTTTTTACAAAAAAAACTTTAATTCAGATTAAGCAACACATCTACAGTCAAAGCATTAATTTCATCAGCATGAACATGACGAGTCAATCTGACCCTTTTAAACTCCAATCCACATCACATCACCATATCATTTTGCTTCCGGCTTAGTTTTCTCATTCGCAGCCATGAAAAATCTTGTTCCCTGCAAACACATCTTGCACTACGGCACCGGATTTTAAAATCGGCATATCCCTTTAAAGAATTTACCTATAGCCATTGAACGAAGCCATAGAATTACGGGACAACAAAAGAGGAGCCGCCCTCTCCATTTGTTGAGAGAACGACTCCTCTTTTCTTTTATATAGATATCTTTAGATTCCTTTGAAATCCCTTTACTCCGATCCAAGGAATACATAACGGAAGATAACGATTGCCGCTAGCACCCACATGAGCCAGTGGATTTTGATATCGCGTTTGGTAAAGAATTTGGCGAAGACGCCCAAAATAACATAAGACAGAATACCCGCCGAGATACCGTTAGCGATACCGCCCGTAAATGGCATCAGAACGATTGTCAGGAACGCCGGGAATGCTTCAAAGAAATCATCCCATTCAATATTGCGGACTTGGCTCATCATCAGCACGCCCACAACAATCAGTGCCGGAGCCGTTGCCGCCGACGGAACAACCAAAGCCAGCGGAGCAATGAACAAGGACAAGAGGAACATGACGCCTGTCGTAACAGCTGTCAGACCCGTACGTCCGCCAGCTTCAACGCCAGCGGTACTTTCCACGAACGCCGTAACCGTGCTTGTACCAAGAACAGCGCCTGCGCTGACGCCGACCGCGTCGACCAGCATGGCTTTACCGATCGTTTTTTCGCCTTGCTCTTTATTTTTCATCAAGCCGGCACGCGTTGCCGTACCTACCAATGTACCGAAAGTGTCGAACAATTCAACGAATGTAAAGATAAATACGATTTCGAACAAACCGATATGAAGCGCGCCCTTCAGATCCAGCTGACCAACGGCCAGGTTGGTGAAGGAAGGAATCCAATTGGCTTGAGACAAACCGCTGAGATTCGTTACGCCCATCGGAATGCCAATCAGGGTTGTAACGACGATGCCGATCAAAAGCGCGCCTTTCACGCGCAGCACCATCAGAACAGCAATAAACAAAATACCAATCAAAGTAAGAAGCGCATCTTTATGCGTAAAGAAATCGCTAAGCATCAGGTTGAAGCTTGCGCCGCCAACCGGCTTGCTTACATCCGTACCTGGATTGACCGAAATGGAGATCAGATTGCTAAGTTTGAAGCCGACAACGGCGATAAACAAACCGATACCAACCGTAATGGCGCTTTGCAGGTTTCGCGGAACAGCTGACATCAGCATTTGACGAACTTTGGTCACGGTCAGAATGATGAAAATGATACCCGAAATAAATACGGCACCAAGCGCTGCCTGCCAAGTAATCGCACCGTTCGAGCTGAGCACTACCGTCATAAAGTAAGCGTTGAGACCCATCCCCGGTGCCAAAGCAATCGGAATGTTAACGAATAATCCCATCACGATCGTAACCAGGCCCGCGCCTACTGCCGTCGCGAAGAACACGCCCTCATTCGGGATGCCGGCGCCGTTTTCACCCAAAAACAGCCCGTTGACGAAAAGAATGTACGCCATGGCCATAAAAGTGGTAAGACCGGCAATGATCTCGGTTCTCACATTCGTTCCGTGTTCCTTTAACTTAAAGAAACGCTCCATTTTTAATGAATCCCCCTTAGAATATTGAGTCAGGACGACAAAAAAGCCTGCAGACCGTCTTGGATCCGCAGGCATATTGCATCAAAGAAAAGAGAAGTAGCTCTCTGCCTGCATTTAGGTTCTATCAACCAGATATGCCCAAACGCAAAGCAGGTTATCCGCTATCTCATTCTTTTCGTAGCCAGATCATTACGGTGATCTCGTAGAGACTCCCGGGCCAATTCCCGGGATTATACGAAAAATGTCTTTTATATTGTCGTTTCTTACATCATTTATTCTAGGGAGACGATCGAAAAATGTCAATAGAAAAAACGAATATTAAAACTAGTAAACACAATTAACGTTCGGAAATAATGAAAATTTAATGTTTCCTACTCAATCTCTACAATCAATTCAATCTCCACTGGCGTATCGAAAGGCAGCTCGTTTGCCGATATCGCCGAGCGGGCATGTTTGCCTTTTTCGCCAAAAATCTCTACTAACAGCTCGGAAGCCCCATTAATGACATAAGGCTGTTCAACGAACCCATCAGCGGAATTGACGAATGCCAGCATTTTAACGACTTGTTTTACACGGTCCAGATCTCCCAAATGCTCCTTGAGCACCGAAATCAGGTTAATCATCACCTGGCGGGCAGCGTCGTAACCTTGTTCAACCGTAAGATCGCTGCCTACTTTACCGGTATATTTCAGCTTGCCGTTCACGCGGCAGTCATTTCCAGAGGTGTATACGAGATTGCCTACGGTTTTGGCCGGAACATACTCCGCCACCGGGACAGGCACCTTTTCAAGCACGATTCCTTTTTCTTCGAGAATTTTTTCGATTTTTGCCATGAGGGTCATCTCCTTAAATTGTTATAGTTTTTTTATCGACTATAGAAATCAATGCCGGCAGCAGTGCTGCACCGGAATAAAAATACCCGGACGTTCATGCGTATGCTGACGATGTTCCATCGTTTTTTTGCCATTCACCAGCACGGCGGAAATGCCTTCCGGATAACGCATCGGGTCCTGATATGTAGCGGTGTCCGCAATCGTGGCCGGATCAAAAATAACGATGTCCGCGGCATACCCCGGAACCAAGAGCCCGCGTTTGCCAAGTTTGAAACGTTGGGCGGGGAATGAAGTTATTTTACGGACAGCCTGCTCCAAGGTCAGCGTTTGCTTATTCCGTACATATTCGGCAAAAAGTCTCGGAAACGTGCCGTAGGAACGAGGATGCGGTTTGCCCGTTACGCAACCTAGGCTGTCTGACGCGACCAAAGAATAATCATAGCGGATCACTTCCCGCACATCTTCTTCCGACATGTGAAAATAGACGATGGATACCTGGCCGTTTTCCCTTGCCAAAAGCTCAAGCGCCGCATCTTCCGGATCCATGCCCCATAATTCGCCGATCTCCAGAATATGCTTGCCTTCAAGCAGTTTGCCCGCTGCGGACGGAACGGAGGAAACAAATACGCTCTGCCAGCCGGTGGAGCACACCAGGTTATCCCAGTCGGTCTGCTCTTCCCGCAGCTCCTGCTTGATTTTCGCTCGAATGGCGGGGTCGGCGATCCGCTCCAGCGTCGCATCAATTCCGCCTTCCAGCACCCAGGGAGGCAGCACCGTCGTCAACGTGGTCGAACCGGCCGAATACGGATACACGTCGCAGGTGACATCCATCCCGCGGCTTCTCGCTTCATCGATCAGGGCGATCGCGTCCTGCGTCTGGCCCCAATTAATCCGGCCCGCCGCTTTTAGATGGCTGATATGCAGGGATACGCCGCTATGTTCCGCAATCCAGATGACCTCCCGAACCGAAGCTAACAGGTTATTCCCCTCACCGCGGATGTGCGTCGAAAATAAGCCGCCATACGCGGCAACCACTTTGCACAGCTCGGCCAGTTCTTCTTTGGGCGTATAGCTGCCGGGCGCGTAGAGAAGGCCGATCGATAGGCCGATGGCTCCTGCCTTTAATCCGTTTTCCAGCAGCATTTTCATCCGGTTCAGTTCATCCTTTGTGGCCGGGCGGTTCGCAAAACCCATCACGGAGATACGCAAAGCGCCATGCGCTACGTAAGTAGAAACATTTTCGGATGCCGGCGACTTAGCCAAATACTGCAAATATTCCTCGATATTCTCCCATGGCCACGGCCAATCGGTGCGTCCGATGACGGGTTCGATATAATTTTTCAGCTCGGCAGCCCGTTCTTTGAAGTAAGGGGCCGGGGCGAGGCCGCAGTTCCCAACGACTTCCGTCGTCACACCCTGCTGCATTTTAAATTCGCTATCGGGTTGGTCCAATATAAGCAGATCGGAATGGCAATGCCCGTCGATAAATCCCGGCGCCACCACTTGGCTTTTGGCATCGATCCGCTCCAATGCTTCGTCGTCGGTTCGGCCCGCATGCGTAATGACCCCGTCTTTGATGCCGAGCTGTCCAAAATACCATGGGTTCCCCGTTCCATCCACAAGTCTTCCGTTTTCAATAATGATATCGAGCATACGCCTTCCCTCTCTTTCCTCCTAGGCCAGCTTCCCTCTAGCCGGAACAGGCACGGCCCGAATGACGCCTGCCGTCGACACGTAAACCTCATTATGCAGATTGACCGTAGGGCAAATATGATTCGGCACAATTTCGAGGACATCTCCGACATGCAGTCCATGCGGACCGCTGGTGCGGATCATCCCGTGCTCTTCATTCATTTTCTCGAATACGGCGTCCGGATGGCCGATAATTTCCCCGAAGCCCTTTAAATGGAGCGGATGCTGGCCGGGCTGGACATCGGTTGCGAAGGTTTTGCTGCCCCCGTCTACCACAAGCCTGTCTGCAGCGGGAACGCTTACAACGGTCACCAAAACCTTGGCCGCCCAATCTTCTTCGGAACATGCCCCCATTACGGCGAGCATCCGGTCATAAAAGATATACGTTCCCGGCCGGATCTCCGTTACGCCTTCAACCGCAGCCGCATATGGAGCCGTAGGCGTCGAACCAACGCTTACGTCACGGATCGGGATACCTGCGGCACGCAGCTTCTCGGCCATTTCCACCATAATGGTACCCTCCTCCAGACCCGCTGCTGCCAGATCAAGCGTGCCTGCGCCTTTGAATACGGCCCCCTTAAAGGTAAAAATACCGCTTAAATCGAGCCCGGGAAGCGCCGCAATTTGCTGCGCCAGATCAACCGCCTTGTCCGGAGCCGCTCCTGTCCGCGCAAGCCCTGTGTCGATTTCCAGTCTTACAGGCAAAATAATTCCTGCCGCGGTTGCCTCCTTAGAGAGGTTCCGGGCGCCTTCAATGCTTTCCACGCCAACAATCATGCGTTTCTTGTGAGCCAGTGCAATGATTCGTTTGATCTTCGCGGGCGTAACAACCGGGTAGGCGATAAAAATATCGTCTATGCCGTGTTCGGCCATAATTTCGGCTTCGCCAACCTTGGCGACGGTAATGCCTTCAGCCCCTTGGGCCAGCTGTTTAAGCGCGAACTCGGGAATTTTATGCGTTTTAATATGCGGACGGAGCTTCACCTGGTTGCGGGCGGCACAGTCCGCCATATGATCGATGTTGCGCTGCACAATATTTTCATCAATCAGAATGCAAGGCGTTTCGAGCGATTCTCTGGTCAGCTTCATACCTTCCTCTATCTCCCCTCTCTCAACATGGTGATGGTATATAAATTCATTATATACAATGTACGGCAATAGATAAGGGGTAAAATTCAACGATAAAGATAGCCCATAACATCAATAACATAAAACTAGGGACCAGAGGGCAGGGATAAGAACCGAAATCGACGGGGACATTAACCATTGAAAATCCGCTCAAAAAAAGAAAGGCAGGTGCCGAATGCATCATGAGTCCATTAAATTCAAATTCAGAATCCGAATACGGTGACGTTTCCACCGTGCAGTCCCAACAAAACGATTTGATTGCGGAGGAGTTCCCGGAAGGACCTTACGGATCAAGCCTGGAAGCCGAATCGATCGGGAAAAGCTCGCCGTGGAAAAAAGGCCAAAACGGGCCGCGCCCATTCGGTTACGAAAATCTTCAACTTCATGAAGGCTCAGGTCGGGATTACCCGGCCGAAGATCTGATGACGGATGAGCAGGGCGAGAGATAAAATAAAAATCCGTTCCCTCCTTTAAGAGGAAAACGGATTTTTTGTTGTATGCATTTCAAGCTTCCCGCTTGTTCCCATCCAATCCTTATAGATGGCGGTCATGCCGTCAATGGTTTAAAGATCAATATTGAAAATTGCAATTTAAATTTATTACGATCTGAATTTAATATCCGAGTCCAAACTGTGTTGATCAACTGCCTCTAAAGCCGCTTTGGTCTTTTCCAACTCTTTTTGGTGATATTCTCTGACTTTATCCTTGATTGCCTTCCGAGCTTCCGCGACCTCATTAGAGTCGAGCAGCGCTATTCGATAAGAACCTGAAAATTTGCTCTCTTCCACTTTTCCAATCATGTTTTTATCAATTCTTTTACCTGCACACACGTAATAATTGGGCTTCTCTTTTATATCCTCAAATACATCGACGACCTCTGTGTATTCTCCGAACCTGGATCTGCCTGATACCATATAAATTTGCATTTTCCTTACTCCTCTCCGCTTTTCGCGAGCATGTCTTTCAAATACTTCATGATATCATCCGAAACGCCCTAGACTGTGCAATGGATATTTATTTGTAACCATTTTAATGGAATCCTGGCATCCGTCAATACCCAGCGGCATTATTAATGTTACCAATTTTTGAAATCCCGATAAACTCATTGATTTTGGCCATAAAAAACTCCCTTTCATCTGGTAAATAACGCAGATAAAAGAGAGTATTTTTTTTCACTCTATTGTTGTTCTATCCTATTCCCATTCAATCGTTGCAGGCGGCTTGGAAGTGATATCGTACACGACGCGGTTGACATTTTCAACCTCGTTGACGATCCGTACCGAAATCTTCTCGAGCACATCCCATGGAATACGCGCCCAGTCGGCGGTCATGCCGTCGATGGAAGTTACGGCGCGGATGCCTACCGTGTAGGAATACGTACGGGCGTCACCCATGACGCCGACACTCTTCATGTTAGGAAGGGCGGTGAAGTACTGCCAAATTTCGCGGTCAAGTCCCGCTTTGGCAATCTCTTCGCGCAGGATATAATCCGAATCGCGTACGATCGTAAGCTTGTCTTCTGTGACTTCTCCAAGAACACGGATAGCAAGACCCGGACCCGGGAATGGCTGACGCCATACGATTGCTTCCGGAAGCCCGCATTCCAGCCCGACTTTGCGCACTTCGTCCTTAAACAATGTTTTCAGAGGTTCAACCAGCTCGAATTTCATGTCTTCAGGCAGTCCGCCGACATTGTGATGGGATTTTATCGTTTGGGCCGTAGCCGTTCCGCTTTCTACGATATCCGTATACAGCGTGCCTTGGGCCAGAAAATCAAATTCGCCGAGTTTAGCAGACTCCTCATCGAATACATAAATAAACTCGTTGCCGATGATTTTGCGTTTTTGCTCAGGATCGTCCACGCCGGCCAATTTGCCGAGGAAACGCTCGCGTGCATCGATTTTGATGACCTTCATATCGAATTTGCCAACGAAGGTTTCCATGACGCCCTCTGCTTCGCCCTTGCGCAGCAGGCCATGATCGATAAACATGCATGTCAGCTGATCGCCGATGGCTTTGTGAACCAGCATGGCTACAACCGAAGAATCCACGCCGCCGCTGAGTGCGCACAACACTTTGCGGTCGCCGACCTGTTCGCGGATATCACGCACGGCATCTTCAATGAATGTTTCCATGCTCCAGTTGCCTTCGCAATGGCAGACTTCATACAGGAAGTTGCGGATCATTTCATTCCCGTGCACGGAGTGGCGTACCTCCGGATGGAATTGCACAGCGTAAAGCTGCTTGTCCAGGTTGCTCATCGCCGCAATCGGCGCCGATTCCGTGCCCGCTTCCAGCTTGAAGCCTTCAGGCAGCTCGACGACATGATCCCCGTGGCTCATCCAGACGGTTTGTTTGGAGTCCAGTCCTTTAATCAAAGTCGTACCGGAAGCAAACTCCAGGTCCGCTTTGCCGTATTCTCTTTTCGCCGCACGTTCCACTTTGCCGTTCAACTGATGAGCCATCAACTGCATTCCGTAGCAAATGCCGAAGATCGGTACGCCCAGGTCATAAATCGCCGGATCCACATGGGGTGCGTCTTCCGAGTATACGCTCATCGGTCCGCCGGAAAATACGATCCCTTTCGGGGAAAGCTCGCGGATTTTTTCGATCGGTGTATTAAAAGGCATCAGTTCGCTGTATACGCCCAAATCGCGAATGCGTCTTGCAATAAGTTGATTGTATTGTCCTCCGAAGTCCAGGACAACGATGATTTCATTTGGCTTGTTCATTAACGTGCCTCCCTCAATTGTTGAAATTAATTATACGCAACGACAATTCATACCGTCAAGAAAACCAGGCAGGCAGTTTCATGCCACTTTTTTGGAGATCCGCAGGCAGCGGCGCAAAAATGCTATGCATCGGCTCCGATTCATCGGACCTTCATCATAAGCTATCATTTCCCAATCGGCGGTAAAATCGTACAACAATGCGCGTAATTCTTCCTGTTCAACCGGAAGGTTGCCAATATACTCCCTTGCGGTACAGCCCGCCTGAGGGGCGCCGAAACGGCGCGCAAGTGCGTGCCATACGCCAAGCGCCTCCCTCATTAGCTCTTCCCTGCCGGGAAAGCGTCGCCTTGTTGTATGAAGCCGCAGCCACAAAGGAACTCTCCCCAGCCATGGCTTCAATATTACGGCGGCTATCCCCAGGATCGCAGCTATAACTGCAATCTCTATCATTAAAACCTTCTTGCGCCAAATGAAATCAACCGTCCGCAGCCATCCGGCAGCGGTATATTCAGTCATCTTCGACAAGGCATCGCTCCCGGCGGCAGAGAGGTGATAAAACGCGGAAGCCGGCCGGTCCGTGCCGCCGAATATTGCAAATCCAGGCGTAGGGTCGAACGGAACCCAGCCTGATTCCGGAAAATAAACCTCGACCCAGGAATGCGCATCGCCTTCGCTAACCGAATAAAGATCGGGATGAACCGAATCCTGCTTGCCTTGCGTAAATCCTTTTACATATCGGGTTGGAATGCCCTGACTGCGAAGCAGTACCGCCATAGCCGTGGAGTAATGATTGCAATATCCCTCATGGGTCACAAACAGGAAATCATCGACAAAATCCTGTCCCTCAGGCGGCACCCTTGTATCCAGCGTATAAGATCCATGCTGCCGCAAATAATTATTCACCGCCTCCACCTGTTCATAGCGGCTCGAAGCCCCTTTGACAAGTTCGGCGGCCAGATCCTTGACCCGCTGCGGAAGTTTCTCCGGCAGCTGCAAATATCGTTTCCGGACAGGCATGGGATCCGCCCCGGTCTCTTTATGGAGACCCTGCGGGTCCTTGCCGGGAATTTCAACTTTCAAGGTATAGCCTTCAACTTGGGGCTGGCCTTTGTCCAATATGACCTTTACCGTCCTGGCATCTACGTTGTATTCAATCGAAGCAGGCAAGGCGCGCGTGCCCGGCAACAGCTGCAGGTCTGCAATTTCCGCAGCCTTCCCCCCGCCAAATAACGGAAAGCTTTGCCGCGGGGGCTGCGCGAATTCGACACGCTGCGTTATGGTTTGAGGCTTCCCGGTCGTGTAGTCCGATGGATTCGCAATGATGCCTGGCGCATAACCCGTCTTCACGTCATCTTCAGTTTCGGACCATTTTCTGCCGTTATATTCGCTAAAGGTTTCCCCGCGCCAATACGTAGCGACCGGAGTTTGCGCCGTGAAGTAAACGCGGTTGCTTTGACGAAGGGGCAACCCCATCTCCTCTTCTTCGCCGGATAAATTATATCCCGTCACCGCTACCGCCTCTTTGCCGTACTCAGCTTTTACCCACTCCGCAAGGCGTTCCGCCGTTTGCTGAAGGGAAATCCGGGCCGCAGGCCCCGGCTTCGCCAGGGTTACGCCAAGCCAACTTACCGCGGCAAGCAGCAGCACCGCTGCCGTTAATAAGAAGCTCCAGCGGCTGTATGCCTGCCTGAAGACGTGGTCGATTTTCCCGCTTTCCCGCAGACGTGAGAGATGAATCATGCCTTGCAGCATTAAGATCAAAGCGCCGGTACGGACGATATCCCCATATACGGAAATATCCAGCAGCGTCTCCAGACAGAATAAATAGATCAGCGTGGCCATCGCAAAAAGCAGGACACTGCTGCGAAGCAGCGCCAATGATTGAACCGAATAGACAAGCAAAGCCCAGCCGATCATAAGCACCAGCATGCGCGACTCCTGGCTGATCATGGAAAACTGCCCGTTGGAAAGAATCATTCCCGCATCCCGCAGCAAAAGGGTAAGGGATGACATGAAGCCGGCCGTCTCTTCGCTCCCCCTGACCATGTAAGCCCAGACAGCCAAAGTGCACAATCCGTATAAAGGCATATAAATCGTCCATTTCAAGCCGAACAGACCAAGCAGAAGAAGCATGCCGGTGAATAAATACATCGCCGGAAACCATTCCTCTCCAAAGGACATGATATTCAAAGACCGCAGGGGATGAAGCCACTCCATAAAAAGCCCCATTATAAGCAGTGAAACCAATCCTCTGTACCAAAACGGATCTTTTCCCTTTTCCATCTATACCGCCCCCTCTCCGGAAGGGAGCGTTCCCGCCGCCAAACCGATCCTCATCGCCCGATCATGTTCGATAGCGTAGATGCCGGCTCCGCTTGCGGATAACCGGATAGCCGCAGCCAAAGGGGAATCCGTTCCCCCGTCTCCGTTTGTTTTGCGGCCTTCCGTGCCGGCTTGGCCTTCGGCAATGGCAGTGCAGTAGAAATCGGCCCGAACCCCTCTTGCCGCGAGCCGGGCGGCGGTATCGACCGTCTGGTTGTCCATCATGCCGGTAATGATGATTACGCGGGTTCCCGGCGCCAAGTATTTCATGCTTTCTTCCAGCAGCATCGGTAGCGCCGGACCTTCAGCCAATGTTACCGGCGACAATTCAGCAAGCATGCGGGAATAGGCGTCGCTGCCGCCCGCTCCCTCTTCCCGTCCGGCGTCCGCACCCGCACTGTTAATCACGCCCTTCCCCGTTCCGTATATTAACTTGCCGCGGGAACCGGTACGCATCATTTCACCCAGAATCGCTGCGGCTGCCGATACGGCCTTTTCAAAAGCCTGTTCGGCCCGTTTCCGCCCCTCCTCTTCCGAACCGCTGCTTCGTGTATATCCCTGAAAGGAACGGTCCAGAATCAGGAGGCAAGACGGGTTCCGCTCCTCCTCAGGCAGCAAGGTTTGAAGTTTGCCGCGCTTGGCCGAGCTCTTCCAATGGATCCGGTTCAGCGGATCGGAAGGCATATATTCCCTGACCTCGGGACCTTTGACGCCCCGCCTTTGCTTTGCCGTTTGAAACGGCTGCCCGGATGCCGCCATGGATGCTGCCTTCGGCACGGCCAAGGCATTCCCGAGCGGCAGCGGTTTCGGCAGAACCAGAAGCCTCCCTTCCGATTTCTGCAGCCGCTCTCCCTTGAACCAGCCGAACAGCCCGCCCCATTCAAGCAGGCAGGCATCAAATGAATAAACTCCGCGCGGCAAGTTGCTAAGCTCGAAGCTGTACGAGAGCTTGCGCCGGAACCAGGGAAACAAAACCCTGCGGCTGCGCCCGCCAGTATAGTAGTCCTCTACGGCAAGCCAGGGTACGGGCAGCCAGGAGCTGAATTCCACCTGCACCTGGATCATCGTCGCCTCGCCGGCCGATATAACCGCTTGGGATAATTGCCGCTCAACGCTAAATCGCCGCGGCCCCAGCAGCTGGAGCAAAACGCCTGATAGCACGACCATCCCTGCAAGCAGCAGTATATAAAGCGCGGCTGCTCCCCCATGCCAAACATAAAAAGCGGCTAGTCCACCCAAAACTGCAGCGCCTGTTACCCATTCCGCCAAACGCCTTTTCATGGTTTGGCTCCTTTTCGGGACGCAAGGGGAATCGTGATCGCTGCTAACAGTTCCAGTACAACGTCCTCATTTTTTGTTCCAGCGAGAACCGCCTCGTGGCTAAGCAGCAGCCGGTGTGCCAGCACAGGCACGGCCGTTATCTTCACGTCATCCGGGATCACATAGGAACGGCCCGCCATATAAGCGGCTGCCTGCGAGGCCTGCATCCAGGCGAGCGTGCCGCGCGGACTGATGCCGAGCTGTACTTTGGCATGACGCCTTGAAGCATCTGCGGCTTGAACCAGCATCAGCTTGATGGAATCATCCACAAATACGCCTTTGACCTCCCGCTGCATCCGCACCATTTCCTCGGCCAGCATGACAGGCTTCAGCCGCTCCAAGGGATGTCCCCCCTGCATGCGCGATAAAAGCTCGATTTCCTGCTGCGGCTCCGGGTATCCGAGCTGAATCCGCATCAGGAAACGATCCAGCTGCGCTTCAGGCAGCCGGTAAGTTCCTTCGAACTGCAGCGGGTTCTGGGTGGCCAAAAGCAAAAACGGCCGCGGCAGCGGATAGGTGTGGCCATCGACGGTTACCCGTCCTTCCTCCATCGCTTCCAGCAGCGCCGATTGTGTCCGCGGGGAAGCCCGGTTAAGTTCATCGCCCAATACCAAGTTGGACATAATCGGCCCCGGGCGAAATTCGAATGTGCCGGTGTGCTGACGGTATACCGACGTTCCTGTGACATCCGCCGGCATCAAGTCATAGGTGAATTGGATACGGCCAAAACTAGCGCCGAGACAAGCCGCAAGCGCCCGTACCAGCATCGTTTTACCCACGCCGGGCATATCTTCCAGCAGCACATGCCCTCCGCACAGCATCGACATGACGGCAAGCCGGATTTGGGTTTCCTTCCCGACGATCACGGTTCCTACGCGGGCGATTACCCGCTCCAGAAGTTCAGGAGCAATGTCCTGGGGTTGTATAGAAGGAGTAGACAATTTCGATAACCTCCTCTTCATTACGGAATTTGAGTTCCTGATCGGAATCTATGAATATAGTCTTTCCATAAATGAGAGGAAGTAGACATCCGCCTGGAAGAACTCCGGGCAAATGATCAGAATACCTTAACTCTTTTCTCCTTGTTGTTTTCGGAGGCCACGATATGCGTATAACCCGCACCGTCAAAAAGATCGCGAAGCGGAATCCAGACCGCATCATTGAACACCCGGATGGACGTAGATCGCGCGGACTGCTCCTTGCCCGGGGACCTGATGCTCAGCGATCCCGATCTCATGTCAATTTGCAGCGTCTTGTTCGTCCCCGCCAGCAGCGCAACTCCCGCCGTCTGCGTTGTGGCATTCCAGGCGGCCGTGCCGCCGAGTCTTGCCGCCACAGTGCGCACCGGAACCAGGTACCGCCCATTCTCATACAAGTATTCACCCGGCCCTAGCGTCGTTTCCTGCGGCCCCACTTCCAGCCGCAGCGGTTTGCCGTCAGCAAATAAAGCCGCGTTGCCTGCCACATGCGATTGAACCCATGCTTCGCTTGGCGCATTTCGCTTTAGCGATCTCGCCTTGTCATTGACTTTGAACTGAATGGGCTCATCATTCGGCGAAAGAACCCCAAATTGATATCCCTTGCTCTTGTACCATGCGATGATTTGCGGCAGAGCCTTAACGCTTTCGCCATGTCCGCTGCCATCATGCATCAGCAGCACGACCCGATCCGACTTTACCGGCGTTTCGGCCCCTTTTATAATTTCAGACTCGGGTACTCCGCGCCGCTTCGAGTCGCCGCTATCCACATTCCAATCCGTCACAATGTATCCGCCCAGCTTCATCAGGCGAAAATATGTATCATCAAAATGTCCTGCCGTTCCTCCGGGAGCTCTGACCAGCTGCGGACGGAAACCGGTAATCCGGTTGACCTCTTCTTCCGTCTTTTTGATCTGGTTCCAGAACACAGGAAATCCGCTATAAAGTTCTGTATAATTGTGATTGTACGAGTGATTGCCTATGGCATGTCCTTCTTCGTAAATGCGCTGCAGCACCTCGGGATATCGCTTCACCTGCTCGCCCAGAACGAAAAAGGTCGCATGAATATTATTTTTTTTCAAAATATCGAGAACTTTGCAGGTTAATGCGCTGGGTCCATCGTCAAACGTAAGGAAGACTGTTTTTGGAGCCGCCGCGGCTTCCGGTTTAACTTTAGAAGATGACGATGCATAAAGCGGTTCGTTTTGCTGCCGGCTTGCCTCGTATACCGGTGCTTCTGCATTTGTAGACGGGATTTGCTCCCCGAACGCTTGTTGTCCTGAAAACGAAAAAAACATCAACATGAATAAAGCGAGCATGCGGCAAAACCCTCTTTTTGTACCTGGCAATTCCCTGTTAACCATCCCGATACCTCCACTATTACTATGAATTCTGCTTTCTGGTAGATTATATGGTGGAGAAGTTCGAAATAGACTTGGGATCTGCCGTCTTTTGGCAAAAGAAAAATATATCTCTGGATCTGGTTTGGAGTGAGTCCGTTGGAACTGCTAAAGTGGATACAAGTATTATTTGAGGATTACGGTTATATTGTTTTGTTTCTTGGGCTGGTGCTGGAGTTTATCGCCCTTCCGTTCCCCGGCGAAACGACAATGGCGTATGCGGGGTACCTCTCTTATATGGGCAAACTTAATTTCGGCTGGCTGCTTGTGATTGCATTCCTGGGCACAACGATCGGGATTACGATCACGTATTTCGTCGGCCTAAAAGCAGGTCTTCCTTTTATACGGCGGTATGGCAAATGGGTGCTGCTGTCCGAAAACAAGATCGAGCGCGCGCAAAAATGGTTTAACAAATATGGACAAAGCCTGGTATTTATCGGATATTTTATTCCTGGCGTCCGGCATTTCACCGGATATTTCTCCGGAATCATCGCGGTTCCTTTCCGAAAGTTCGCCCTTTATGCTTATAGCGGCGCACTTGTATGGGTGATCGTGTTTGTCGGTGTCGGCAAGTTCTTCGGCCCCCAATGGAATTACGCCTTCCATCTGGTAGAAAAATACTCCATTTGGGTGATAGCCGCCATCATAGCGCTTGTAATCGCCCTGATCATCTATCGCTGCAGAAAATCTATTAGCGCCATGTTCAGCAAGCTCAAGCGCAAATCCAAAGCCGAACCCTTGTCAAAAGACGTGATTAAATAACCCTGATGTAATATTCGAAGAAGAAAAGACGCACCCTGAAGATCCAGGATGCGTCTTTTTGGCATGATGATAAGATCAATGATTTCAAAGAGGATTCATGATGCAATTAACCTTTGGCATTTGCCGTTTGGCCCACCTGCTGCATCTCCGCTTTCGGATTTTCTTCTTGCGGCGTGGTTTTCTTGATGAAGAAAGCCAGAACCAGAGATACTGCGCTGAGCCAGGTTGCAATAACGAACGCGTCGTTAATGCCATGGACCATGGACTGCCCGGTCAAGGCTGCCATTTGCGCTTTGTCAGTCGCCTTGGCGGCGCCGGCTTTAATTCCTTCGGTCACATAATGCTTCGTCTGCGAGGTCATAACCGTCACCAGGATCGCCGTACCGATGGAACCGGAAATCGTCCGCAGCGTATTGGACATCGCCGTGCCATGGGCATTCATGCTGCGCGGCAGCTGGTTCAGGCCGGCCGTTTGGATCGGCATCATCATAAGCGACATGCCGAACATGCGCACCGTATAAATCACGATCAAATGCGTGTAGCTCGTATCCACGGTCAAATGACTGAATTCATAGGTCATGCCGACCGTAATCGCAAGGCCGATAACCGAAAGCCATCTTGCCCCGATCTTATCGAAAATCGCTCCCGTGATCGGTGACATAATTCCCATCACAATCGCCCCAGGGAGCATCATCAGACCGGATTCAAGCGGCGTAAAGCCGCGGATGTTCTGCAGAAATAGCGGCATCAGAATCATGGCTGCATACATGGCCATCGTAACGATGACGTTGATGAGCGTCGTTAATGTAAACATATTGTATTTGAAAATCCGGAATTCCAGCATCGGGTTTTTGGACATCAATTGGACCGCTACGAAAGCAATCAGAGCGACGGTGCCAATCGCAAGCGACCAAACCACTTCGCTGCTGTTCCAGCCGGCTGTGCCTGCTTCACTGAATCCGTACAACAATCCGCCGAAGCCGGCGGTGGATAACACAACCGAAATCAAATCGAATTTGGGCTTCGTGACCTTGGTTACGTTTCTTACGAAGAGTACGCCGATGACCGTTGCGATGACGGCAAACGGCAAAATGATGTAGAACAGAACACGCCAGGAATGATGTTCGACAATGTAGCCGGACAAAGTCGGGCCGATGGCCGGAGCCAAAATCATCGCGATCCCCATCATCCCCATCGCCGACCCGCGTTTTTCAACCGGAAAGATATTCAGGAACACGACCGTCATCAGCGGCATCAAAATCCCTGCGCCGCCGGCCTGGATTAAACGGCCGATCATCAAGATCGCAAACGAAGGCGAAACCGCGCATATAAGTGTTCCTAGCGTAAACAATGACATGGCCGATATAAACAACTGGCGGGTTGTAAACCGGGCAATCAAAAACGCCGTAACCGGGATTAAAACACCATTGACAAGCATGTAACCGGTGGTGAGCCATTGCCCGGTCGTGGCTTGGATTCCCAAATCATCCATGATTTTGGGAAGGGCGACATTCATCAGCGTCTGGTTCAAGAATGCCACGAAAGCACCGATCAGCATAGCCGCGATAATCGGGCCTTTCTTGACATGTTCCATAGACTGAGCTTGGCTGCTATTCATAATGTACTTCTCTCTCTCCCTTTTGTGATAATAAGTCAACAATTTGTTGATGTATATCCAATAAACGGCGCCGATCCTCTTCCTTGATTTGCAAAAGAGGCTCGAGATAGCCATTGAATATGTCTTCGGTGCGTTCCTTTAGCTCATCTCCTTCCTCTGTATTTCTCAACGTGATGGAACGACGATCCGTCTCGGAGCGTTTGCGTTCGACAAGCCCCGCTTTGACAAGACGATCCACGACACCGCTGGTAGTGCTGTTTCCTATAAGAATGAAATCTGCAAGCTCGGTGAGTCCGATGTCCGGGTGATCACGGAGTGTTCGCAGCACGAGATACTGAATCCAGGTGGTCCCAAGCATATCGGCTTCCTTCCAGAACGTCTGGTAGAAGCTGAGATGCACTTGGCGAAAAGAGTACAGCAATTCAAGAATTTGTTCTTTCGAATTCAAAGCATGTTCACCCTGTTTCATAATCTATTCCATTTCTAATATTTCGCGTACGAATTAGTTTAATGCCAATCTGTTTGTATGTCAATAAAAATATAAGAATAAATTGACATATGTTTTTACAAAATTCTTTCGTAATTTCATGAAAATCGGACAAGATACGTATCCGTTACCCTGTCATTTTTTTAGAATGCCCACTATATACATCTAGTAATATCCCTACGTAAGTCATTGGATTCTTCGATATATTCATTCTATATAAGTTGAACCAATGATTATGACGGAAGGAGGCAGCCGGGTGAAATGTTCTTTCGATCGCTGTTGCTCCCAGATTTCTATGATTTGAACCTAATCTATGGTAGAAATCCGCTCACAAAGGCGAACGCTCTGCTTCTCCGTAAATCTTTCTCCCTCTTGCCTATCCCTTTTCATCTTCTTTAGTTCAACTTATATAGTTTTCTGGGGCCGGGAAGCAAAAAACAACCCGATAAAGAGTATCGGAAAGAAGTCCGACGCCTGAAGGGCGCTTTTGCGGAGCAGAAGTACTAAGTGGAGCCTATGCTTTGATGCTTATTCCAAGTACTTTGCGGGGTCACCAAAAAACTAAAAAACCGGCTGGCTGCCGTAAGAGCAGTGCCGGTTCTTTCGCGGTCAGGCAAGAGCATCCAAAATATCTTCGGTATGTCCTGCTACTTTAACCTTATTCCATTCTTTCATCAGCTTCCCTTCCTCATCGATGAGAAAAGTGGAGCGGACAATGCCCATATATTCGCGGCCGAACATCTTTTTGGGCTGCCATACGCCATACAGCTCGCTGACATGGTGGTCTTCATCCGACAGCAGGAGAAAAGGCAGCTCGTATTTATCCGCAAACTTGCGATGGGATTTCACCGGATCGGGGCTTATGCCAATGACCACGGCCCCCTTTTCCTCCAATTTATGATGGGAATCGCGAAAGCTGCATGCTTCCTGGGTACAGCCGGGCGTCATATCCTTCGGGTAAAAATACAATACAACCTTACGTCCGCGGAAGCTGCTCAGCGTAACTTGTTCGCCGGTCGCCGCCGGAAGGGTGAAATCCGGAACTGTTTGTCCGATTGTAAGCTCTGCCATATTCGTTTTGTCTCCTTTCGACAAGAGGGTGGATACTTTTTCCTCTATAAAACAAGCTTAGCTCTTCTATATCATAAAATTGATTGTATTGACAAAAAAAATTATAATAAATGAATCCTAACCCTTATAAAATGTCGAAAACGGCAGCTACCTCTTTTATCAGGAAAATTGAAAGGAAGAGAAGGAATGACTTCAAGGAAGAAAGCGATATTGTGGATTATAGCCGTCATTTTGGCAGCCGTAATCGGATACGCAGTATATTATTTTACTTCGATTTATAATGGTCTTCAGGGTTTGCACAAGACCGGAGAAGCTTCTCCCTTTAAAAATTTGAACACTGTTGAAGTCAAGGTTCCCGACCCTCCCAAATGGGAAGGCACCGAGCCGGTAAACATCCTTCTTATGGGCGTGGACGCACGCGGTATTGAGGAAGGTGAAATTCCCAGGTCGGACAGCATGATGGTCGTCTCCCTTGATCCCGTCAAAAAACGCATTCATCTATTTTCTATTCTGCGCGATACTTATACCAATATTCCGGAACATGGAAAAGAACGGATCAATACGGCGATTACGCACGGTCCGAATACGGCTATGAAAGCCGTCGGCGATTTACTGGGGATTCCGATCCAATACTATGTCTATACCGATTTTCAAGGCTTTATCAAAATGGTGGATGCGGTCGGCGGCGTCGATTTTTACGTGGAAAAAGATATGTACTACCCTAGCGCCGCGGATAAGCATGAATATGACATCGATCTAAAAAAAGGGACGCAGCACCTGGACGGAAAAACAGCGCTGCAGTATGTCCGCTTCCGTCATGATGCAACCTCGGATTTCACCCGGACAGAACGCCAGCGCGCCTTTCTGAAGGCCGTAGCCGGGAAAATGCAGTCTACGACATCCATCATGAAACTCCCTGATATATTGGAGGAAGTCAGTCCTTATATCGACACCAACCTGTCCGTCAATGATATGTGGAAACTAGCTTCGGTCGGTTACAAGAGCGAGATGGCCGGCAGCGAGCAGATTCCTCCGATGAAGCTTTTGAAGGAAAAGACCATCAACAAGGCTGCCGTTCTCACGGTTTCCAGCGAATCGGCCCTGAAGAATTACATCAAGGATATCTTTAACAAACCGACACCGGTGCCAGTTGCAAGCGACGGCAAAACCGAGTCCGAAACCGGCGATACAAATTCGCAGGACACTTCGTCCGGCAAAACAAAAAGCAGTACGGGCAGCAGCGACTAAGAGCTGCCCGTATGCTTTTCCCAATCAGGAAAGGAAGTTGAAATAAACATGAATCGTTCACGTTCAGAACATCTCTACCAGGAAGCTACTCAGCACATCGTCGGCGGCGTCAACAGTCCCTCCCGTTCATTCAAAGCGGTAGGCGGCGGGGCGCCCGTATTTATGAAAAGAGCCAAAGGCGCTTATTTCTGGGATGAAGACGGGAACCGATACGTCGATTATTTGGCGGCATACGGTCCGATCATTACGGGACATGCCCATCCCCATATTACGGCAGCAATCACGCACGCCGCTGAAAACGGCACGCTGTACGGCACGCCGACAGAACTGGAGATCAAACTGGCCCGTATGCTTAAGGAAGCCATCCCTTCGATGGACAAGGTGCGTTTCGTCAACTCCGGCACCGAAGCCGTCATGACGACGATCCGCGTCGCACGGGCCTATACCGGGCGAAGCAAAATCATCAAATTCGCCGGCTGCTATCACGGCCACTCCGATCTGGTGCTGGTTGCGGCAGGTTCCGGCCCTTCCACTCTCGGTACCCCGGACAGCGCCGGCGTTCCTTCCAGCATCGCGCAGGAAGTCATCACCGTTCCGTTTAACGATTTGAACGGGCTGCGTGAAGCGCTGGACAAATGGGGCAAAGACGTGGCGGCGGTTATGGTTGAGCCGATCGTCGGCAACTTCGGCATGGTTATGCCGGAACCGGGCTTCCTGGAAGGTCTCTGCCAAATGGCTCGTGACAATGGCTCGCTGGTGATTTATGACGAAGTCATCACCGCTTTCCGTTTCCATTACGGCTCGGCCCAAACCTTCTCCGGCCTCAGCAATCATGATGCCATCAAACCGGATCTGACTGCGCTTGGCAAAATTATCGGCGGCGGTCTGCCGATCGGCGCTTACGGCGGCAGCAAAGAAATTATGGAGCAGGTAGCTCCGCTCGGCCCTGCTTACCAAGCCGGCACCATGGCTGGCAACCCGGCTTCGATCGCCGCCGGCATCGCCTGTCTTGAAGTGCTGCAGGGAGAAGGCGTCTACGAAGAAATGAACCGGTTGGCAGTTAAACTTACCGACGGACTGCAGGCCTCGGCTGACCGCCATGGCGTGCCGCTGACGATCAACCGTATCCGCGGCTCGTTGTCCACGCATTTCTGCGCTCACCCGGTCACCAATTACGAAGAGGCGCAGGACACGGACGGTGAAGCTTTCGCCGCTTTCTTCCGTCATATGCTGGATCGGGGCATTAACCTGGCACCGTCCAAATATGAAGCCTGGTTCCTGACCACTGCCCATACGGATGAAGATATCGACGCGACCCTCGCCGCTGCGGAAGAGTCGTTCCGCGAGATGGGCAAGAGCCGTAAGTAATGTGAGGGCTAACGAAACACATAATCGTTATTTGGGCAAAAATGAGCCTCTAAAACTGCTAACGAAACCAGGAAACGCTATTCAGCTCAAAAAAGGTTCATCCGGCCGTATTTCGTGCAAATAACGATCTGTAGTTTCGTTAAATTTAAATCAGCTTCATTTTTGTGGATATAACGCTCTCCAGTTTCGTCCCTCGTATTTAAGGTGTTTTCTCACGAATACTCACTTATTCGCAGAATTCCTTCGCCTTGTAAAACAGAACGAGAGCCGGAATGAAGAAGTAGACACCGCTTTTTTCGACAAACGGGCGTGCAAGAACAGAAGCTACGCTTATACGCACTTCGTGGGTGCTGGTATACTGCACGCTCCACTTGGCCCTTGGAGGTTCACCCTCCCATGTCTCAACGGATCATTGTCCTTCCATTCCTTCGTCATACCTACCCAAGGCGTGGAGACCGATAGCGTTTAGGTGACGGGTCTATGCCCTTGCGAAACTGGCACTCGGTTCTCTGTGCATATTAGAGATCCTGCGAATAAGACAATATTCGTAATACGACGGGGCGACAGGTGCTACGGGATCGATAGGAATCCTCGGGGTTAGGCGGCCTGCTTCACACCGATCTCAGGGCGATACGTTTCTCCACGCTGGACCATCCCGATGACGATCCGGGCCAGCTTGCCGATTAATTTGAATAACGAAGCCATCTTCTTCATGCCCTTGTTCAAGTTGTGTTCATGCCACCGTTTGAAGTCCGGGTTTTCACGCACCAAGGTGAGCATAGCCAAAAAGAAATATTTGCGCAGCGCACTGTCTCCGCGTTTGGAGAGCTTGATCTGACCTTTGTACTTGCCGGAGGTTCGTTCAGCCAGATTGAGCCCGGCGCGGCGCAAGAGCTGCCGTCCATGGGCATAGTGACCAAGATCGCCGGCGAATCCCAGCAAGGCTGCGATCGTGGTCGGGCCCATCCCGGGGATGCTCTGCAACTGTTTGGCCATGGGGATCTTCCCTAGCAGCGCTTCGACTTCTTCCTTCATCTCTTGCAGGTGGCTTGTAATCTGGTCGTACGCCGTCAGCAGGCGCTGCAGATCTCGCCTTGCCTGCTCCAATCCCTCGGTACGGCCAATGCTGCGTTTGGCCGCCTGGATGAGTTGGACCGCCTTCGCTTTCCCGGTAACTCCACCCGGGCGTCTCATGCCTTGTTCGTGCCAGCGCTGGATGACTTCATCGGCGTTCAGGTCCTGCAACTCGCACGGTAAAGGAAAAGCCCGCAGGGAAGCCAACGAGCGCTCGGCCTTCCAGTCTTTAAAAACAAGCTGGAACTCCGGAAAGTACATGTCGATCCAGCGGACGATGCGATTACCCAAACTGATAGCATATTTCACCCAGAATTCCCGATCGCTCATCAGCGTCTTGAGTTGCTCCAATTGGCCTGCTTGCGGGGTAAACTCGGTATAGAAGCCGCGGCTGACCGCATCGGCAATGGTTAGGGCATCCTTGGCATCGTTTTTGGACGGGCTATTGTCACGGTTCTCCTTGTTGCGATGCGTCACGACTGGGTTCACCAGGACGACCTCGATTCCTTGTTTCCGCAGCCAATGGGCTAGATTAAACCAGTAGTGTCCGGTCGGCTCGAGGCCGACGATAACCGATGTCAATCCCTGCTTCTTCTGTACTTCTTGGGTAAAGCGCATCAGCCTCTCAAAGCCTTCGAGCGTATTTGCAAAGGTCAGATGCCGACGCGTGAGTACGATACCGCGGAAGTTGGTCACTTGAGCGACGTGCTTCTCTTTGGCGATGTCGATCCCCACGATAGCGTGCTGGGTGGTAATTCGTTCAATCCGTTGATTTGTAACTTCAATTCGAGTAAACTTCATAGTAGGCGCCTCCTGATAGGTTTTTAGGGCATTTGACCCGTCTCACCCCTATCATACGAGGCGCTCCTTTTTTTTTCAAAGACCATTTTCTTAGCCTACACAGGAATGTTTAGACACGTTCAGATAAATTAAAGGGCGCGGACAGAACCCAAGCACGCTCCTTGCGATAAAGTCTATCGAAGAACTTTTAACGCACTTTCGGAATTGGAAATTTTACCATCTAAAAGGCGGTCCCTTAGTCTTAATGACCTTGGGACCGCCTTTTATGCGTGTCAACGCCTATTTGACAGCTTTGATATTGTCAAAAAACTTCGTCTGCACGGTTTTTGCGGTTGCATCAAGCTGCGCTTTGGAATCCGTGCCATTTTTCGAGAAGGACTCCTGCACGACGTTGGACATGGCGCCGTAGTAGTCCTGCGTGCCATATTGGGCCTCAGGCTTGCCGTCGATCAGGCCCAGCATTTTTTCGTCATAACGGTATACATTATCGTATTTGTCATAAACGGCATTCACCTTTTTGGCGTATTCGGACTCGTCGCTGTAATAGTTCAACGGAGTTGGGACGTAATATTTATTTTTGCTCTTGCGTTCCTGGATATTGGCATCCAGCGCTTCAATGCCTTTATCCGTAAAATAATCGAATGTGATGTAACGGAAAGCCATTTCCTGTTCATCTTTTGTAGCATTCGGATTGATGACCAGGTAGTTGCCGCCAAGAATGCCGATATGCTTGCCGCCCTTCTCTGCTGCCGGCATCGGATACACCAGAACGTCCTCCGGCTTCAACCCGCCTTGATTAAGAGCCGAGTCGACGATGTCGAATGCGCCTGCGATTGCCATCGCCGTGCGTCCTTGCTGGAACGCATTGATCGCATCCCCCCAGCCGAGCGCCCAGTCCTGCGGAATCGCGTTCGCTTCCCATCTCAGCTTCTTGTAGAAGTCGAGCGCTTTGATGCCTGCATCGGAATTGAAGGTTGCAATGTATTTGCCGTTTTCGTTCTTTTGGATATCCCCGCCGGCTTCGAACAGGAAGTTCGTCCAGTTCCAGCCTGCCTCATTGCCTTTACCCATCGGAGCGATGCCGGAGATGCCTTTTTTGGCGTCGGTTGCGCCTTTGGCGGTGTTATACATGTCATCCCAAGTCCAGTCCATGTCCGGCAGCGGCACCTGCTTGGCATCCAGCAGTCCTTTGTTGATGACCGTCGAGGTCACGTAGCCGTTTTGCGTAATGCCGTATACCTTGCCGTCTACGAGGAATTGGTTCTGCAGCAGCGGATTCATTTCATCCTTGTATTCCCAGTTGTTGTACAAATCGCTGATGTCCGCAACCCATCCATGCTCCACGAGCATTTGGGCTTCCGTCGCAAACGTGTTATAGAAGGTAGGCGCTTCGTTCGAAGCCATTTTAATGCCGATTTCGTTAACGTTGTACTGCCAGTCGTCCTTGACGATCGTCACGTTGGGGTATTTTTCGGTAAAGCGTTTAATCTTATCGTCTTCCTGCGCTCTGGCTTCCTTTTGGTCCGGCAGCGGATAGTGGATCTTGATCGTAATTTTTTTGGTGGAAATGTCATCTGTTTGGGCAGGCTCCCCGGATTTGCTGCCGTCATTGGTACCTTGCGAGCCTTGGGAATCCGCCGGCTTATTTTCTTCCGCCGTTTTGCCGCCGCCGCAAGCGGCCAACATCGAGGCGGAGAGCATGAGAATAACGAGCACCATTGAGAACTTACGCATTGAAACTCCCCTTTTCGCTATTAAATGTTGTTGCTCTTTCATCATAAGAGAGGAACCGCAATCTAACGATGTGCAATCTTATGGCCTTCGTGTGCAGGCCTACGATGTTCATAGGAAACTATCCTTTCACCGCGGACAGGCTCACGCTGCGCATGATAAACCGTTGGAACACCAGGAATACGAGAATCGGCGGCACCATAACCATGAACAGGATCGTGAATTTAATGTTGTTATCCATATTGCGGGCGCTAATGACGTATTTATAAATGGCCGTAGCCAGCGTGTACTTCTCTTCGCTGTGAAGAACCAGGGATGGCCAGAACCAGTCGTTCCATGCACCCGAAAAAATAAAGATCGCGAGCGTGGCAAAAATGGGTATAGATAATGGCACGGCGATGCGGAGATAGCTCTTGATCTCGGAGGCGCCGTCAATGCGAGCCGCTTCGAAAATCTCCGGATGGATGCCGTCGAAAAAGTTCTTCATCAGCAGGAAGTAATACGCGCTCGCCCCCGCCGGCAGCCAAAAAGCCCAAAACGTGTTCAAGAGTCCCAAATCTTTCAGGTTAACGAAGTTGGGTATCATGTAGCTCGAAGCAGGTATGAACAGAGTCATCAAAATAAAAAAGTAGATCGCCCGGTGATACGGCACCTTCAGGCGCGATATGCTGAAGGATGCGAGACCGAGCACGAAAATGGTCATTACCAGGTTCCCGGCAAATACCAGCAGCGTATTTTTCAAGAACATCGGGAGATCGATATACTCCCATCCCTCCTTGAAATTGCTCCAGCTCCATGTCTCCGGCAAAAAATGCGGCGGAAACGTGTTCACTTCCTGGTTCGTTTTCAAACCGTTAAACATCGTCATCAAAATCGGATACAGCATCGTGACGATCATGACGAGGATACATAAAATCATGATGCCGTACACGAACCGGTTGAAAGGCCTTTTCAGATCGGAGTCCGACAGGATGCCGCGTTCATGCTGCTTGCTCATCTTTCGTATTCCTCCTTGTTCAGCTTGTATTGAAGCAGCCCCACAAGGCTGAGCACGACGAACATCAACATGCCGAGCGCCGTGGCGGTGCCATAATCCAGCCGCGTAAAGGCATATTTGACGATGAGAAGCGCGTAAGTCAGAGTCGCATTATTGGGCCCTCCGTCCAGCAAAGCCAGCTGTGATTGGTAAGCCTGCGAGGTGCCAATAATCTGCAAAATAAACATCAGGATAATCAAGCTGCGGAGCGAAGGCAGCGTAATGTAGCGAATGCGGTTCCATACCCCTGCCCCGTCGATCTCGGCCGCCTCGTACCAATCCCGCGGAATGCTGAGCACGCCGGCCAGATAGATCAGCATCGCCGAGCCGAACTGCTGCCAGGTCTCCATCAATACGATCGCGACCATCGACCACCGGCTGTCCGAGATGAACGACACCGGATCGATGCCGAACGAGCCAAGCAGCCCGTTGATCGGACCGACCGGATCGTACATCCATCTCCACATGCCGTACAGCACTACGCCGGGAACGACGAACGGCAAATACGCGGCGATGCGCGCAAATCCTTGGAATCTGCGAAGCTCCGAAATTGCGATGGAAGCGACGATCGGCACCCAGAATCCGATAATGACCGTCAGCAGCATGTAATACAGCGTATTTTTGACCGCCGTCCAAACGTCCGGATCATGAAACACCCGTATATAGTTGTCCAAGCCGACAAAGGTGTTGCCTTTCACGAAGTCAATATTGTAAAAGCTGTATAAGGCCCCTTTGGCGATCGGCACCCATAAAAACAAAATGAAAATCACGACAGCCGGCAGCAGAAACATGTATCCCCAAAAATGCTTTTTAAACATCCCTCTTCTTTTGGGCGATTTGTTCTTGAGCGCCGGCTGCAGCACTGCTCCTGGCTCCCCCATTTTTCTCCCTCATTCCTTGTTGATTTCCAGCTTAACTTCATTGTAAAAAAGGGAGCCGCCTTGGAACATGTCTAGTTCTATGTGAATGATGGTTGATCTTACTCCATCTATTTTTTCAGGTCGCTCGGGCTGACGCCGAAGTACTTTTTGAAAATTTTGCTGAAATGCTCCGGCGATTCATAGCCGACCCGCTCCGCGATTTCGTAGCGCCGCAGATCGGTGTGCAGCAGCAGCGACTTGCTTTCCTCCATGCGCAGCTTGACCACGTATTCCCACAGGTTGAAGCCGGTAATTTTCTTGAACAGGTAGCTCAAGTAGTTCGGGCTGACATGGTTGCGCTTGGCGACCTCATGAATCGTGAGCCCCTTTTTGTTGTAGTTATCCTCAATATAAGCTTTGGCCTGCTCCACGATCCGGTTGCTTTGGGTGGACAGCTCCTCGGCGTTCGGGTCGCGGGCGTAATTATGCCAGCTGAAATCGCCATAGTAAAAAATATGGTAATCGCCGTGCTCCCGGGTCCAAAGCATCGCCTTGTCGGCCTGGCGGCTGAGCACGTTCACGAACTGCAGTCCCTTCAGGATTTGGCTGATGCCGACCGTGCACTCTATTTTCAAATACTTGCCTATATGGTGGTGCATGCTCCGGCTGATCATCTCCAACTGATTGATCCGGTTTGAATGCTGCTCCGCGTACTCTTCCTCGCTCCATTGCACCAAGATATTGATGCTGCGGTCAGGCGCGTAGAACACCTGCGCGTTCAATTCCTGATCCAGCAGCTCCTTGATAATATTGAGCGAAGCGTACTGCATGAGCGGAATATCCTTTTCCGGGAAGGCACTTTCCCCATCCGCTCCGCTAAACGCAAGTTTTACCTTGATGACGGCGAAATAAGGACCGGCAATGCCGATGCTGTCATAGAACGATTGCATCGGATACGGCTCATCCGGATGGTCTACCGTCACGTCCAGCAGACGGTTCAGCGGCTCGCTGAACCCCGGCTGCGGCTCCTCCATGCGAAAATCCTCATGCCCGCCCGAAAGCACCTCTTCCGTGCGCGGCAGCGGCTTATCCATCTTGAGCAGCACGCTGCGCACCGAGTCGAGGAACTGCTCGCCGTTGAGCGGCTTGATCAAATAATCGCGGGCTCCCAGTCGGATGGCCATCTGCGCATACTGAAACGTTTCATGTGCCGAAATGATGATCGTCTGCATCCAAGGCTTGACGATTTTGGCTTGATGCATCAGTTCGATGCCGCTCATCTCTCCCATTTGGATATCCGTGATGAGCAGGTCGATCTCCTCCATGCGGATGCAGTCCAGCGCCTCTTCCCCGCTGCCTGCGGTAATGATTTTGCCGATGCCCAAACCCGATGCATTTAACAGTCCGGCCAGTCCCTTGCAAATGAGCGGTTCGTCATCCACGACTAAAATGTTGTACATCGCGTTCATTCCTCCCTTTAATCGTCCTGCAGCGTAATCAGCAGCGATACGGTTACCGTCGTTCCCCCAACGTCCCGCGCCTCGTAGTTCAGCCCATATTCCGGACCAAAATGCAGCTGCAGGCGCCGGTGGATATTTCGGATGCCGTAGCCCTTCACGGGATTCGGCGAATCGTCGCTGAGCACCTTGCGGATCGCTTCGTAGTCCACGGGCTTGAAGCCGTTATCCGAAATGCGGATGTACAGCACGCCCTGGCTCTCTTCGGCGATAATCCGTATTTCTCCGTCCTCGCCCATATTTTTAATGCCATGAATAATGGCGTTTTCGATCAAAGGCTGAAGTGTGATTTTCGGAATTTGGACCGGGTACAGGTACTCCGGAACGTTCATTTCCACGCGGAAGGCATAATCGTAACGGTTCTGCTGCAGCTTGATGTAAGCCCTGGCATGCTCCATCTCCTCCTCCAGCGTAATCAGCTCCCGTCCGCGGCTAAGGCTGATTTTCATCAGCTTGGATAAATCCTTGATCATTTCGGCGGAGACGGTATTCCCTTCCATCATGCTTTTCCAATAGATGCTTTCCAGCGTGTTGTACAGCAAATGCGGGTTGATCTGCTGGTATAACAGCGCAAGCTGCGCTTCCTTCTGCTTCAGGTCCATCGTGTATTTATAATGGATTAGATCGTTGAGCCTTCGGGCCATATCGTAGGTCGTCGAGATCAGCACGCTAACCTCGTCGTTTCGCTTCCGGAATGGGGTCTGCGGCACGATATTGCCCGGTTCGTATCTGCGGACGAAAAAAACCAGCTTTTGCAGCGGCGTCATCAGCGACCGCCAGAAATACAAAATAATGATCAGGCCGACGATAAAATACGCGATCGAAATGACCAGAATGACCCGTTTGATTTCGTTTTGCTGCTGAAGCAGCGCTTTGACGGGCACTTTATAAATCAGCTTCTGCTGCAGCACGTAATTGTAATCCGCGACATAGATGAAATCCTTGGTGATCACGTCCTTGACGCCGATGGTAGAATTGCCGGGATCGAGCTCCGGCGGCAGTTCCAGCACCCCTGTTTTCTCTTGTTCGGTCGACGTCAGGATCTGGTTCTTCCAATCCGTGAAATAGATTTCGCCATCCGGCAGTGATACCGTTTTCAAAGATTCGCTGATGCGGGCATCTACGTTGGATACGGCCAAAACTCCGATCGTTCCGCCTTTGTAGATATTATTGATCGCCCGCACGTAAAGGAGCGTCTTCTGATCCTTCTGGCCATTAACGGGCGGGGAGAGGTGATCTGTCAGCTTCAAATAACCGTTTCCCTTGCGGGAGACGGCTTCGTCGAACCATTCCGGCTTTTCCTTGTCGCTTGAGAAAAAATACACGCCCGACTTTTTGGACTCCGGATAATAGGGTGCGAAAAAATAAGCGTTGTCCGGGTCATAAACATAAAGCGAAAAATACAGCGGTTCCCTTTGGTCGGTCTCCTGTGAATATGTACTCAGCATGACTTCGATTTTTTCGTAATTCTTCACACGGGCGAGGATCGCCTCGTCTTTGGTCGTGTCAAGCTGCTGGATCATGGAATTCTGGAACACGGTCGAGGTGACCTTGTTGATCGTTTCGATATCCCTGCTGATCAGCTTGAAATTTTGCTTGTTAAGCTCGATATACGCATTCGTGACATGCCGTTTCAGAATTTGTCCCGCCTTATTGTTGCCATAAGCGTTCAGGATGAACAGCGGAATGACAAGCACAAGGAAAAACAGGATCATCTGCTGCTTGACGTTCAATCTCGTAAATGGGTTCTGAAGCTTCATCCGCCCAAACACCTCCGGCTTCTTTCAATATAGCAGTTCCAAAATGACGTTAGGTATGTGCATCTCTACGATAATCATGGGCATTTGTAAGATGGGCCCTCAAGGAGGGCGGGGTTTACAGGAAATGTAACTCCAGAACTCTAGTGTACGGCATTTTATCCGGCTTGCCAGTATATTTTTATCGGAAAAGCGCGACCATTCGCGAAAATGATCACTACAGCAAAAAGACCGCCGGACGGCGGTCTTGCGCTTGCTTTATCCGGAGGTTCCGGGACGGCGCTTCGTTCCTGCGGCATGCAAAAAGCGGCCGGACGGCCGCCTTTTGAAGGCCACGCAGGCGATTATTAGCGGGTCAAGGGTCATGAAGCCGTTCCGGATTGAGCTTCATCCGGCTTTCTGCCCGGCTTCGGGGCGAAAATCAGGCGCATGATCCAAAGCAGCGCGTACCCCAGTACGCCGCCCGCGGTGTTCATGATCATGTCGTCGACGTCAAATGTGCCGATCGCAAGCACCAACTGCGCCGTTTCGAGCGCCAGGCTGACGCCGAAGGAAATCAGGAGCACCTTCAGCAGCCGCATGGACCGGAAGCCGCAGATGAGCGGCAGCAGGAACCCGAGCGGCATGAAGGCGACGATATTCCCGAAGAAGTTAATGAAACTCGTCGGGCTTCGCAGACTCTGAATGTTATTCGAAATTTCGTGGAACGGCGTCAGATTGCTCATCAGCCGCAGCCGCTGCGCGATGCGTTCGGGATTCGTGACGCTTTCGGTCAGCTGCCGCAGGTAGAACTCGGGACCCGAGCCTCCGAACTTGAACAAAATGACCTTTACGAGCACATATAAGTAAACGAGAAACAGCAGGATCAGGCCCAGTTTGACGGTCATGCGGATGGGTTGATTGGAATCATGCGTTTGTGGATCGGCTTGGCGATGATGGATATCGCTCCATTCGTTTCGAACCGTTTCATAAGGATTCATCGTGGTTACTCCCTTACTCATCGCTCACTGTCTCTGGATTGACCGCTGTTCTTCCTTATTACCGGACCGCTTGGACAAAACCGTCAGCTGCAGCCCGTAAAACACCAAATATCCCACCGCGCCGCCTGCCATGTCCATCGCCATGCTTTTCACATCCAAAGCACCGACATAAAGCAAGAGATGCAGCAGCTCCAGCGTGATGCTAAACCCGAAGCAAATCAGCATTACCTTCTGCAGGGGCATGGAACGCGGGCCGTAGATCAGCGGCAGCAAAAAACCGATCAGCACAAATGCGGCCATGCTTCCGTAAGAGTGTGTAAATCTCACCGGTTCCCACAAGCCGGGGAAATTCCCGACCAAATCTCGAAGCCGCTCTGCCATCACGCCGGGATGAACTACGCTTCCGATCAGATCCTTGGCGTGATAAATAAGCGATGAACCACCATACCGGAATAAAACGGCGGCAGCAAGCACAAAAGCACAAAACACAAACAGCAGAACCACGCCCAGCATAAATGTCAGACGGAGTGTATGTCCAGACGCTGCAGGTTGCGATGCGGGCGGATTCCATTCATTTCGATTGGCATCATATTCATTCATAGCGATTCTCCCTTTACTATTTTGAATCTTCGTCTATAGTTAAAGCTTAACTCGAAAGTCTTTGGCTTTTTTCAATAAAATATAAAGAATCCTTAAGATTGGCACTGCCCCGCATAGGCATTGATCTTGATAACGCCTATTCCCTTTTCCGACCGAATGCGTTACAATGTACCCATTAATCACGATGATGAAGAAGAGTACGTGGACAGATCGTCTTCAGAGAACCGGCGGATGCTGCGAGCCGGTGGCGGCGTGCGCGGAAGTGGGCTTCGGAGTGACCGGTCTGAACAAAACCGCAGGGGTTTATGGCGGCGATCAGTAGGACAGGCGGCGTGTCCCCACCGTTAACCGGGGCAGGGTATCGAGGAGGGGCTGATTTCACGGCCAGCCGAATCCGTACCTGACGAGCAGGGCTCCCGTTTCTCATGAAATGGCAGCCAATCAAGGTGGCACCGCGAAGCTGACAGCTTCGTCCTTGGAATCCGATCTACCGAGTGAAATCTCCGGTCAATCGCTTTCCACAGGACGGAGCTTTTTTTTGGTTAGCGCAGAATCAGATCTCTTATGCGGTCTGCTCGCCCGAATGTTTGTGAATACATGCTTTTTAGGAGGTGATGGCCATGGATGACGGCTGGTGGTGGCGAAGCGATGGCAAACAAATGACAATTCAAAACTTTAGGAGGAATCACAATGACAAATCAAACAGAGATACAACCCAAACAGGAAGTCGTATTGACTGGAGACCGCACAACCGGCAAGCTGCATCTGGGCCATTACGTCGGCAGCCTGAAAAGCCGGGTGCAGCTTCAGCAGCAATACGAGACCTACATTATGCTGGCAGACGTGCAGGCGTTAACAACCCATTTCCATAATCCCGGCCTGCTCGCCGAAAGCGTGCGCCAAGTGGCGCTGGACTATTTGTCCGTCGGAATCGATCCGGAACGGGCGACCATTTTCGTGCAATCCATGGTTCCGGAAATCGCCGAGCTTACGATTTTTTATTCGATGTTCGTTAGCGTCAGCTCGCTGCGGCATAACCCCACGGTCAAACATGAAGCGCAGGAACGCGGCTATGAGGATCTGTATTATGGCTTTCTTGGATATCCGGTCAGCCAGGCTGCGGACATTACCGCCTTCAAGGCGTCGCTCGTCCCTGCCGGAGAAGATCAGATTCCCCATATCGAGCAGACCCGCCGGATCGTGCGCCGTTTCAATGAACTGTATGCGCCCGTGCTGGTCGAACCGCAAATACTTGTCGGCGAACGTTTGGAAGGGCTTGACGGCGGCAGCAAAATGAGCAAGAGCCTCGGCAATGCCATCTGCCTCGATTCATCCACTGAAGAAGTGCGTACGCAAATCCGGAGGGCCAAAACCGATCCCGCCCGCATCCATAAAACCGATCCCGGGCATCCCGACATCTGCACCATTTACGGTTATCACTGCATTTTCCGCAATGAAGGCAGCGAAGAAATCCGGGAACAGTGCCAAAAAGGCGGCATCGGCTGCGCAGCCTGCAAAGAGTTGGTAATGGAAGCCATCGAAGAAGTGATGAAGCCGATTCGCGAGCGGCGGGAAATGTACAAAAACCGCCCCAAGGACATCGATGAGATCCTGATGGCGGGTACCGCCAAAGCTCGTAAAGTGGCGTCGCAAACAATGAGCGAGGTGCGGGAAGCGATGGGAATCGATTATTTCAAATAATTCAGGGAGCCGGCATAGACTGGCCGCTTTACAATAAAAGGCCCCGGGTATGAAACCCTGGGCCTTCACTTTGCGTTCTATTATGGATTAATAAATACCGTTCTGAGTTTGGATACATACTGTACGTCAAGGCCAAGGCCCGACGCTAGCGCCGCAAGCGGCACGTAGGTCTTCGATTCATTGCCGACCTTGTTCAGGAAAGCCGCCGCTTCGACAGGCACCGGCTTGCCATCGACTTGAACCGTCTTGGAACCGATCGTAATGACAACCGTGTGACCTTCATAGGTTATCGTTGCGCTTGATGTTTTGTTATCCCATTTGGATTTGGCGCCGATGGCACTCACGATATCCTGGATCGCCACGAAGTTCATATTCTGCCGGATCACCGGCTTATACGGAGTATCCAGCTCCTTCCCTTTGACGATAACGCCCATCGGCGCTCCCGTTTCATGGGCAACGAGCTTGGTATAACTTCCCCAAATGACATTGGAAAATACTTTGGCCATCGTTTCATAACCAAGCTGGTTTGGATGGATGTCCCGATCCTTAATGATGTGGGTCATTGTGCCTTCGCCGCCGACAAACTCCTTGGCCACATGTGCTACCTTCACCTGAATGCCCTTTTCCACAAAACCTGCCGCCATTTTATCGATGACACCGGTAAAGGCCTCCGCCGCTTTCTCCAGCTTCGGATATAAGGCGCCGTCGGCAATCTCCGGCATCGGCTGATATTGGTCGGCAACCACGATGAGCGCATTCGGGTTCAGCTCATGCAGATCCGTAACGATCACGCCCATATTGTCTGTGTAGAGCTTGAACATCTGCTCCAGACTGGTTTGCAAATCAGCTTCACTCATCTTGCCTGCCGTACTTAGCAGTTCAGACATGTCGTTTCCGCCGATCGTAATGGTAATCATATCCGCTTTAGCCAGGTCTGCTTTGGTCTCCGCAGCCGCGGCGCCGATTTGCGGCGTACGCGGATCCGGCAGCTTCGGCTGGATCTCATCGGCCGTAATCGCTTCGCCCTTCTTCACCGCTTCCACGAAATTTAGCAGTCCGGCGCTTTTCAAGCCGGCGATGCCAACGTTGACCGTTTCTGCCCGCCCATGCAGCAAGGCTTGCTCCTGCAAGCGGTCAACGAATCCGTAAGGAAGGTCGGTTTCGCTTTTCCCCGGCTCATAACCTACCGTGAGCGAGTCGCCAAGGGCGACGATCCGGTACGGCTGCTTGTCCCCCGCATCATTTGCGGCTGGCGCGGCCGAAGCTGCCCCGAGCAGCATGGTGGACATCAGTACCGCCGTCGAAACGGCGGATATGTACTTTTTAAAAGATTTTCGCATTAAACCACTCCTTCTCGCCAATGAAAACCCAGTCTACCGTCAGGTGCTGGGCTTTCTCCATTTTACCATCTTCTGTTAGAGCGGTTAACCGTTTTGCGACATTTCTTGGAGTCAAATAATTGCAGCAGCAAAAAAGCCCTTATGAATTCGCTATAAGCGATCCATAAAGGCTTTGGTTCAAATCATGGCCCCTTTAATCTTCAGCGGGCTTTGTTTCCGGCTTCTCTTTTTTCGTTTTTTCCAAATAGCGATCATACCGGTCATCAAGCTCCCGCGCCATGCTGCGGTATTTCAGCGTTTCTTCCACGATCGGATCCAATTCGGTTTGAACCCGGATTTCATATCTTGGAGAGATCAGTTCCCGTTCCTGATCCTTGCGGTCCTGCTTCTCTTCCATTTCGCCTTCGGTTAGCATCTCACTGAGCTGCCGCTCTATATCATGGTTTTCACTCATAGCCAGACACTCCTTTGCGATTTTGGCCCCGAATGGCCTATTGCGATATGTTTTTTACCTTGTTACATACAGGAGGAAACGCAGCCGAAAATTCCTCAGCTGTTTTCAAACCCGGTTGCCTCCGCTTCCTGTAAAGCCTGCACCAGTTCTGCATGAACGGCTCCGTTCGTAGCGACGACTTGACGTATGCCCAAATGGAAGGCGCCGCCTTTCGTATCGCCGATTTGGCCGCCGGATTCCGTCACCAGCAGCGCACCTGCCGCAATATCCCAGGCATTGAGGCCTATCTCCCAGAAGCCGGTCAACCGTCCCGCAGCTACATAAGCGAGATGCAGCGCGGCCGAACCGCCGCAGCGGATATTACGGACTTTCGGCGCCAGATGCGTAAGTCCTGCCATGTTTGCAGGAAGCGTGCTGTCACGTCCTACCGGAAAACCGGTGGCGATCAGGCTTTGCTCAAGCGTGGTTTCTCCGGATACCTTCATACGTTTGCCATGGACATATGCGCCCTTGCCCTTTTCCGCCACAAACATTTCATCCCGCGAAGGATCATAAATAACGCCGACGATAACCTCGCCTTTATGCGCCAGCGCAATCGAAACGGAGAAGAACGGAAAACCGTGCACGAAATTGGTCGTGCCGTCGACGGGATCAACGATCCAAAGATATTCTTCGTCAGCGTACTTCTCAAGCGCCTTTGCCGATGCTTCGGGTCCCGGCTCCACGCCTTCTTCGCCAAGGATCGCATGATCCGGGAAGTGGGTAAAGATCAGCTTGCGGATCATTTGCTCCGCGCCTTTATCAACTTCAGTCACCAAATCGCCGACGGCGGACTTGGTTGTTAATTGTGTTACGGTACCCAATCTGGTTTTAATCCATTCACCCGCTTTGGAAGCGGCATTTATCGCCACAGCGGTATAGCTTTTGCTCGTCACGACATAAGGAGTTTTATCCTTTTGGTTCAAAGCGCTCACTCTACTTTCTGTGTTATCGTTATCCATTCATTAAGGCTTACTCAAGCTCAAGTCTAATAAATAGTAATCTTCTAAAATATACGTTATGAAAGATTCAAAGTTTCGCCCGATTTCACCGCTTGCGGCAAAATCCGCAGCAGCCCGAAACGCTGGTTTCCGGAGAGAATTCCGACTTAAGCGCCCTTTCCGATTCAGTGTTCAACCCGAAACATCGATGCTCGCCCCATTCAAAATTTTGATGCCCTCCGATTCATAATCCGCTAAATGCTTCATTAAGTCAAATAAAGCAGCATCTTTGTGCTTGGCTTCTATCATCACGTCGACCGCAGGCGTGGCACCCGCAATTTCGCGCAAGAAGGCAAGCAGCGGAGCAGGGTCGACCAGATCGGCATGGCTGCGCGGTTCTTGGCTATTTTTCGGGCTGGAGACATGAATTTTAGGCGGCAGCGGCTGGCCCGGATTCGCGTCTGCCTGCGCCAATGGACCGGTCCAGGTCTTTAAAATGTCAGGCCATAGTTCCCACGGCTTTTCGCCGTCGTTGTTCACCCATTGATGATGGATATCCAGCACCATTGGCAGGCCGGTTGCTTTGCATACTTCCAGCGCTTCGGCTGCGGTAAACGTCTTATCGTCATTTTCAAGCGTCAAACGTTTCTGAATTTCCGGATCGAGCAGATCAAAATGCTCTTTGAAGCGTCCGGCTGCAGATAGCTTGTCCTTATAAGCTCCTCCGATATGAATATTGTTTTTGGCGGTTGCGTTCAATCCCATAGCCTTCAACATTTTGACATGATGCCGCAGGTCCCGGACCGAACTCCGCAATACTTCCTGCCGGGGCGTGCTAAGAACGGTAAAATGATCCGGATGGAAAGACACTCTCATCTGATGATCGCGCACATACCGTCCCACCTCGGCAAAAGCGTCCTTCAGCGCCGCAAACGGATCCCAATCTTGCAAATCTTCATGGGTGGCCAGCGGAATCAACTTTGAAGAAAATCGGTAGACCCGGATGTCATTGCCTATATTATGCTTCAACAGCCGAAGCGTATTGTGCAAATTCATTTCCGCAATTCTCTCCAGCTTGCGTATTGCCGCATCCCGGTCATTCAGTTTGCCGAAACTCGCCATTGTCATCGTTTTGGACGGTGAGGAGTCCTAAATTATCATTGACATAGCCACATAGCCGAACCTGACGATCATGTTTTTCTGCTCCTTATGGTCTCATTGTTGATAACACCTTAAGGATTATGTTCTCCAAAAAACATTTCGTAAGCCAAATTCGTCTGAATCCGCGACTCTTCCTCATTCAGCTTGCGGATCAGTTCCATCTCGACTTCGGTAACTTCCTGTCCCTGAAAATTGATTTCGGCGATGCAGCCCATGATTTTAACGATCGCTACCGCAACATTATCCGGCGTATAGGCGATCACCTTTTGCCCGGTAGGAAATACGCGCAGGCCCTGCTTGACCATTTTACCGCGCCCGTATTCCAGAAGCTCGTACAGCTCCTGCTCGCTTTTGAATTTGCACACGGAGTTGAATTCCGTTTGAAATCCCATCCATACACCTTCCTTTCTTTGATTGAAAAGATGCCCGGCCACTTGCTGCCGCCGGCCGGACACTTTTTGAGCGCGATCAAAAAAAATAATAGACAATCCGATTTGCGAAAAAGCAGCGTAATGACGGGCTTTTCCCGTGCAAATCCGACTCGCTTTTTTTGATCGCGCCTAGATCGCTGCAATATCTAATAAACGCTGTTACGGCTCATTGGTGTAGCTTAAAGCCTGTTTGCTCTCGTAACGCTCCAAGGCCAGCTCGATCATTCGGTCAAGAAGCGATTGATAACCGAGCCCCGTCTCCCGCCACAAGAGCGGATACATGCTGTACGGGGTAAAACCCGGCATCGTATTGACTTCGTTGATAAGAATGGCTCCGTCGGATTTGCGGATGAAGAAGTCGGCCCGGGTAATGCCGCTGCCTTCAATCGCCTGAAACGCAATCAGAGCCGCCTCGCGAAGGCGGTCAGCCACCTCGGAATCGAGAAGCGCCGGAATGATCATCTCCGATTGTCCGTCGGTATATTTTGCCGCATAGTCATAGTAATCCGCGGAGGATACGATCTCCCCGGGTACCGAAGCCATCGGTTCCTGGTTGCCAAGAACGGCCACCTCCACTTCGCGAGCATCCACGAATTCCTCAACAATCACTTTAACGTCATACCGGAAGGCCAACTCCACCGCACGTTCAAGCTCATCGCGGTTTCTGGCTTTGGAAATCCCTACGCTGGATCCAAGGTTGGCCGGTTTGATGAAGCATGGGTAGCCCAAATCGTCTTCAACGCCCATGATCAGATTAAAGCTGTTACGTTCCCACTGGGATTTGGTAAAGTAACGGAAGCCGCATTGCGGAAGACCGGCCTGTGCGAACAGCTTTTTCATCACGACCTTATCCATGCCGGCCGCAGAAGCCAGCACCCCCGCGCCCACGTATGGAATGTTCGCCATTTCGAACAATCCCTGGATCGTTCCGTCTTCGCCAAAGGTTCCGTGAAGAAGCGGAAACATCAAATCCACCGCGGCTTCCCCGCCATACAAGCGGCTGAAAATCGCGCTGAGCGCTCCTTCGGTTCCTTCGCTGCCATGCTCCAGTTTGAGCTTCTCTACTTTATCCAGCGGCGCCGACATCTTGCCGCCCTTTCTCCATTCCCCTTGTTTCGTGATGTAGAACGGAATCAGCTCGTATTTATCGTAATCGAAGGCGTTCATGACCGCAAAAGCCGTTTGCAGCGACACCTCATGCTCGCCAGATTTGCCGCCGTATACAAGCCCTACGGTTATCTTGTTGTTCCCCATGCCTAACCTCTCTCTTTTTCACTGTATTGCAGGTTGTTCCTGCTGCTGTTGCTCATATAACCATTATAACGCTCTAGAAGTAGTCCGGAATATGCAAAAATCGGTATACGGTATTTTCGGTCCATGCATAGGAATCCTTATAATCCCAATAACGGTGTTTGCTGCTGACGGTATGTGCGTTTACCAGCGGCTGTCCGCCGGCGTCGAAAGCGGTCACAATTGTCGAATGTTGAAAGGACCCGTTTCCGTCCCAGTCATAAAAAATGACATCGCCCAGCATAAGCTGCTCCGGACGTTCCACCACCTCGCCGCGGACTCCCCAGGCGCTCGCCGTAAGGTGAGCCGCAAGTGCGTTGGAGACTGCCCAGCTGTAACTCCACCATTCCTTCCCGCCGACATATCCTTTGTACCACCAGCCCGCTTCTCTTTTACCAGTATAGTTGATCGGCGCATCCCCTGCAAAGAGACATTGCGAGATATAATTCGTGCAATCCACGTCGAATTCGGTGAACTCCGGATTATAGGAATTCCACCACTTATCGGCATACGCCGCGGCTACCTCGCGCCGATACTTGATTGACTTGCGTCCGGGTCCGCCCCCTTGAAGAATATACGAATTCAGATAAGGCTGTGGACTGCCGCCTTGATGGTAAGCATGGTTTTGCGGTATTTCCGGCATATGTCCCCCTGCGGCTACGGGATGCTTTTCCGGCGAAAGATTTTCTATGGACACGATGACCCAATCATTCCCGTCGCGGATCAGCGTCAAGCGCTCTCTCTGGACCATTTCTTCCACATGGTTAACTCCGCCTTTTTCATAAAAAAGCTGTACATGCAATTGCACGTCAATGACAGCCTCTTCGGGAGTGTCCCGAATCGTCCTCAGCAGCTTGGCCCTCGTTTCGCTGCGCAGCGGCCGGGCTCCCCGCTCCGAATACCAATGCGAAAGACGGTAGGATCGGTCCGCCCTGGCCATCAAATATGCCGGATCGGTGATAACCTGCTGCATTTGCTGCGATCTGTAATCAATTTGATGTTGGTTATATTGATTCACATAGGTGTAGAGTGTCTGTTTCCATTCCTTATCCATCCGCTCTATTCCCCTCTCATTACCGTTAACTTGCAGCCGTTTGCCATCCTAAAGCAGCTTATACCCCTTTATGAAACGGCTTCTTGTATTACATATATGAAATGAAACGAGCCGCTATGAGCCGTAACTGAAGTTCAGGTTTTTTTCGGAGGCGGCAAGGAAAGAATGATTTACATCGGCCTATCCCTTTCCATTTATGGTTCCCGCCAAGGATTTAAGCTTCATCCAGAGGTTTGCCGGGTCCGGAAATCCTCCCTTTCGTTTCATATAAATAGACGCAAAAAGTTCTTTACTCACCGTCTTGTAAACGGTATACTAAAATCAAAGCTCACTATTTTGAAATTACGTTTCATCTAGTGAAACAAGGAACGGCAAAGTGATTGCCCTATCGCTTATCGCCATCCCACTGAAAATGTTCACATTGACCACATTCTTAAGGAGGTACATGTATGACAGCAAAGGATCAATTCTCCACCGTCCGCAGCTTGGAAGTCAGCGGCAAAACCTATCGATACCACAGTCTGCAGGCGCTTGAAGAACAAGGACTCGGCAACGTCTCCAAGCTCCCGTTCTCGATCAGAGTGCTTCTGGAAGCTGCTGTCCGCCAGTTCGACGGACGCGCCATTACCGAGGAGCATGTTAACCAGCTTGCAAAATGGAATGAAGGCCTTGGCCAAAACAAGGAAATCCCGTTCATTCCCGCTCGGATCGTGCTTCAAGACTTTACAGGCGTACCGGTTGTCGTTGACCTTGCGGCAATGCGCGACACCGTAAAGAAAGCCGGCGGGGATCCGAAGAAGATCAATCCGCTCGTACCGGTCGATCTGGTTATTGACCACTCCGTTATGGTCGACGCGTTCGGAACGCCAGAAGCGCTGAACTATAACATGAAAGTCGAATTTGAACGAAACGAAGAGCGCTACCGCTTCCTGCGCTGGGCGCAAACCGCATTCAACAATTTCCGCGCCGTTCCTCCGGCTACAGGCATTGTTCACCAGGTTAACCTGGAATATCTGGCATCGGTTGCAGCCACCAAAACGATTGACGGCGAAACCGTCGTATATCCAGACTCGCTCGTAGGCACGGACTCCCATACCACCATGATCAACGGTCTTGGCGTCGTAGGCTGGGGTGTTGGCGGGATCGAAGCCGAAGCAGGAATGCTCGGACAACCGCTGTATTTCGTGACTCCTGACGTTATCGGCTTTAAACTGACAGGCAGCCTGTCCGAAGGCGCTACGGCAACCGACCTGGCCCTGACCGTTACGCAAATGCTGCGTAAAAAAGGCGTTGTCGGCAAATTCGTCGAGTTCTTCGGCCCTGGATTGGCTAACATCAGCCTGGCAGACCGCGCTACGGTTGCGAACATGGCACCGGAATACGGCGCAACGATCGGCTTTTTCCCTGTCGACAGCGAAACATTGTCTTACTTGCGCAATACCGGCCGCTCCGAAGAGCAAATCGCGCTGGTTGAAGCTTACTATAAAGCGCAAGGCATGTTCCGCACCTCTGATACGGAAGATCCGGAATTCACGGACGTTATCGAACTGGATCTTGCTTCCGTCGTACCGAGCCTTGCCGGACCTAAACGTCCGCAAGACCGCATCGAATTGACGAACATGAAGCAATCCTTTAACGACATCATTCGTACGCCAATCGATAAAGGCGGCTACGGCCTCAGCGATGCCAAAATCGAAGAGAAAGTAACCGTGAAGCATCAAGACGGTACGACTAGCGAAATGAGCGCCGGCGCAGTCGTGATCGCAGCGATCACCAGCTGTACGAACACATCCAACCCAAGCGTTATGCTGGGTGCGGGCATTTTGGCGAAAAAAGCGGTTGAACGCGGCCTGAAAAAACCTGGCTACGTAAAAAGCAGCTTGACGCCAGGCTCCCTTGTCGTTACCGAATATCTGAAAAAAGCAGGCCTGCTGGAATCACTCGAAGCTCTCGGCTTCTATGTGGCAGGTTATGGCTGCGCGACATGTATCGGCAACTCCGGTCCGCTTCCGGATGAAGTCAGCCAAGCCATCACGGATAACGATATGACAGTCGCTGCAGTACTCTCCGGCAACCGTAACTTCGAAGGCCGCGTCCATGCGCAGGTTAAGGCCAACTACCTGGCTTCGCCTCCGCTCGTCGTTGCGTATGCCCTGGCCGGAACCGTCAACATCGATCTGCAAAACGATCCGATCGGTCACGACCAACAAGGCGAACCTGTCTATCTGAAAGATATCTGGCCAACTTCCGAAGAGATCAAAGAAGCGATCAACCTGTCGCTCAACGCGGAAATGTTCCGTCAAAAATACGCGAACGTATTTACCGCCAATGAACGCTGGAACGCGATTTCGGTTCCGGAAGGCGAGCTGTATGAGTGGGATGAAAAATCCACCTATATCCAAAATCCTCCGTTCTTCAAGAACCTGGGTACCGAACTGAACGACATTAATGACATCAAGGATGCCAATGTACTTGCCCTGCTCGGAGATTCCGTCACAACGGACCATATCTCTCCTGCCGGCAACATTTCGCCAACCAGCCCTGCAGGTTTGTACCTGAAAGAGCATGGCGTAGAACGCAAAGACTTCAACTCCTACGGCTCCCGCCGCGGCAACCATGAAGTCATGATGCGCGGCACCTTCGCCAACATCCGGATCCGCAACCAGGTAGCTCCTGGAACGGAAGGCGGCGTAACAACTTACCTGCCTACGGATGAAGTGATGTCCATTTATGACGCATCCATGAAATATCAGCAAGGCGACCGCAACCTCGTCGTAATCGCCGGCAAGGAATACGGTACAGGCAGCTCCCGCGACTGGGCGGCCAAAGGTACCTACCTCCTGGGTGTTAAAGCGGTTATCGCTGAAAGCTTCGAACGGATTCACCGCAGCAACCTCGTCGGCATGGGCGTCCTGCCATTGCAGTTCCAGGACGGACATGGCTGGAAGGACCTTGGCCTGACAGGCCGGGAAACATTCAGCATCAATGGGCTGAGCAATGATGTTAAACCAGGCCAGACCCTGACGGTGGTCGCAATCCGCGAAGACGGAACAAAATTCGAATTCCCGGTTACCGCACGTCTGGACAGCATGGTGGATGTGGACTACTACCACAACGGCGGCATTCTGCAAACCGTGCTTCGTCAAATGATCGCTAATCAATAATCTGTAACCAGGAACCAACTTACTGTTTCACGAAATGGCGGCACAAGAGATACGTCTTGTGCCGCCATTTTTATATGGATATATACGGTTTAAGCCGAGCTTAAGTCATTCTATAATGGCAAAATAGCCCCACAAAGTGTATCGGAAAGAAGTCCGACGCCTGAAGGGCGCTTTTGCGAAGCAAAAGTACTGAGAGTATCGGAAAGAAGTAAGGGCGCCTCTCAAAGAGGGGCGCTTTTGCGGAGCAAAAGTACGGAGTGGAACCTATGGCTTCGATGCTTATTCCAAATACTTTGCGGGGATCTTATTAAGAAAAACATCCGCTAAATGCGGCCTGTCTTCTTGGATAAGTTCGTTGACAGACGTTTTTCTTGTAGTAACTTTAATGTAGACGCACACGCAGTTTTTCGATTGGCTTGTTGCAGAAAAATTAGCTGCAGATCATCGCAAAGCAGCAGTTTTTCTTTTTTCGATTTCGGAAACATCGTGATAGGACTTGCTAGTTAAATCCGCGAGGGAAAGCCTGCAAATCTGCATCTTTTTCCGCCGCCCTATCGCTTTCACAAGAAAAAGCCTGCAAAAATGCAGGCTTTTTCAGTCATATCTGCCAAATATGTATATTTGAGCTGGAAAGGATGCAGAATCGCAGGGATTTACTTATTTTACCTATAGAACAATGAAAAAAGATGTACTTCTGCATCTTTCCTTTTCCGAACCGCCGAACTGCCCTCTAATGACACGCTTCATTCAACCAAACTGCTCACGGTCTTTTTTTATATTTCAAGTTTCACTTTTAAATCAGTGCCGGGCAGCTATTTACCGGTGTGCCCTGTCCATTACACATAACATATCCGATGAGGCTCTCTTCAAATGTTTGTCAAGCTTTGCTCAGGCTTTACGGGATATCCAACCGGCACCAGCATCGCGGCTGCGTATGGCTCCACCCCTTAATGCGAGAGGTTTCTTCGTACCGCGCGGTGCGGCGTTGCATGACGGATGTCCACCGCCTACCTAAGCCCGACATGTTCAAAGCGGTTGCCGATCCGTTCGCGCATAAATCCTTTAATGCAGTCGATTCCCTCCTGCTCCGACCTCTGCGCCTCAGCGAACAAGTGGACAAGCTCCTGCCTAACTCCCTGCTCGGACCAATCTTCCATTCCCCCCCTCGCGACGGCGTCCAGTACATCATGAAATAAAGCTGCGGTTCTGCCGTAAGCTGCAGCCGCCGAACGAAGCTGCGGCCACAGCGAATGAAGCTTATCCATATATTCGCTGATGTCGCTTTTGGCGCAAGCATAACACTGAAACACCTCTCCGGCCTGAATGGGATCAAATTCCCCGGTGCGTAACGCCTGCTTGATTGCCTCATAGGCTTCGGAGCCGCAAGCATAGTCCGCTTCAGGAAGCATCAGATCATGCATTTCCCATTTATAGACAGCCTGCATTAAAGATTCCTTATATACTTCAATAGGATCAAGGTCAATCTTATCTTCGAACACCTGGTAATACCAATATGGAGAGCTGTTCCGTCCGAATTCGCCGTAAGAAAGCGGCTGCAGTACGCGTCCGGAACCATCGTCATAATATAGCATTCCGGCTTGGTCGTCATAACCTGCGGCTGTTACAAATCCGTCCTTCCAGAATATCGCCCCGACGTCCCGGTCTATAGCTGCTTTCAGGTCCGATATCGCCTGCTCCCGATATAAAGGAAACGTAGGATGGAAGGAGAAGCCGGCAGCTGACGAGGCTGTGACGCCCAAAAAATCCGCGGCAAGGAAATTTTCCGCCACCCAGTTGTATGCCGTCGCCGATTCGGAGGTTAACCGCCGATGAACCGCCAGGCGAAAGCCGGTCACGGTCATGCCGGATAATTCCGCTTTGGAATACGCCGTCCAGCCGGCATGGGATAACACCGCATGCATGGCATCGATATAAGATCTGCAATCGATCGTCATATGCAAATCACGGATTATTTTTGTCCCCATCCCCTTTTCTCCTCCTTACCTCGCGGTATGCAGCCCCCAGCGGGGGACCGTTGTTCTTTGCAAGTCGGGATACCGGCCCGAAACTTGTTTGAAGATGTCCGTCGCTTGCTCTTCCATCATCCGAGCCTCTTTCAGCATGGCAACCAAAGCCGGGATGTCCCCCCGGTTCACCTTCCGTCCATCCGTCCCGCTGCCAATCCACAGATCCAGGCCTCCGGTCATGTCCACAAGCTTGCTGTAGCATAAGCCGGCCTCTCGCAAATCCGGGAAAAACGAAACGGCTTCCTGCAAAAACAACATAATCTCTTTTCGCGAAACCCTGAACGTATCCAAAATATACACCGCGCCGAATTCATCATAATCTCCTTGCTCCAAGGCCTGAATCAAATAGGCGTATGCCAGCCTTCCCGATGCAATGTCTTGATTCGGCATGACCGGATAAGGCTTCTCCCATTCGTCCATCGCTAATCGCAGCGCTTCAAGGACCATATCCTTCGCAGGAATTTCTACGTTCTCCCCAAAAATCTGCGCACACCAAAATGGGGTAAAGTTAATGCCAAAATTATCATACAGAAGAATGCGGCTTTCACTGGAATGCCCATCCAGCACATAAAAAATCCGGTCATCATCATCATAGCCGTGAATGACTCCAAACTCTGGAATCCAATAGATTGCTCCAAGCCCTGCATCGATGCTGGATTTGATCCACTGCACGGCCTCCTGCTGATAATGCTGGAAGGTAGGGTGCCGCGTTCGGCCGCCATCTGTAACCGTATAAACGCCCAAACTGTCGGCAGCACGCTTATGGACTATCCCCCACTGCCCGTAAGCCGTCACGGAAAAGGAAAGCAGCCGCTTATGCACCGTAAAAATAAACGCCATGCCGCTCAGTGCGGACAGCATAAATTTCGGACCTTTAAATCGTCCGGCAGCGGTTAACACAGCATACAAACTGTCGGTATAGGACTTGGACTCTCTTTGCACCACCAGATCATGAAGAATGACTTCGCCCATCAACTTTCCTCCTCTCCGTCCAAGTGCTTCAAAACCTTCACGCATTGATCCTTAAACTTTGCTTTCAACCACTTCGGGGAATCAAGCCGCCGCCAAGGCGCAAGCAGAAGCTGCTGCATAAACGTATCCGCGTCATAGAAATCGATATCATAATGAAGCTCTCCCACCGGCCGGGCAGCGTATCCATACCATGAATCCTCACACAGCTCCGAATGCAGTTTGACGCGGGCTGTAAAAGGTTTAAGCGCCGGAGTGCCGCTCTGCTCGTAAATGTCGCCATTCAATTCATCTTCCACAAATACCCGCGACGTTATTTGCAAACTTATGATTTCGTCCAAACGAAATAAACGCAGGCGCTCACTGCCTGGAGCAAAAGCGGCAACGTAGTCGGCATTGTATTTGGATACCAGCTTCGTCGGGCAAATATCAAGCTGGATCTCTTCGCCTTCGTGCCGGTAATGAAGATGTACGATTTTTCGATGGGCAATCGCAAACGAAAGCTGTCCGCTAATTTGGATAAGATGCGGGTCCGCTTCAAAAAAGGGCAGGCGCCTTTCTGCCCCGTCCTCCTCTTCTCCCGCAAATTTGCCGAGCAGATGGGCAACCCGCTGTACGCCAGCCGGGTAATCGCTGCTGTACTGCCCATATTTCCGCGCCAAAAACTTCAGCACGCTCTTTTCTTCTTCCGTTATGTATAAATGCGGCAGCACGTACGTGGCGTCCTCGTAACAATACCCCCGATATTTGGCTATGTATAGGAGCGGAGCCCGCAGGGAAACGGTCAAATATTCAATATCCCGCTGCGCCTGCCTCCTGGATATTTCAAACTGGAGGGCCATATCTTTGCTGTTCGGATAATGTCCCTCCCTGATCATCTGGTCAAACCAATGAATTCGATGCATATTGCTCATCTCCGGCTGCCCCCTTATCTCAGGTAGAACCTTGCAGCTTAATTGAAGCATCAGTCCACTCACAGATTCAAGCCATTTTTTGGCATATCCGTTCCTTTAGAGCGCGGTACCCACGGTTTGCCACATTCAGCCATTTTTGTTGCGATGTTTATTATCTTGCTTGACCAACTGCATCGATTCTCCCCTGCTCGGCTTTGAAGCACTTCTTGCATACTTTAAGCTGTGTTCCATCCGCTGCAGTACGCGCATACAAAAGCTTGATCCGCGTGCTGCTGCAAACAGGACATGTCCCCCGGCCTCTGGACGGCAGGCTCCACAATGCGCGGCCTCTTTTTGTTTTTGCCATAATCATATCGACCTCCTTCCATCAATTGTTGCAAATCACATGCCCATTATAGAACATAAGATACGACATAAAATGTCGTATCAATTTATGTGCCAATTACGGCAATCTGCATCGCCAGTCCTAATTCCATGAATTGCTACAAAATAACCATGATTTTTCTCACATTATTGATAAAATGATGTTTGAAAGCAAAAAAGAGAGGGTAATGAAATAGTATAGAGCTGCGGTGGTTTAACCCTGACGCGGTGACGGACCTGTTAAAGGAGGAGAAAATGATGAATGTTCCGCAAATTATTCCCTTTCACCATGCCTACCCAAGACCTCAGGTCTTAACGCCGCAGAAGAAAAATTCCGACCAGCAAACGGTAACCTTCCAAGAAGTGCTTAAAAAGAAAATGAAGCAAAAAAACGGGCGGTAAACACCCGCTCGCGGCGGTCGCCATCATACGGCGTCATAATCGAGCGCAGAAGCATGCGCTTCTAGCGAAATTCGGCATATTCCTCCTTATGAGCGGCTTCCCCCTTCCTCTCATAAGATTAAATGTTAAAAAGAGTGTCTGCATACAGCAGCGCTCTTTTTTTAGGATTGCGGTTGGGTCTTCAGCAGTTCGGCGTCCCATCCTTTCTTAAAGTGCAGCTAACGAAACTGAGAAACCTTATACCCCCAAAAATGCTAACACAAAAAATGTAACGAAACTACATATCGTTAATCGAGCGAAATTGAGCGTTTTGGTTGTCTTTTTAGCTTAATAGCGAGTCCCAGTTTCCTTAGATTTATTAAAGGTCCCATATTGCCTTAATAGCGTTTCGTAGTTTCGTTAGAGTGCGTAAATGACCTCATTCCGCTCCCTTGTTCCGTTGTTCCGTTAGAGCCCATAGTTCTCCCTTTTAGACTTATATCCATTCCTTGCTCCGTTAGAGCTTACGAATCTCCCGTTTGAACTCATACCCATTCCTGTTCCATTAGAACTCGCAGATCTCTCCGTTTAGACTCATGCTCATTCCTTGTTCCGTTTTCGTAAAACACCAATTTGGCCTCGTAGCAATCTCATGCTTACATTAGCAATGATTCTAACGACCATGTTTATGGCCTCTTTACACCCTATTGTCCCATCTGTTATATTTGTAGTATAACAGTTACATTTTCAAAATTATGATTGAAAGAAGGGCTTTGTATGATCATCCGTCTGGATATGCAGTCGGATATTCCCATCTATGCACAACTGATGAACCAGATTATCGAGGGCATTGCCAGCGGAGAACTGAAACCCGGTGAAGATCTGCCCTCCGTGCGAAGTCTCGCATCGGATATCGGCGTCAATCTGCACACGATCAACAAAGCATATACGCTGCTCAAGCAGGAAGGTTTTATCCAAATCCACCGGCAAAAAGGAGTTGTCGTCAACCCTGACGGCATGCCGGGCATCACCCCGGACTATGAGCAAAAACAGGCGGAGCAGCTTAGACCACTGATTGCGGAAGCGATTTGCCGCGGCATGAATAAGGGACGTCTGCTCCAAATCGTAGAATCGCTTTATGAAGATATCCTGCATGGCAGAAAGGAGACAACATCATGATTTGGATATTAGCTTTAACGACGGTGGTCATGTTCATCCCGATCGCCATCTCGCTTGTGGTCATGCCGTTTCTCACCAGGGAAACCGTCAGCTTCGGCATATCGGTCAGCGAGGAAATGTACCACAGCCCGCAGCTGCGCCGGATGCGCAAGCAATATGCCTGGATAAGCGGCATTCTATACACCTTGCTGCTCACGGCATGCTTGTTCACGCTGCTGCAAACGGATGAGGGCGGTCAGTCCTATGCGCTGTCCTCGTATATTTTGATGATGGTCATAGGTTCCGCGGCAATCAATCTGGCGTTTTACCTGAGAATGAAAAAGGTCAAAGCTTCTTTTCCGCCCAATACGATTAAAAGCGGGAAAATCGCGGTGGATACCCGCTTTCGGAGCCATAAAATAACGATTTCCAACCGCTGGTTTGCACTCCATGCTGCCATCGCGCTGACCAGTGCCGCTCTGGCGCTTGCATATTACGACGAATTTCCCGCCACCCTCGCGATGAAGTTTGGATCGCATGGTGAAATCACCCATTCCGCAGCCAAATCACTGCAAGCGGTGCTGGCCCCCAACCTGACCCAGTTGGCCCTGATTGCATTGTTCATGTTCCTTAACCGGATGATCCACAAAAGCAAACAGCAAATCAACCCCGACCATCCGGAATTATCCGCGCGGCAAAATGCCGTTTTCAGGCTCCGTTGGTCTATGTTTAACGCCGTGGCCTGTATGATGATTGTTCTTCTGCTTTCGTTTATCCAGCTGAATATGAGATTTCAACTGCAGAGCGGCATCGTCATGCTTGTGTCCCTGCTATTCCCGTCCTTGATCATCATCATGGCTTTCGTTCTCTCATTGACGACCGGACAGGGGGGACGGCTCATCAACCGGACGTCTCCCGGGGGAGGCACTGCAGCTGTTGATGATGACCGCTACTGGAAGCTGGGCTTTGTCTATTACAACCCGAATGATCCGGCGCTGTTCGTAGAAAAACGGATGGGGATCGGCTGGACCGTTAACTTTGCCAGACCCGCCGCTTGGATGGTAACTGCCGGTATTTTGATCGCCGTGCTTGCCGCCATCTTCTTCGGGAAGTAGCCGGCTGCGGTGAAACTCTTCCACACATCAGGGATAGCCCCTAGCGCACGGTATGGCACAACATAACGGAGGACCGCCACCTCTCTGCATTAAAAAAGGGTTCACTGGCATCTGATATCTTAAGACAACATTCATCCGTGTTAAAGATGCCTTCAATATAAAGGAGAAATTCGATTTTCCTGAGGAGGAATATGAGATGAAGAAAAAAAACTCGCAGAAATTCTACAAAGCGGCCATTGCTTCCATGGTCCTGGCACTCTCCGTACCCGCCGTGGCAGCCGCAGCGGATTCCGGCAAAGAATCCTCATATGCGCCTGTGCGTGAGGTCGCAGCCAAGCTTGGCGCAAATGTGAAGTGGGATCAGGCCGCCCTTACCATCACGCTGACCAAAGGCGACGATAAGCTTCTTTTATTCAAGGGTATGTCCCACGGAATGTTCAATGGCAAGCGGGTAGAGCTTGGCAGCCAGGTGCGGGTGAATGACGGCAAAGCGACGGTCCCTTCCTCCGCGATTATCAATATTTTTGAGAAAAATGAAACCGAAAATAACGGCTCCGCTCCAGCTGCGCCCAATCAAACGGCTGATTTATTCCTGAAAGAGCTTCAAGCCGGCAACGGAGCCAAAGCGGCCGAGTACATGAGCCCCGCACTGGCAAAAGCTCTCCCGGTTCAGACCCTGAGCATGCTGTGGAGCAACTATGAACAGGTATACGGAAAAGCCGCTCCTGGAAATCCAGTAAAGACCGAGCAAAAAAACGCGATTCACCAGAATGTAACCTACACGGTGCAAACAAGCCAGACACCTCTGAACGTCACGCTCCGCCTGAATGCCGACGGGCTGGTTGACGATATGAACCTCTCGCCATCACCAGTCAACACCGGAGGATTCCAAAAACCGGCTTACGATAATCCTGCCGCTTATACGGAGCAGGAAGTGCGTGTCGGCACAGGCGATTTGGCCTTGCCCGGTACTTTAACCCTTCCGAAAGGGGATGGCCCCTTCCCTGCCGTTGTGCTTGTACAAGGCTCGGGGATGCATGACCGCGACAGTTCGTCCGGAGCGGTGAAGCCGATGCGCGATTTGGCCGTTGGCCTGGCCGCTAAAGGGATTGCCGTACTGCGTTATGACAAGATTACTTATGAACATACCTTTAAGGTGGCGGCAGACCCAAAATTCACGCTAAAAAGAGAAACGGTCGATGACGCACTCTCCGCGGTCAATCTGCTGAAGCAGACACCAAAAATCGATGCCAGCCGCATCTTTATCGCAGGTCACAGCCAAGGGGGCTTCGCCATACCGCTGATGATCGATGCCGACAAGGCTCATGATATCGCAGGCGCCATTTCGCTTTCCGGCCCAAGCTCCAAGTTTGCCGACGTGCTGATCGAACAGCAGCAGGAACTTATTGATCGCGTCAAAAAATTAGGACAGGACGCCGCTCCATACGAACAACAAGCAGCTGTCTGGACCGGCATTGCCAAACTCGTGAATGATCCGCAATACACGGTGGACCATATGCCGGAGAAATTCCCGCTTTCCCCTGCCTACTGGTGGTTTGAGCAGAAAAACTACAAACCAACCGATCTGGCGCAAAAACAACATACTCCGATGTTGATCCTGCAAGGGGAAAACGACTGGCAAGTAACGATGAAACAGTTCAATGAATGGAAAAGCGCGCTTCAAAAACGAAGCGACGTCGAATTCAAATCATATCCGAAAATGAACCATCTGCTCGTCGATTATGACGGCATCTCAATCGGTGCGGAATACGCCAAACCGGCTAACGTGTCATCCAAACTCATCACGGATATCGCCAGCTGGATTCAAAAGCAAAAATAAAATAATAGGGTGCAGGTATTCGGAAAATGATGCGCCTGGGTGGGTTGGAATTCTCCTCCAATCTCTGGGATAATGTACTCACAAGTCATTATTATGTTTTTCTTAAGGAGGTTTTGTGAATGAGTACGAAACGCATGATCACGTCCGAAGACCTGTACCGTATGCATTGGGTCAGCGACCCGGCAGTCTCTCCAGAAAGCGGTGCGACTGCATACATACTGAAATCGGTTAACGACAAGCAGGACGGATACATAACCCAAATCCGCCTGATCAAACCGGATGGCGGCGAGGACGTCCCATTTGCCGCCGGTGAACAGGATGCGGCCCCGCAATGGTCGCCCGACGGTTCCCAGCTGGCCTTTCTCCGTAAAAAGGGCGAAGCGAACCAAGTATGGCTGCTGCCCGCGCATGGCGGGGAAGCGCAAGTCGTTACCAGGCTCAAACATGGCGTAAGCGCGTTTAAATGGTCGCCTGACGGAACGGCGCTGCTGCTGAGAGCCGAGGCCCCTGATAATGCGGATGAAGCCGTAGACGGCATGTCCAAAGACGAAACCAAACGGCCCCAAGAGAAAATCGTGGACCGCATCCGCTGCAAAGCGGATGGAGTCGGCCTGCTGAATAACCGCAGAACTCATTTATTTATTTTTAATATCGCGTCAAAAAGCAGCGAGCAGCTTACGGACGGAGCTTTTGATATCGGCTCATTCGACTGGTCGCCTGACGGTACCCAAATCGCCTATACAACAAAGCTGCCAACCGAGGAGTTTGCCGACGCCGATCTCAGACCAACGAATGACCTGTATGTGATCAGCCGTGAAGGCGGGGAAGCCCGCCAGCTCACCGATGGGAAAATCAGGATTTCATTCATCAGCTTCATTCCTGACGGCAAGCAAATTCTGATGCTCGCAGATGACATGTCCTGCGGGTACGCGACATTGACACGCATTCATCTCATCCCTGCCGAGGGCGGAGAATACCGCGCATTGTACACGGATCTGGACATCCAACTCGGACACAGCTGTGTCAGCGACATGCGTTCAGGTGCGGGAACACCGCCTCTATACACTGCGGACCAAAAGTCAGTTTATATCCAGGTCACCCAAAACGGCCGCGTAGAAATCGCCCGCTTCGCTCTCGACGGCTCTGACTTTGAGATCGTCGCCGGGGGAGATCGTGAAATCTATCAATTCGCCCTGGCTCCGGATGGCAGCTTCGTATTTGCCGCTGCCGATCCGCTGAACCCAGGCGATTTGTACCGTATGGAACTATCCACAGGTGCCGAAACCCGCCTGACCGATTGCAACGGCGAGCTTTGGAGCGAGCTTGAGCTGAGCCTGCCGGAAGAATTCCAGTTCACGACAGGCGACGGCTGGCCGCTGCAGGGCTGGATTATCAAACCGGCCGGCTTCAAGGAGGGTACCAAGGTTCCCGCTGTGCTGGAAATCCACGGCGGACCGCAGGTCATGTACGGCCATACGTTTATGCATGAATTCCAACTGCTTGCCGCCGCAGGTTTTGCAGTCTTCTACACGAATCCGCGCGGTGGGCATGGCTATGGTCAAAAGCATGTCAACACCGTACGCGGCGACTATGGCGGACGCGATTTCCAGGATCTGATGGAAACGGTGGACCATGTTCTGGAACGTTTCCCCTTCGTCGACGGTTCCCGTCTCGGCGTAACCGGCGGCAGCTACGGCGGCTTTATGACCAACTGGATCGTAGGGCATACCGACCGCTTCCGGGCGGCCGTCACCCAGCGTTCCATCTCGAACTGGCTTTCGTTTTATGGCGTGAGCGATATCGGCTACCACTTTACCGAAGACCAGATCTGGGGCAATGCATGGGCTGATTTCGACAAGCTGTGGAAGCATTCGCCGCTCGCTTACGTGAAGAACGTGACCACGCCGCTTCTGATCCTGCATGGGGAACAGGACTTGCGCTGTCCGATCGAGCAAGGCGAGCAGCTGTTCGTGGCCCTGAAACGCCTCGGCAAGCAAACGCAGCTGATCCGCTTCCCTGAAGCGAACCACGATTTGTCGAGAAGCGGCAACCCTTACCTGCGTACAAGAAGACTCAGCCATATTGTGCGCTGGTTTGACGAACATATCGAAAAATAACACAAGGTATGGGAAAAGCCCGCCAGAGCCGTATTCACGGCCAGGCGGGCTTTTCATTATGTTTATATCATCAGGCCCATCTCATGGGCTGCTTCCTTCAACACAGGGGCAAATTCATGCAGCGTATCCGTTGAAATCCGGCTGACGGGCCCGGAGACAGACAATGCCGCCGCCACCACGCCGCTGCGGTTTACGATCGGCACAGCTACCGCAGCCGCTCCAGGCTCGCGTTCCTCAAAACTCGTCGCGTACCCCCGCCCCCGGATCTCCTCAAGCATGCGGAGATAACCGTCAAAGTCAGGCATGTCCGGCCAATCCGGGTCCTGAAACAGCTCCTGACGTTCCTCCTCCGGGGCAAAAGCGACAAGCACCTTACTGGAGGCACCGACGTACAAAGGCAGCCGTGCTCCAACCTGGGCCACTCTGCGAATAGCCTGGTTGCTCTGCACCGCCTGGATGCGCAATCTGTCTTTGCCATCCCGCAAATACAGGCTGACCGTTTCGCCAAGCCGATCACGCAGGCGTTCCATGGCCGGAAGAAGCAGCGCCGCAGGATCATCGCTCCTCGACAGATGCGTCGACAGCTCCCAGATTTTCAGTCCGAGGCGATACTTCTCCGTGGCAGCATCCCGCGACACAAACCCCTTCTCTTCAAGCGTCGCCATCAGGCGATGCACCGTGCTTTTATGAAGATGGATCTGACTGGCGATCTCCGTCAGTCCCAATTCGCTGCTTTTGGTAAAGCACATCAATATATCAAGCGCGCGCTCAACGGCGCGTACGGTCAATTTGCGGTCTTCCATTACCTGCTCCCGCCTCTCCATAGTGTTTCAACACATGAAACATGGTTACAATAATTATAAAAAATTCGGCGGTCAAAGTCTACTTTAATTGCATAAACCTTTCTTTTCATAGAAGACATGCAAATACCGGAAGCTGCAGAAAAACGTCTATCGATGCACTATACTAAGAAGACAGACCGCATTTAGCGGATGTTTTTCTTGTGTTAAAAAGGATGCGGGTTTCTTAAGTTTATGCTTTCTTATATCTTTAGAAAAACGTCTGTGGGCAGGCTGTTGACTTTAGCCGTTGATCGGCATAGGATATAGAGTAAATTTTTTTATTTCCGTTTCGAAGTTCAAAAGGTAAACTTATATTATAGGATATGCCATTGTACTAGGAGCGATATCATATTTTGCAGATAACATTAAGGAGGGGCAAACATGAACATGGCAACGCAGAATGACACCCAAATTACCCGCCCCCTGACTGAAACACCCATTCCCCTTACCCCGGGGCTTATTCGTTTCAAACATATTCTGGTGGCTTTGCTGCTATCCGTATTATTTTTCCTGATCTTCTGTTTCATCGCGCTGCATGCATATATCGCTTGGGTCCTTTCGAATCCGAACGTGGCGCCGCTGTACTCCAATCCTATGCAGGCCAAACATATGCCCTACGAAAATGTGACCTTCCCCGCATTGGATGGCAGCCGGATGATGCAGGGCTGGTATATTCCCGCAGCCGGTTCTAAGAAAACGATCGTATTCAGCCATGGGTACGGTGCCAACCGTGAGGAAACATGGATTCCGATGTATGATCTGGCGCATTACGCGCACCGAATGAATTTTAATGTCATGATGTTCGATTACGGTTTCGCTTCACAATCCAGCAAAGCCGTCGCCACAGGCGGCAAAGCCGAGTCGCAGCAGCTGCTCGGAGCCATCGAGCTGGCCAAGCAGCGGGGCGCCAAACAGATCGTGGTTTGGGGCTTTTCGATGGGGGCAGGCACGGCGCTTCAGGCCGGACTGCAGTCGAAAGATATCGATGCCATGATTCTGGACAGTACATTTTTGCTTGAGCCGGATACGCTGTACCACAATATCAAAAACCAGATCGATCTGCCGCGGCATCCGTCGCTTGAAATATTGGAGCTGCTTTTCCCTATACTAAACGGAACCAGCCTGCATCAAATTCCGTATCAGCAGGTCAAAAAAGAGGATTATCCGTTCCCGATCTTTTTTATCCACGGCACGGAAGATGAAAAAGCGCCTTATCCGATTGCGGAAAAATTGGCTGAAAACCAAACAAACCCCTACTCGGACGTATGGATTGTTAAAGGAAGTCATCATGAGCTCATTTTCCGCGAGCATCCGCGTGAATATTTGCGCCGCGTGTCCGCTTTCCTGGGTAACGTGAATCTGGCGGAGCAGAAGGACATCGACAATGCGCCTATGCAAAATAACCCCACAAAGTGACGAGCGACCTTCGAAGCTTATTCCGATTACTTTGCGGGGACCCCGGAACTTTAAATAACCCCACAAAGTGACGAGTGACCTTCGAAGCTTATTCCGATTACTTTGCGGGGACCCCGGAACTTAAAATAACCCCACAAAGTGAGGAGCGACCTTCGAAGCTTATTCCGATTACTTTGCGGGGACCCCGGAACTTTAAATAACCCCACAAAGTGACGAGCGACCTTTGAAGCCTATTCCGATTACTTTGCGGGGACCCCGGAACTTAAAATAACCCCACAAAGTGACGAGTGACCTTCGAAGCTTGTTCCGATTACTTTGCGGGGACCCCGGAACTTAAAATAACCCCACAAAGTGACGAGTGACCTTCGAAGCTTATTCCGATTACTTTGCGGGGACCCCGGAACTTTAAAAGAGGCATCGCCAAAAGGTATGAATCGCACCTTTCGGGATGCCTCTTTTCTATTGCTGCCTACTCTTTGATCAGGGATAAAAATTCGGCCCTGGAAGCGGCCTCTTCACGGAAAACACCGCGTACCGCAGAAGTCACTGTTTTGCTGCCCGGTTTTTTTACGCCGCGGGAACACATGCACAGATGCTCGCCTTCCACCACGACCATAACGCCGTGAGGCTGCAGAACCTCCACCATAATGTCGGCGATTTGCGACGTGATGCGCTCCTGAACCTGCAGGCGGCGTGTTACCGCTTCGACCAAACGAGCCAGCTTGCTCAAACCGGCGATTTTACCGCTCGGGATGTAACCGATATGGACTTTGCCGAAAAACGGCGCCATATGATGCTCGCATTGGCTGTAATACACGATATCTTTAACGATAACCAGTTCTTCATGGTTTTCGTCAAAGGTAACGCCCAGCACATCCCTCGGATCAACCTCATATCCTGCAAAAATTTCTTCACACATCCGCGCAACACGCGCAGGCGTGTCAAGCAGCCCTTCGCGCTGCGGATCTTCGCCAATCAGCTTCAAAATCTGCCCTATATGATGTTCAATTTGTTCGCGATTCTGTTGAACCTTGGTATTTGCGTAATCTTTAACGCCAGCCACGGCATGTCCTCCTCTCGTGACTTTATTTTTTTGAAATTAAAAAGCATTTCCGTTAAACGACATGCCGCGTTTAGCGGTGGTTTGCTTTGTTGTCATCAGGATCTGTGTCATAGATGTCTATGCCTGCCGATGTCTTTTATCCTGACTTACTTGCGCTTGCCGCCGCCCGGTTTCTTTTTACCCGGAAGCTGCGGGTTGTTTTTCATCATTTGCTGCGCTTTCTGCATTTGCCGGTTGTTCAGGTTATACCCCATCTGTTTGGCCACTTTTTGAAGCATTTCCGGGTCACTTTGCATTTTCTCCATTTGCTTGCGCAAATAAAACGCGCCGATAAAAAAGCCCCCGACCAAGCCGACAATCAGCGTAATCACAGGAATGACATATTGCATTTTCCGCCACCTCATATTTATAAATCAATACTTTTGCGTGCTAAGCGACACGAACTTATCATAGCACGACCCCCGCGTGGCTAGCAAATGAATTTCTACGTTAAAACCGCCTCGATAAAAACGGTCGTTTCCTGCGCCAGATCCAGTTCCTTGACATCGAAATTCCCCGCTTCGCCGCGTACGATCCTGACCACAGGACGGCCGGGAAGCCCGCGGTGCTGCCGCACGACAACCCCTGTTTCCCTAGTGGACAAACGGACGGCCGTGCCATTGGGATAGATGGAAATAATCCGGTTAAATTGCAGAAGCACTTCGTAATCCAGCTGCTTTTCCGACATAGCCATCATTTCTTCGCAAGCCTCATGCGGCAAAAGCGCTTTTTCCTCAGGGAGAGCCGGGTGAATTAAACGGTCATACGTATCGGCTGCCGATACGATTTTGGCATATAAATGAATCTCATCGCCCGCAAGTCCCCGTGGAAGCCCGGCGCCGTCGACCCGTTCATGATGCTGCAGCGCGACATGGGCGACCAGAAGACCAAATTCCCTTTTGTTTTTCAGCTTCTCAAAACCTCTCCACGTATGGTGAGTTCTGAGACCAGGCAAAATTTCATCCTCTTCGGTCATGCCGCTTTTTCCGATGTCATGAAGCAGGGCACCTGACGCCAGCTCCTTCAGCTGCTGATAGTTAAGCCCCATATTGATCCCCATGACGGAAGACAGCAAGCATACATTCATGGCATGAATGTATTGGCTGTTGTCGCTTGTTTGTATATCCGTCAACTGAACCAGCAGTTCCTTATTGCCGATCACGTCCTGAAGCAAATTCTCGACACTGGTGCCGATCATCTGGGTATTCCATTCCTTGCCCGAGCGAATCGCCTCAAACGCACTGCTCATTTCCTGGATGATTCCCTGTTTGGTGGCTTCGCTCAGCATGTCATCCGTCTCTACATCTTCATACAGCGGATCCTGAATATATAACATGGTAACGCCGATCCGGTTCAACGTACTGATCATATACACCGTCAGTTGAACCCCTCCCGACAAAAGGACTGTACCGTTGCCGGAGTATATCGTTTTGCCCAGAAACTGTCCAGGTTCTACATTATCTATACTTACATATCTCATGAATCTTCCCCCGATTTTGAAACGGCAGGAACCCATGTCAGCCCTTTGCCGCTTTACTCGTCGATCCGCGTATTTCTTTCGGGAAGTGCATCCTCAAGGCTAAGAAGACTGCGCTTCATTTCCAGCCCTCCGCTGTATCCGGTCAAACTGCCATCGCTTTCAAGTACGCGGTGACAGGGTATGACCACCGGAACCGGATTTTTACTCACGGCTCCGCTGACGGCACGCAGCGCTTTAGGTCTTCCGATCGCCTCGGCTATCACCCCGTAAGAACGGACCTCCCCATAAGGAATATCGGCAATAGTCGCCCAAACCTGTAGCTGAAACGCCGTTCCGCGCAAATCCAACGGAAGATCAATCGATTGACGCTGCCCGGCAAAATACTCTCCAAGCTGCCGTTTAGCCTCTGCAAGCCGCTGGTCGTCGTATTCGAACTCCCCGCCGCCGCACCAGGTGCGGGACCATTTTTGCAGAACGGCTTCCTTCACGCTAAAGCTGCCAAACTCTATTAAACAAAGTCCTTTTTCCGTGGCGCATAATGTTAAAGGCCCGATTTTGGACTGCATTTCATCGTAATAAATGGTTTCCGGCTCTCCGCCGAAACCGGATGCCTCCGGTGCTCCGTTTTTTGTTTCTGCTGCTTCCGCTTTCGTTTGCGATTGAAGTTCTTCCTTGGCGTTTTCGATCATTTCTCTAACCTTCTCGTCCTGCTCGCCAGCCAAGGCTTTTTTCATGATGTCCATTGCCTCTTCGCCTCCTATGCGCCCAAGTGACCAGGCGGCGGTTCCCCGCAGCTCCGGCCTCGGGTCGTTCAGCAGTACCTCTCCCAGTTTGGGCACCGCGGATTTGTCTTTGTAATTGCCAAGCGCTATAACAGCATTGCGCTGAATCGGCTTTCTGCCCCGCCAGGCGGCGGCGCTTTCCCCGAATTTCTCCTTGAACTCCCTGTTCGTCATATCCAGGATCGGCAGCAGCAGCGGCCGGTCCTTCTCGGGCACCGGCAGCAAATCTTTATGATGCGTCCAGTGCTTGCCTTTGTTCTTCGGACAGATAACCTGGCATGTATCGCAGCCGTATAAACGGTTGCCGATCTTGCGCATGATCTCGTCCGAAAGAAACCCTTTCGTTTGCGTCAAAAATGAAATGCAGCGCTGTGCGTTCAACTGTCCCGGACCTACCAACGCTCCGGTCGGACAAGCGTCGATACACAGAGTGCAGTCCCCGCAATCTTCCATCACAGGCGTATCCGGGGGAAACGGAATATTGGTCACCATATCCCCAAGAAAGATCCATGATCCCCATTTCGGGGATATGATGGCGCAGTTTTTGCCGCTGAAGCCAATACCTGCACGCTGCGCCACAGCTCGATCCACCAGCGCTCCGGTATCCACCATGCTTTCCATAACAGCTTCGGGCACTCTCTCCCGGATATAAGCCTCCAGCTTCGCCATCGCCTCGCGCAGCACATGATGATAGTCCCTGCCCCAGGATGAGCGGGATAAAACGCCCCGGTATTTGCCGGGCTCATTCTTCGGAGCATCGTTCATTTTGGAAGAATATGCAACAGCGATGGAGATCAGGGAAGCAGGTTCAGCGGAGGGCAATGCGGGGGTAGTGCGTTTATCCAGATCCGGCTCTTCAAAGCCGGACTCGTAACCGAGGTCCCGGTGATTTTGCAAAATCGCTTTTAACGATATAAATGGATCTGCGGAAGCAAAGCCGATTTCGTCGATGCCAAAATCGGCCGCAGCCTCCTTAATATCCCGCTTCAGCTGCTCCCAAGGCGAGGACGGAGGAGCGTAAGCGGAAGTGTTCATGTTTGTCAAAATGTTGCGCCTCCTTTATCAGCCTTAGTGGAAACATCTCACAAGCCTCTGATTTGGGACACCGGCCAGAAAATAAATTCGGCCCTGCCGACGATCTCTTTAGTGCTGACGCAGCCGAAAGACCGGCTGTCTTTGCTGGCGTCCTTATGCCTGTTATCGCCCATAACGAAATAATGATCATTCTCTACCGTAAGCGGCCCAAAGTCGGGATCTTGAATCTCAACCTCGGTATACGGCTCCACCTGGAGCTGCCCGTTGACATAAAGCTTGTGGTCCTTCACTTCGATAGTATCCCCTGGAGTGCCGATGACCCGCTTGACCAAAAATTCCTTTTTATCCGGTCCGTTGCTCGGATCACGCAGCACCACAACTTCGCCCTGGCTCGGCGCTTTGAAATTATAGACGATTTTATCAACAAACAGCCGTTCTTTCTCATACAGTGTGGGCTGCATGGATTGACCCTTAACCATCGACAGATTAAATACGAATAAATTAAGCAGCATCATGATCACAAAAGCAATAACGACTGTCTTGGCCCAATCCCATACCTCTGAAATCAGATTGCGCGGCTTCGGTCCGGATTCCGGCGTGTCCGGCGGGTTATTCCCCGAATATCCGGATTCTTGCTGTTGAATTGGATTCATGCTACACCTCATTTTTTAGACAAATTCCCCTTATATACAGAAAAGCATATCTTTCGCGTTTTTGCAACGACGGTAAAGATATGCTCAATATGGGAAATATTGTTTATTAACAATAATGCTTGTCTCTTCTTCTTTCAATCAATAAAACTGCCTGCATAAATCATTGGATAAAGACCGGTTTATTATGGGGATAATCTTGCCCCTACTTTGTCCGGATTAATGCTGCGGACTGATAATGCTAAGCTTCTGAAAGGCTTCCAGAATCTTATTTGCACCGTAACCCATGGCTTCGTAAAGCGGCATTGCGGCCTTGTTGTGCTCGTCTCCGGCGATGACGATGCGGCTTACCTTGCGGAGTTGAAAACGCTGCTCCATGGCAGACACCAACGCTTTGCCCACGCCTTGCCGGCGGTAGTCCGGGTGAATGGCGATCCGGTAGTAACAGCCGTGGTTATGCTCAATCGTTCCGATTAAGGCACCCACGATATCACCGTCTTCCTCCGCCACCATAATCAGTTCCGAATCCCAGGAAAGCTGTCTTGAGAACGGCCCTATCGTATTCCGGTAACACTCTTCCGACAAAGCAATCTTCATCAATTCGGTCACGCTGGTACAATCACTTAACTGAAAGGAACGAACATGCATGTCTTAAATCTCCCTTTTCGTCAGCTTGTTTGGATTCATTGGAAGAGCAAGCTTCCCTTAAGACATAAAAAGGAACAGGCCTCAAAGAGCCCATATCCTCCATCGCTTATACCGCAAGGAAAACTTCCGCTAATAGCGGCTTGTCTTCTGTGCAATGGCCAACTGGCACATTTATAATCCAAATATTCCAGATTAATTATTACGACAAAAACCGTTAAATTCCTTCTTTATCATCCATTAAACCATAGTTTTCTTTAAAATACACGCTTTTTCTTTTGAAAGCGCTTTATAGCAAGCGTTTTCAATGAAATAACAGTCAAATACCCATATAATGGTTATCGAGAGGCGCATAAAACTTCGTAAATTGGGTAAAGGATAATATGGGTTATGCATGCCTGGAAATTTTAAAACCGACTTTTTAAACATAAATGTTGATTTAATTGAAAAAATACGGTTTAATTATATTTGGATAGGTTAATGCTACATAATCCGGTCAATAAAGGATGCCTTTGCGGCAGCAAATATCCTTTATGATAGGGGTCAATTTTTAAAATTGATTCCTTTGAAGAAAAACGTCTATCGACGTACTTTCTTAAGAAAACAGACCGCCTTTAGCGGATGTTTTTCTTGCGATTATAGAATGACTTAAGCTCTGCTTAAAACTTATACATTCTATAATCTAAAAAAAACAATTTACAGGAGGTATTTATCATGGCATTTCAATTACCTGCACTTCCTTACCCTAACAATGCGCTCGAACCTCATATCGACGCACAAACAATGGAGATTCACCACGACCGTCACCATAACACGTATGTAACCAACTTGAATGCAGCCTTGGAAAGCGCTCCTGAGCTGCAAAATAAAAGCCTTGACGATCTTCTGTCCAATCTGGACAGCGTTCCTGAAGGCATCCGCACCGCTGTTCGCAACAATGGCGGCGGACATGCGAACCACTCCCTCTTCTGGGAAGTCATCGGACCAAACGGCGGCGGCGCTCCGACCGGAGCTTTGGCTCAAGCGATCGACAGCGAGCTTGGCGGTTTCGATAAATTCAAAGAAGACTTCGCCAAAGCGGCTACAACCCGTTTTGGCAGCGGCTGGGCTTGGCTCGTGGTCAAAGACGGCAAGCTGGCTGTAACCAGCACGCCGAACCAAGACAACCCAATCATGGAAGGCCAAACTCCGATTCTGGGCCTGGACGTTTGGGAACATGCCTATTACCTGAAATATCAAAACAAACGCCCTGATTACATCGCCGCTTTCTGGAACGTTGTAAACTGGGATGAAGTCGGCAAACGTTACGACGCTGCCAAATAATCATTCAAACTGCGCTAACAGCATAAAGGAGCTGTCCCAACCGGGGCAGCTCCTTTTATAGTTGTGATTATCTCTTTGATCTATTGACATGTATTGACAGGCCGAAAGAAGTTTCCTTCCCTAAGCATCGAGTAAACAACCGGTCACACCTAGTGCTTTTTGAAGTATTCCCGGAGTATTTTCAAGAACACGTTCGGGAAAGCATACAGCGCCATATCCTCTTCGCCAATCCAACGAAGCACAGCGCCCTGCATGTCCTCTTCAGGTTCCGGATGGCTGAGCTGGTAGGCCTCCTTGGTTTCGGCCGCCAAAAGCTGCTCCTCTTCACGGCACCGGTAGACTTTGAGGTTCCAATGGATATGGCTGAACGTATGCTCGGCATCCAACATATACGCCTCCGGCCTTGCAGCCACGCCTTCCTCCAATAAAACCCCGGCCAAAATATCCATCGCCTGTTCATCCGGGATTTGCCCACTCCGGTTCTGCGGCACCTGCACATGCGGCAGCTCCCACATTTTGGCGAGCAGGCCAACTTGCGGACGCTGGCGGATCAGCACTTTGCCGGCATTTGCGCCTGTCCCCTCCACCAAAGCCACTACGCGGTATTCCGGGCGGGGCGGTTTGGCTTTGGTCTTCACCGGCAGCGACTCCTCCACCCCTTCGATGCGGGCGGCGCAGTGCTCCATAACCGGACAGGTCAAGCAATGCGGCGATTTGGGCGTACATACGAGCGCTCCGAGTTCCATCAGCGCCTGATTGAAATCGGAAGCCCGGCTTTCAGGAATCAGCTCCACAACCAGACGTTCCATATTCGCCCGCGTGCTTCCTTTCATAATATCTTCTTCGATCAAAAAATACCGGGACAGCACGCGCATTACATTGCCATCCACCGCCGGCTCCGGCTTATTGAAGGCAATGCTGAGAATCGCCCCGGCCGTATAAGGGCCCACTCCCTTTAAAGCAAACACGGACGCCTTGTCGTCGGGAACTTGTCCGCCATGCTGCTCCTTCACCTGCTTGGCAGCCGCTTGAAGGTTTCTGGCGCGCGAATAATAGCCGAGTCCCTCCCAGCATTTCAGCACTTCCTGTTCTGGCGCATCCGCCAAGTCCTCGACGGTAGGGAACTGCTCGATAAAACGCTGAAAATACGGAATAACCGTATCCACGCGCGTCTGCTGCAGCATGATCTCCGATACCCATATATAGTAGGGATTGCGGTGGCGGCGCCAAGGCAGATCCCTTTTGTTCTCTGTATACCAATCCAGCAAATGAGCGCTGAAAAATTCTTTTTGATTTGTTTGATTCATATTTATGCTTCAAATCCTTCCGGCTTTCTTCTCTCCCAACAACGCTAAGCTTTTCTTTCAACGACGGCAAATGCCGAAGCGAGCTCCGTCTGATGTGATATGGACAAATGAATGACATACTCCGGTTCTCCCGGAAGCCTCAGACGTTCCCAGGCTCCTTCGCTTAAGACAGGCACCGGTCTGCCCATGGAATCCGGCAAAATCTCCATATCGCCAAAGCTGATAATGCTGCCGATTCCGCAGCCGAAAGCCTTGGAAATCGCCTCTTTCGCAGCGAAACGGCCGGCAACGAATTCCGTCAGCTTCCCGCCTCTTTTTCTGGCTTCCTCCCGTTCACTAGACGTGAGTACCCGCTCCATAAACCGGTGCCCGAGCTGTCCGTTCAGCAGAAGCGAAAGCCGTCTGATTTCCAGCACGTCATGCCCGATTCCGTGAATCAATGAACCACACCATCCTTCCCAAAAACATTCAAACCTTATTGTATCAGGAGACCTTTCAGGATGCGAGTTATGCTCGCAACATTTAATTCGAAGTTTTCCAGAAAATTTCGCAAATTCAGTTGACTATTGAAGTCGAATCCGCTACATTACATATATCGATACGATATATCGAAACGATACATATAAGAGGTGGAACGTATGTTGGAATACATTATTTTAGGACTGCTTATGGAAGGAGACATGAGCGGTTATGAAATGAAGAAAACGATCGACATGTCCGTAGGCCTGTTTTACAAAGCAAGCTTCGGCAGTTTATATCCCGCATTAAAGCGTCTTGCCGACAAAAAATGGGTATCAGTAACCGAAGAAGAGGGCAGCACCAAAAATAAAAAAATCTACTCCCTCCTGCCGGCAGGCCGCAGCAGCTTCCTTCTTTGGTTAAAAGAACCTCTCGAGCACAGCCGCAATGAGTTCCTGTTAAAGGTTTTTTTCTACGACTATCTGGATGAACCGACCCGTAACCTCCGCTTGGGGGAATATCAAGAGAAATTAAATCAGGAAATCGGGCGTCTGCAGGCCGTCGAAGAGGTCGTCGAGGGCGAACTGTCGCAAATTCCGAATCCGGAGAACCATTATTTTAGAGTGTCTGTGTTATCTTACGGCAAGCATTTTTTTAATATGGAAAAAGAATATATCGAGCGATTGCTTAAAGGAGCTGCTTCAAATCATGAATAAAAACCAAATTAAAGAAAGCATCGGCAGAATCCCGTTCACAGAAAACCGTCCGATCCTGAGCGTCGTGATCATCGAGCTGCTGCTTGTTGCAGCCATGTTTATCGCCGGAGCCTATGCCACCATTCAAGAGCTGGACTATACGGCTCCTGTGCTGATCGCGTTTATTCCAGTCTCGCTTGTGTTGATTGTCTGTCTGACATGGAAAAAAAGCTGGAAACGTTACGGTTTTCGCCCTATTTCCCACATTCCCGTGCAGGGCTGGATGTATTATCTCCCGCTCCTGCTGGTGCTGGCCTGCATCGCTTTCAATGGATTTAGAGCTTTTACGCTCCGTGAGGCGCTCTTCTTTGTATTTTTCACCCTGATGGTCGGTTTTGTGGAAGAAACAGTATACCGGGGACTGATCCTGCATATTCTTCTCCGGAAAAAAAGCGCCGTCACAGCCGTTGCCATCTCCAGTTTGCTGTTCTCTGTCACTCATGTCCTTAACCTCTTATCCGGGCAGAGCATCGAGAATACGGTTGTACAACTTGTATATGCCCTCCTTACTGGCGCGGCTTTATCCCTTCTGATCTTAAAAAATAAAAACATCATTCCGCTGATCGCCTATCACTTCATACATAATTTGCTGCAATTTCTTGGCCAAGACGGCCGCTCGGTTTCTGTATGGGATTACGTTATTCTCGGGGTTTTGCTGCTGCACTGCGTATGGCTCATTGTTAGCTTGAAAAGGGATGCCGCTTGGAAGCAGCCGGCGGGTGCTTCTAAATCGTGGGTATAAGTTGAATGGACACTGTGAAAAGTGTTTTCGAGAGGATGCGCTGGCCTTGAGAGCCTAGTGCGCGCATATAGTAAAATCTATCCGGCTGCCTATTGCGGTAATTCATGCGGTACCTTTCGAAATTCGTTATTCGCCAAATCCGCAGTCAATAATGGGTCGTTGTGATCCGTTATCCGCAATATGCAATCCACAGTCTGTGATTCGTCATCCGTATTATGCAATCCATAGCTTGTGACCGTTATCCGTAATATGCAATCCATAGCTTGTGACCGTCATCCGCAATATGCAATCCGTAGTTTGTGACCGTTATCCGCAAGTGGCATAAGCCTGCAAAAGTGCATCCTTTTTCATATTTTTTCGTACATGGATGAGAAATTGCTGCGAAAATGCACTTATTTCCTCGATCAGTCGCCTAAAATGGATAAAAAAGCAAAAAAACCTGCACTTTTGCAGGTTTTTTACTTAAGAGGCCGCTTCACGCGATAAAAACTGCACTTATGCAATTTTTCTACACCTGAGGGCGGCACAATGAGCTCGGCAGACTAACATGCAGCTTATCGAGCTGCTATTAGCAGCTATCAGCCGCTATGTGTATTAGCTGCAAATACGGTTAAATGCTTCAATAAGATCATCGGCGATTTCCTGAGCGGAATGGTCTTCGATCTGATGGCGTTCGATGAAATGAACGAGCTCCCCGTCCTTCAACAAAGCGATGGAAGGAGAAGAAGGCGGATATGGAGCAAAATATTCTCTGGCTTTGGCCGTTGCTTCCTTATCCTGTCCGGCAAATACCGTAAACAAATTGTCAGGCACCAAGTCGTTTTGCAGCGCCAGCGCTACGCCTGGACGGCATTGTCCTGCCGCGCATCCGCATACCGAGTTGATCACAACCAGCGTTGTGCCCGGCGCATCCGGCAAATGCAATTCTACTTCTTCCGGCGTTCTGAGCTCCTTGATCCCGATCCGGGTAAGCTCATCCCTCATTGGCTGAATCATATCTTTCATATATCTGTCAAAAGACATGGACATTTCTGATCACTCCCTAATTCGCAAAAATATCAAGACTCAGGCACGATCAAAAAATAATAGACCATTGGAATTGCCGAAAGCAGTAATAACTCCGTGCAAATCTGATTCACTATTTTCTTGATCTCGCCTTATTGCATCAATAATTAATATTATACATTCAAAAGATGTTAAATCAAGATATTGCCGTATGCGAAAGCGCTTGCCGCTCCTTCTGCATTAGGATTCGGCAAACGGAAAGCGGATGATAAACGTCGTCCCCTGTCCTTCCTCCGATTCGACCTCGATTTTCCCCCCATGCCTCTCCACAATGCTTAAACAAAGCGCAAGACCGAGTCCCGTTCCTTTGGCTTTGGTTGTAAAAAAAGGTTCAAACAAACGCTCCCGGAAGCTTGGAGACATGCCGATGCCGGTATCCCGGACGATGAGTTCCACTGCACCCTGGTTTTCCTTCAGGCGGGTTTGGATGGTGAGTTTCCCCTTTTCATTCATCGCCTCCATTCCGTTGCGGGCCAGGTTCAGGAGCATCTGCTTGATTTCTTTGGCATTCAGGTTCAGCTTCGGCACCCGTTCGTCCATGACCAGCTCGATCGTTTGCCCCCGCAAATTCGCATCTGCCCACAGCAGCGGACTGAGATCATTGATAATTTGATGGAGATGGCATTGCTCTTTTTCGGTAATCCGGTTTTGCGCCAGCGACAGAAAATCATTAATGATACCGTTTGCGCGATCAAGCTCTTCCATCACGATTCTGTAATAATGATCCAGCGAATCCGGGCTCTTTTCCTTCATAAGCTGGAGGAAGCCGCGGACCACCGCCATCGGGTTACGGATTTCATGGGTAATGCTGGCTGCCATTTGTCCGACCAGACTAAGCCTTTCCACATTTCCGAGCTCGCTCCTCAGCTGTTCCAACTCCGTAATATCCTGAATCACCAGAACCGCTCCGAGAATTTCTCCGGTAAAGCTGTTGGTGAGTGGAGATGTGCTTGTATAATGAATTTGCGAACCGATCCGGATCAGTTCATTATTCATCTTAACGCCCTTTAACGCCTGGGCAACCCTGTTGCTTATGTATTCCTTTTCACTCAATTCAACGAACATTTCCAGCGGCTGGCCCAATATATCGTGTTTAGTCAGCTCCGGCCTTCGGTTTTTAAATAGATTCATCATCATTTCATTGATGCTCGTCACGCAGCCGTTATTGTCCACTGAAACCATGCACAGCGGAGCCACATCCATGACCTGCTGCAGTTTCTCCTCCTCCCGGAGGTATTTCTCGGAGATGCCTTTGATCTGTTCCTTCAGCAGCAGCTTTTCCAGAGCGAATTCAATGACATAGATAAGGGCTCCGCCGGAAAAAACGCTAACCATCATATAAAATAAAGTCATCAGCAGTTGACCTGCATCGGTAAGCGTCATCCCTGGATTTTCGATAATCGGGGATGCGCAAATGAGCAGCATGGCTGGAAGGAGGCACATCCACAGCTTATTGATTTTATCGGTTAGTGTGCCCTTCCGGAAATTGGGGGACATCCAAACCAGGAGCGGATAAAACAGCAAACCGGTATGTATGACGATTCCGGAAAAAGACCATTTTTCATTAAAATAAAAATCGCACAGCAGATACAGCCCCGCCAAAGGAAGACCGCTTTTGTATCCCCCGTACAGCATGCCGATAAACAGCGGCAGAATCCCCAAATTAAGAGGAATTAACTGAAACAGCGTGGTGGAGAATACCGAGCACATCAGAATACTCAAAGCACTGGATATAATAATAATAACTTCGAATCCGGTGGATCCGAGCTTCCGCTTGCGCCTGAGTGCACGAACGTACTTGTCCAGACTTAGCGGAAACAAAAATGCAAAGGAACCCGCCATGAGCACCTGTGTTATAATGTTTTTCAGCGCATAAATGATCGCAAATCCCTCCTCCCCGTCCGGGCGGCATGTACAGATCCATTCACTAGGAAGATTACGGGCATATCTGATTCTGCAGGAAATAGCGACAAAATAAATTCAAATGGAAACTTGAAAAAAGCTTGTATCCAAGAACGATTGAAATTCAGATTTATGATCCATACACGTAAATTAAATCACAGCCTACACTATATTACAATATACCCTTATATATCCTAAAAAGGTACAATAAAAATCCAGGATTAAGCATGGAACGTTAAGGAGAGAACAACGTGAAGTTATATGATGTCATTGTCATTGGGGGCGGCTCCGCCGGACTGATGGCCAGCATTGCGGCAGCCAAAAACGGAGCAGCCGTGCTGCTGCTCGATAAAGGAAATAAGCTTGGGCGCAAGCTCGGCATTTCCGGAGGCGGACGCTGCAATGTGACCAATGCGAAGGATACCGAAGAGCTGATCGCTCATATTCCGGGCAATGGACGATTTCTGTACAGCCCATTTCAGCATTTTAACAACCGCGATATCATGGACTTTTTTGAAGGCCTGGGCATCGCCCTGAAAGAAGAGGATAACGGAAGGATGTTTCCGGTCAGCGATAAAGCGGCGAGCGTGGTAAACACGTTGATCGGGGAAGTGCGCAGATTGGGCGTGGACATCAAAACCGACTCGCCTGTGGCGGAAGTTGTATACGCAGAGGAACGGGTTGCGGGCGTTAAGCTCGTTTCAGGCCAAACTTACAAAGCGCCTGCGGTCATCGTTGCGACAGGCGGCAAATCGGTGCCGCATACCGGCTCAACCGGAGACGGTTATCCATGGGCGCAAGCCGCAGGACATACGATTACCGAGCTGTATCCTACGGAAGTTCCCATCGTCTCGCGCGAAAGCTGGATCGCTTCCAAAGAGCTTCAAGGTTTGTCGCTTCGCGATGTCGAACTATCCGTATGGACGCCGAAAGGGAAAAAGCTGATCGGACACCGCGGGGACATGATTTTTACCCATTTCGGTCTCTCGGGCCCGATCGCCCTGCGCTGCAGCCAATTTATCCGCCAGGTTAAACGCAAGTTCAAAGTCGATGAAGTGGAGATGGCGGTGGACATGTTCCCCGATCTGCCGCTTCAGGAGCTCGACCGGATGCTGAGGGAAGGACTTGCGGCAGAACCGAAAAAAGCGATCAAAAACGTACTCAAGGTTTTCGTTCCTGAACGCATGCTGCCGCTGCTTATGCAACGGGCCGGACTAGACGGCGACGCCACTTTCGCCCACCTGCCGAAACAGCAGTGGCTGGCTTTTGTAGACATGCTGAAAAAATTCGTCATTCGGGTGCACGGCACCAAATCGATCGAGGAGGCTTTTGTAACCGGCGGCGGCGTGAACTTGAAGGAGATCAATCCGAAGACAATGGAGTCCAAGCTGATGCCGGGTCTCTTCTTCTGCGGCGAAGTCCTCGATATTCACGGCTATACCGGCGGCTACAACATTACCGCCGCCTTCTCTACAGGATATACGGCGGGAATGCACGCAGCGCAAATCGGAAATTAGTACTTTTTATTTAGCATGAACATGCGTATTACTTGAGGAACTACCCACGTGACGCCCGCTGCAAGCGGAATGAATCCGGCGGCCGCAATTCCCGTCGCCATACCCGAATTGAACAGCATAAGTGCCGAGACGATAACCGCGTATGGAAAAAGCAGCGTCTGGACGGCGATCATGCTTGCCTGAATGCTTTGGTCATCCGGCCAAGGCAGCAGCGAAACAAAGGGATCTCCCTTGAAGCTGAACCATTGCAGAAACAGCCAATATACAAGCAGCAAATGCAGCGCGGCATACACGACAACCCGGACGCTTGAAGGCATGGGCAGGAAAAATACCGGCAGGCTCACCACCGCAAACCGCAAATACAGCGACCGCTGTCCCGGATGGCGCAGCAGCGCTTTAATCATCGTTCCCGCGATTCGCTTGGATGGCTGAACCGAACGGAAAAGCGGGCGGGAACGGCGGAAAATCCAGGTTTTCCTACGGACGCGCCGCGGTTTGTCTATGGTTTGGCTGAGTACAATCGCCGTCAAACGGGTTCTTCGCGCCAAATCCTCCTGGGCGTCGTTCATAAAGGTTCCGCGGAGCCGCAGCCGCATTCGAAGCAGGACCACAACAAATACTGCTAGCACCAGCGTACCGATGAGCAAAACTACTGGCCTCGATTTAAAAACAAGCATAAAGGCCAGATACAAGGAAGCGGGCATGATGGCGAACGGAATGTAGAGCAGCCATCTCCGCCATCCGCTTGTTTGCACCTTAACAAGATGCTTCAGCCACATTTGAACCCATTCAAAAGCGATGGTAAATGCCAGCATGCTGCCTGCAAACCTGCCGCTTTCGTGGAACTGCCTGATGAGAAAAGGCAGCAAGATCAGAAAAACGAACGAGGTTTTCAAAGCCGCTGCGGCCATACTGTACAAGCCGCCCCGAAGCATAATCCCCCTAACCCATCTTTTGCGTTGAACGAGAAACAATACATCCGCTTCCCGGATCAGCAGGATAACGCCTCCTGCAGAGGCAACCGCCAAGAGCAGCAAGGGTATCGCAGCAAAAGGAATCCTGCTTGCTAAGTCCGGAAGCGGTTCTTTCCATAACCCGTAATACAATCGTCCTCCGAGCAGAAGCCCCGGGATCAGGATATATACGAACACCGTCCAGTCGTCCGCTACGGAACGCAGGATGGCTGCCGTTTCTTTGAAATAGCTCCATAACCGCCGCCGGAACAGACTTCCCGGACCTTCAAACAAATAATCTTTATCATTGCCTGCCATGACCTTATCCTTCCTTACTCCATAATTGAAATAAATGCGCTAATCATACGCTCAAGCGAGCACATCGAAGCAATCAAACAGCGAAGCCTCAGCCAGCCCCGCTTTTGCACGGATATCCGCCAGGCTTCCTTCCGCCACCATTCTCCCCCCGGAAATCATGATGAACCGATCGCAAATTTTCTCCGCCGTATCAAGCACATGTGTGGACATCAGCACGGCTGCCCCACGGCTGCGCTCCTCGTCGAGCAGCTTTAAAAAATCTTTGGTTGCACGCGGGTCTAGGCCGATAAAAGGCTCGTCCACGATATAAACATCCGGTCCGCTCAAGAACCCCAGCATCAGCATCATTTTCTGTTTCATCCCTTTGGAAAACCCGCCGGGAAGATCATTCTTGACCTCTTCCATCCCAAACTGCCGAAGAAGTCTATTCGCCTCCGCAGTAAAGGTTCCATATTCCAAACCGTACACGGCTGCCGCCAAATCCATATGCTCCCACAGCGTCAAATCGTCATGATAAACCGGCTGCTCCGGTATGTATGCGTACCGTCCCGATTTCCCGCCGAAATGAACCTGAGTTTTGGCATGCTTCAAAAGACCAAGCAGCGTTTTGATGGTTGTGCTTTTGCCGGCCCCGTTCGGGCCAATTAATCCGAGCAGCTCACCGGGCTCGACTTGAAAAGCTATCTCGCGGATGCGCGGATGTTTTTCCTCGTATCCGGCTTCTTCAATATATACGCTCAACAGCGCGGTTTCGGCGCTTCCTGTTTCCATATCAACAACCCCTTGTTAAAGTATGAACTGTTCCATCCTCAACCCCCTGGCACAACCGGGGAATACAACCGGAAGGAAGAACCTGCATTATAAACTTTACAATACTCTTTATTTCGCGGTAAAGTGCAATGTCCGGATCACTTGTATACGCTCTGTTTTGACCAGCCCGCCATCTATCGACGGTACCGCTTTCAATTTAGCCGCAAAGATCCCGTTCTCCCCACGCGGGACGGCCCATATAGGCAAAAAGCAGCATGAAAAAATTACTACAAATTTGAATGTTTCAAATGTGACAAATCACATGTTTTTCATTTGGGCCAAGCGCTATGATAAGAATACAAAATGTGGATGATACAAATACGGCGGGCGGCGGTCGATCTAAGCGCTTGCAGGTCTCATCCATATCCTACAATCCATACTGCATAAGTCCGGTATTCTTCCAGGAATGCGGCAGTAAGGCGCGAACAAAAAAATAGCGAATCAGATTTGCACGGAAAATGCCCGTTTTTGCACTACTTTCGGCAAATCGAGTGGTATTGTTTTTTTGATGGTGCCTAAATGACCATATAAAGGCGGGAATAATCATGATTCAAGCACACGAACGTGATGCCCAGTTATCTCTGCACCTGTATCGGGTGTTCGCAAAAAGCTTTAAAAGCATAAACGAACACGCCGTCATCAGCAGCAAAATCGAAGGTTTTAATCCGACAGCTTTTGCCGTTATGGAAGTGCTATACTACAAAGGCTCGCAGCCTATACAACAAATCGGCTCCAAGCTTCTTTTGCAAAGCGGCAACGTCACTTATGTGATTGACAAACTGGAGGAACGCGGATTCATCCACCGCAGACCTTGTCCGAACGACCGGCGCGTGATTTATGCGGAACTGACGCCGGAAGGCGAAGCATTGATGAGCGATTTATATCCAAAATATACAGAACGGATTCATCATGCTTTCAGCGGATTAAACGATGATGAAAAGTTTGAGCTGATCGGCTTGCTGAAAAAACTGGGCATGCAGGCAGAACGGCTGACACCTTCACTGCGCAAATAACATGATCGTCATGGCTAGGATAATATTCGAAATCAAAAGGGCACCCCTTTGGGATTCATGATCCCGGGTGCCCTTTTGTTGTATTTATGATGCCGGAAGTCGGCTTCTCAAGCTTTTTCCGATTCGGCATCTTCATCCGGTGAAGGCACTGTATTCCGCAGCGCCAACACGGAAATCAAGCTGACCACCGCAATTACCGCCATAATCACGTACAGCGAATGAAGGCTCCCCTCCAGAATATGCTTCAGCTGGTTCCACAGCTCTCCCGGCATGTTTTTGCTTCCTTCCGGAGACAGGAGCTGGTTAATTTCGTCCTGTTTGACGTGTTCAAGCCCCGGCTGACGGGCAATCCGGCTTGCGATGCTGAGATTGATCCAAGATCCCAATACAGCAACGCCAACCGTCTGCCCCAAGGAACGCACGAAGGTATTTAGCGCAGTGGAAGCACCCCTGAGCGAATAACCGACGGAGGACTGGGCGATGATCGTAAAGACTGTGGTCGAATAGCCAAAACCCAATCCATAGATAAACGTGTAAATCAGCAAAACATAATGCGGCGTCGAACCCGTAATAAATGCGAGTCCAAGGGCGCCAAGCACGATGCCAACGAGACCGACGGCGCTTGTCTTGCGCGAGCCGGCCGTCAGGATAAGCCGGCTGCCAAGGACGGAGCCAAACAGCCAGCCGATCGACATCGGCGCCATCGTCAAGCCGGACATCGTGGCGTTTTTACCCATGACCCCTTGAATCCAAAGCGGCGTATAGGTAGTTAAACCGATCAGCAGCGCGCTGGTCAAAAAGCTGGCTACCGTGGATACCGAAATATCGCGGATCCGGAACAGCTTTAAAGGCAGCATCGGCTCGGCTGCACGGTTTTCGATAAAGATAAAGGCGCTGAGACAAACAGCCGCCAGAATGAAGCAGCCAAGCAAAAGCGGCGAACTCCAGCTGAAATATTGGCCGCCGGTGGCCAGGGCAAACAGCAGAGCCGTCATCCCCAGAGTAAAAGTCCCTGCACCGGCCACATCGACTTGCGTCTTCTCCCGCTGATCCCGGTTTTCGTGCAAATAACGGGCGATCAGCCACATGGATACGAGGCCAAACGGAACGTTAAAACCAAAAATCCAGCGCCAGTTCAAATAATCCACAAAATAACCGCCCACGAGCGGTCCGATCAGCGAGGAAATCCCCCACACCGAACTGATCATGCCTTGAATTTTGGCGCGTTCCTCGATCCGGTATACATCGCCGATAATGGTGAAGGTCACCGGAACGATGGCTCCGGCGCCTATCCCCTGAATGGCGCGGAATATAATAAGCTGTTCCATGCTTTGCGAAAAGCTGCAGAGCAGCGAACCGATTAGAAACAGGGCCGAACCGATTTGAAATACAGGCTTGCGGCCATACAAGTCGCTCACTTTGCCAAAAATCGGAGTCGAGACGGCCATGGTCAGCAAAAAGGCCGTAAAAATCCAGCTTAGCAGCTTCATGCCGCCAAAACTGCTGATGATGGCCGGACCGGCAGGCCCGGTCACCGTTCCTTCAATCGCCGACAGAAAAGTCGACACCAAAATTCCGATCAGAATAAATTTACGTTGTGATTGTTGAACACCAGAATTCACAGCTATTCGGATTCCTTTCCAGATGACGAAATAGGAAGGTCATATAACGAAACATATACCCCCAGGAGGTAGAAAGCGGCCTTGCTGCCATCATGCAGCGGCCTTTCAAGCCCGGGCTCTATATAAGTTGAACCATTGATTATGCAGGGATGAAGGAAATCGGGTGAAATGTTCTTTTTGATCGCTGTTGTTCCCAGATTTCTATGAAGTATCCATTCATGGTCGAAATCCGCTCACAAAGCATACTCCTACGATTCTAAATGAGTTGAACCAATGATGGTACAGATGGAGGCAGCCAGTGAAATGTTCTTTCGATCGCTGTTGTTCCCAGATTTCTATGAAGTATCCATTCATGGTCGAAATCCGCTCACAAAGCATACTCCTACGATTCTAAATGAGTTGAACCAATGATGGTACAGATGGAGGCAGCCAGTGAAATGTTCTTTCGATCGCTGTTGTTCCCAGATTTCTATGAAGTATCCATTCATGGTCGAAATCCGCTCACAAAGCATACGCTTATGATTCTAAATGAATTGCACCAATGATGGTACAGATGGAGGCAGCCAGGTGAAATGTTCTTTCGATCGCTGTTGTTCCCAGATTTCTATGAAGTATCCATCCATGGTCGAAGTCCGCTCACAAAGCATACGCTTATGATTCTAAATGAGTTGCACCAATGATGGTACAGATGGAGGCAGCCAGGTGAAATGTTCTTTCGATCGCTGTTGTTCCCAGATTTCTATGAAGTATCCATTCATGGTCGAAATCCGCTCACAAAGCATACGCTTATGATTCTAACGGACACCACGACCGCTAAATGGCTAAAAACAGCCGTTTTTAAATTTTAACGGACACCACAGCGCTTAAATGCCCAAAAACACATCGAAAGCAGGCTTTTCCACTAAATAGCAGCATCTGTGTCCGTTAGAAACCATAATGGTCGAAATTGCCAACAATAGCGGCTGCTGTGTCCGTTAGAGTGTTGTGCAACACTGCAATGCGTCCTATATAGTGTTGTGTGACACTGCAATGCGTCCTATATAGTGTTGTGTGACACTGCAATGCGTCCTATATAGTGTTGTGTGACACTGCAATACGTTCTTTCGAGTGTTGTGCGGCACTGCAATGCGTTCTTTAGAGTGTTGTGCGACACCGCAATGCGTCCTTTGTGCCGTCAACATCGCGTCAATAAATTTTCAACCCTCTTTGCCTATTCCCTGGCTTTTCTTTAGTTCAACTTATAAAATTACACGGAAGCAAGTCTCCGGTATTCGGCAGGTTTATGCCTGTACAGCTTCAGCATAAATGAAGCTTCTCCTTCTACGAGTGCGGGATCATGCGTGATCATGAGCACGGCAGCGCCGCAAGCCGCCTGTTCCCTGCAAAGCCGAAGAATTTTGTCCGCCGCCCCATAATCGATGCCAGACGTCGGTTCATCCAGAATGTATAATGACTTCGGATGTACAAACTGGGCGATGATGCTGAGCAGCTTCTTCTCTCCCTGGCTGAGCAAATAAGGGGATGCACCGCGCCGGCCTTCGAGGCCCGCCATTAGGAGCAGGCTTTCGGCCCTTTCGCGCTCGCTGGAATCCAGTTCCCTGCCCCGCCCCTTTTTCCGGCCGAGTCCGTATATCAGCTCATCCCACACCGTATGGGCAACAAACTGATGCTCCGGCTGCTGAAAAACATACCCGATCTTAGCGGCGCGCTGCCTAACCCTCCATCCGGCCATATCCTGGCCCTGCCAGAAAACCGCGCCGATGGGCACCGGCAGCAGTCCCATCAAAAGACGGGTCAGCGTCGTTTTCCCGGAGCCGTTCTCCCCGGTTATAATGCCCCATTCCCCCGGCTTCATGGCGAAGCTAGTCTCATGAAGCGCTAAGGGGGCGCCGGCATAGGCGAAGCTCAGCCGGTCAACCGCAAGCAGGCTGCCGGAATCGGCGGCAGCCCCGGGCGGCGTCATGTGCGCTGACGCCGCCGGCACCGCCGGTCCCGCCGCGAGGCCGGGACCGGCCTTGGCTGCCCCCTCCCATGGGGGCAGCAGCCCGAGCTGCGCAAGCAGGCCCCGGCCCTTGCGCAGCAGCTCCTGCGGCGGCCCGTCCAGCAGGACGCGGCCGCCGGCCAGGACGATGACGCGCTCCGCAGAGCGCGCGGCATCGTCAAACCGGCCGGACGCGGTGATCAGCGTCCGGCCTTCGGCGTGCAGCTTGCGGCACAGCTGCACGAACTGCCCCTGCGCCGCGGGGTCCAGGCTTGCCGACGCATCGTCGAATACGACGATGCGGGGGCGCAGCGCCAACACCGCGGCTATGGCCGTGCGCTGGCGCTGCCCGCCGGACAGCTCGCGCACGGGCGAGTGGCGGCGCTGCTCCAGATTCACCGCCGCCAACGCCTCCTCTACCCGCCGCTCGATTTCCGGCGGCGGCACCCGCAGGTTCTCCGGGCCGAAGGCCGCCTCGTCCTGCGGGGTCCCTTGCACAAGCTGCGCATCGGGGTCTTGGAAGACCAACCCGCACCGCTCTGCAATCTCGGCGATTTCCGCCGTCGCCGGATCGATTCCGCCCAGTTCCAATCCGCCTTCCCTCTTGCCTCCGCCGCTGCGCGGCAAATATCCGCTCAGCAGCTGGCACAGCGTGGACTTGCCGCTGCCGCCCGGGCCGATGACCGCCGTCCATTCCCCTTCCGGAATGGACAGGTCCAGCCCTTGCAGCGCGGGTCCCCGCTCGTCATCATAATAATAAGTTAGATTCGTACATTTAATGGATAGTCGGGGCATGCTCCGCTTCCTTCCTTCCGATGGCAAAACGCCGCAGAAGTCCGCTCCGCTGAAGCATGTCTCCGAGCATCTTGGTCAACACACCGCATAAAACGATACCGCTCAAGAGACGCATGACCAGCGTGACCGCAAGCACCTGCCAGCTCCACGCCGTATAGCCAAACATATTGGCTGCGCACACAAACCACAAAGGAACCATCGCTCCTCCGGCAAACATCATCATGCCCATGCCCCATCGTTTATAACGCGTAAGCGCAAACACGGCTTCCGCCACCACTATGTAGCACAGCGCCGCCACAATTGCGGAGGCGATCCCGTAAGTCGTCCCCACAAAACACTGGATGGCTCCGCCGATTCCATAGGTAATGGCTGCCGTGCCGGGCTTGCGGATAATATAATAGGCAAGCAGGCCGTAAACCATATACACCCCGACGATGGTTGATGTCGCTACAGGGCCGCCCAGACTGTTCAGCATTTTATTGATATAAGTCAAATAAAAAGTCATTACAGCATTGGCTGTAGCCAGCATTGCCATAAGCACAATATCCAGCGTGGTGAACGAAAGATTACGTCTCTTTGATTGTGATAAGGTTTCCATCTCATGTCAACTCCTAAACAGTGAAATATCCCCATAAAGGGACGTTGCTTTTGAAGCTTATTCGGTTTATTTTGCGGGGACCCGATTTCAAAATAACCCCACAAAGGGAAGCCTAAGCTTCGATGCTTATTCCAAATACTCTCGCGGGGACACCAAAAAACTCATAAATTATATAATTAAAAAAGGGATGAACCAACGGAAGGCGAAAGACAACATCTGTCTTCCGTCTCTCAATCTTCCGTTGAAGCTCTCCCTGTTATTTTGCATGTTTCCCCATTAACCGTCAACCAGAAATAAATCAAAGGTTAACATTCTGAGTATACCACCACAACCCTGCCGTTAACGCGACCGCCATGATGGCGATGATCCTCCCTTTCCCCACAGGCATTGCCGTCCGCAGGAACGTCCGGTCCGGATAAGCGCCAAAACCTTTGGCCTCCATAGCCCCGGCAGTCTGCTGGATCCGTCTAAGGCTGTTATGCATCACCGCAGCCGCAAATGTCCGGCCCCACTCCAGTTTCCCCCGTATTCCGTCCGGCTTTCCTTGGCCTCTAACCTGATGGGCCGCCGAAATGCTTCTCCCTTCTTCCTGAAGCAAAGGCAAAAAGGTCAGCGCCATCGACAAACCAAAAGCGAAACGGTAAGGAATGCGCAGCCTTAGCGTCAGTGATACAACCATGTCGCGCGGGTCTGTCGTAAACATAAATACATATGAGGATAGAAACACCGTAAACATCCGCAGCGTCACCGAACCCGCCGTATCCAAAGCCTCAAGCGTAAACCGCAGCGGCCCCCACTGCGCGAGCACCTGTCCACCGGGGACGGTCAGCAGCGTCACAAGAAAATACGGTACCGCAAATCCGGCCACGACGGCAAGCGCCTTCGCCTGCTTCTTCCAGGGCATTCCGGCAGCCCACCTGGCCATACACGCAACGGTACACAATAGCAATACCTGCCCCAATGAAGAATGCAGCCTCATGACCAGCAGCGCAATGCAAAACAGCAGCACCAGCTTGCTGAGCGGATCAATCCGGTGCAAATGCGACTGTTGTTTTTGGTATGCAATCATCTTATTCCTCCCGTCCGTTACCCTCAGCCTGCAGCTTTCGGGATTTCTCCCATTCATGGCGCAGCAGCGCATACATATCCGCATCCACAAAACCTTTGTCCGTATGGCGATACTGTCTCAGCCGCCCTTCCAGCATAAATCCGAGGGCTTGAAACAGCCGCCCGGCGCGTTCGTTCCGCGGGTCGGTCAACGCTTCAATCCGGTTCAGACCCATCTCCTCAAAAGCATACTCGACCACCAAACTCACGGCTTCGCTCATATATCCGCAGCCCCAATGGGGGCTGGACAGCTCGCATCCAATCTCCCCGCGGTATGCCCCTTCAAGCTGCCACCAATTTATGCCGCAGCTTCCGATCAGCTTGCCCGCCGCATCCTCAATTCCCCATCGCAAACCGTCGTCGGTCAGTGACAGGCTGTTCAGTATTCGTATCATTTCGGCAGCGGAAGCCGCATCCGGCATCCCGGGAAGATCGGCATAACGTCTTACCTCCGGATCCGACCAACAGCGGAACATCTCGTCCGCATCGCGTGAAGTGAGCCGGCGCAGTTTCACTCGCTCCCCCTCAAGCGCGGGGATCTCCCCTTCGCAACTGTACGGCATGCTGTCCCTCCTTACGCACAAAATCACAATACACTGTACACCTCAAGTCGCGAACAAATCAAGCTGTACAAATCGATTATAAACGTTCAAAAGCGCTTGTCCCATATAAGCCCGGCCGTAAGGCCAGACGGAACAAGCGCCGTGTCTATTTGCCAATTATGCCTCATGAACTTCTTCCTTGGTTTCGCGACCGGCGAGCAGCAGGACGATAATCAGGATAGAAGCGATCAACGCCATCAACGGAATCGTGATAAACCCGAACCAGTTCAGGTAATCAAAATTGCAAGGAATTCCGGCGGTGCAAGGAAGCGCTTTGGCCAGCGCCGGAATTTTCTGCTCCGCATAATGATAGATCGAGATGCAGCCTCCGATGACGCTAAGCGTGACGGCATAAGGGATGATTTTGCGGTCGTTTTTATAGCTTGCGATTCCGAGCAGAATCACCTGCGGATACATAAAAATCCGCTGAAACCAGCAAAGATTACATGGCAGATAATGCAAGACTTCGCTTAAGTACAAGCTTGCGCCCGTAGCCACGATGGACACAATCCATGCCAGGTACAGGGCATACGGGCGGATCGACGCCAAGAAACGATTGCTTTCCATCGCGAAAACTCCTCTTATTTCAGGATTGATCCGGCAAATGACATTGTTACTTTTATTTAGCCAGCTTCTTCTCGATGATCGGCTTTAATACGTTATAGTCCATCGGTGCCTGATCCTCTGCTTTTTCCCCGTTGATGAACAAGGTCGGCGTACTCATGACATGCAAATCCACCGCGGTTTTGTTTTGGCTGTCAATTTCCTTTTGATAGGTTTTTTCATCGATATCCTTGCGCAGCTTGTCATAATCGACTTTGATATTCTCGGTGCGGGCCAAGTTTACCAGAAAATCAGGCGTTGCCCATTCCTTGGTTTCATCGCCCTGGTTTTTGAATATCGCTTCGTTGTATTTCCAGAACTCGTCCTTATTCTGATGGAATACGGACATCGCAGCCAGTGCGGCGGTATTGGAATCCGCTTCCGGGCTGATGATCAGATAATTCATGGAATACAGCGCGACCTTGCCGGTATCAATGAAATCCTTCTTCAGATTCGGTAAAACTCCCTGCGTGAAATACTGGCAGCTTGGACATTTATAGTCGCCCATCTCCACGATTTTGATCGGTGCTTCCGGGTTGCCCAGCACAGGCATTGAGCTGTAATCAAAGTTTTCCTTGGTTGTAGAGCCCGGCTTCAAGAACAGCAGCAGCGCCACCAACACTACGATGCACGCACCCGTAATCCAGATTCCCCTCTTCATGCGCTTCTCCTGCTGCTGGCGTTCAGCCTGCCGCTGTGCAACTTTATTCACCGGCTTTTTCTTTGCTTTCATGGATTGCCAACCCTCTCCTCTCTTTACGTTAAAGTTTGAGGCGCCTTGGCATGGTCTTTTTGGTTTTTCTCCTAATCGCTTGCAACAAAGCACATCTCATCTACTTTATTCTAGCATCTTACTCTTTGAAAGGCTATATCCAGCAAGAGAGATCGCCCGCATTCGAACGCATTTTGACGAATTCTTCGGAATTTATACAAAATTAGGATTTCGCGAAATTCATGTAGTTCAACCGACTGCCGTCATGCAGCGAAGCACCGCGCGCTGTGAGCTGCGCGCGGTGCGAAAGATCCCAGGCGCTCCCGAGAACAATATATAGTCGAACTAAATCGATTCGATCCATATATTGCAAGCCGCTTTTTGGATCATGTTCATCTCTAACGAAACGTGAGAGCGCTATTCGCTACAAAAAGGTCTTTTTGAAATCTTAACGAAACAGGGTATCGCTATTAAGCTAAATAAGTGCCTGCAAGCCTGATTTTATCCCTAATAACGATCTATAGTTTCGTTAGATTTCATTTGCTCTTGTTTTTTGCGGCAATAGCACTCTGTAGTTTCGTTAGAGAGACCTAGACGAACAGAATACATGCTTCCGGTGCAATTTTTTCAAAAAGCTTTCAGCTTCGTGAGATGAAGTTTCCCCCGGATTCAATTTTCTAAAATGGATCTTCTGTAGAGAATTTGCCCCTCTTTGCTTGTGCCCGCATTAATCCATTACAAAACGGGTTCATATTTGTGTTCATTGCTTCGATGCGGCGGTTAAATTCGGATATTTCGGCATATACTATGCCCTACTGATTTCGTTTCCGGCAAGGGGGATAAATGATATGGAATGGTGGATTGCCGCTCTCATTGCAGCTTTTGCCGCGCTTGCGGCCGCATGCATTACCCAATACGCATTCGTACAAATGACCCAGATGAAAGCGCTGAGCCATCAGCAAACCTTCGAAGCGTTGGAGCGCGCCGGCGCCCGGCTGCGGGATTTTTTTGATCCATTGCCCAAAGAGGATGTCCAGATTCAAAGCCATGACGGTCTCCGGTTAAGCGGAGTCGTAGTCAAAGCCCGGCATGATTCGCCAAAATGGGTGATTCTCGTGCATGGATATACGACTTCCCTGCCTGCGTCCATCCCATTTATGGAAATATTCCGCGAGGAAGGGTTTAACCTGCTGCTCATTGACCAGCGCCGTCACGGAAAAAGCGAGGGCAAATATACGACATACGGCTATCACGAAAAGCATGACGTCGCAGCGTGGATCCAATACCTTAAAGACAATTATGGCGGCAATCTTATGATTGGCCTGCACGGCGTTTCCCTTGGCGGAAGCACGGTACTGGAATATTTGCCGCTATCGGGCCCGGAAGTCAAGTTCGTCATCGCCGACTGTCCTTATTCGGACCTGACCCGCCTGATGCATCACCAGATACAGAAGCTAAATCATATCCCGGCGGCCCTGTTTCTTCCGTTGGTCGATAAAAGACTGCGCCGAAGGATCGGCTTTACTCTAAGTCAGGTCAGCCCGCTCCGGTCCGTACAAAAAAGCAGCATTCCGCTCATGTTTATACACGGAACCAAAGACCATTACATTCCGCCCGAAATGAGCGAGGAATTGTTTGCGGCCGCAACCGGTCCCAAGCGGCTGCTGCTGGTCGAGGGCGCCACGCACGGTTTTGCGCTCGACGCTGACCCCCTTTTGTATAAAAAATCGGTACAGGAGTTTGTCAGGGAGGTTCTTTCCGGCTGCGTCGGCCCGTCGGAAGCCCCGGAACCCGCCTTGGAGCGTAAATGGCCGGAAGAAAATGATTGTGTCGGCCTGCCGCTGACGGAAGCCCCCAATGCTTGAGAAACAACCCCTGGGTATTTATCCCAGGGGTTGTTGTTTTATTAACAAGGATGGGATTTTTCCATCCCCTGTTACATGATGTATTTATATCTACATATAAAAAAAAACACATCTTTTTCTTGACTCGGAAGTCATTCCTGTATACTATCTAAAATTATTAACCATCGGTAAAAATGAAAGGGTGGAGTATGATGTTTCAAGCACTTCCTTATGAAGGAAACCGGAGCGAGCAGTTCGTAGCCGTTCTGGAACAACTGAAAGCGCTCATCCATGATGAACCCAGCTCCATCGCCAATTTGGCCAATGCTTCGGCGCTGCTCAACAGCTTTTTGCCGGATATCAATTGGGTTGGCTTCTATCTTTACGACGGACAAGAGCTTGTGCTTGGCCCTTTTCAAGGGCTTCCCGCCTGCATCCGCATTCCGCTAAACCGCGGCGTATGCGGAACGGCAGCCGGCGAGCGCAGAACGATCGTTGTGGATGATGTGCATGAATTTCCGGGACATATTGCCTGTGATGCGGCATCCAACAGCGAAATCGTGGTTCCGCTCATCAAAAATGGGGAGCTGTTTGGCGTGCTCGACATCGACAGTCCGCTGAAAGGACGCTTCGATCATGAGGAGCGGCAATTTTTGGAGCAGTTCGCTGCGATTATCAGCAAATCACTGTAATTTATTGTAAATTCATACCAAAACCCCGCCTTCTGTTAGCCTCAGAAAGCGGGGTTTTTCCATTTACTTCTTTTTCTATTGATCCTCCGGTTTGCGGATGATGTTCAATCCCTCCACATGCTTGCGCTGCATCAGCTTATGCTTTTTACGGTTCTCCTTGCTGTCAAAAACAATATCGAAATCATAATCTTCCGGATAAAGATTGCCTTTTTCGATATACAGCTTAACTCGTTTATGGTTGATCTTCAGCTTCTGCTTCTGAACCATCACGCCGATCATCCCCTTGGCGTCCACCTCCTGATAAATAATTCCTACGCGCTGAAGCGAGGTGACAAATACCGCGTCTCCCACCTCAAGCCGGCGCGGTTTGTCTTCCTTCTCTTCCGCTTTGCCGTCCTTGTGCAATATTTCCCCTTCACTTTTCATAGTTTCTGAATGCCCATCCTGCTCCGCCGGATCCTGCATGCTTTCTCCGCCTTCACCCGGCTGCAGCGGCTGCGGCTGCTTCCCCTGATCCAAGCCGTTTTGAATGGAGCTGGAAGTTTCCATAGTATCCATGCCAAGGTCTGCTTCGATTTTATTTCCCGTATCCATTCCGGCTTCTGCCATCAGCCCATGATTGAGTTCAGTTCCGGACAAATGCGGCTTGTGAACCCGCAATATATCGCGCGAACGTTCAATGATATTCCCAGCCAACCCCAGCTTGGTCGCAATCTCGATCGCATAACTTTGGCCCGATTCTCCAATCGTCAAGCGGTACAGCGGCGCGAGACTCTCCACATCGAATTCCATGCGGGCGTTTTGAAAGCCAGGGGTGCGGGAGGCAAACCCTTTTAGCTCATTAAAATGGGTCGTGACCATCATCATTGCGCCGCGGTGACCCAGTTCCTCCAAAATCGCGATAGACAGCGACATGCCTTCCCCCGGATCGGTTCCCGCAGCCAGTTCGTCAATGAGAAGCAGCGTGGAGCTGTCGGCCGTTTCGACCATGTCTGCCAATCTGCGGATTTGGGCGGAGAAGGTGCTGAGCGACTGCTCGATGCTTTGTCCGTCGCCAATAGCGGTCATCACCTGGCTGAATACGGCAAACACGCTTCCTTCCGCAACAGGAACGAGCAGCCCGGACTGAACCATCAGCGTCAATAGTCCAAGCGTCTTTAAGGCAACCGTTTTCCCGCCGGTATTCGGTCCGGTGATGATCAATGAGCGGTAATTTTTGCCCAGCTCCAGCTCAAGCGGAACCATCTTATTCAGCATCATGGGATGTTTCGCTTCGCGAATTCGGATCCAACCCCGGTCATTAAGTTGAACCGCCCGACCTCCGATCGAGCGCCCGAATTTTGCCTTCGCGAAGATAAAATCATAGTTTCCGGTAATATCGATATTGAGCAGCAGATCCTCGCTCGCTTCCTCCAGCAGTCCAGTAAGCATGCTTAAAACAACCGCTGTCTCACGGGCCTCATCTGCCTCCAGCATGCCCAGCTCCATCTGAAGCTGCGCAATTTCCTCCGGTTCCACGAATACCGTCTGACCGCTGGTAGACTGGTCGAGCACTGACCCTTTGACATGTCTGTGAAACTCCCTTTTGACAGGTACGACATAACGGCCGCCCCGCTGGCTGACCAAATGCTCCTGCAAAATCGAACCGTGCCGCGACAGAATCGAACTTATTTTCTTCTGAATACGGTCTTTCACCACCGTTATTTTCTTCCGAACCTTTTCCAGCTGTTTACTAGCCTGATCATCCACTTTCCCGAAGCGGATGCAGCGTTCGATTTCACCCTTCAAGCGCCCCAGTTCCTTCATTGAGGACGCGTAACTGCTGACTGTTGGTGCAATATCCCTTTTGCCGACCATATATTTCATGAGCTGCCCGCAGCTGTGCAGAAAGGTCTGAACTGCCGCAAAATCCTGCTCTCTAAACAGATAACCCGTATGAAGCAGCGAGATGACATGCTCTATCCCTTCCAGTGAAGGCAGCGGGATGCTTGCTCCTTTGTCCAGAATCTCCTTGGCCTCCGCAGACTCCGTCAGCGCGGTTTCAATCGCCCGCAGATTATTCATTGGCTCAAGGTCGTTAATATGCTTTCTGCCCGCATAAGATACCGCGTATTCGCGCAGGTTTTCTTTTACTTTGTCATATTCCAGCGTGCTTATTGTCATGTGATCCATTTGTATTTTGATCCTCCCTTTGTTTTGTACCCTAAAACAAAAAAGGGACAAAGAACGCATACGCGATTCTTTGTCCTTTCTTGCGTCCCTATCCCATGTTATCCCGAATAACCGATGCACAGTGCCCTTCAAAGAGCAGCATGGCTTCCGGGCTTTTGGCATATCAAACTGGAGATTCCCCCCGTATACGCCAAAAAACCGTACTGCAAGAGCACGGTTGTACAAGGCTCCCTAAACCGGAGCAACTCCGGGCGGGAATACCTGTATAGATAACAAAGGATGAAACAGCAGCCAAGGCGCCGTTTGATGCTTCGCGTGTTCTTAACTATTTCCATGACCATTGCAAGCACTTCCAATAAAAAGCCATGATCGAATACAGCCAGGCCAAGCTTCTCTCTGCCAAAAAAAGGGCGAAAAGAAACAAAGCTGCCTTCATCAGCCTGCTTGAATAGCTTGCTTGCGGTCTCTTATGGAATTGTGTTAGTTAAGAACAACCACCGACATCAAAATCTCTCCCTGCTTTTAGGTTAAGGCAAATTTATCAGTATTTTTGATCCATGTCAAGCCGCTTTAATGACTCAGCAAATACACTCTCGCCTCGTAGGGACGAAGCCGGAATGTCCGGGAAAGTTCCTCTTCATCTTTAACCGGATAGTTGCAGATTAAAAGTTCCCCCCGCTCCTGATGTATCTCCGTAGGCAGCTTGAACTCCGGCTCACCGCCCAAAAAATTCAAAATGACGAGCAGGCAAACGTCCCCAAGCGTCCTCGTGTATGCATAAATCTCCGGATGTTCCGCTAACAGCAGCTTATATTTCCCGTAGACGATCACTTCATGTTTTTTCCGCAGAGCAATCAGCTTTTTATAGTAATGCCATATGGAATCAGGATCCCGTAAAGCTTTCTCCACATTAATCATCGGATAATTCGGGTTTACTTTGATCCACGGCGTACCTGAAGTAAATCCCGCTTCCTCCGAGCTGTTCCACTGCATCGGCGTTCTGGCGTTATCCCGGCTTTTTTTCCAAATTGCCTCCATAATCCGGCCTTCCGGCACACCCTTGCGAATTTGTTCCTGATAGAAGTTGACCGTCTCCACATCCCGGTAATCATCGATGGACTTAAAGGCGATATTCGTCATGCCGATCTCCTCACCCTGGTATATATAAGGCGTTCCCTCCAGTGTATGCATGAAGGTAGCGAGCATTTTGGCCGACTCTACGCGATAGTTTCGATCATCGCCGAACCGGGACACGGAGCGCGGCTGATCATGGTTGCACCAGTAGTTCGCGTTCCAACCCCGTTCATGCAAAACCGCCTGCCAATGGCCGATCACCTTCTTCAATTCAAGCAGATTCCACGGCCGTACATCCCATTTGCCCGAACCTCCGGAGAGTGCGTCAATCTGCATATGCTCAAACTGAAATACCATATTCAGTTCCCCCCGGTCTTCGCCGACATAACATAACGCTTCTTCAGGACCGATTCCCGACGTCTCCCCCACCGTCATGATATCGTAATGAAAAAGCACCTGTTCGTGCAAGTTTCGAAGAAGCGTATGTACGTTTTCCAGATTGGAAAACAGCTCGTAAGCGCGCACCGTCGGCAAATGCTCCGGGTTGGGACCGTCCGGCAAACCAACCGTTTTGGCGATATGCGCAATAGCATCCAACCTGAATCCGTCCACCCCTTTTTTCAGCCACCACTCCACCATCTGATGCATGCATTCGACAACCTTGGGGTTTTCCCAGTTCAGGTCAGGCTGATGTTTTGAATACAGATGCAAATAATATTCATCCGTCGCATCATCATATTCCCAGACCGAGCCGCTGAAATAGGATTCCCAGTTGTTTGGGGGAGCGCCGTTTTTTCCTTTTCGCCATACGTAAAAATCACGCTTAGGATTGTCCTTCGAGGCCCGGGATTCGATAAACCAGGGATGCTCGTCCGAGGTATGGTTCAGCACGAGGTCCATCATGATTTTGAGGCCCCTGGCATGGGCCTGCTCCAGCAGACGGTCAAAATCCTCCATCGTCCCGAATTCCTTCATGATTGCCTGATAATCGCTGATGTCATATCCGTTGTCATGGTTCGGCGATTGATAAATGGGACAGATCCAAATGACGTCCACGCCCAGGTCCTTCAAATAATCCAGCTTAGCTTCAATCCCCCGCAAATCGCCGATTCCATCGCCGTTTGTATCTAGAAAGCTGATAGGATAAATCTGGTATACCACGCTTTCCTTCCACCATTTTTTATTCATGGTCGCCCTCCTTTACGCCTGAACTTTGACTTTGCTTTACAAGTAGACGGAAACACTTTATAATTATTTCTAAATGTTTACTAACCCTTTTCACATAGGGGCATAGTCACTTAAATCGCATAGAATACATTCGGAGGAGCCTGCCACGTGCGGGCTCCGTTTGTCTTTTTTTGGGCTTCTCGTTCTTTGTTCGGGTCCGCATGCGGCAATTTCCCCCTGATGCCTAAGGAGGAATTGAAGCATGGATTGATGCGAAATCTATAGAGGTTGTTCAAAAAGTCCGCGACCACCTTTAGCTGTAGTTTTTCTTGCGATATAGAATTTCATCAGCGTAGCTAGATAACGAATGAATTCTATATCTAACACGAAGTGAATCAGGAAGCGGATTCGGCATCGAATCTTGAATTCAGCCGGGCCAAGCATATGCTTACGAAGTATGTTTCCTTCGGAAGCATTTTAGGTGCTCACGTACGGACCGCATCGAAGAAAATGGGGAGGAATTATGGAACTGCAAACGATTTTGGCTATTGCTATTTTTTTGATTGCTTATGCACTCATTATTTCGGAAAAAATCCACCGTACGATCATTGCGATGATCGGCGGCGCGCTTATGGTGGTTCTTGGCATCGTGAGCCAGGAAACCGCTATCCATCACATCGATTTCAACACGCTGGGCCTTCTGATCGGGATGATGATTATTGTCAACATTACCGCAGAAACGGGGCTCTTCAAATTTATAGCAGTCTGGGCTGCCAAAAAAGCCAAAGGACGGCCGCTGGCCATCATGATCGCGCTGATGCTGCTGACCGCCTTGGGATCGGCATTTCTGGACAATGTGACCACCGTACTGCTGATGGTACCCGTTACCTTTAGTATTACACGCCAGCTGCGGGTCAATCCGCTGCCTTTCCTGATCACGCAGATTATTGCGTCCAACGTGGGGGGCACGGCAACCCTGATCGGCGATCCGCCGAACATTATGATTGGCAGCGCGGTCAAGGAATTAACTTTTATGGCCTTTATTCAGAATCTAACGCCGATTGCGCTTTTGATTCTTCTAGTTCTCATTCCGATCTTTGTCCTGCTATTCCGGAAACACATCAAAACGACGCCGGAACTGATGCAGGGCATTATGGATCTGGACGAAAAAGAGCTTTTGACGGATCGTAAATTGCTGATCAAATGTCTGACGGTGCTTGGTCTGACGATCATCGGATTTTTCATTCATCAGCTCGTGCACATCGAATCCGCGACCGTCGCATTGGCCGGAGCCTTCCTGCTTCTGCTGATGACGGGCGAACATATGCTGGAAGAGGCTTTTGCCAAGGTGGAATGGCCTACGATATTCTTCTTTATCGGATTATTCGTATTGGTTGGCGGCTTGATCGAAACAGGCGTCATTGCCACACTGGCGGAAAAAGCCGTTGGACTCACCGGAGGCGATGTGACTTCCACCTCGATGCTGATTTTATGGCTGAGCGCCATCGCTTCCGCCTTTGTCGATAACATCCCGTTTGTGGCCACCATGATTCCGATGATCCAAGATATGGGCAGCATGGGGGTAAGCAATCTGGAACCTTTATGGTGGAGCCTTGCGCTTGGCGCCTGCCTCGGCGGAAACGGCACCCTGATTGGCGCCAGCGCCAACTTGATTGTGGCCGGCATGGCCTCCAAAGAGGGATATCCGCTTAAGTTTACCGCTTTTCTGAAGATCGGCTTCCCGATCATGGTGCTGTCTATTGTATTAGCAAGCGGTTATATATACCTTAGATATTTAATGTAATTAGCGAAACAAGGAAATGCTAACACTGGATTGAGATGGAGGTGCTCGCATGCTGGCATACCGTTGCAATGACGATGTAACTGTAATTACCGAAACGGTAAATGAACAGGATGTTGAATTTCATTTGCGGCTGCTTCAGACAGAGCCTTATCTGCAACACTTGAAGGAAATCCGGCATTACTTCGAGGAGAACGACATCTATACCGATGTGCTCTTCTATATCTACAAAAATCATGAGTACGGAGCCATTGTCCGGCAGGCCTATTACGTGGATTTCGTGCTCCAGCTGATGAAATACGGTTTTCTCCGGAGCGTGGAATGGAAGGACGAAAAAGCGTAAACCGTCTGGCTTTAGCTTTCCCGTTAGAGGCAACCATGAATGGAGTTTGGCTGAAGCAACCGAAAAAGCGGCATAGGAGATTAATTCCTGCGCCGCTTTTTATATCCATTGGATCCGTGGTGCTGATGACCAATGACCTCATGATTTAACGTGGGTTGGGTGAATGATTAATGATATGACAGCATCAAGAGTTGCTTCTTTTTTCTGAAAAAGTTGCGATTGTGCATCTTTTGGAGCTATTTTTTAATCATTAGTGACATATTCCTGCGAAAGTGCATCTTTTTTCTTATGTAGAACCTTATTTTGTATGTAACACCTTAAAAACCTGCACTTTCGCAATTTTTTGCTATATGGTGGGATTTATGCCTGAAAAAGCATGCACTTTTGCAATTTTTTCCTAATTCCATCTAAAAACAGACTCCCGGAGCGAATCAAGCACCTTCGGCTAATCAGCCGATTCAATGATCGACTCATACCTTCTTTTCATATCATTCAGGCGCGTTTCCATACCTTTGTATTCGGATTCCAAATGCCTGACCAATTGTTTTGCCTCATGCAATTTATTCTCGACCTGAGCCAGCGCGTCATTGATCCGTCCCTGCACCATCCAATCGAAAATAAAGCCATCGAAAAAATAATCCGAGAAACGCAAAAAACCATCGATGTCCATTTCGATGGATAGATTCATCTGCACATCCTGCAGCTCTTTGCCGAACCGGCGCAGGCTGGTCTGGGCTGCATGGATATAATCCATCGCTTCGTCAATCTTGTTATGTTTGATATGCGTGGAGATCATCCCGCCGCCAAGCATGTCATAAGTTCCCCAATTGCGTGCAGATTGCAGGTAATCTCTGGCCTGCTCCAGATCATGCAGCACGGATCGGCCTGCCTGCACCGCTTCCTTCATTTCTTTAAGATAAATGGACAAATCCGCCTGCTGTTCCGCAAGCTCCGCTAACTCCCCGTTTTGCTGCAGCATCCATTTTTCTTTTTCCTGTAAAATACGTTCAAATTCGATATCGGAATAACGCACGTCCCGGAGCAAATCCTCCAGCTCCTTGCACTGCTGTTTGATGTCCCCCACAGCCCGTGCAGCCGCATCGTACTTAGCCTTGACTTCCAACACCTCCAGCTGCTCACGTTCCAGCTTCTCCTCCTTTTTGCCGATCAAGCTGAAGAATAGTCCGGTCAAAGATGCTCCCATCAACCGTTCTACATCTTTCTCCTCATCCGCCAGCCGCATCTTCCATCCATCCGCTTCCCGCTCATGTTCTTTCAGTTCCCTCTGCAGCTCCTGAAGCCGCTTCTCCCATTTGGTCTTGTTGCGCATATTCTCTTTCAATTCAGCCAGTCGGGCATTTTCCGCTTCGAACATTCGACATCCCTCCATGCCAATTTTTACTTTCAATACCTTCATTAACGCGCCTTTCGGAAAGAAGTTTCAAACAATTCAAGAACCCCTGTTCAAGCTATGAGCAAAAGCCTTCCAAGACATACGCTAGATTTTGCGCTGAAAAATCGATATGATTAGAAAAGCGGTTGCCGGGGAATTCCGGATAACAGAAACAGAATGCTAAAAGGAGTGAACATGAGTTAGATGAAATTCAAAAAAGCATATCTTCCATTCATGATCATGATCGTAGCTGCGCTTGTACTCGGCGGCTGCGGCAAAAAGACGGAAAAATCGGCGGATCAGCCAAAACAATCGCAAGAGACGCAAAACGATCAAAATCAAGGCTCTAAAGAGACGCAGGGAAGTAAATCCGATCAAGGATCTCAAGCGGCGAAAAGCTGGACAAGCCCGCCGGAAATGAAAATCGACACAGGGAAAACCTATGAAGCCGAAGTTAAAACTTCCAAAGGTACGTTTAAGATCGAGCTGTTTGCCAAGGATGCCCCAAAAACCGTAAACAACTTCGTTTTCCTGTCCAAGGAAGGTTTCTATAACGGGGTAACATTCCATCGCATCATCGAATCGTTTATGGTTCAAACCGGTGACCCGACGGGAACCGGCGCGGGCGGCCCGGGCTACTCCTTCGAGGATGAAAAAACAAGCTACAAATACGAACCCGGAATCGTAGCGATGGCCAATGCCGGCCCGAATACTAACGGCAGCCAGTTCTTCATCTGCACCGGAGAAGACAGCACTTCGCTGAACCAGAATCCAAACTACACCATCTTCGGCAAAGTCACCGAGGGCATGGACATCGTCAAACAAATCGCGGCAACGCCTGTAGAAGTGAATCCCGCCGCCAACAACGAGGTAAGCAAGCCAAGCGAGAAAGTAACGATCGACAGCGTCAAGATTGAGGAAAAATAATCATTAAACACCCCCGCAAAGAGTATCGGAAAGAAGTAAGGGCGACTCTCAAAGAGGGGCCCTTTTGCGGAGCAAAAGTACTGAGTGGAATCTATGCTCCGATGCTTATTCCAAATACTTTGCGGGGACTTCAAAAAAATTCCATATCCGTTAAAAGGGACCGTTCATGTCAGCGCTGGATTTAGCTGCATGGGCGGTCCCTTTTTGTTGATATGCCGGTCGCTTCAGATCGAAAACCGCCGCGGCTATTGGAAGGATAAACCTTACATCTCCTCCATAGCCGACAGCCCCCGGTCATATTGGTCAGAGCTTGCACATATTTTGGTACAAGTAGGTTTTAGCAGCTTCAATCCATGGGAAACGGGAGGAAACGATGAATACTGTTCTGCTTGGAAGTCTGGCCACATCGATATGCACCGCTTTGGGCGCGCTGCCGGCGCTGCTGTTCAGCAACGTAACCCACAGGGGGAGAGATATTCTCCTGGCATTCACCGCCGGTATCATGGTCGCCGCTTCGACCTACGGACTGATTCCATCGGCATTGAAACTGTCGAATCTTTGGATTCTGACCATTGGCACACTTCTGGGCACAGCCGTTCTCACCCTTATGGAGCAGCTTATCCCCCATCAAGATCTTGAGCATAACTCGCACGGTGCGGACAATTCCCGGACAAGTTCATTGATGTTCCTCTCCGCCATGGCCCTTCATAATCTGCCGGAGGGGCTATCTGTAGGGGTTAGTTATGGGAGTACGAATCAGGAGCTTGGAACCATCGTCGCGCTCAGCATCGGCCTGCAGAATATACCGGAGGGCTTCCTGACGGCTTTGTTTCTCATTACCCATGGCCTTCGCAGACGGACAGCGCTGCTGCTGGCCACCTTTACGGGCGTGCTTGAACTGGCGGCCTGCTGGGTTGGACTGCAGTTTACCGAAAGCTTCCATTCCATCATCCCTTACGGGCTTGCTTTTGCCGCCGGAGCCATGTTATTCGTCGTCTATAAAGAGCTGATTCCCGAAAGCCACGGTGACGGCAATGAACGTGCTTCTACCTTTTCTTTTATACTCGGCCTGCTCACCATGATTGCGTTGACTCATTTGCTGCGGTGAACATTCGAATGATCAAATCCCGATTCTCACTATATATTAATTACGCCGCCGGAGCCTGCTCAGCCCGCGAGCTGAATATTTTCAACTTCACCAAAATCAAAACAAACGCTAAAGCCGCAAAAATCATTCCGCTCCAGATAAGCTGATGGATGCCAAATTGAGATATAAACCAGCCGCCCAATGATGATCCCAGCGTAATCCCAAGATTGGAGAACGAAACGAACAGACTGTTGCCGAATTCGGGCGCATCCTTGACCTCGGTCATCAACCAGGTTTGGCTGACGATCAGCCCGCCGGAATGAATCACTCCCCACAACAATACAATCGGCAGCATTGGCACAAAAGATGCCCCGAACATATAGACAAGCAAGTAAACGGCCAGATAAAGAATCGGAAAAGCCGCCACCGTTTTAACCATGTTCCTTTGCAGCGAACCGCCAAACAAGAAGTTGCCTGCAATCATAATAACGCCAAACGCCATCAGCATCCCGCTGATCCATGTGCCGTTCATATTTGTAACCTGTCCCAGGTACTCGGCAAAATAGCTGTAAACCGAAAACATCGCCGCGAAAATGCAGCAGACCGCAGCAATATTGAGCCATACGGCCGGTCTGCCCAAAATGCTGATCTGTTTACCGTACGACATTTTCTCCCGGACCGGCATGGATGGCAGCAGAAGCAAAATCCCTGCAAACGCGATCCCATTCACAGCAGCTGCGAATAGAAATGCCGCTTCCAGCGAAATCCGCTCCGCCAGATACGATGTTAGAGGGACGCCAAAAGCAAAACCAACGGTAATACCGGCAAAAACCTTCGTTACCGCCCCGCCGCTTTTTTCCGGAGGAACAAGCTGTGCCGCCGTAACAAGCGCAATCGAAAAAAACACGGGATGAAAAATGGCGGGCAGAATGCGAAAAATCATCAGCACCTCAAACTGACCCGTCAGAGCGTAAAAAATATTCGAAACCGCAAACATCAAAACCGACAAACTCAGAATCAGCTTGCGATTCATCCCGGAGGCCAGAAGCGTGACAAAAGGTCCTGAAATGGCCACAACGAAAGCAAAAACGCTCACCATAAGCCCGGCCTGAGCCGCCCCAATATTAAACTTCTGACTTACCTGCGGAAGAACTCCAACAATCCCCATTTCCGTGGTAATAATGCCGAATACGCCCAACGCCAATATGATAATCAGCAGTGGATTGCTTTTTTTCATCGATTTAATCTCCAATCTGAATTCATTTTGTAACTATATATCTAGATATATAGATATGTTTGGACATCATTTTCTTTATCTCTTCTTTTATCAAACTCCTTTCTATTTATTTTCCCAGGTCTCCGTATACCTATGATATTATACATCTACTTATCTAGATATGTAAATTCGAAATCGCAAAAAAAACCCACAAAGTGACGCATGGCCTTCGAAGCTTATTCCGATTACTTTGTGGGGACCCCCAAAAAAACTTATAAATTCTATACTGCCAAAAAAAAGGAGTTTCCTCCTTTTTCCTCACACCTACAACTCATCTCGAATGTAGTCTGCAAAAGCCTGTATCGTCTTTTCGTTCCGGCGGTAAAAAGTCCACTTGCCGAACCTTTCCGCTTCAAGCAAGCCAGCCTTCTGCATCATAAGCAAATAGCTGGAAACAACGGATTGCGCAAGCCCCGCTTTTTCCTGAATATCGCTTACGCAAGCGCCGATCTTGAGCGTCAGTCCTTGCTGAAGATAAGGCGTTTCATCAAAATGCTCATCCGGATGCTTAAGCCAAAACAAAATTTGGCGGCGCGTCTCGTTGGATAAAGCTTTTAAAATCAAAGACGGTTCCATGCGTTATCCGATCCTTTTGCAAAGTTAGAGTATTCACAAGAAAAACATCTAAAGACATATTACCATGACAAACGGACTTTATGTGAAACATAAATACTGGGATTCCAGATTATAGTCACCAGGTTGGGCGCAGCTTTTGCGGTAAATCCCCTTCATTGATGCTCTCAATGATCATCTTCAAATCAGAGCGCATCATATTCAGACGTTCAGGGCCCACAATCTCGCCCCAACGACGTTCGATCTTCGAGTAAATGCTTTCTTTAGCCTTAATAGCCGCTTGTCCCTTCTCCGTAAGCACAACCAGCTTGCCTCTTCCGTCCGAAGGATGGGGTTTTCTTGCGACGTATCCCCGTTCCTCCAGGTAATCCAGCATCTGGCTTACTGCCTGCTTGGAAATGCCCAAAAGCTCAACCAACGTCTTGGCTGTGGCCCCGTCCGGAATCAAGCCCTGGAATAAAAAACCGTGCATAGGCCGGATATCTCCGAATCCAAGCTCGTTCAGCCGCTGATGAAGCTCCTGATTGAGGGCGCTGAAGGCTACCGAAAACAATGATGCCAAATCCTCTTGATGTCGACGGGGTGTCTTAGGCATAAGTTGTACAACTCCTTGATATCAATAAAAGTTAAAAATTGGTCAGTTTAGTTGACTTCTATGCTCATTATACCGCTCAGCTTCTAGCATAATCAAATCCGGTTTTACTTTTCGCAGTGCAACATCCTATTATATGGAAGCGTCTATGAATATCATGTGACAAATTGTCAAAGGGGGGCGTTTATAGGATGTTCTTTAATCCAAAAAAAGGTTGCGCGCTTATGCTGCTGGCTGTATCAACCGTGGTTTCGGCCTGTTCCGGTCCGATGAATCCTACTGCAATTGCCAAATCCAATTCACCCGCAATAGAAAAAGATGTACCGGTTCTTTCGCTTGGGGAAAGACAGCAGGCTGCAAGCAAACTCAATCCAGCCTTCATCCAGGCGCAAAACCGGTTCGGACTTACGCTTCATCAAAAACTCGCGCCAGCGGCCGGTCAAGGCCAAAACCTGATTCTTTCGCCTTACAGTATTTTTACCGCTTTGGCATTAGCCTATAACGGTGCGGACGGACAAACCGCCAAAGAAATGGCGCAAACGCTCGGAGTGCAGCAGCTTCGCAAGGACCAGATCAGCGCCGCTTTCCATACGCTGCAAACACTGCTTGAGGATGCCGGATCGGGCGTTCGCCTCAATACCGCCAACTCCGTTTGGTACCAGCGCGGCGGCAGCATGAAAGACAGTTTCGTGGGCACGGCGCGTAAAAGCTACGGAGCCGAAATCCGGGATGCGGATTTCCAAAATAAGAAAACACTAAACGAAATCAACGACTGGGTCAGCAAGCACACAAACGGCAAAATCCCTTCGATTCTTGACCAGCTGCCCGCTCCCGAAACGCTGGCCGTCCTGCTGAATGCCGTCTATTTTAAGGGCTCTTGGCAAAAACCTTTTGACCCGAAAGATACGCGGGAAGGATCCTTCACGCTGGCGAACCAAACGGTTAAAAAGGTTCCGATGATGGCACAAAGCGGCATGTTCGAATACAAGAACACATCCGAGGCTCAGGCCATCCGCCTTCCTTATGGCGACGGGCGGCTGGACATGATGATTATTATGCCCGCTGAGGGGCGTACACTCGCTGATTTGATGAATAAAATCCGGAAGGATCCCTCTCCATGGCAGGGGAATTTCCCCAATGCCTCCGGCGAAATCCGCCTGCCCCGTTTCAAAGCAGAGTATTCCGGACAGCTTAAGGACCCCTTGGCCCAAATGGGAATGAAACAAGCTTTTGATCCGGCAGCCGCCGATTTTACCGCCATGTCCGACATCAAGCCGCTGTTCATTTCATCCGTACTTCACAAGACGGTAGTTGACGTGAATGAACAGGGTACGGAAGCCGCGGCCGTTACCGCCATCGGCTTGGCGACAGCTTCTGCGCCGCTAGATAGATTCCGGATGGATGTAGACCATCCCTTCTTCTTCTGTATTGAGGACCGCCAAACCGGATTGTGGATTTTTATGGGGACGATTGAGAATCCGTAAAGAAATTGAAAAGCTCCGGCCGCGGCCTGAAAAGTCAGACCGGGATGCCGGAGCTTGCCTTGTTATATTGAATTCATTTAATTCTCCAATAATATTGAGCGGGTTGGCCGCTACGGTTGCGGTTCTTTATAGTTACTGAGCAATTATTAATCCTGCAGCCGCACACCTTCCGGCAGCACAGCCAGCACCCGCTCTCTAACCACCGGATCGGTACGCAGTTCTTCGCCCAAAAGGACGGCAACCCCGTTGTCATCCCGGGAACGAATCAACCGGCCAATCCCCTGTCTGAGACGCAGCAGCATATACGGCAGATCCACTTCGGCAAACGGGTCCGCAGCAGTTTTACGCTTGGCGATAAAGACCGGATCATGCGGCGGAAACGGCAGCGACCAGATGATGACGTTCGAAAGAGACGGGCCGGGCACATCCAATCCCTCCCACAGGCTGACTGCGCACAGCACGCTTTCTTCCTCGCTCTGGAAAGCTGAAATCAGATGGCTGATTTCCCCGTCACCTTCAAAATATAACCGCATACCGGCTAGAACCGGCTCTGCCGCGGCGTGCTGCTTGAACAAACGCAGCTCCTCCCGGGTGCGGAACAGAATAAGGGCTCTGCCTCCGGTTGCCTGCAGCGCCCGCGCGGCTTCCTTCATCTTGCCGGCAAAACCATCCGCCAAAGGCCACTGCGGCGCCAAAACCTTCATCTGCTGTTCATAGTCATATGGAGAGGCAACCGAAAAGGACAGGAAGTTGCCGATGCCGAGACTGTCCGCCACATAACGGAACGAGCCATCCACCGACAAGGTCGCCGACGAAAACACAATCGGCATATTCAGGCCAAATACATGCGTCTCCAGCACTTCCTTCACGCTTTTCGGCATGATCGAAAGCACAAGTCCTTCCGGGCTATCCGTCACCCAGCAGATCAAAGCCTCCGAACGCTCAAACAGCATCAAAGCCTTCTGCATCATCTCCAAATGCTCTTCAACGATGCGGAGCTGATAATCATCCAGCGTATACAGTTCGCTTTCGAATACCAGCCCTTCCTCAATAGCAGTAAGCAGCTCGCGGAACCGGTGCACCTCCTGCAGGAGCTCCGGATGCAGTATGATTTCCTTGCGGTCCGAACCCGGAATCAAACGGCTGAAGTGCCCGAAAGCGGCAAACATCGCTTCGCTCTGCACGATTGCGTTATCGATAAGCACGGCAAGCGACTCGCGGATTTCATTTTGCAGCAGCCGCGTAATCAGTTCCTCAAAGACAACATGCTTCATCTTGTATCCAAGCGCCTTCATTGCGGCTGACTCGAGCAAATGCCCCTCGTCAAAAACGACGGAGGAATGCTCCGGAAGCAAGGGCAGCTGCCCCTCCCGCTTACGGCCGTCATACGTCCAGACATGCTCCAAATAATAATCATGCGAGCAAATAATCAAATCGGTGGAGCGTCGGTAATGATCGCGTGACAAGGTCTGCCCGCAGCGGTGGCGCCGGTCGCAGGTAAAGCAGTCCTGGAAGGAATCCCAGCTGATCCGCTGCCACTCCTCGTCGCTGAGCTGCGGGTAATCCCGCCGGTCGCCATAGGCATGGAAGGCTTGCATCGGCGCATGGGAATAGACGAAATCCGGCAGGCTTGCCGCAATGTCTTCCCACAGCATCTCCTCATCGCCTTGCACCCGCGCTTCGTCCAGCTTTCTAAGGCAAAGATATTGATCCGGCGATTTGCCTAGCCGGGCATCGATCCTCAAATCCAGATGCCGGGCCAGCTTCGCAATATCGCCTTCCGGCTTAACGAGCTGTTCGATCAGCGACTCGTCCGCACATGCGATCACAGCCGGTTTGCGGGTATAACGCGCATAACAAACGGCATATAAAAGATATGCCAGTGTTTTTCCCGTGCCTACGCCTGCCTCGGCAAATATCGTTTTTTTCTCGGCAAAAGCCTTTTCCAACTGAAACGCCATATATATCTGCTCATCCCGGACCTCAAAGCCCGCCTCAGGCAGCAATTCATAAAATACATCCGCCACCCATTCACCCGCTTGCTGAATAAAAGGCCGCGCAGGATTATACGAAAAAGGGTACCGTTCCACGTTCAAATAACCTCCAGCATTCACTTAAAAGTCAGGATTCTTCAACTGTTCGCAAAGACGAACAACCCATTATCACACGGCTCATGCGGAATTACAACTGTATTTGCGAATAAATCTAATCAGGACTCGGCAAACCCGAGGATTTCGGTGCGGTGGATGTCAAAAGCAAAGTCGCTCTCATCTCCCGTAATCCCGCAAAATCCCCCCTGCAAAGTGAGGCACTGCAAGAGCCACGTTTTTGCAGTAGTTAAAAAGCCCCTTTGAGGGTCAAGCCTGAGAACCCCTGCGGGTAGACTTTCAGTGTGCTTTACAGGCGCTTGCCAGTGCCATGCCCTTATAGGGTTGATGGAAGCACCGGCTAAGCCGGTGGGTATGACTTACAGCAACTGTATTCGGTTTGCAGTGCTCGTTTGTAAGAGGAACTTTTTCATACTTAAGGATTTTGCAAAAATCCAAGGAGCGACTTTCAATCAGCAATATATAGCGAAAACGGTTTAGTTCGTCTATATATTGCACCCGGGAGCGGTTGGAATCGAATTTTGCAAAATCCTGACTTAATTAAAAATATAGTGCGTAAGAAAAACGTCAATCGACGTACTCTCATAGAAGACAGACCGCGTTTAGCGGTAATTTTTCTTGCAATATAAGGATGTGAGATCTCCGAAGTTTATACTTTCTTATATCTTCAGAACAACTCGCTATCCTCGAGTGTTGAAGCCGAAGTGCAATTGTTGCGATTGTGCATCCTTTTCAAGCGTTTTGTGGTTGGGAGGCAGAATTGTTGCGATTGCGCATCCTTTTCAGGCGTTTTGTGGTGTGGGAGGCAGAATTGTTGCGATTGTGCATCCTTTTCAGGCGTTTTGTGGTGTGGGAGGCAGAATTGTTGCGATTGTGCATCCTTTCGACCATGAATGACCTAATTGCACTCATAAAAAGGAAAAAGCTTGCACTTTCGCAAGCTTTTTACCTAAAACAAACTGCTGTATCGTAAATAGATGCACTTTTGCATCAATTTCCAAAGCGTAGCCTTCGTTTCGATCCTTATGCCAAATACTTTGCGGGGTCCCCAGCTAATAAATTCATATAATCGCAAAAACAAAAAAGACTGCGGGCTTTCCCGCAGTCGCAATCTTCCGGCTTCTTATGCCTCCGGGTTAACCGGCTCGTTTTCATATAAACGCGAACGCACTCTAAACCATTGATAGACATGAGATACAACGACTTTCAGCACCGCATATCCCGGAACCGCCAGCAAAATGCCGACGATGCCAAACAGGTTGCCGCTCGTCAAGATCACGAAAATAATTGTAATCGGATGAATCTTCAGCGTCTTACCCATGACCTGCGGCGATATGAACTTTCCTTCGATCAGCTGCACAACCGTCCATACGATGATCATTTTGAGCAGCATGAACGGCGAAGTCACCGCAGCCACGATTAAGGCTGGAGTAATCGCAATCGCCGGGCCCAAATAAGGAACTACGCTGGTAAAGGCTGCAATGACCGCCAATATCAGCGAATATTTCAGGCCGATGATCAAATATCCGATGAACAACAGCGCCCCGATACAGAAGCTGACAATAATCTGCCCGCGGATGTATGAGCTGATCTGGTGATTCATTTCCTTCATGACCCGGTCGGTTTCAGGGCGCAGCTTCGTAGGTACAAAGCCCAAAATAAAGCCCGGAAGCTTCTTGCCGTCCTTCAGCAAATAAAACAAGATAAACGGAACGGTAACAACCGAAAGCACCACTTCAATCAAGCTTCCGACGAAACCGCCGATGCCAATCCATGTTTTATTGAGAAAACTCGTTGCACGCTGGGAGATTGTTTTGATCAATTCCTGCGGGTCAAAGTTGATGGATTCCTGGACTTGGTTGAAGATATTGCTTCCCATTAAATGCTCAAACTGTTCCCGAATCATCTCGCCATATGCCGGGAAGTTGCTGACGAGGTCCATAATTTGCTCCCGTATAACCGGAATGACAAGCGTCAGCAGCACTGCAACGATGCCGATGATCAACATATACAGCATTAAAATAGAGTAGACCCGCTTTACCTTATGTTTTTCCAGAAAATTCACGATCGGATTCAGGAGATAATACACGATTCCAGTGAGGATGATTGGCAATACGACGGTTTTTAACAGCACATTAATCGGATGAAAGATAAACGAAACTTTGCTGAGCACCATAATATTTAGACCAATCAAGAGCAAAATCAGCAGAAACAATACAAACCGGTTGTTCAGGAACAACCGTTTGAAGCGGGCCGCCCAGTTCTCGGTGTTGTCCATCTTTTATTCCTCGCTTTGTTTATTCTTGATAATCTCCAGCTTACAGAACCGATTATGATCCCGCTCCAGCAAAATGAACGTTACATCCTCGTGCACGAAGGATTCCTTCTCCTCCATCTCGTTATTATGGCTGTAAAGCCACCCCCCGATCGTATCCCATTCTTTCGCATCCAGATCCAAATGGAAGTAATCGTTAATTTCCGAAATAGAGACCATGCCGTCGACGATCAGATGATTTTCCGCCAGCTCCGTTATTTCTTCCTCTTCATCACTGTCGAATTCGTCGCGGATCTCGCCCACGATTTCTTCAATGATATCTTCAATCGTCACGATGCCCGCTGTACCGCCATATTCATCGATCAGCAAGGCCATGTGGGTGCCCTCCCGCTGCATCCGCTGCAGCAGTACATTGACCGGAGTGACTTCCGAAACCGCCATCACCGGATGGATCAGCGTCGCCACATCAACGTTAGGATCATCTTCATAGGCCAGGAAGAACTGTTTGGTATTAATGATACCGATCACATTGTCCTTACTGCCGTCGATCAGCGGAAACCGGGTATACTGCTGCTCTTTGATAACTTCCAGGTTTTCGCTCCGCGGCTTGTTTTTATCAAGGCAGATCATGTCGGTACGCGGAACCATAATCTCTTTGGCCAGCATATTGTCAAACGCAAAGATTCGGCTGACATACCCGAATTCATTGTCGTTGATTTTTCCACTTTCATAACTTTCGCTTAAAATAATCTGCAGCTCTTCTTCGGAATGGGCTTCCTCATGCTCCGAGGCCGGTTTGATGCCGAACAAACGGACCAATTGGTTAGCCGAACCGTTAAGCAGCCAGATAAAAGGATACATGATTTTATTAAACCAGATAATCGGCGGCGAGAACCAAAGCGCAATGGTTTCCGCCTTGCGGATTGCGACGGTTTTCGGCGCAAGTTCGCCAATGACCACATGCAGGTACGTAATGACGGTAAACGCAATGAGCAGGGACAGGAAAGAGCTAAGCCCTGCGGGAACATGCCATTTATCAAACAGCGGGTGAAGAATTTTCTCCACCGTCGGCTCCCCAAGGAAACCCAGAACCAGCGATGTAATCGTAATGCCGAGCTGGCAGGCCGACAAATAGCCGTCCAGATCCCCAAGCACCTTCTTCACGGCATTAGCACCCTTGCGTCCTTCGGCAATAAGCTGGTCCACCCGGCTGGCACGGACACGGATGACGGCAAATTCCACCGCCACAAAAAAAGCCGACAATCCAATCATTAAAGCTACCAAAACCAAATTTAAAACATACCTGTCACTTTCCACTGATGCATCTTCTCCTTATAAAAATGATTCGGATAAATCCGTTTAACATCCTTATACGATGCTTAAGAGACTAAGGTTTCACGACTTCGAAAAATTTTTGCAGTAGAATTTACCACCATCTCTTAGAATCTCATCTTTGGGAATGATTATAACAGAACACAAAAAATCACAGTGGGGTTACCGATGAATTTGTCGGAGAAATCCAGCGTTTAATCGATATATGCTATATTGGCAAAAGAGCCCAGAAAACCTGCTCCGTAAAGCGGTCTTCCGGGCTCTTCATTTTCGACAAATCCCTCTAGACGTTACGCTGGTTTAATGGCCGATCATCAACGACGGATCCGGCTTGCCTTCCTCTCCCTGCTCCGATTCTACAACCATTTCCTTCGGTTTCCGCAAAATCAGGCAAAGCGCAACACCTGCGACGGCCAGCCAGGCTGACAGCAAAAAGACGTCGTCGAATCCGAGTACCGAAACCTCAAGCGGGTTGCCGCCTTTACCGACTTCAAGCGCATGATGGTTGATGCGGCTGGTCATGTATCCGGTCATGCCGGCAACGGCAAAGGACACGACGACCTGCTGCAATGCCGATGTGAGCGGCGTGACGCGGTTGACCCACTGGCGGGGCGCCGCATTCAGCACATGCGTATTCAACGGCATCATCGACAGACCCATGCCAAAACCCATGGCGCCCAGCAGCGGCATGATCATGTACAGCGACGTATCCGCATGAATTCCGCTCAGGAAAAACAAGGATGCGGCAATGATTACGAGGCCGACAAAGGAAACCGGGCGGGCGCCGTACTTGTCAAAAAATCTGCCCCCGATCGGCATGGCAATGGCAGAGCACAACGCCTGCGGAAGCAGGATCAGACCGGTTTCCAGCGGAGTGAACTGACGGATGTTCTGAAGATACAAAGGAACGAAAAGCATGCACCCAAACAAGGAAGCCTGCATGATCCATGTCAGGATGATCCCGCGCGTAAAGTCCGAAGAACGGAACACGCGCAGCTCCAGCAGCGGATTTTTATGGATAAGCTCCACGATTATAAATAATATCAGCGCAGCTCCACCGATGAGGATGCCGAGCTCGGCTCCTTTGGAGGTCCAGGAAACGCTGCCGCCCTCATTGACGCCGTAAGCCAGCATCGAGAAAGCAATCGGCGCCAAAATGATGCCCAGCAGATCAAGCTGCTTGGCCGCATTCCGGTCCGCTTTTGGCAAATAAGCGATGCCCAGGATGACGGCAATTACGCCGATCGGCACGTTAATCAGGAAAATCCAGCGCCAGTTGGCGTATTCAACCAACCATCCGGAAAGTACCGGTCCAAGAGCCGGCGCAAGCAGCATCGGAACCCCAAGCATGCCCATGATGGCGCCCCGGCGCTCCGGCGGTGCCAGTTTGAACACCATCGCCATCCCGATCGGTGCCACCATGCCTCCACCGAGCCCCTGAATAACGCGGTAAATAATAAGCTGAGTCGAATCTTGGGCAATAGAGCATAAAGCCGATCCGAGAACGAAAAAAATTACTGTAGTAACGAAAACCTGCTTCGCTCCAAAACGGTCCGTCATCCAACCCGCCAGCGGGATCACCGCCGACAGGGCAAGTGTGTAACCGGTGATCGCCCACTGGATCGTTTTCAGGTCCGTGTGAAAAAAGTCAACCAGCTTCGGAACCGCAACGTTCACGACAGTCCCATCCAAAATAACCATAATCATGCCGACGATAATTGCTAGAAGAGGCGGAAGGATCGCTTTGAGCGAAAACGGCGCCTCTTCTGTGGCGGTATGCCCCGCCAATGGTTTAGTCATAGATTTCTCCACTCTTTTCTATAGTTTATCGATTTTTAATATCTTTTAATTCTGGCTGTATTTGTGAAAATAGAGGCTGAAAAGCATTTCGACTTGATGCTTGAGGTCAGGCAGATGCACTTGTGCGGGTTCTTCTCCGCCAAGGCTTAAATAAGAGTTCATGATGACCGGATAGAAAACCGCGCCATAGAGCTGGGCAAGCATGCCGCTTAATACTGTTTCGTCCGTCTCATTCGTGATTTCTCTTAGCGTGCCAAGCAGCTTCTCCGTCCTCATCACTTTGCTAAAGCGGACATATTCATGCTGGGAGCACAGAATCAGGCGGCTCTGGTCCATCATTTCTTTGGCAAGACCCGGATATTGCTGTAGGTGCTGCTGATACCGGTAAAAAAACTGCTTCAGCCGTTCGATCGGCGTAAGCGACTCATCTTCAAGCAAAGCAAATGCATCGTCGAAGGTACCCACGATCATGCCGATGGCCTTGGCGATCAGCTTTTCCTTGGATCCGAAATGATAATTTACGAGCGCCAAATTCGTTTCCGCCTTATCTGCAATTCTGCGCAGCGTCGCACAAGCGAAGCCTTCCTCCCGGATCAACTCGATGGTCGCGTTTAATATTTCCATTTTTGTGTCCGTTCCTGTTGTGTTTACCGAGCTGTCATCCTTAATCAAGGCCGATTCCGTCCCCCTTTCAAAAAATATTTAAAATTTTAAACATTGTTTAATACATCGTTTAATTTAATCGCCCAGAGTTGTGTTGTCAAGATATTTTATGAATAGCAACCGAGGGCGATTTTTAAATTTTCCCGAGCCGCTGCATCTCCTCTTCAATCCGGGCGGGATCAATCCTTTCAAAAAGCAGCTCCAAGCGTTCAATCTTACGGCCCGCCGGAACAGTTACAAACCGCCATGATGGTTCCGGCAATGACAAAAAGCCTTTGAGCTTTCGGCAGGAAAACGGGATAAACGGCTCCAAAAGATTGCTGAGATTCGCCATGATCTGTACGCAGTTATACAAAGTCGATCCGCATGCTGCTTGATCCTCCCTGATTTGCTGCCAAGGTTTCTCCGCATCAAAATATTTGTTGCCCTGGCGCACCAAAGAGAAGACGCCCTCCAGGGCTTCCTTGAAACGACCAGCTTCAATGCGGCTCCCCGTGCTCATATACAGCGCTGATATCGTTTCTTTCCATTCGCCCGGGAGTTCCCCTTCCGGAACCCGCCCGGCAAATGATTTATTGATAAACGCAAGCGTCCGCTGCACAAAGTTCCCAAAAGCGCCAAGCAGTTCGCCATTATGGCTGTATATGAATTCTCTCCAGGAAAAATCGGCATCCCGGTTCTCCGGTCCGCTTCCAATCAAAAAGTAACGGATCGAATCGGGCTCATATCTGGCAAGCAAATCAGGGACCCATACGGCCCAATTGCGGCTGGTCGAAAATTTCCTGCCCTCCAGCGTCATGTATTCGCAAGAAATAATATGATCCGGCAGATGCAGCCCACCTGTCCCAAGGAGAATGGCCGGCCAAATCAACGTATGAAATGGGATGTTATCCTTTCCATGCACATAATACGATGTAAGGTCGCCTTGACCTTCAAGCCAAAAAGGCTCCCAACCTTCCCCCGCTTGCTTCGCCCACAGCTTGCTGGCGGAGAAGTACCCGCAGACGGCTTCGATCCAGACATAGATCTTTTTCTCCGTAAATCCCGGCAGCGGAACATCCACGCCCCAATCCAAATCCCTCGTTGCCGCACGGTCTTGAAGGCCTTCACTCAAATACCGGCGGGTCATCTGCACCGCATTGTCACGCCAGCCTTTCGCCTGCTGCGCATATTGGGATAAAACCTCCTGAAACCGCGACAACGCGAAGTAGTAGTGCTCCGTCGGACGTTCCGTAGGCGGTGTGCCGCACAGCTTACATGTGCGTTCCTTTAAGTCTTGGGGTTCGAGCAGCGTGGAGCAGTGATCGCATTGATCCCCCCGCGCACGCGCGCCGCAAACCGGGCAGATTCCTTCCACATACCGATCGGGTAAAAACCGACGGTCTACCTCGCAATAAGTTTGCTTCGCACTCTTCCGATATAAATACCCGTTCTTCAAAAGCTTCACAAACAACTCCTGTACAGTCTCTTGATGAGCTTCCTGGTCTGTGCGGGTATACAAGTCATAGCTAAAACCCAACTGTTCAAAACAGGCCTTAAATTCCTGATGATATCGTCCAGCAAATTCCGCAGGCGAAATCCCTTCCTGGGCAGCCTGAACGGCTACCGGAGTCCCATGGCAGTCGCTGCCGGACACATACAAAACATTGTCGCCCTTGGACCGGAAATAGCGGGCCAATACATCCCCTGGCAGCAAACTCGCAAGTCTTCCCAAGTGAAGCGAACCGTTGGCGTAAGGCCACGCCCCGCCAATAAAAATATGTGCCATGTTCGTTCCTCCTTTCTTGGCTCAATACTGAAATTAGTTTTTGACATCATTCGAGGTGGCCGCTACGGTCGCGGATCGTTCTTCCGATCGCTGCTGCTTCTTCAGATTGATTCCGTCCCCTCCGCTACTTTCGCTTTTTTGACAAGCACTAATCATGATGAGCTCCTTTTTTCGCATCATGCTTTCTTCTAAATCAATTTGTCACCAACAGCCGCTTTCGTGTCTGCAGATCTTTCACTACGAATTTGGTCCAAGACGCAAAAAAGCTCCCGTCCCAAAGGGACGAGAGCGTAAAACTCACGTGTTACCACCCAAATTCATCAATGCCTCACGGCACTCACCTCATCAGGTACGCCGCGGCCAAACCGGCGGCGGTTATACCTTAGCACGTTAACGGGTGCGGGTTTCCGGCGCAGCCTACATCCGGCAGGGATTCGGTGCGCAGCTCCAAGACCATGTTCCCGGGGTTGTTCCTTGCTCCTTTTCAGCTGCCGGAGCTCTCTGTTTAAGAGGTTGTTCAAAAAGTCCGCTTTTGATAAGAAAACCAATCGAGGCCAATTCAAGGATGAGCGACCGCGATGCAGCGGTAGGTTTTCTTGTGATATAGAATTTCATCAGCGTAGCTAGATAACTTATAAATTCTATATCTAACACGAAGTAAATCGGGAAGCTGGCTTTCGCATCGAATCTTGAATTCAGCCGGGCCTTCCGGTGCTCACGTACCCACTACGTACGCTCCGCTCCTTTCGTCCCTATCTTCATCCAATCTTCTCGGTGCTGAAAACCGACCTTTTTGAACACGCACTTTAAGGCGTCTGCCACGGTACTCTTCTTTTCATTGCTTTTATCACAATTTCATTTTTTTGGAAATTATACACAATCCGGATGGCAGAGTCAATAGGCAATAGGCAAATCCGAATCGCTATACTTATGGCAGCTGCCGCTTATACGAACTCCCCGTTATGAATCAAGCCAAGCCGTTTGGCTTCCACAATGGCTTCCGAGCGGGAACGAACGCCAAGCTTTTCGAAGATGCGCGTCAAATTATATTCGACCGTGCGCTGACTCATAAGCAGTTTGGCGGCAATATCCTTATTGCTGCTGCCCCCCGCCACTTCCTGCAAAATTTCCTGCTCCCGTTCGTTAATCGACACATCATCCATCGTTTTATCGCTGCGGAAGGATGATAACCGGACTTCGCTCCGGCGCAGCTGCCTGAACAGCGAAACCGGAATGACCGCCTCCCCGCGAAGGGCACAGCGGATGGCGTTGAGCAGCTGCTCCCGGCTGGCCGTCTTGCTGATCACGCCGGATACGCCGGCATCCACCAGCAAATTGAAGTTTGAGCTGATCTCATATCCCGTATAAATAAGAATCCGAAAATCCGGGTTGATGCTCATCAATCGTTTGGTGAGCTCGAGTCCGCTGATCACCGGAATATTAAGGTCGAAAAGCATGACGTCAAATTCTTCGTTTTTAGCCAGTTCGAGGGCTTCCGGCGAATTGTAGGATACCGTCACTTTCATCTCCGGGTCCTGTTCAATCATCGTTTTGGTGCCTTCACAAACCGAAGGATGGTCGTCAACCAGCAAAATACGAACCATCACTCACTCCTCCTTCTTCACTGTGGGCATCTAGCGGCAGCGTCAGCCGGACCTCAAAGCCTTTACCCGGTTCCGAGTTGAACGTAATTTCGCCGTCAAGACTGCGTACGCGTTCCTTGATTCCTGAAATCCCCATATGCTTGAATGAATCGGTCAGCTCCGTCAAGTTCATTCCGCGCCCGTCGTCCTTATAATAGAAACACAACTCATCATCGCGCTGCTCCAGCCTAATGAAGATCTGCGACGCTCTGGCGTGTTTGTCGGCATTCCGCAGCAGTTCCTGCACGATCCGGTATACGGCCAAAATCTGCACATCGTTTAATTCGATAACCGTTGGTTCAGCCCAAAGCTTAACGGAATAGTTGGAGCGAATTTGTTCTTGCTGAATCAACTGCTCCAGCGCCTCCACAATCCCCATCTCCTTCAGAAGCGGCGGCCGCAGCTCATTACAGGTCTGCCGGATCTGGTGAATTACATCCAGAAGCCCTTCCTTGATCTGTTCCAACTGGGCAACCAATCCCTCTTCCATCGGATAGTCGAGCATCAGCGATTCGAGCTTGCGATACCAGATAAGCTGATCCTGCAGCGCCGCGTCATGCAGATCCGACGCCAGCCGTCTCCGTTCATTTTCGGACAAAGTAAAAATCAGCCGAAGCACCCAGGAAGGGGCCTCTTTCTGATTCTTCATCTCCATTTCCAAGTCCCCGATCAAACCCTCGATCAAATACAGGTTTTCGTAGACGATACCGCTGTAATGGGCGATCGTTTTGAGCCAATTGCGTTCGTCCAGATTAAGGCTTGTATGATTTACTTTTTCGTCGATCCACATAATATGCTGCGTCGTTCCGTAATTCCCAATGACCAGACCCACGCCTTGCGGCATGCGGAGCATGTCTCCTAGAGCTGGTTTGTTAGCCAGTTTTTGCAGCGTGTCTTCAACCCCGGCAGCCGCTCTTCCATCACCTGTGACAGCCGTGCTATCCATGTTTATATCCTGAACGATTTTCAGAAATGAGATATTCCGGACAGGCAAAATCAGGCATACCTCACGTTCGAGCGCCTGCTCCAGATCGGATCGTTTCATCACTTTCGATATCCGCTTGGAAAACCGGTCAATACTTCCCTGAAAATCATGGGTTTCCTTAAGAAAATGCGGCCGAAGCCGATAATCCATAAATTCCTTGGCGAATAAAAACAGCGTAATCATCAAATAAACCAGCAGGAAAATCTGAATCCATTTCAACCACGTATATTGATTCTGATGCATCGTAAGCGCCATCAGGCCGATGATGACCAATGCGGGAACAAAAGATATCGTCGTATAATAAGAGAAGCGGTTCAGCACGAAATCGATGTCAAAAAGCCTTTTGGTAATAAACAGATAGAAATACACGATCGGAATCGCCAGCAAAAAAATCGCCGTCAGCTTCGCCGGAACAAAGCTTTGATCAAAAAAGCCTGGAATGGCGTCAAACAACAAAAACGGCAGAAAAGCAACCGCGTGTCCGGTTAAAGTAAACTTGAAAAGGGATTTCAGATCACCGGAGCGGTGCTTTACGAATTTGAGTATTAATTTATATACGATAAAGAAATTGGAGCATATAAAAAATACCAACAGGCTCGCCGTTTCAAGCGGGTGGATTGGGATTCCCGGGATGACGCTGAGCGTCATCAGCACGCCAATCAGAAATGCCAGGATATATAGAAACCTTAGCCCCGCCCTACTGACGAATTCCTCCTGAAATCTTCGAAGATAAGCCTGCATGAAATGAACGAAAAAGACCGGGATGTACGCAAAGCTGAAACCAAGCGTCGTTCTGCCGACGGGATCCAGCAAGCCGGAAGCCGCCGAACTGAAGTAGCTCAGGCCGATGCTCAGGAAAAACAAAATCAGCATTTGTGCGGCGTGATCGTTTTTTTCCTTCCAATACACATATCCCGAAAATACCAACAACAGCAAAAGGGAGGCTCCAGGTATCACCAGATAAAAGAGCACTCCATGAGCTGAAGCACCATGTGTTACAGGGAACCATAACGTCCGTAAGGTGCCGTCCGAACCGATTCGATTAACCGTAATATTGTCGGCGCTTTCGATGACTCCATACTGCCTGACCATTTCCGTTTGCAGGGGATTGGATCCGTCCACTTTGAGCACGATATCGCCAGGCTCAAGCACCTCTTGCCCCCAACCATCAGTCTCTAGCGATGTAATAACGACCTGGTTATCTGAATTCAATGTGACGCCAATCCCCATATCCCGCTGGTTGATAATGACATTGGCCAAATATGCAACCAGCGCCAGCAGCACCATAAATACCGCACCAAATTTAATATTCTTCATCCATCTTGACAATGAAGCAAGCCTCCAGATCACTTTTAAGTCTGAACGGATATCAATTTTGAATTAAGCCCAGTATACACTGCCTCCGCGGAAAGAAACAGGCTCTGCTTTGCGTTCTTTCATGATATCAAAAAGCGCACGCTGTTCCGCCGCCGACACGCCTGCCAGCTGCAGCTGTCCGTTTTGAACACGAGCCATAAATTCGGGTTCCTTTACCATTTTAAGAATCATTTCTTTTAACATGGTTCATTCCTCCCAATCATCTATAAAGTGAATTTCTGCTCCTAGTTCCAAATATATCAGTTCAAAAGCCCTAACAGAACGACAACCTGTCCCGTATTTACCGCAAACCCATTGCGGTATAACTTGCGGCTGATTGCGGTGTTAGCTCGGCTATTCGCGGTCACCTTGCAGCTTCGATCATGAGATCGCGCCATTTTATGTCCACATCCATGCTTTCAATAATGTCCAAAAATTGATAATAGTGCGAACGCATCCGAACGGAGGTATACAGTGTTGTGCCGGTACGCTCCACTATGGCTGCGAATTCGTCGGAACGATCCCGTACCTCTTCTAGCTCCAACCGGCCTGCAAAATAATCCTGGATCCACCGCTCTTCCTCAGATTCCGCCGCAGACAGCAGAAACAGGAGCGGCAGCGTTTTTTTGCGGCGCAAAAAATCGTTTTTATTACTCCAGTCCAGCAAATCCCGGTAATCGTTTTTGATTTGCGCGGCGATGCCGACCTCCCGGGCATATTCCTCAACCCGCTCATCCGGCCGGCCGGTTGCCATGATCACCCCGATCATGCAGGCGCATACCAGAAGAGCAGCTGACTTTTGCTCCACCATCCGCAAATAGTCTTTCTCGTCCCGAGCGGTATTCAAAAGATCCAGTGTCTGGCCATTAATCGCCGTGAGAACCTGCCGGTTCAAATAGACTGCGGATTGATGCACATGTTCCAGCGGGAAGTCGCAGAGCAGCAGCACCTCCTGGGACAAGGTCAGAAAACCGATGGCAAGATTCAAAGCAATATCCTTGGAGAGATTATGCCAAGGCATGCCGCCATGGTCCTCATCCTGCAGGTCATCGATGATGTCCAGCCCAAGGATCATAAGCTCCACGGCCGCCGCCGCCCTGTAAATTCCGCTGCCTTCTCCGCCGAACATCCGGTAATGCAGGACGGTCAACTTGCCGAACAGCAGCGATTCGGACTCCTTCACCTTCAGGGACTTCAGCGCTGCCTCAAGCAGCACTTCCACTTTAAAAAAAGACTTCGTTTGATCTGCCAATTCGGACATCAGCCTTGATTTAAAATCATCCATGCGCTCTTTTCCTCCAGCTCTCCAAAATCCACCAACATTTAACTATTATATTAACACATCAGGATTTTGCAAAATGGTCTTCCATATTCTACCTGAATAAAACTGAAATTAGTTCCTGATTATCATTTGGTCCGGGCGCTGCGGCTTCCGGATCATTTTTTCGGAGTCCCCGCCTTCAAAGCCTATCATATTTTGCAGAAAGGATGAGGCTGGGGATTCACTTCAAGCTCTTCCTTCAAACCGCGCCGCTTTCGCTCGCGCAGCAGCCGCTCGGGAATAATGCGCTTATGTTGATATCCGAAAGTCAGCGGCAGCATTCCCGGGACAAGTACCTTTGCCGCATACAAGCCATGATTCGCAACTTCTTCCGGCGTGATGTCAACCACATATACATTGTCATAATGGCGGAGCACTTCGGAGACCAACTCCTCCAAATCCTCGCTCAGATTCTGATGAACAAAACGGGCATCATCGTAAAATATCTCCCCGTATACCTGGCGCACCGGCCGTTTGTTCGTTTCATCCATGTCCAACACGAACCCCAGCCCATGGGCGCAGTTCTGCTCGCAGGCATAATACAGCGCATGATCCTCCCAGCCGGTTACGGCATCCGGATGGTTCGCAAGCATGCGGGCCCGGGCCCGCATCGCCTCATCCCGGCGCAGGGCATCTTCATAAACAGGCATGGCCGTAATGACTTCCATCGCGGCTGATTCAATCGCCTTTTCCGGATCGAAGTGCGCTGCTGCCGCATTGCAGGCTTTCATAACCGCATTTTCCCGGGTGTTATAGGCTACGGCCCAAACGCTGGGGATCCGCAGCTCCATCGTAATGTCGAAAAAGCGGACCCGGATGCCTTCCAGCTCCAAATAATATAAAATCTGCTTTAATTCATCCAGGTCGGTGTCATCAATGTCAAGCTCCTGCAGCGGCAGCCGGTTGTACCAGGCACAAAGGAAATGATCCCGCTCAATCAATTCAAACAGCCCGTGCAGGACCGCCTCTTCATGCGAGCTGCCCAGTGCCAGGCCGTTGGAACTATCGTATACGAACCTGTTGGATGGATCCCTCCAACTTCTATCGGCAAAATAAACAAGCTGCTCCGGTACGAGAATCTCTTGTTTTTCCTTCATCGCGTAGGCGGATGTCCAAAAAACAGGCAAATCCTCCTTATACCGCTTGAGCCGGTAAGCAGGATGTTCCGTTTCAGCCGCACCATGCAGGCCGAAATCAGCCGGGTTAACCGCCATATGCCCGATTTCTGCATAGGTCTTCTTCTCGGCCGCATTGCTTCTGCGGTCCTTCATCCCGCAATATCGTTCAACCGCTTCCAGAATGACAAGCTGTTCCGCTTCCTGCCGCCGATACGCTTGGCCGGATCCGCTGTCTTCAATTCCCGAGCCCGCCCGCAGCTTGATTCCCTCCGCTTCGATCATCGTGGACTGCAATTCACGATAGCGATGCGAAATCGTGCCGCTATCGCGGTCATATAACCGCTGCATAAGCGCTTCTGTCTCCGGTTCGGAGTTCAATCGGTATTGCCGCGGATGGCTCTTGAAGCCAAAATGAAAACCGGCCGCAAACGGATGTGCCCGTTTGCGCGCTGCAGGCGCACAAATCGGACATTGGCCGCTGCGGCTTAGCAGGTAAGCATCAGCCCGCTGCGCATCGAACTGAATATGCTCCACCCGGTTTACGTACCGTTCAGGCAAATCTTTCGAAAGCTGAAAAGCCTCCATCAGGTCCGCTACGCATTCAGCAGCCTGGGGATGGGGCGAATACGGACTCGGCTCCCCGTATAACAACGATATCAGGTTCTCCCGCCCATTAGCCTGCAGACTGCCGTTCAGGCAGGAGAAACAAACTCCGCCTCGCTTATCCTTATAAGGTCCTACCAAAAGAGTATTCAACATTTGATGGTAGAAAAACACGCCGTCAAAATTTGCAGACTCTGCTGCAAAAAACGGCGCGAAGTCATCTTCTATCAAACCGTCGGCAATGACATGAAGAATGGTTCCCGGCTCACTGCAGCGCTCATCCGTTAACCAGTACATCATGCCCCGGCGGTCCATCTCCTGCAAAACCTGCTGAAGCAGCACGCTTCCGGTTTGGTACAGAACCAGTTCCTTCACGCTCTGACCCTCCCTTTTCTGCGCAGCCCGATGACCGTGATTCCGCTCGCCCTGAGCATAGGCACATGCATAAACTTCACTTCATAGGCTCCGAGCAACCGGGTGTTCAGGTATTCCCCCGCTTGGCAGGACGAAGCTTCATTCCAGCAGGCATGCTCCCCGAATTCGGCAACCCGGGATAGGCCGGGTCCTCCGCTTCGGATTCCGTTCTGCCGGAACATGGCATAAAACCGGATCAATGCCTCATTCATAACCTGCTCCGCCGTAGTGCCATACACTTTATCCGTCCAAGCTTCTTCTGCATATCCGGCAGCCGCACTCCACAGCGGAGTTCCGGAGATATGGTCCATATGAATATGCAGCCGATCGGCATCCGGCACAAAACGTTGTATCATCGCGTGAATCCGCTGATTTTGCGGCAGGTTCGAGAAAGGAACCACCCGTCTATGCATCCGTCCGGGTTTGATCGCTTCGCTCTCCAATAAAAATTGGACCAATCTCTTATACCCATGCTCAGGCCCGGCGACCACCAGCCAGTCGGCGCTGGGATCGATCCGCTCCAGCAGCAGTTCCAGATTGCGGCAGGAAGCGTATACGATTTGTTCCGCTCCGGATTCCCCCGTGTAAAAGCAGCCATCCTCGGATTCGGCGATTTTGTACGGTACCTGAATCCATTCCTTCGAGCGGAATACAAAATCGGGAACGATGCGGCCTTCAAGCTGCTCTAATGCAGCAAGCATTTCAATCCAATCCGCCCGCTTGCCTTCAGTCAGCATCTCCGGCAAATTTCCGTTTTCAAGACTATAGTCGCTTAGCAGTTCCTTGGGTTCGGCTACACACTTCGAGGCACTGTCAAGCAGTATGACGGTTTTTCCGGCAGAATTTCCCGCATCCTCAGCCAGCCCATGGCTGGCTGCCGCCATATGATCCGCATAAATATCAAGCAGGTAATCATCCTTTTCCTCCGGGCCTTCATCTGCGGCAGCCAGAAGTTCCTCATAATTCAGCTGCGTCACATTCCGAAACAGTACCGATCTGGATGCATCGATATGAAGCATCTGCCACCCGTCCGGCGCCTGAGAGGGATTGCTTTCCGCGATCCGGATGCTGGCCGCCGTGACGTGGCCGGATGGATCACCGTGCTTGCCGGCCGCGGTTCTCCTCAGCAGGCGGTCCGCCAATGATTGATCGATCTTGACCGTTCTGCCCGCTCCGCCGCCGAACACCGCTTTTTCCAAAATCCGCCCTGTCTCCGGAGGCATGTACAGACGATGCAGACCTTTCTTTTCATATACGTAAAACCTGTCCTCGCGCTTAATAAACCAGTTTGCCATATTCGGTTTCACCTGCCAATTTCATTTCCAAATGACGGTATGCATCCCGCCAGTCCATATTAAACCCGCTTTCTACGCATTCCGCCGTAAGCCCTATAATTTTTTGATGTCTGGGCGGCGATATGCCAAGCATCGACATCAGCGAATACAGAACAGACGCTACACAACGATTGATGATAAAACCCTTTTCCCGGTAATGCCGCAAAAACCACGGATTGGAATATAACATGCGGTGAACCTCGTTCATCCGGTCATGTCCCTCCAAAAAATGATCGCCTAGCGAGAGCTTTTCCACTTCCAGTTCGCCTTCGTTATATGCCCGCGTCAACATGGAAGACAGGGAATGAATAAAAATCCGCAGCCGACCGAAAATGAATTCCCTTTCAAAATAGCCGTTCGAAAATTTCCGCACCCCTTCCGCAATAAATTCCTTTTCAAGATCCGTTCGCAGGAGAAGGCCCTCCCGGATGTCCGCATCGGCGATAGCCTCTTGTCCAATCATTCCCCGCAAGGATTTAAAGCCACCGCAATTCGAGCGCAAAGGCAAATAGCCGGTTTTGAGCCCTCCGGGGCTCCTGCTGCCTGTGATAAGAAACATTTTTGCGCATTCGATATTTTGCCGTTCTTCGGGAAGCTCTTCCCATTCATGATATATGTCCGTAAGCAGCTGGCTTTTTAGCAGCTCAACCCTATAATTGATTCTCGGGCTGCAAAAAGGAACGCCGCCTGGCAGCAAGTCGTTCTCCTCTACGATCACCTCGCCGTCACGGTATAAAGGCAGATAATCGCCGGTATATGTCTCCCTTTTCGCGAGCTTGTGAAGCGTCTCACGGAATCCGTCATATTCCTCCCGGCTTCGCTCCTTCGCATAACGGGCCGCCATACGTCTGATCAGATCCTCCAGCCCGCTGCAGGCCTCCGATACAGGCGTGGTCGTGCTTATATGAAAACCGTTAACCCAGCTTTTTTGCAAAATAACATTCTTCAAGGAACCTGTCTGAATATACCGGACCAAACCTTGGATCAGCAAGGCGCTAGCCTCGCTATCATATAAAAAGCAGCGTATTGTTCGCAGTCGCATCGTTTTTACGCCTCCCCCGCATTCATTTCATAGATGTGTTTCCCGGACGTAATCCATCTAAGCTCCGTATGCCCGTCTCTTATTCTTTTTCCTTATGTAAAAAGACTAACATAGGTTTGACTAGCCTTCACCGAATACTCGTTTAGGGTTGCCCGCAATTATTTTGCGGCATGTTTGCGGGCTGGTTACGGTATCCGCAATTTGCGTAAAAGCAGGCAGGGCGCGCATTCCAGTTTCGTCTAAATAAAACAAATAAAGGGTTTCCCTCGTCATTGGCATAACGAATCGAAACCCTTTTCGTACAAAAGCCTGAAACTAGTTCAAACGGCCGCTGAAAACCTATGAATTTATTTTCAATAGAAAACCAGCTTAACATACGAACGTATGTTTGGTATAATTTGAAATCTAGGAGAGGTGTACCGAATATACTATCCATACTATGAAGAAATGGAGTGGACCCCGTTGACGACGACATATCAAAAAATTGATTCAAACGCTGCTCTCTCCGAGCTGAAATGCCGGCTTCCCAAACAAATTAGGCAGGCAGCCATAGAGCTTATTAAAGCAGATTCCAGTTCGGATTATTATTACAAGCTGTTCACGGACCGCGCTCAAATTCAGTTGCTGGTGATTGAACACAACAATCGGGAGCATTACGCCCAGTGCCACTGCTTTTCGACGGATATGCGGGACCGCGATTATGCCTATGAAAGTTTGCCGCTTGCCAGCGTCAGAATGTTCTCCGAATTGGCGCGGGAGTGCAATATTATTTAGATTCCTTTTCGGTTTTGGCGCGAGTCAAAAAAATAATAGACCATTCGATTTGCCGAAAATAGCGTAACGACTGGCATTTTCTGTGCAAATCTGATTCACTCTTTTTTTGATTGCGCCTTGATGCGCATATATTCTTCTTCAATGATTTTGGAAAGAAGCTCGGTTGCGGTCATATTCAATTTTTTCGCCGTCTCTGCCAGCATCTGCTTTATATATACCGGGACGTCGTAATGAAATTTCACCTTATTGCCGTATGCCATAACTTCAGCCTTCCTTTCCAAACACGTTTTGATGTTTTCTTTCGATAAGTCGGATCAACAGCTGCGTAGCGGACATGTCCTGCAGTTCGGCGGCTTCGATCAGCTTTTCCTTGATTTCGGGCTGGAACTCGTAGGGGAGCTTCAGCTTGGGCTCGCTTAAATGTCCGTTCATACCCTTTTCAATCTCTATTGCATCCCGGACCAGATTTTCTAGAGAATCCTGCGGCTGGGGCTCCCGTCCGTATTTCACCAATACCCGCAGCAAATAAGCACGCAAAGCGGCCTGATCTTCTTCCGAAATTTCGATACGCATCGTTCCGTTCGGAAAAGATAGCAGGCAATCGACCGTATATCCAAATAAATTAAGGTTATATTTCATAAACGCGTCTCCTTTCTCACGGTTGTATTATAGTATGCATTGTATCGTTACGCAATATACTTTATACCGTGAATCCAGAGCTGCTGTCAGCCATCTTTGAAAATATTGCAAGCAGTGAATATGTTAAAGCGCAAAAAGAGCAGCCCGCCGCATAAACGGGCTGCTTTGTTCGCTTTACCGGCTCCTATCAACAAGGTTTTAACGTGACGGACGGGTTCAGCGTAATCTCAAAAGCTCGCTTCCAAATAAATTCCGGATTGTCGTAATCAAGCTTTGCGCTGGAATATGTTGAATAGGACCAGCCGAAAGGTTTCATTTGACGGATGGAACGGGACTTTCCGCCCAAAAATGCATTTTTCTCCGAGAGGGTGCTTGTATTGGCTTGCATGCGGTCCCGCAGCAGCTGTGTTACAACCTGGTAATCCTCCGGCGAATTAAACAGGAGCATATTCTGGTCGGCATACGGGACATTCGTATAAAGCGCATGCGCTCTGGAATATGTCCGAACCTCGGCAATCGTTATTTTCTTATAAAAGTAATCTTTCAGGAACCGTTTGAACAGCAGCGAGCCATGCGCATTCACTGCCGCATCCAGAGACGGAGGCCTTTTCTCCGTAGCCAGGAACACATAACGGGATTGCGCCATTCCCAGGGAAAGACCGATTTTGTTCCCGGCCGTGTTCCAGCCGCTGTACCCAAGAAGTCCCCCTGTCGAATAACTGCCGAGCAAAGCCTGGGTAACTCGTTCGTCGGACGCGCCGCCGCCCACGAAGTCAATAACGACGGTTGGCACATGCCGCTTATCATTGTCTTCCAAATGGGTCACCGCTGCAGCGGCCTGATCTGCGCTTGTAACCGCAACGATCTTCACATCGCATGGCCCCGAAGCGACAAACCTGCCGCCGATCATATCCACATGATGCCGGATATTGTCATGAACGCTCATATATTCGTAAGGATTGACGATCGTCGACCCGTCGGGACCGAAGTACTCCACGGCGTACCGCGGTTTGAAGCCGCAGCGGTGCAAATGGCTTGCCATGCGGCCCATCAGGGAATGCCCCAATCCGTCCGCATCCGGCAGGATCACGACCCGGTCCGGATTTTGACCGCCGCAGCCGCCAAGGTTTGCGTTGACATATGCCTCAAGGAAGGCGATCTCGTTGGCCTGAACTCCCTGCGTATAAGAGTCATCAACGCCAACCGCCAGAAAATCGATAGCTCCCGTACGGACGAGCTGATCCAATATATAATAGTTCGATTTGAATTTATGGCGGCGCGCATTATAATATTGTTCTTTGTCAAAATGTACCGGAGTCCCAAAATGAGTACCGTCGGGTGTTATGTCGTACCCTTCCAGAATCGCTTCGAAATCCGAGGCCGCCGCGCGCGGCTGCTGCGCGAAAGCCCGGGCTTCATCATAAGCGCTCTGGGTCAGCCCTTCGACAAAAACCGTCGTAGCCAAACGCATAATCGTATCAAGCACATATACAGGTTTATGCGGGCAAGCTTTTTTGATTTCGCGGATTACGTTCAGCAGCTGCGTTGTATCCGGGTCATAATCGGGGTAAGCGCCGCCGCCGCTTGTTCGGAAACGTCTGCTTCCAATCAGCCCTCCGTATGCAAGCATGTCGGTTGAAATAATAAAACCGTCTACAGACGAAATATGATCCAAAATGAACTGCCGAATATTTTGCTTATTTCCAAAAATCGGTTCATAGGTGTTAACAAGCGTGTTCCCTTCGGCATCGGCCTTGGTATCCAGGCGGTTCTCCACATCGCCCGCTTGAGGGACGATCACATGTATTCCTGCCGCCCTCCCTTGCACAATAACATCATCCAGATTAACCGGGCGATCATCCAATGGAACGTACAAAACTTTTTTCATAAAACTCTCTCCTTTTCCCGATTGAAATATTATATTCCGTTACGTAACGCTTTACCATAAAACAAAAAAATATGAATAGCTGCTTGTATCGATACATCTGCCTGCATGGAATGATGCGATTCCGAATTTCCGGACATCCGGGACCGATATCGTTCCATATGAAGGATCGGGCAGCCGAATCTTCCTTCATACCGATATGGTAACATATACCGTAACGTTACGCAATATATATTTGGGAGTAAATTGGCAAATCTTATTTATTCTTACATCCATACTTCGACTGATATTGCCTTTTTATATGGATCAAGACCAATGGAATGAACTGGATTTCTCCGGCGGCAGGCGGTAAGATAATTACAACCACAAGAACAGAAATGAGGGGAACGTTATCCGATCCTGGCTAAAAGTGATTCTGGTTGTTGCATTGACTGGCATCTTGACGCATTTTCTTCCGTTTTCGTCTTTTTTCCGTAATGTGGATACGCTTGTGCATGAGCTGTCGCATGCATTGGCTACACTCGCCTTGTCGGGCAAGGTGAATGTGATCCATTTGTATTGGGATCAGAGCGGAATTACGCAGTCTTCCTTTCCCAGCAACTGGATGGCTATCCCGATCTCGCTTGCCGGTTATATCGGTTCCGCGCTGTTTGCGCTCCTGCTGTTCGCGCTCTACGCCAAAAGATATGAACGCGCCGGCCTGATCGTGGTCACGGTGCTTGCCGCCATAGCAGTGGTGCTGTTTGTCCGCAACGGGTATGGCATCATCTGGTGCGTAGGTTTTGCTGCAGTTAGCGCTTTGGTCGCTTATTTGGCTCCGCCTTGGCTTCGGAACGGCTATTATATGCTTATCGCTTTTATCTGTCTGGTCGAGTCGGTGGTCAGTCCATTCATTATTTTATTCGCGTCTTTATATAACCCCAGCTCAGCCGGGGACGCGGCGAATCTGGCCCAAGCGACACATGTTCCTGCTTTGATCTGGTGCCTGGTCTTTGCAGCCATCTCCTTATTATGCGCGAAAGTCTCAACCTCGCTGCTGTTCAAACGGGGATTCGGCAAGGAGCAAACGACGCTTGCACAGTAAACGGGAAGCTGTTTTGCTTTAACGGCATGCATACAGCATGTCGTTTTTTTATTCATGTATAATTTAATAATAACATTCAAATGAATGTGACCCGAAAAAGGGAGGGAAAGAAATGGTACTAGAAAAGGCATTGCATGCATGGCAAAAGTACTGCTCCATCATTACATGCCAGGTCGGGCGCAGCTAGGTTTAAAAACGATCCAAAGCTCACTCCCTTCTCCCTTGGTTCATGAATGGGAATCGATCGTAAATAAAGCTGGAATTCATTCTCATCCATCCGCAAGCAAAGACATCGTATGTTTGATTCAAAGGGAAGAAACTTGGATCTTTGAACATATTCCTGAACCTTCGAAAATCAAGCCTTTATGGGATGCAATCAAAAAGCTTATTTAACCCCCCACAAAGTGGAAACTATGCTTTGTTGTTTATTCCAAGTACTTTGCGGGGACCCCTTAAAAAAATTCACAAATTCCGTAACCTGTAAGAAAAACGTAAATCGACGTACTCTCTAGGAATACAGACCGCGTTTAGGGATGTTTTTTTGCGATATCAGGATGCGCTTCCCGGAAATGATAGGTTTGAAAAAAGCTTGCAAAACTGCATCCTTTTGAACGTAGTTCCGCCACTATCTCATGAATTGTTGCAAAAGCACAGGTTTTTCGGGCTGCTTAGGCTAATTTTGATGAATCTCCCTAAAAAGGATGTACAAACGCAAGAATTTTATTTTTTTAGAGGAAATTAACAAAAAAGGATGCACTTTCGCAACAATTGCTCTCTGGAACCGCTCATATCCGCTGCTAATCTGCGACGTACGCTTTATCCGCCGGTACCGCCGCCCTCACCCATCATGCCTTGCCGCTCAGTCTCTCGCTTGGATCCGTTTCCTGCCCGCCCAGACGCTTCATAAACGTATTTCTCCAGTTGACCGACAGTTCTTCCACTTCAAGAATGCGCTGTATGCCTTCAATATTATTTTTGTCGCGATGCATAATGTGGTTGGCATAATCCACCGTGATCGCTTTTGGATGGGAGTGGATTTTAGTCAAACCGTCCGCTCGCGATACAACACCCTCTTCCAGCACGCGAAAATAAAATCCGGTAAAGCCCGTATCCTGCACCTTCAACGGCATATCGGTAAGTCCGTACTTTAACGACAACTTATAACAAGGCTGTCTCGGTTGGCTGACCTGAACCACCGCTTCGCCAAGCTGAAAAACATCGCCGATGCAAACCTCTGTTTCCAACAAGCCCCTTATGGTTAAATTCTCACCGAAAGCGCCGTAATCCAAGGTTTTCTGAAGTACTTTTTCCCAATAGGGGTAGTGGTCGTAGGAATAAACGCACACCGCCTTCTCCCTGCCCCCATGGTGAGCAAGGTCTGCTTGTCCGTCCCCGGCAAAGTTTAAGTAAGATAAAAACAACGGTTCTTCAACGGGAGTCTTATAAATGCCTGTGGACACCTCTTTTTGATGAAACTGTACCTGCATCGGTTTACCTACATTAATGGACAGGATTTCAACCATTTCTCCCACTTCTCTTTCCACTTCGTCGTTATTTTATGATTAGCCTTATTCCCAATAACTGAAGCCAGCCAATCCATTTTGATTCATGGCAAAAGCATGTTTCCATCATTATATACCGAAAGAGGCGCAACTTGGTTAAAATTCCATGCTTACTCCCTTCTTCTAGAGGTTGTTCAAAAAGTCCGCTTTTGATCACGAAGTAAATCGGGAAGCAGGTTCGACATCGAATCTTGAATTCAGCCGGGCCTTCCGGTGCTCACGTACCCACTACGTACGCTCCGCTCCTCAGTCCCTAGCTTTATCCAATCTTCTTGGTGCTGAAAACCGACCTTTTTGAACACGCACTTCTAGCGCAAAAAAGAGCGGCACGTCTGTCCCAAGGACAAACGCAGCCACCCTTTTCCCGTTCTTACCGCAATTTTTCCATTACCGTTTTAGGCACATCACCGCTAGCTAGTTGTTCCCATTCTTTTGTATAGGACCCCTTGGCCATTACTTTCAGAAAAGTGCCTTCTTTTAGAACTGCGCTGGCCGTAAACGTCACCTTTTTCTCCTTACCCTCTGCGTTAAATCCGTTCAGCTTATATCTATACCGATGGTTCTCAGGCACCGGCTGCTGGTTGATTTGCACATATACATACTCCTCAGCGACCAACGGGTTATAACGGTCGATTTCCTCCCGCAGGCCGAAATAGGCTCCAATGATCACAATCAGCAGCAGAGCAACAATTATTCCTGCTTTTTTCAAGCTTTTCCCCTCCTGTCTTGCTATTTGGCAATGAATTTGCTGGGTAATTTTTTTATAAAGCCCCTCTGACCATTTTTCGGTAATAACCGATCGACAGGATCGCAAAAATGAAGTAAATCAAAGCATACACTGCCATCGCGATCACGGACGGTACGGTAATATCGGAAATCAACATGATGGATGCCGCCTTCACCGCGAATGCCGAATGCAAAAGCCCGATGCCGAGCGGGATCGCGAACACGAACAGCTGCTTGCGGATAATCCCCCGCAAAATTTCCTTTTCCTCAAAGTCGAGCTGCCGCAGGATCGTGTAGCTTTTCTTTTCTTGTTCCGCCTCCGTCATCTGCTTGAAATACAAAATGCTGCCGGTTGAAATGAGGAACACCAGCCCCAGAAAACCCGAAATAAAGATAAACAGTCCGGCTGACTTGAAGGAAGCTTCAAATTCGGTTTGGTAATCGGGCATAAAAGCGCCTTTGGGAACATACTTCGCATACATGCCGGACGCCCGGATCCGGTCGGCCTTACCCGGTACCTGGAACGTGTCGATAGATTCCTTCTCTGATTTGAAGCCGATTTTTCCTTGAAGATCCTGGAAAGTCCGCTCGGATACGACGAACTGCATGCCCAGCACGCTGTAATTCATCGCATACCGCTCGTTGACCCGGGTCAGCTTCACCAGCGGAAGCGCCTGCCCTTTTTGCCAACGGATTTCCGCCGGCAATTTCAGCGTCTTCTGGTCCAGCTGATTATTCAAATTGAACCGCGCATCATACATTTCGGCGCTGCCATCCGTGGGTACCGGGATCCCCCGGCCTGTTTGCTTAAGCTGCTCGGCAGGGAAAAATATCAGCGTGTGGGCCGAGTCCGAGCCGCCGTTGTCACGCTCGTCAATGCTGCCTTTCAACACGAGAGCATCGATTCCGGCATGGGTAAATTCGATATTCGCCTTTTTCAGTTCCGCTTGAAAAGCTTCCGCGTCCTTCCGGTTACTTTCGAATATATAGTCATATGGAAGGGATGAGCGGGTGTCATTTTCCGCGGAATAATAAAATGAATAAGCAATCGCGATCATCGTCATCGTCATGGCGGACAACACCGTGATCAGCGTTAATGAGTTGGCGTTTCCTTTCATGCGGTGCATGAGGGGCGCCAGGGAGAGGCTGTTTTTCAGTCCCAGATGTCCTCCCTTGCCTTTCCTGTACCTGAATAGAAGCCAGCTGATCGTGACGCGAAACAGCAAATAGGTCCCCAAAATCGTCGAACCGAGCACCGCCAGCATGTTCATCAGCATCATCTTATTGAGCATATGGCCTGAAAGAAAATAACCGAACCCGATGAGACCAATGCCGAGCAGGGCCAGAAAGGCGGAAATGATCGCTTTCGGCTGCCGGGGGTTCTCCCCCTGCTGATCGGCATGGAACAATTCCAACAATGTGCTGCGGTAAACAGTAAGCAGCGTCTGTACCGAGGTAAGGATAATAAGACCTCCAAACAGAAGCGCCGTTTGCAATGCAGCGTCGACCGAAAACGAAATGCTGATCACAACGTCGCTGCCAAGCAGTTTAACGAGAATTAACAGAAATAGTCTGGATGCAAGCGAACCGCATAAAATGCCGGCCAGAAACGCCCCTGCTCCAAGCAGCACATTTTCGATGATGAGAAGGCGCGCGGTTCCGATTCTCGTCAGGCCGATTAGCTGGTAAAGCCCGATTTCCCGGCTGCGGCGTTTCAGAAAAATCCGGTTTGCATACCCCGTAAACACGATGACGATTACGCAAAGCAAAATGCCGGCGACTTGAAACGGCGTGGAAAATTTCATGCTGGAGCGGGTCGCTTGCATCGAAGGGGCGTCCTGCAATGACGCAAACACAAAATAAAGGCTGGCGCTGAAAATAAGCGCAAAAAAATACAGGTAGTAATGTTTGATGTTTTTGCGCATGCTTCGGATAACAAGGTCAAATAGACTCAACGTTGTCACCCCCAAGCACGGCCTGGACGTTCATGATCTCCTTAAAGAAAGCAGCCCTCGTCTTGTCGCCGCGGTACAATTCGGAATAAACCGTACCATCTTTCAAAAACACGACCCGGCTGCAATAACTTGAAGCGACAGGATCATGGGTGACCATCATGATTGTGACGCCACGCTCCTTGTTGAGCCGTTCCACCATTTCCAGAAGCGAGGACGCGGACTTGGAATCGAGCGCCCCTGTAGGCTCATCCGCGAACACCATGGATGGCCGATGGATCAGCGCCCGGGCCGCAGCCGTACGCTGCTTTTGGCCGCCGGAAATTTCATGGGGGTATTTATGCGCCAAATCACGGATATCCAGCATTTGCGCAATCGCCTGAAACTCCTCTTCCGCCGTTTTTTTCTTCATTTTCCCCAGTGAAACGGGAAGCAGGATGTTTTCCTTCACCGTTAAAGTGTCAAGAAGGTTGTAATCCTGAAAAATAAATCCGAGTTTATTGCGCCTAAAGGCCGATAGCTCGGCATTTTTCATTCCGGATATATTTTCGTCCCCGATAAAAATCGATCCTTCGGTGGCCCGGTCAATCGTCGCGAGCACGTTCAAAAGCGTCGTCTTTCCCGATCCGGACGGCCCCATAATCCCGATGAATTCGCCTTCCAGCACCCGTAAATGTATTCCTTTCAATACCTGCTGCACATTCCCCCTCGTCCCATAGGATTTGCGGACATTTTGCGCAAGAAGCATGGTTTTGGTTGAATGTACTGAATCCATGGTCAACTCTCCTCTTTTCGTAAGCTCTGGTCTTATTTTAGCCCCGGATGCCGGACACCGTCGCATGATTTACATGATAAACGGGAGGATGAACATGACATTTTCGTCATGTTCGGACCGAGTCGAAGTCATTTCGGGAAGCAAATGCCAGACTCACCGCCGTCCCGCTTCCTTTCGCCGATTCGGCGGCAAGGGTGATCCCTATCCCTTCAGCCGCCGCTTGCGCAAGGTATAAACCGAGTCCCGTAGCCGCATGCTGGATTCTGCCGGTCTCGCCGGTGAACCCTTTATCGAAAATCCGCGGCAGGTCCTGAGCCGGTATCCCCGGGCCTTCGTCCCGAATGGTCAATACCACATTTCCGTTTGCCGACAGCCCGGTCGAGATCATGATCGTTCCGCCTGCCGGGCTGTATTTCACCGCATTCGTCAGAATCTGACGGATGATGAACCGGCACCATTTGCTGTCCGTCATCGCCTGGCGCGCTTCTCCTTCGATTTCGACGGCTATGTTTTTTTCCATACACCAGGAGGCGAGCTCACGTACTTCTTGGGCGGCAAGCTGCTGCACGTTCTCCTCCTTCAGAACATAGTCCGATGCGAGCGAAGGAAGACGCGTCATGTAGAGCTGCCTGTCAAGAAGCAGATGGACCCGGAGCCATTCCGCTTCGATCCGGCGCATGTCAGGGTCGCTGCGGCGGGAATCTATGGCCAGCTTCATGGCTGTCAGCGGCGCTTTCACCTCATGAACCCATGAGGCCATGTATTCGCTCTCCGCCAGCCAATCCTTGCGATAGTCGGATAATTTGCTTCTATAAAACCGGTCGACGGCACGCAGCGCCTCATCCGTAATCTCGTCCCTGGCAAAAACGGCTTCCGGCAGCGTTTCCGCCCAATCCCCTTCAAGCGTTTCGGTACACCGGACCAAACCCCGCAGGTATTTCGTTTCCATTTTCCACCGCCATGCCAAAAACAAAATGAAGCCCAACAGCAGCAAAACATTTAAATATATAATGGATCGCAGCTGCATCGCGACGCCTTTGTCGATCCATATCAGCAGGTCCGTTAGTCCGAGTGAGGCCAGAAAAAACAGGATCCAGCTTTTCATGTCGATCAGATAGCGGATGAACATATCTCCCATCCCCCTCTTATAACGTAACAGCCATATAACCGATGCCTTTTTTCGTTACGATGGCTTCCTCCAGATGGAACATCGCCAACTTCTGGCGCAGCCGCGTCACATTTGCCGTTAACGTGTTGTCATTGACAAATCGCTCATCGTCCCACAGTTTCCGGATCAATTCATCACGCGATACGATTTCATTTTGGGCCTTTACCAAAGCCACCAGAATAAAAAATTCATTTTTGGTCAGATCCGCCTCTTGGCCCTCCATCCGGATGGCTCCGCGGCCCAGGTCGATGATGGCTCCATTCCATTCAATAATGTGTGCCGTTTCTTCACCATAAGCATATGTCCGGCGGAGTACCGCCTGGATTTTGGCAAGCAGCACATCCATATGGAAAGGCTTCTGAATGTAATCATCGGCCCCCATATTCATCGCCATCACCATGTCCATCGGATGGTCCCGCGACGAAAGAAACAGGATCGGCACCTGGGATACCGCGCGGATTTCCCTGCACCAGTGGAAGCCGTCGTACATGGGGAGCTGAATGTCAATGATGACCAGATGCGGCTGCTCCTTGGCAAAAGCCCCCATCACGTCCTGAAAATCATCCGGACCGCTTACCTTAAACGACCATTGGCTTAATCTTTCCTTCAGCGCTTTAAATATGGCGGCATCGTCTTCAACGATGAAAATATGCATGTCCATGCTTACACTTCCTTTATAATCGGATTTATCAAAAGCGGTTAGCCATTCCCCTTTTATCCCAGTTTGCCGCATCGGGAGGGAAAGATGCAATCCCGGCGGCGGCCGCAGGAACTAAAGAAGCGAGCTGAATGGCCTTCAGATGCCGCGATTTCTATCCGTAAGCAAAAAAGAACGGCACGAACCTCATCACGTCCGCTGCCGTTCTTATATTTGCCTGGCATTTATTTTCTCAGGATTTTACAAATCCTCATCCAAATGCTATTCATCATCCTGAGTACGCAAAGAACCAAGCAAACCTGACTCGTAGCCTTTGGCCACCGCCCCGATGCGCGATTTCACGCCGAGTTTCTGATTGATCGATGTCATATGGTATTCAACCGTACGCTGGCTCATGGCAAGTTCCTTGGCGATTTCCCTGTTTGTTTTTTCCTCAGCTATTTTTTGAAGAACCTTCCGCTCTACAGGCGTAAGAAGATACTTTGATTTGGCGATGGCCTTCTCCGGCACAAGAATATGCCCCATCATGCTTTGCTTAATGGCATTAATGATTTGGGCGTATGTGCTTTGTTTGGACAGATAAGCATGCGCCTCGATTTCATAGGCTTTATTGTAGAATTCCTCATAGGTGTAGCCGGATAAAATGATAATTTTGATGGAATGGCCGTAACGCTCCTTTAATTTCTTTCCAAGCTCGAACCCGTTCATATGCGGCATGGAAACATCCATCACGATAACGTCAGCCCTGCAGGCGTCTATATTGTCAAGCAGATCACGGGGATCGCCGAATGTTCTGGGAACCTCAATATCAGCTTCTTTTTCCAGCCTGTTCTTAAGTCCTTCCAGTACAAGCGGATGATCGTCAAGAAGAACAACCCTTGTTTTATCAGGCATGAAGTTCCTCCTCCTTTCCAAGCGGCAAATAAATCTTAATAACCGTTCCTTCCCCTGGCGCCGATTGAATATCCGCATCCCCGCCTAAATAGCGGATCTGGCTGTAAGCCGACAAGAGACCGAAGCTTTTCTTCGCTGCCGGCGAAGGCGCTAAAACCGAATCGATGTCGAATCCGATGCCATTATCGCGGACGCTGCAGCAAATTCCATGCCGTTCCGGCCACAGACGGACGCTCATCTCCGAAGCGCGGGAATGTTTGAACACATTGTGCACGAATTCGCGGACCACGCGGAATAGATTGGTTTTGATCCATTCGTCTTTCGGCTCCCCGGGAGGAAGTTCGTAGACCAGCTCCATTGCGATGTCCCCTTTTTGCCGCATGGTTCGAATCAACCACTGCAGCGCTTCTTTCAGGTCTCCTTGTTCGATAATATGCGGATAAATGTCGTCGCACATGGTCCGGATATCCCGCTGCGAGTCATAAAGGCATTTGAGCCAGACAGCGACCCGTTCTTGTTCCGCCAGACCCGTGTCATGCAGCTCTTCCAGATCCCGCGACAAAAATATCAAATTCTGCAGGAGATGGTCATGCAAAAAGTACGTGATGCGCATCCGTTCCGATTGCTGGGCCTCAAGCAGGTTGCGGCTGTCCGAAGCCAGGTCGCTGATCCGCCTCTCCGAGTCCAACCCGGATAACGTTTTTCCATGCTTCTTATTCGCGACCTGCAGCGACAACAGCCGTCTTTGCCTTTCGAGCCACTCAGCCCGTTTCTCGGTTCGACGCGGAAATCTTCGCAAAACTTGCAGATGCGCCCAGGTGGCAAGGACGAACACGATAAAAAGCAAGCATGTTGAAAGGATCCCTCCTCCCTTGGAAGCAAAGAAAAACAATACGAAAACCGTTCCCGCATAAAAACAGTGGATGACCAGGCGCGGCAGATCAACCGGAGCAGCAATCATGCTTCGCGCAGTCAGGAGATACATGATTGTACACGAAAAGGGAACGAGCCCAATAAGCGTAAACTGGACGGGGATGACATAATCCCCACCGATCAGCACCGGAACGGCGTACAGGAACATATACGGCAGCAGACTTAGAAAAAGCCCGCCGATAAGGACACGCAGCTGGTTTTTCTCGATGCGCTCGAACTCTTTCCAATAAGCGAGCGTGATGTACGCAAGCGCAAACAGCGCTGCAACCACGGTAAAATTCATTAAATCCACTGCCCATTTATCCATGTCGAGCTCCATCATAATCGAATATGCAATCCATGCGGAAAACAAGGCCGAATACCCCTTATAAAGCAGCAAAAACCTCTTGAATCGGCTGTAAGTGGTGCGGAATACGAAGGATAGATAGAAGGAAAGAAGCAGATACGGCATCCAGACGGAAATAAAAGAAATTAAAATCTCGGATAGGCTGTGCTCATAAGAAAATTGCGTCAGAATACTCAGCGCCATCGTCCAGTTCAGGATATAAAACAGGCGCATGATCCGCGACTCCGGCATGAGCAGGACGGCATAACACCCGATTCCAAGCAGGGTCAGCTCTACCAAGACGGAAAATATCGTTTGAATAATATCGCCCGAAGAAACGGCATTGCCGAATTCGAGCCTCGTTCCGTTCATTTTCCTTACGACGACGAGGTCTGCTTTGCTCAGCAATTGTCCGTTTCCGGTATCCAGCAGCTTCGGATGAGGAGCGCCTTTGATGGACAAAATACGGTCACCTGGCTCAATATCCCAATCTCCGGCCTTTCCTCTTTCCTCCAAAAAGTCAACGCTAAAGCCGGACCCAGACTCTTGCCGGACATGTATGCCGATGAATGGGGATTTTATCGACATATAATGAATGTAAAATGCCAAGAGGGCATAACCGATCATCGATACGGCAATCAGAAGGCTTATTTTAGGTTTAAACCGGCGAACGATTTTCCCGTTCATTTTCCACCATCACCCAAGCCAAGTATAACATGGATCCCAAAAAACAAGAGCAAAATACGGTGCTGGGGCCGTTTTTGCTCCGTTCAAGCATGATCAAATGATCAGGGAAAATGGTAGAACATCGCGGCTGCTTCCTGGCGCAGCATCGGTTGTTTGGGGCGGTAATCCACCTTTCCATTTTCATTCCTAGCCACTTCTGGCCCAAAATATCCACGGGCTACAACCGTTTCCACGCCTGCCAAAGCCCATGGGTCGGTTCCGCTCATAAGCTCTGCTGTTTGCGCAGCTGCTCCGGCCGAACCGAATTGGAGCAGCAGAGCGCGCGACATGATAACCGCCGCTTCCTGGCGGGCGATAAACCGGTCGGGTTCGAACCGCCGCTCCTTCGTTCCGTTTACGAGTCCCATTTCCAAAGCCGTCTGAATCTCGGCCGCATACGGGCTATCGGCGGAATCCCGGAAAGCCGCAGGCGACTCGGAAAGGGGCAGTCCGGATAAAGCCATCAGTTGTCCGATAAATTGGGCGCGCGTGATGGGCTGATCCGGGAAAAACCTCTGGTTGTCTTCTTTGGCAAGCATGCCTTGCTGCTGAACGTATTCGATGAATTTCGCATAAGGATGGTCCTCCGGTACATCGATAAACCGCTTCGCTTCGGGCAATTTCTCCGACCAGCTGTCCGCTTTGTTGTAAGAAAAATACACGATGTCTCCCCGTTCGTTTTCCTTAAAAGCGGCTTTTCTCCCTTCCCCGTCGACAAACAGCAATTCCTTCAACGGAGTCAGGCGGTGAACGCCGTAAGCATCGGTGACCATAATCCCCCCGTCTTCCGCAGAAATCGAATAATGCCACATCGGTATCCGCAAATCGCGGTAATTTCCTTCCAAACGCGCAAGCTGCTCCTTGGATTGGCGAATAGCAGGTTCGAGGGATTCCGCTTGATGGGAACGCGGGAAATAATGATCCATGAAGCTCCGGAATAGCTCCCTTTGCAGTGTTCTGGCATTTTGCACGCTGTTCAGGGCAATAAAAAGTCCGGTTTTCCTGTCCGGCAGCAGCCAAAAATGCGATTGGAATCCGGAGGAAGCGCCGCTTTTGTCGATGACGTATTCTCCACTCGCGAGATCTGGATACGACGATTCGAAACCGTACCCAACCCCGGGGATATCCGGATGGATCGAAAATCCGAGCCGCTGCATTTCCTGCAGCGATTTCTTTTTCAGAATGGAAGTCCGGCCTTCTTGACCGTTATTCAGCTCCGCAATCATGAACCGGGCCATATCCGAGCCCGTGGAGATCAGCCCGCCGTCAGGCGAATTGTTTGGCAACGTGGCATATTGAGGAAGCGGCTTGCCTTCGCCGTCATAAGGAGTCGCAAGACGTTTCTCAATATCGGGAGTTAATGCGAAATAGCTGTTCCTCATCCCGAGCGGTTTGAATATACGATCCTCTACAGCATTTTCGAAAGGCTTTCCCGCCACGTTTTGGACGATATAACCCATCAGATCAAACGCGTAATTGTCGTACCGGAACGCCTCCCCGGGTTTGCGGACAATGGTCGGGATATTGTCTTTGATAAATGTTTCCAGCGGATAAACCTCCTGCGGGTCGCCTTCATCCGCATCTGCCTCCGTCCGGTCAAAACCGCTGGAATGCGTCATCAGATGTTTCAGTGTCAGCGGCCCACCGGTCCGATTGGGAATGGTCATTGCTTTTAAATACATGCCGATATCGCTGTCCAGATCGATCTTATTTTCTTCCGCCAACTGCATGACGGCCGTAGCCGTAAAGGTTTTGGAGATCGAAGCCAGGCGAAACAGCGTTTTGTCCGGGTCGACCGGCTCGCGGCGCTTTTTATCGGAAAAACCGTACCCTTTTGCAAGCAGCCGCTTATCTCCCTGGACGACGGTGACGACAGCACCTGCAAGCGTCTTTTTGATGTCTTCCCGCTTGAAAAAATTATCCATGAAGGTTTCAACCTCATGAGCATCCTGGGGGCCTTCCGGCTGTCGTCCGGATTCGGATGCGTAAGCTGCCGGCGGCATCAGCAAGCACGCGACGAATATGGCGCTCAACAGCCCACAGGGCTTTATGAACAAGCGGGCGGCAAAATCTCGCATAACCACAGCTCCTTTGCTTCAATATGGAGTTCTCACGCCATATCCTACCGCTTTTCCGAGAACGGCACATCAGTGGTAGCAGGCGTAATGCGGACCCGTTCCCGCATTTTTTTTTGCGCGATCACGCCAATCATACCGTCCTTCAATAGGCACTCGCCCTCTTCTTTGCATACTATATCCCGATTCGGCATTGTTTCCTTTCTGAAACTTGTACTCGGACAATTAATTTGTGCGCGAGTAAATACATTTACCATTGACAAGAATGTTTCCTTGATGCAAAATATGATCAACAGGTAATTAATCTACAATTGATTGAAGGGATCTATTATGGGGAATTTAACAACTATCAAAGAGACATCTCAGCATAAACAACAAGTGTTCTCCCATGCGAACGGTTTGAGTCTTGAGGAGATCAATAACACAGTGTCGCTGCCCAAAAACGCAGGATTCTGGAAAAAACTAGCCGCATACAGCGGTCCAGGCGCTTTGGTCGCCGTCGGTTATATGGATCCGGGGAACTGGGTCACATCCATTCAGGGCGGGGCGCAATTCGGGTATACCCTGCTTAGCGTCATTCTTCTTTCGAGTTTAATCGCCATGCTGCTTCAAAGCATGTGCGCCAAGCTGGGGATCGTAACCGGCATGGACTTGGCCCAGGCGACACGCCAAGCCACCAGCAAACCCGTTGCCATTGTTTTATGGATTCTGACCGAACTCGCCATCATGGCGACCGATATCGCCGAAGTTATCGGGGGCGCGGTTGCGCTGCAGCTTTTATTTAAAATCCCGCTCCTTGTCGGCGTATTGATTACGACTTTAGACGTACTTCTGTTATTATTGCTGGCTAAAGTCGGATTCCGGAAAATCGAAGCCATTGTCGCCACCTTGATCGCAACCATCTTTATCGTGTTTTTGTACGAAGTGATCTTATCTACTCCAAGTATCGGGCCGATGCTTAAAGGATTTATTCCAAGCCCGGAAATCGCAACCAATAACGGCATGCTGCTGATCGCTCTCGGGATCGTAGGTGCGACCGTTATGCCTCATAACTTGTATCTGCACTCATCCATCGTTCAAACACGCCAGTACGAGCGCAGCTATGAAGGCAAAAAGGAAGCTGTCCGTTTTGCAACCATTGACTCCAACATTCAGCTTAGCGTCGCATTCGTCATCAACTGCTTGCTGCTTGTGCTCGGGGCCGCCATGTTCTTCGGTACAACCAGCGATCTCGGACGGTTCACGGATTTGTATAACGCGCTTGCCGACAATGCCATCGTCGGGGCCATCGCAAGCCCGGTGTTAAGCACATTGTTTGCCGTCGCCCTGCTGGCTTCGGGCCAGAACTCTACCATTACAGGAACTTTGTCCGGCCAAATCGTCATGGAAGGCTTTATCCGGATGAAAATGCCTGGATGGGTGCGCAGAATCATTACACGGCTCCTCGCCGTCATTCCCGTTATTATCTGCGTGATCATTTACGGCGGACGTGAAAATGCGGTCGAACAGCTGCTGCTTTATACGCAAGTATTCCTGAGCGTGCAATTGCCGTTTGCCATCATTCCGTTAACCATTTTTACAAGCGACAAAAAACGGATGGGCGAATTCGCCAACCCGGCTTGGGTCAAATATTTATCATGGATCATCGCCATTGTTTTGTCGCTGCTGAACGTCTTCCTGATCTACGGTACATTTACCGGGTTAGCTTAAACACATAAGTAAGAATGAAAGCAGATTTTTTAGAATAGTGCCATGATACCTAGTATTCCCCTCCTATGGATAAAAAGCTACGGCCCGATGCCGTAGCTTTTTTGAAGATTATTTCTTAAGAAAAACGTCTATCGACGTACTCTCATAGAAGACAGACCGCGTTTAGCGGTAATTTTTCTTGCGATATTAAGGATGCGAGATCTCCGAAGTTTATACTTTCTGCCCTGAAAATTATCAGCTCGTAGTATCGTTAGAAAAGCCGTTTTTGGCAATACGAAACTAACCCCAGTAACTTGCTTTTTTAAAAAATGGGTTTGAACCGCTTAAGCCGTTTGTTCTTGAATGCTGACTGTAAGTCCAAGGGACTCTAGTCTCTTAATCGAGTTGTTAATCAAGATGTCACGCTTTCGCTTATCAAAGTAATCAAAGCCAAGCTCCACATATTCTTGTTTTCGCGTTAACAAGATATGTACGATCGTTAGAATGGTATGTCCTACGGCGACTGCGGCTCTATTTTTTCCGCGTCGTGCAGCAATACGATGATACTGGGCTGCCAGGTACGAATTTTTTTTACGTGTCACCGCCCGCGCCGCCTCAGTTAGGGCACTTCGCAGTTTTTTGTTTCCTTTTCGTGTTTTGGCTGACCTTTTCTTCCCCGCGCTTTCATCGTGACCTGGAGTCATCCCTGCCCAGGAACATAAATGGCCAGGGGTTGGAAACCGCGACATGTCCGTACCGATCTCTGCCAAGATTTGTTCGGCAGTTCGTTTACCGACACCGGGGATCGAATCCAATAACTTCAGGTCCTCAGCAAAAGGGTCCATACGTTTATCGATTTCTGTATCCAATTCGGTGATCAATTCGTTCAGATAATCGATATGGGCGAGCTGCTTCTCGATCATGAGCAGTTGATGAGGGCCAAGTCGCCCTTCCAGCGCCAGTTTCAACTGTTCTTTCTTCAGCTTTAGTTTCTTTTGGGCGAAATCGGCCAAGACAGAAACATCGGTTTCACCGTTAATTATGGCTTCCAACATGTTTCGTCCGGAAACCCCGAGTACGTTGGAAGCGACTGAGGATAGCTTGATGTTGCCGCCTTCGAGCACCTTTTGAAGCCGATTCGCTTCACGCGTTCGTTCTTCAATAATGCTTCGCCGGTAACGAATCACCTCTCGCAGTTCCCTTTGATCTCGGTCCGGAATATAGCTTCCTTGCACCAAACCATGCCGCAGCAGCTTGGCAATCCATTCAGCATCCTTGACATCCGTTTTACGTCCAGGGACAGATTTAATATGTTGCGCATTCACGACCATGGGCTTGAGTTCTTCCAATTCCAACAGGTTATATATCGGTTTCCAGTAGTCTCCGGTGCTTTCCATCGCGACATGGGTGCAACGGTGTTGTTTGACCCAGTCTACCAATTCAATCAGGTTTCGGGTCATTGTAGCAAATGTTCGAATCTCCTTTCCTTGAGGGGTGATAATGCAGGCGGTGATGCTCTTCTTGTGAACATCCAGACCGCAGCAACGTTCGATTAACACTTCCATACGTACTTCTCCTTACGACTGGGTGATTTTAAGGCTGGTGCAACTACCAAAAAGGGTTATTCTGCCCTGCGTGCTTCCCGAAGGAGCAACAATCTGCGATGCACCGGGTCGTTGTGGTCCGTCTTATATACGGGTTCGAGACACCAAGAAAGTACGACCTACCTTCGCCAGCCATAGTAGCAGTATGGACAAAATTTTCATCCATCAGTGGTGCCGCGAAGCGGCATGGAAGTCTTATATCTTAAAAAATCCGATATTCTCCTGCAGCAAAGCATCCATCGTACGCGGCTGCCGGCGAAAGTAAGGCAACTAACTATTCACGGATTAAAATGGGCTAGTTGAACTAGCCCGCTCTCCTCCTTTGCCTAAGGATTCTTTTTGTGAACTGAATTAATCATCCGTCAAAGCCGAAATTCCTTGCGTTACACGATCAAGAAGATCCAGAAACACACTGCGCTCCTCGATGCTAAGCAAACGAACCATCGCTTCCAAACGTTCGTAATGCTCATTTGCCATCTCACGCAGTTTTGTTGTTCCCGATTCAGTCAAAACGACCGATCTTTGGCGTCCGTCTTCAGCGCTCATCCGCCTGGACACAAGCCCATCCCGCTCCAGATTATCGATAAGTCCCGTCACGGTAGCACGCGTCACCCCTAGATGCTCGGCCAGCTGCGAAGGCAATAACTCCCCTTCATGATCTTCGAGATCCGCCAATAAGCGGTAGCGCCCCGTAGATAATCCGAACCTGGAAAAATGAATCTCGGCAGCCTGGCTAATTTGCCCTCCGGCCGCAACCAATCGGGCTGCGACAAGCACCGCCTGTGCATCGACATCCATGTGATAACTTTGAATTTGCCGTTCAATTTGTTGAATCGTAGGCGTAGTGGCATGGGTTGGCATCGTCTTTTTTCCATTTCTCATACATGTAGTATGGCAACTAACTAATTTATTGTCAATAAAATTATTCTTGATTTGGGTATTTCCCTAATAAGGTATCAAACCTGGAAAACCAATTTTACGGCTTCTTTGACTTCACATATTGAATTGGCTTGCAGCCGTATTTTTTAAGATTATAGAATTTATAAATTTTAAGCGGAGCTTAAGAAATCCTATAATCGCAAGAAAAACATCCGCTAAATGCGGTCTGTCTTCCTAGAAAGTACGTCGATAGACGTTTTTCTTATGAAAGGCGGCGGAAAAATTGCTTGGATTACTGTATCCGACGGCCGCCGCGGCCTCGCCCACATTCATCTGTTCAGCCTGCATCAAATAGGCTCCTTTCTCCAGACGTTGATCCCGGACGTATGCGAACACTGTCATGCCAAACAGCTCCTTGAAGCCCTTCTTCAGCTTGAATTCGTTTAATTCGGCAGCCCTTGCCAGTTCTTTCAGCGATAGCGGATTTTCCAGCCGCCCTGCGATAATTTGTCTGGCAGCATAAAGTTTCTCAATATCCTGCTTTTTCATCCAAGAACCAGGGAACTGATCCTTCCCCATCGTATATTTTTCCAATACCAGTAATATGATCTCCATAATTTTGCTTTCCATGTGAAGCTTTTTCAACGATCCATGGTACGGGGAACAGAGCATTTCATGCATGGCCCGCTGCAAGGGCAGGGAGTTCATCAACGGGCTGATCCGTCCCGCCTGGTCTTTAAGCCACCCCTTCACGCATGCCTCATCACCTTTAAAGTAGCGCAATACCTGTTCCGGTGTCATCCGGATCTCAAGCCCCCGATATCTCTCTTTGGATCTCCTGAACAACCGGATTTCGCTATCTTCCACCGAATACACATTACCGGAATGAATGCCGGTGGAAAAACGGTTTCCCTTGAACAAGCAGTCCGTGCGGCCGCTGAAACAATAATTAATCTCAAATACCCGGTCCTCGTGAATAACCTGATCCCAGTCTTCCTCCAAAGTCATGTCGGATACGATAACCTCAATGCCCTGCCTGATTTTCAGGCGGGAAATGACGCCTGTTCCCAGAAATGGCGAAAGCACAAGCCGCTCCTCCCCCGGCTGTGTATCATTTTTATTCAGATAAGCGGAGAGCCCGTCAAAATACCCGTGGATATGCTGCGATCGAATTTTTTGTTCCATTAAATGGCTCCTCCTTGATCCATAAACCCACTGGCGCGTTATGCTCTTTGTCTGTCGATTCCATCGTAACACCAGTGAGAATCATTATCAACTGGATGCCATATCTGCTCAAAAAGGAGGGTAATAACGAAATAAATTTTCCCAGCTATATAAGTTGAACCAATGAATTGGTACGGATGAAGGCAGCCGGGTGGAATGTTCTTTCGATCGCTGTTGCTCCCAGATTTCTATGATTTTATCTCATTCATGGTCGAAATCCGCTCACAAAGCATATGCTTACGATGCTAGCTTTCCTACGGAAAGCTTTTAGGCGAACGCAGCATAGGCTTCCGAAGCAGCTTTTTTTCAAAAAGCTTTCAGCTTCTCCGTAAATCTTTCCCCTAGGTTCAATATTCTAAAATGATCCTTCTTTAGAATACTGAACCCTCTTGCCTATTCCTTAACCTTTTCTTTAGTTCAACTTATATAGATCATATTACGCATCTTCCCATATGCTCATTGCTGTGAACAGAAAAGCGGCTTCTACAGGATTTTCCTGCAGCCGCCGCTCTTTATTCATATCTATGTGTTATACTGGCTGCCGACTGACTAACAGTCATCTGCCAGCTAAATATTCGTTTATGATCCGCTGCTTCATTACGACTCGCCGTGAATGGCCATCAGCTTGGGATGACCCGTCGACCAGATCGGCTTTATATCCTCATAGGGCTCCAAATACGCTTTTGCACGGTTGATGGCTGCAGGGCCTTCCATGAACCCTCCCGCGATAAGCCCCGGCAGCTTGCCCGGGTATTCTGCGACATCTCCGGCAGCGAAAATTCCCGGAATGGATGTCTGCATCCACGCGTCAACAATAACGCGCCCCCGTTCAATTTTCAGACCCCAGTGTTTGATTTCCCCTAAATCCGGTTTAACGCCGTGGCAGACAAGAATCTCATCGATCTCAAGCACCGAGATTTCACCCGAATCGAAATGTTCAATCGTTACTTCATAGATGCGTTCTTGATCTCCGTGAATCCCGCATAACAGCGAAGAAGTCATGATATGCACCGAAGTATTCCTCATCTGGGCCACATTGCCTTCATGGGCACGAAACTCGTCTCTGCGATGCACGATGGTAACGGATTCGGCGATGGATGCCAGCGCGATGGCCCAATCGACTGCCGAATCCCCTCCACCGGAGATCAATACTCTTTTATTGCGGAATTGCTCCAGGCTCTCAGCTTTATAATGCAGATGACGTCCTTCATATTGCCGGGCATTGGGCAAGTCCAACTTCTCCGCTACCAGCGTCCCTCCTCCGGCAGCCACCAATACGGTGTGCGTCAGATGCACTTCCCCGGTTTGGCTCGTTAAACGGAAGGTACCGTCATCAAGACGTTCCATGGTCTCAATAAGCTGGGATAACACGATGGTCGGATCGAATGTACGGGCCTGCGCTTCCAGCTCTTTCGTGAGATCCTCTGCCGTGATAGCCTCGATACCGCCGATGTCATACAAAAATTTCTCGCGATAGTAAGGCAGCTTTCCTCCGAGATACGGCGCGGCCTCGATCACCTTTGTCTTCATATCCCGCATTCCTGCATAAAAAGCGGCAAAAAGTCCTGTCGGCCCCCCGCCGATAATCGTCACATCATAACACGGATTCATTTCTTTCTGCATCTTGATTCCTCCTAATCCTAACTACACAGCCTATTTGATATTGATTATCATTCACAATTAGAATTGTCTTCCACCTGCTGACGGATTTTTTTCGGCCGAAGAGGTATTATTTTGCTTGCGATTTGCTAATGCACATCAGTTGAATTTTCAATCTTCTGAATGTTGAGATACGGAAAAAGCTTATTCCTCCCCTAAATGCAAGTTGGAATAAGCCTTTGAAATTTTATTATAGGAAATCTGTTTGTCTTCCCCGTCGATCACGGCCTGAAGCCTTCCTGCCAACCGTCATCTCGACCCCGTAGAAATGACAGATTCGTTTATGGAACTCATTGAAGAAGTCCCAGTACACGTCTATAAAGTCAATGACCATATGGTCTATGGATACCGTTTCCCCTTTCATATGCCATCCCTCCCGAATTTTTCATGGATTTCGGGCTTAATTAGAGGGCAGGTGGCTAGCCTTATACGTTCCCTGCCTGTTCTATATCCAGTTATTTTCTTCACAGTAACAATCGCCATAACATGCCATTCTGTTGCAGACAAAATAAAGAATGTTGTATCAATCTCTCCTACTATTAATTATCGTGCTATCCATCCTAGAAGATGCGATATATTACCTATCGCTGTAGGATATTCTACAGTTGCGATGATTTTTGAAAAACCTGCAAGAAATCAAACATAACAAAAAACAGGTCAATCATGGTGGTAACTGACCAAAATCGACCTATTCATTGCAACGCAACAGCATTATTAGGTTATAAAATTAAAGCATTGATGTGCGTACAAATAGAAATGGTGAAATCTTCATACGGGTATTACATGGGTTATATGTGTTATTCGTTGAATGGTGGGTTCATTCGGCACTGGGTAGCCGCCCGACAGAAAAAGCCCCGTTAGTAGCAAACGGGGCAATCGGTTGTTAATCGTAGCTTACTAATCTCTTTCCTATTAAATCCTCAGCAATATAGTCGCCTGGCTCTAATTGAATAGTTATGGATTCTGTAGGGCTAATGTATTCCTGCCTATTAACCAGTGCAACCCCTTTTACAAAATAAGATTTTGAATTGTCGGTTTCATCATGTAGAACTTTCCCCTGAAGATTTCCATTTGGTTTTCCTTCAATAGCAACTATATTGGCAACCCTGATATAGAAAGCTGTTTTGACCTCAATTGAAAACATATTCTCACCTCGTCATTTCCCTAGTTCATCTAATTCTTGTCTCATTCTTCTCAATCTCTCAATCGTAGCTCTTGTCTCAACATTTGGAATCCCATACGCTTTTCTGTAATTTATGAGTTTTTCGGCGGCTTCAATTTCCACGGTGAGCACTGTTCTTGGCGTTTGGTCGGGTATTTTCCCTGCTCTGTATTGTGCAGTATGAATGAATTCTTCAAATACCGCAGAAGTCGTTGGATTCTGCCTTAATTGTATTGTTTTCTCATTCCAAGTGACAGCCTCTGCCCCACGGTAATCTAAATACCTTATTGCCTCGTCGGACTGGTCAATTACTCCTCCTTGTTTTTCAAATGCCTTTTTCATCCTATCAAATTTAACAGGGTCTATAGAACCAGTAGAACGCCCCGTACTTCTTGTAAGACCTTCACCCGTCCCCTCAGTCGGACACTTAAACAACCCCAACGGATCCACATAACTCACCGGATCTCCGTTTACATACGCATAACGGTTCAGGGTCTGGCCATCCGTTAGATCCCCTTGGATCACGTCACGGTTCAGGAAACGTTTAAGCGCCGGATCGTAATAACGTGCACGCATATAATACAGCCCATTCGGGTCCGTCATGACACCGTCTCGGCCATTGTATTGGAAAGGCTGGCGGGTATGGCCTTCATGGTGTTCTATCTCACCATAGATTCCGTAGGTGTACCGGTCGGTCACACGGCACTGTTCATCAGTCAGCAGCGTGGTGCTGCCGCGGATATCGCTGTGGTAGCTTGCATAGTTGCCGGCGGCGTCTTCACGTCCGATCAGGCCTAAGCCGTATACATAATACGCTATCGGCTTGCCCTGCTCATCCAGCTCCATCAGAACACGGCTCAGCTCTCCAAGGTCATCCACGACATATTGCGTCGTTTTTCCTTTCCAGCTCACTGAGGTCCGGGTTCCCAGCATGTTATAAGTATATCTGATCTTTCCTGATTTTACCAAGCGGTTCCGCGCATCATATTCGTACGATGACATGCTTTCGCCGTTGCTGGCGTACAGCAGGTTCCCGTCGGCATCCATTTCGACCGGATGGTCTCCCAAGCTTTGCAAACGGTTGTCTGAAGCATACTGGTATGAAGAAACTTGGCCTGTTTCCGTATCTGTGCTCTGGGTAAGGTTGCCACCTAAATCGTACTGATAGGTATGGATTCTTCCCTTGTATGCTCCGCTGATTAAACGACGCAATCGATCATACGTATATTGCTTGTCCTCTTCCTGGATGATCTGCCCGATCTCATTGTAGGTTAAGCGGAATTGCTGCAGCATCATGCCCAGCGCCGTCTGATCGGTCAGCTTCGTTAATTGACCGGCAGCATCATATCTTCGTTTTTCCCTGCTGCCATTGGCTCTTATGGTCTCTACAAGTTTTCCGCTTTGGTCATAGCTGTATCGTGTCAGCCGTTCACGCCAATCTTTCACTTCCACCATCTCGCCAGCGGCATTGTATCGATACTCAACCGTTTTGCCGTCCGGATAGGTCAGCATCGTCAAACGCCCGGCGGCATCATACGCATAGCGGATCGTGTATCCTAGGGTGTCAGTACTTGCAATCAAGCGGCCGGCTTTGTCGTACACACGGGATAAGACGGACTCGCCTTCTGCAAGGGAGATGACGCGACCATCCTCATCATAGTTCAGCGCGATCTCGCCAGCATCGTCTTTGAAACGGGTCAGGCGGCCCGCCATGTCATAGCTGTAAGCTGTCGACTGCTTTCTTCCGTTGATCCGGGAAGACAATAAGCCGCGAAGGTCATACGTAAAGAGAATAGCATTCCCCGACGCGTTCTTTTCCTCCGTAAGCAAACCGGTACGATCATAGCGAAGCTCGGTACGGTTATGGTTCGCATCGGTATAGGAGATCTGTCTGTCTTCCCCGTCATATTCCTGACGATACACCGCTTGCTCCGCTTCCACCACTTCGGTTAGGCGGGATAATTCATCGTATTTATAACGCGTAACTCGCCCTGCCGCATCCATGACTTCCGTAACCTGATGCAGATGATTGAAACGATAGCTTGTTGTATGGCCCAGTCCGTTCATAACAGCAATCGGGTTTCCTGCCTGGTCGTAGGTTAACTGCCGAACCAAGCGCCCTTCCCCATCGATCACGGCCTGAAGCCTTCCTGCCGCATCGTATTGATATTGCGTGGTACGGTCCAGCGGATCGATAACGCTAATTAGACGGCCAACCTTATCATATTCGAGCGAGGTCTTATTCCCTAGCGGATCCATTTCTGTTACCAGCTGATCCTCTTCGTCATAAACATACTGCGCTGTTTGCTGAAGCGGGTCCGTTACCGATGCAAGTTTCCCCGTAGCCGTATAGATATATCGGGTTTCGCCGCCGGAAGGATGTTGGCTTCGGAGCAGGCGGTCATTGGCGTCATATTCATATTGCCATGTATGGCCGAGCGCATTTTGTGCTCGAATCAAATTATCATTGCCGTCATATTCCCGGACCGCTCTTCCGCCAAGTGCATCTACAAGTACCGCAACCCGGCCGGCACCATCGAGTTCCACCATCGTTCGGCGGCCTTCTGCATCCTCCCATGCCTCAAGATCACCGTTTTCCTTATATATAAATTGACGAATTGCGCCATTAAAATCACGATAAGAGGATTTGAGACCTTGCCCGTTATACTCCGTTTCCGAGTAACTTCCGTCATGTCTCGTAACGCGAACCAAGCGATGCATTTCATCATAATGGTATTTCGTTTCATGCTGCTCCGCATCCACAAGCCGGACAAGCTGTCCGCGCTCATTGTAATCGAATGAAGTGATATGTCCCAGCTCATCCGTATACTGATTCAACCGTCCCTGGTCGTCGTAGCGGTTGTATTCGGCTCTGCCATCCGAGTACACCCGGCTTTCCTCTTGTCCGTGTTCATTATATGTATAGTTGATCTTGCTGCCGTCCGGGTATTCGATTTCTGTCAGCAAACAGCGTGCATCGTGAACATACTTGGTTTGATGCCCCAATGCGTTCGTTAAAATGGTTACTATGCTGCCGGGCAGGATTTCATCGTCATAAGCCAAACGCATAACATGCCCCTCGCCATTGCTTTGGGCGACAATTCGATGATGTTCGTCAAAGGTATTCTCGAACTGTACTTCTCCCTCCACAACCGTAGACATGATCCTACCTTCAGCATCACATGATATATCGGTTCTATGCCCATTCGGGTCCGTAAACCGGATCATCTGATTCTGTTCATTGTATTCGAAGCTAAGGGTACGTTCCGTGTCCTCCACTTTAGCCAATAGTCCGCGACTGTTATAGTGAAAATCAAGACTCCTCCCCGTAATTTCATCGGTCAGCCGCTCGGTATATCCCATTCCATTATGGTCGATCTTCAGCGTGTGGCCTTCCGCATTGATATGTTTTAACAGGATCCCTTCCTTCGAAAACACATACACCTCTTGCGTTTTTCGGCATATGAGCCGATAACCATCCCCGTCCGAATGCAGTTCATCCCATTTTGCATCGATATCCTCTGTCCGATATACCCCATCTTCACCAAGAATGTACCGATTTCTTCTGGCCGCATTCCAATAAAGCGTCAGACTCCCGCTCCCGAATGGCATTTCCCCGGATTTTATTAAACGCATGGCATAGTTATGCGTCCAAGCCGCTCCCATTTCGCTTTCCTGAAGCAGCCCTGAATGATAATGCATAATAAAAGGCCACGTAGAGGCGCCGTATAATCTGATCGCCGTATGGTCAATAAATTGATCCCCCGTCCCCATATGGATCGGGTCGCCCCCACAGCTTTTCGTATTGCGGCTGGTTAGATTTTGACTTTGTTTAGTTTCCGTTGTAAAGCTTACTTTTGTTGTATCTCCGGTTTTTGGAACACTGGATTTGGACAACTCGGTAGCGTTTCTCGAAGTTTCACTCGCAGCATTCTTGACGGTTCCAGCCGTTTTTTTGGCGCTCGATCCTAACATATGAGCCCCCGTGGCCACTGCTGCACCGCCAGCGCCGGCCCCCAGTCCAGCTGCAAGCGCATCCTTGGACAAACCCTCGGATGATTTAACCGTGTCTCCCGCATGTTTTCCGCTACCAGCAGCATTGGCTGAATGCTCCGGCTTTCTCATATCGCCGCTCGCCTCGGCTGCATGTTCGCCTTGTTTTCCACTACCAGCAGTTTGGGCCCCATGCTCCGCCTTTCTCATATCCCCGGTCGCCACGGATGCATGCTCAGCTTGTTTTCCACTGCCAGCAGTTTGGGCCCCGTGCTCTGCCCTTCTCATATCCCCGGTCGCCTCAGCCGCATGTTCCGCTTTTTTGGCATTGGAGGCCGCTTCGGCAGTTTGCTCTGCCCTTTTTATGTCAACAGCCGCTTCCGCCGCACGCTCGGTCTTTTTCGCCAAACCTGCCACATCATCGCCATGCTTGGCAACAAAAGTAACGCCTTCCACCACTTCATCGGCGAAACGTACCACTTTAGCCGTATTACGAACACCTTTGCCAAGCGGACCAGCTACTGCGAGCGCTCTCTCCCACGGGGCAAGCTTATCGCCAGTAATCAAATCGCGGCCGGTTACAGCTTCGATCAATCCTTTGGCATTTCCGATGATCGGTACAAAGTCCAAAACCATGCTGGCTCCGGCTTTAAATATTTCCCACCATTTCCCGGTTTCGATTTTCTGTCCGTATGCATCGTCATCGGCAAATTGTTCGCCCTTACGTTCCGAGAAATTCGAAAGCTCGTCCATTTCTTCTTTGAGTTCGCTTAACCGTTGGCTGATCATTCTGAAGGTGCTGTCCACTTCGGGACGCCTGCGGCTTTCCATCGTCAATTGACTCATGGCCCGCTGCAGACTTGATTGAATATATTCGATTTCGTTGGCGGCGGATTTTAAGCTTCTCCCCGTCTGCTTCAAACTGGATACATCCACTTCAATTTTCAAACCGCACCCTCCTTATCTCCTCTGGTTCGATGAGGAACGGGCCATCGCTTCGCGCTCCCGGCGGGCCCGCTCCTCCTGTTCACGCCTTCTGTCCTCCTCCAGATCGGCTTGACGGAATGCTTCGGCAATTCTCTCCAATTGATCGGCAAAGGCATCCATCTGTTCAATCGTCCGGTTTAGCTTGAGATTCGTATCGCGGTACCCTTTAATGAATCTCTGATAAGCATTTCCTGTCCAAAGCATGCCCTGTACGTTGCTATTGACCCTGCTTCCTTCATTTTGCAGCCGTCTGCTTCCGGAACGGACCTGCCTTGCAATGCTCTGCAGAACCGCCACATCAACACGAATAGGCATACTATCCCTCCTCTATGTGCTTGCATCCGTTTTTCTGAACCTTTCAGAGATAGCCTTAAGCTCATCCCCGACGTTTTTCAGCAGCGTAGATGCGCTTTCCAGCTGTTTATGAGCGTCCTGATAGGAAGAGTAAAACCGCTCGCGCGATTTCCCTTCCCAATCCCCCTGCAGCCCGTCGATCAAAGATTTCAATTCCTTGGCCATGGATAAGTTCTGCTCGCAGCACTGAAGAAAACGGTCTCCAATCCGCTGTATTTGCTCCGGGTCGATTTTAATGCGGTTTGCCAAGATTTACGCCCCCTTCCCTCTAACCAAATCAAATTTCTCCGCCAATCTTTCCAGCGCTGCCAATACAGGTTCAGGCCGGTAAGATTCGATACAAATTTCATAATCCGCCGGCTGTGTTATCAGAAGAAGTTCTTTATCAAGCTGCCTGTAAAGATAAACCTCTTCCTCCCAATATCCTCCGTAACGCGAGCAAAATACCATCGTGCCGGACCTGTCCGGATCGGATTCCAGGCGAAGTAAAAAGCCGATATTCTCCGAAGCCATCCCCTGTTCGCGCAGATACTTTTCCTTTTCTTGCACCGACAGCAAATCCCATGTATCCCCATTGATATTTTTCAATGCAGTTTGGAAAGGCGTTTCTCCGCGCAGCGTCAGCGGAAAAAATCTGGCAAGCACATTCATCGACAGCTCCGCATTGGACACAGGCGCCAAAGTGAGCGAGCCGCTGTCATCCCAGGTGCGTTCAACCACCACGTTTGGGGTAAAATATAAATAGGCCTCATATTCTCCCGACGCCTTGATATTTTTCTTCAAATAAACCGCTTCTTCCGAACCGCAGCTCATCAGGCAGAGGCCCAGAAGCTCGTCTATCTCCAGTTCTTCCGAGTCCTCCTTGCCAGCAACCAATCCCCGGTCCAAAAGCCGTTGTTTGATTTTCACAAATTCCTCCTCAAGCTCCTCCATGAAATAGCCCTGGAAAGGATCCTTGAAACCGGCAATATGAGAGATCCCCAGCATTTGAGTGAGGAAAAAGAATTCCTCGACGGTTAAATGAAAAGTTTCGGTCTCCGCTGACATCTTCGTTGTTCTCCCCCTTCGCGCCGTATCAAAGCAAATAGGCCAATACAGCAATAATCAAAATAATGAAAGATGCTCCGAGCAAAATGATCCACAGCTTACTGTATAAACTTTCTTTGTTAAAATCCGAAGCTTTTTGCTGAAACTGCTGGACCACTCCTTCAGATTCCAAGCTATCCCCGGATTGGTCGATGATTTCTTGGATCTTGGCCATAACGATTTCGATTTCCCGATGTATGGCAGAGTTCTCCGGGAAACCCTCCACAAGCCTGCCATATTCCCACAGCGCTGCGGGTAACCTTCCTTGCTGCTCAAAATTTCTCGCTTTGGCCAGTCTGTTCTCCGCTTCTTCGTCCGGCAGCAGATCGATAGCTTCCCAAGCATCGGAACCGGGCTGCTCCTCAACCGTCAGAGATTGTTCGTCCGGATTGCATTCAGCGCCTGCCGTCTGCTCTGCGGAGGGTTCGTCTTCCTTAGGAACTAAGCGTTTCTCCGCCGATGCCAAAATGACGGACCATTCCGCAAAAGAAGGACACTGCTCAAGCTGCTCCGCATTCCATAACCTTTCGAAAAGCCCCGCAAGCGTAGCCCCATATAAGCGCTCCAAGGTTAGGTACATCAATTCCCGGCGGGTGCTCGGCTGCTGCATTTCTCCGGGGAAAAAATAACTCTCGCCCCAGCACTGCTCCCGTATTTCGCTATCTGCCCAGGCAAGCATCTCAGCGATCAGAATGCCGCCTGAGAATCGGTCCGTATATGGTCCCCAAATCGGTTCTTGCTGAAGAAACGGAGCTTTATATCCATCTGTCCCCTCCGGCAGATCATCCGGCTCCTCGAACTCGCTCATATAAAGATCCTCCAAATCCACGAGTTCAACCCACTGCTGTCCGGGAGACAGCCCGATCATCACGTTGGAGGATGTCAGATCCGTGTGGGCAAGACCATTCTCTTCGAGACCCATCATAATGTGAATGAAAGCTTCCGCCAGTAATCTGCACTGCTCCGGTAAAAGCTCGCGTTTGGATGCTAAAACCTCATTCCAGGTCTCCGCTTCAATCCATGGCATCACTGCGGCATACAGCAGTTCGGGATATTGTCCCAAAAGCTCCTTGCTGTTCTGGGGATGAATCACGGTTCTAGAGCAAGCGCGCATGCCGCTTAAACCCGCATACTGCTTCAGGATTTCCGCCTTTTTGACGATGGTCGGATACCTGAACGATGGCCGAAACACTTTTAAAGCATAACTTTGGTTATCCTCGGAGCATACCAGTTTGTAAACCGTCCCCTGTCTGCCCTCCTGGCCGTAAGGGATTCCGGCAAAACGGGGATGCTCTGCCATCTGATACATTCTCCCTAGCAGCGAAAATGTAAAATCTCGTTCGGGTGGAAACAATGCTCGTCTCCCTTTCCAAAAAAATCAGTAATTTAAAGTCCGATGATAAACCTTTTACAACCGCCCGTTACAACTGGCATTAGGTCAAAGTAGAAAAATTTCCGTTTTTCTCTACGCGCAGGTAAAATCCGTCCATGACTCCCTGCTCGTTTAACGTCCGGGATACATCCACCTGCTTCCATTGCTGGCCGCCGTCGCTTATGACATATTGGTATTCCCTCTCCGAGAAAGGATACGGCCCCCATTCCTCAAGCCCCGGGAGCACTTTGCCCAACACTTCATTCAGCGGCACATCCCCAGGCAGTTCCAAATCAACGGATTTCCCTGTCCAATCAATCATCAGCGTAAGTATTGTACTGTTCATCCTATCTCCCTCGTGTCCATTTATTTGATCGGGGTCGCTGTAGACATCTGAAATCCCAAGGAAATCAGGTCACTGCTTGTTCCCGGAAGCATCATCAGAGCTCCTTGCCGTATGGAATAGGAGGATTCAATCATCATCTCCCGGTAAGATTCCGGGATAATCGATGACATGCGTTTGAGCTTTTCCATATAAGCGTCCGCGGAAAAGCTCCCCGGCAGCACCCCTCCCCAAGCTTTGATATCTCTGATTCCCCCCCCAAAAGCCGCGTCTGTGATGAAGATGTTCTCTACCAGTACATGGCCATCGGGCACTTTCATCGCCTTGATTCTTTCGACAACAGGCTCCGGATCTTCTCCCGTATACACCCCATCTGTCATATGGCATACCAACGGAGCAGGACAATGCTGCATATTCGGCAGCTCTGCGAGCAGGATCTTCTCAGCTTGCCTGAAGGCTTTGGCCGTATCCGTAAATCGCTTGGGATACAGCTCGGGCAGGCTGCTGCTATTGGCGATGCGATCGATGGGTTTGACCCCGTTCAGGAGATCGTACACTTCGTCGCTGTAAGCCAATATGGCTATCCGGTATCTCGGAGAAAGTCTCGAACCTTTTGTCGAACGGTATACAATCTGCCGGATTGCCGTTTTCAGGGCTTCATTTACGATATCCATTCTCCGTCTGCCCTCAAATTCCAAGGTCATTGAACCGCTAATGTCCAGCAGGTAAATAATCAGGGCTGGGGTTTCGGCGGTTGCTTGAATCTGATAGTCCACTAGCATCCAGTCTCCTTTTATACATACTTCAGATAAAGTAAAGACCAGGTAAATAAATACCTGGCCTTTGCCCGTCTAACCCTGTTGGTCCGCTGCTCTGAACCGTTCCGCAATCTTGGCTAGTTCCTGTGAAACATCATTCAGCATAGTTATGTATGTCTCCATGTTCTTCTTGTCTGTTTCATACCGCTGAAAGAAGCGCTGCTGGGTCATACCGTCCCATTGACCTTGCATGGATTGTATTGTCGAGTTCAACTTATTGACCAATTCCCGACTCTGTTGAGAGGTCGTTTTGAAAAGAGAAGATGCCTTATCAATTTCTTCAGGTGTAATTAAAATACGAGCCATCCTTTTTCCTCCTTTTTTCTCTTCTTTTTTATGAATATACTAAAATAGTAACAAGTCTCCTAATATTTTTCAATACAATTTATGGTAGAAACTGTCGATTTTATGATAAATTCATACTAACTAACCAGGATGAATTTACTATATTCACTTGCTCCATAAATTGTTCATTTCCATGAGCAAATGCATGGGCTATTTTGACATGCTCAAATTTCCGTTTGATATAGAAGCCCTCCCCGGAAGGAAGCGTTTTGCCGCTCTGATCATAAGGTATTTTAATATTAAACAGCTGAGCTTCATTCAGATCTGTCGTCCCCATCAGCCATCCAATCTGTGCGGACTTAATTTCTTTCAGCCAGGTATCCCAGTTCTGGTTCATATCGTTTGCCTGACCGGCCGCTATAATATAGACGCCATGCTCACGGCCGTATCTGGTGATATATTCGAGATTTTCGGTCAAGGTATAATTGGAAGAAATCCGCTTGGCCATGACATCGGCATCGTCAATCAACAGCAACAGACGCGGAGCGCCGGGATTTGCCGTCTCAGCCTGTACTCTTGTTTCCACTTCAAGCTTGAGCTCAGCGATCATATCTTCCAAAGAGCGTTCATCCGAGGCAATTCCGCGGGTATGCGCAAGTTCTCTCAGCGAGCTTAATCCCGGGGCAGAACGGCGGACATCGCATAAATAGAGTTGGAGCTCTTTAGGAGCATAGATACGGGAAGCCATGATGCCGATGGTCATCAGCATAGAGGTTTTGCCGCTTTCCATTCTGCCCCCGATAATAAAATAAGGGCCATCCTCCATATTCCACTCGAAACTCTTCAAATTAGCGACCTGAAGCCCCAGCGTCAGTTTACTCTTTTCATCCGCTGTGCCTTCATTCCATATTTCCTCAAGCGCTACAGTTTCCGGCAAGGTTCGGATAGGCAGCGGTTTGGAGCCTTTCCACTCCGCATCCATTTGAATGAAGCGCTCCTTCACGAGTTTGGCCCTCGTAGATTCGTTGGCGGCGTCAACGGACAAGGCGGTATGGAACTCGTATGGCGGAACATGGCCCTTCACAAAACCGCGCCCTTCCGGTAGATGCGACGGAATCTTGGACAATCTGCCTACCGCGTAATGGTAATCTGCGCTGTCCGCCAACAGGAACGAAACCCCGTTAGGGAAGTTGCTGCGAACTCTGTCATAAATATCCGATACGCGATTAGCCGTCAGCAGGAAGTAAATACCGTAACCCGCTCCTTCGCGGAATAATACTTCCAGCTTCTCATGAAGGGATTCGTATTGCGTTTTGAAGCTGACATAACCGTCGATGATGACCAAGATTGCCGGCAGTTGACGTTGTGTATCTTGGCAATAAGCTTGTCTGGACTTCACTCCCGCTTCAGCAAACATCATTTTCCTTCCGTTTAATTCATCCTCCAAATATGCGATCAGCCGGCCTAGTTTCTCTTCTTCGTCATCCAAAATAATATCTCCGGTATGCGGCATTAAAGCATAATCCCTAAGCATTCTTCCGAAATCTAGCGCATAGATATGGACATCCTCCGGAGTGCAGCTTGTAGCCAGCGAGAATAAAAGCGTTTGGACAAACGTGGTTTTGCCTGTGCCTGGCATTCCGTTCACGATCCAGTTACCGGACTCGATATCAAGATGCAGCGGAAATTGCGTCTGGTTCGCAACATCGTCTACGAGACCGATAACGGGATAAAGAATTTTCCCCATGGACCCATCATCCGAAACCGGTAATTGATCAAGCGTAATATGCTGAGGCAGCGGCGGCAGCCAAGGTCCGGGAAGGCGGGGAAGCCCCGACTTGCGGCATTCCTCGGCAATATATTCAATCAGTACGCTTAATTGCTTTTGCTCGACTCCGTCAGCCTTCTTGCTGTCCGATCCGTCAGCGATGGGCTCCATCGGATTTTTCAGTTTCGACCGTCTGCCGTCCAGATTTAATTTGTAGGCGGCAAAGCTTGTTTGCTGAACGGATTTATTCGGATCGTAAGGTGCTCCGCTCCAAGCAAACTGTACCAGTTCAAACACTTCATTGCTGCCTACCTGAAGGTACCCCCGCCCGGGAGTTGTTATATAAGCCGCATCGCTGATTTTCAGCATTTCCCGGCTGTCCGCTTCATCCTGAACCCTTAGGCATATACGGTATCTGGAGTTACTCCAGATTTTGTCGTCGACGACGCCGCCCGGTTTCTGCGTGGCAAGCAGCAAGTGGACACCCAATGTCCGGCCAATGGCCGCAATCGACACCAATTCGTTCATAAATTCAGGTTGGTCTTTCTTAAGCTGGGCAAACTCGTCGATGACGATAAACAAATGCGGCAGCGGCTCCCTGGTTCTCCATTCCGTTTTGTAGTATTCATCGATGTGCTGGACATTGCCCGCAGCCACAAACAGCTTCTGCCTTCTGTTCAACTCCGCCTTTAAGGAAACCTTCGAACGTTCGATTAAACCCTCTTCTTCCAGGTTGGTAATGGTAGCGATCACATGAGGCAGATCCATGAAGGTATTCGACATGCCGCCGCCTTTATAGTCGATCAGCATAAACGCCAAATCATGCGGATGATATTGAATAGCCAGCGAAGCAATAATCGATTGGATTACCTCGCTTTTGCCCGAGCCTGTCGTACCAGCCATTAGTCCATGCGGACCATGCCCCTTCCGCTCAATTTTGTCATGCAGGTTCAGGAGAACAGGTTTCATTCCTCCCCTGACCCCGACCGGGAACGGCAGCGTATTCGGAAATCTGTTTTCCTCCCAATGATTGGATACATTCAGTTCGTCTATTTTTTGGATCTCATACAGATCAAACAAGGTGAGTACGTTAGCAACTTCATCCGCCGAGCTCGTTTTGACACGATATGGGGCCGCCTTGCGGGCAAAATGATCCGCTTCTCCCGCAGACATAATATCCGGTTTGAAGGACTGCACATACGGAACATCGTCTTTTGGTTTTGCATATGCAGAATCTTTAGCGCCTCCCGTTACATTGGTAGAACGCATAACCGCTTCATCCCCGCGGATGTCCACGACTAGCTGACATTCCTTCGGAAGAAGGTCTTGGCGTTCCGCCAAAACAATCGACGTCGCTCCAATATGATCTCCTTCTTTCATCAGCAACGGCAGCAACGGCTCATGCTCCAGCATTTCGATATAAGGTAGGAAGCATACGATAAACGGAAGGGCCTTCTCCTTCTCTTTCATCCACAGGCGGCGTTGAAGCAGGGAGTGCAGCTGCTCCAGAACCGGAGCCTGGTAAGCTCCGTCCTGAAATATGTATCTGCCGGATCTTTTATCATCCCATATATGCGGGAGCCATCTCATCCAGTCCCAATCCTCCGTCTGCATCTTGCTTATAAATGCCGCGAGCTTCACCTCGTCGGGCGAATGATGCGTTGCGATCTGGGTGATAACCGCTCGGCAGAAGGCTTTTAACTGCTCAGCTTCGCCGACAATTCCCACAACCCTGTACTTGTTCAAATCCAGCAGTGCAGGCGCATTGGCAATGGATGAGAACTTGTTAGCCAATTCATTGGCCTTTTCAATCAGAGGGTCCTTGTCTATTCCCTCCTGTTTCGGTACAGATATGTCAAAGCCGCTCGGGACTGTACCGATCCCTGCACGCACTTTCAGAAAATCGATATCCTGCGGAATACGCTCCCATATCGATGAGCTCCCTTCATTAAAAGCTTGTATGCAAAACTGGGGCTCAAGGTGAGTTTGATGCCAATTTAAAATCAGCTCGTTTTTCCAGTTCTGGAGCTGCTCCCGTTTTTCATCCAAATGGGCCTCGTATTGCTTTTTTCGCTTCTTGATGTTTTTCTTATGTTTGCTTTTTTGCTGCAGATGAACCAGGATCGGAACAAAATAAGAAACGACCATGGTACAAAGCGATATCATTTGAACAACGACAAAGGTCGAGTTCCCCGACCGCTTATAAAACATCATCATGGCTGCCGCACCCGCCACCGTCACGATGATGGGAACCATAATAGAAATAAGATTCAAAGTCGGCGCCTGGGGAGTAGAAGGAGGGCGGAAAACCTCAAGCGTGCGTTCACCTTGGTCCTTAATAATCCGTGGCGATCTGCGATAGTAAAAGAAAGACATGCTTAAACCAACTACCTTTCCTTTCATATTCCATGCTTGTAATTATATGACTATAGTAGTAGGCACATTATACCACCTAAATTTTGAAAAATATGTCGAAACATGATATTTATTGTTTATAACTTAAAAATATACATAAAAAAACCTCAAAGAAACTTAATTCCATGAGGTTCGCTATGATTTTGTTCGTTCTTCATTGTACAATCTCACTCTTGCTAGCCCATTGCTTACTGTTGATCTACCCTTTCCATTCGGTAGGTGTATTTTGCGAGTTGTATTTTTTGCTCTTCGATATATTCCATCTGCTTCTGCAAACCTTTGAAAAAGACATCCAGCCGGCTGCGCAATTCATCAGCAGATTTGCCTTTCCAATCCTGTATCCCGTCGCTGATTGTCCGCAGATGAAGTTCATTGCGCTTTAACTTCTGAAGCAGTTTGCTCAGTTCCTGTTCTGCTTTCATTAAATCCAAAAGCTCTACGACAATTCTGCTCATAGATTAAATCCCCTTCCGTAAGTCCTGATCGGCTGCCGCTGCTTGTTTCAATTCCAATATTTATAGTATATTATAGGATAGTAATATTTTACCATACATAATCATTGTTTTTATGACATTATCCCCAATTGTATACAGGACCTTTGGAAGAAAGGGTTGGCTATAACTTCTCGTATTGTGGTTTTGTGAGGTTCTTTTTCTCATGCTCAACCTTGATCAGCACGTAAAAAATCGTCCGCCTTTTTGTTGATATATTCGCCAATCTCCCGCGCTTCTTTTGCATACCAACGGTTGAATGTATTCAAGCTGGTTATTAACCTTTCGACAATAGGCCCAAGCGAACGGCTGCTGCTTGTCTCTACCAAATGCTGAATGCTTCGAATGGCTGCCGGAAGCTCTGCTTGAAATTCCTGCACATGCCGGTTAATGGTTTGCCCTGCTTCTTTAAGCGCTTCCGAACGCAATTGTATAGTCACGCCTGTAGCAGTTGCCCTGATGAAACTGATTTTTCATGATATATATTATTCAAATCTTGACATTTATTTTTTAGTGAAAAATGGAGGTAAGTATATGAGAAATTTAAGAATCATATCTTTAATCATTTTAGTTTTATTTTTCCTCAGTGGATGCATGTCCAAAACGCAAAAGGAGACCATTTATAATAAAGCGGTTCCTATTGCACAACAGTATATGAAGAACAATTTTAATGCCGATGTGATTTTTTCAGATAATTACGAGTTTCTTGACCCGATGAGCTCAACAATTGTATTATACGGACACATGTCAGGGGACAAAGACGCTACCTTTGACATTATGATTGATCACGGGACATTTAAAATTAGTCAAGTAGGAGGATCTAGTGAAGTAATGGATCGCAGGGTTAAGCTCGATAAGAAAAACAAATCCTCCACAGAAAACACCAAAAAATAAAGGCCTCCCAATCACGATTGGGTCCAAATTTCCCATGGGCCTCTATGTCTCTTGAATATGTTTTATCGGATAAAGTATGATAAATTTCATCTCTAATGAAACTCATTTTAATTCCTCCTATAATTTCCAAATAGCAGAATAATAGTATAAAATAAGCACTATATTATTTCATCCCAAATAGTTATAATTTCAAAATGAAATGGGGGCAAATATGTGGAGAAATCTAAGGATAATATTTTTAGTCATTTTGGTTTTACTTTTACTCAGTGGATGCATGTCAAAAGCCCAAAAAAAATCCCTTTATGACAAAGCCATTCCTATTGCACAACAGTACATGAAGGACAATTTTAATGCCGATGTGGTTTTTTCTGATTACTATGAAATTAATGATCCTATGAACTCGGAAATTGTTTTGTATGGACATATGGGGGGAGATGAGAGCGCTACCTTTAGCATCGGAATTAATCACAAGACATTTAAAGTTAATAACGTAGGCGGATCTAGCAAAGTCATGGACCGCTATGTAGAACCCAATAAGAAAAACAAATCCTCCACAGAAGACACCAAAAAATGAATCTCATCGCTTCATAAGCTAACGGAAAGTCCTCAAGCTACCTTGAGGACTTTTCTATTAGCAGAATTCTAATGCGGTACCTGGGAACTGAAATCATCCCTGCTGGACTTGTCCGCGTGGTAGAACACCACATCTCCCTGTTTCAGTTTAAATTCGTGGCCATATGAATCCCTCACAGTAGATTGAAACCCTTCCATTTGCCACTGGTTTTCCTTCCATTTGTTCATCATTGGCGCATCAATATATTGAAGATGCGGGTCGCCCAGTTTCCCTTCCTGAATCGATTCGATATTGAAGTTGACAACAATATATCCATCTCTCAAGAAGATCGGGGATTTATCGTCCAATCCTCTCGTGAGTCCGCCCGTACTCTGCAATATTCGTATTGGCCGCTACTACATAAGGGTTAGCCGGTAGACTATACTCCCCATACCATTTTTGTATCGCCACATTGGCGCGCTGCACATCCACGGAAGGTGGAATATCTGTTTTCGGTCCGATAAAGGTCCGAAGCTGCTCCGGCAACAGTAACAGGCTGTATCCGCCCACTGGCGTCTTCTGTTTGGTCAGCTTATCGAAATACAACTTCTCGTATTGTGGTTTTGTGAGGTTCTTTTTCTCATGCTCAGCCTTGATCAGCACGCAAAAAATCGTCCGCCTTTTTGTTGATATATTCGCCAATCTCCCGCGCTCCGTTTGCATACCAACGGTTGAATGTATTCAAGCTGGTTATTAATCTTTCGACAATAGGCCCAAGCGAACGGCTACTGCTTGTCTCTACCAAATGCTGAATGCTTCGAATGGCTGCCGGAAGCTCTGTTTGAAATTCCTGCACATGCCGGTTAATGGTTTGCCCTGCTTCTTTGAGCGCTTCCGGACGCAATTGTATGGTCACCCCTGCAGCAGTTGCCACAACCTTCCCAAACATCCCCCAATTGCTTCCGTAGCGTTGAATGAGTTCCTTCACGGCTTCTTTCATTAATTCCTCATTTGCCACACTTTCATTGTAATACTTGAGTCTCGGGGAACCCTCAAAAGGCTGGCCATCTATTGTAAACAGCTGGTTTGCGATATTCCCTTCCTGATCAAATACAAAACGCTCGAGCGAATGTCTTGACTCGCCCCATATCGAATTGTAAAACTTTTTGACAGCCCCCCAATTTCCCATTGGCAGTGTTACAGGGATATACTGAATATGAAACTCTGGCCCTAAAATGAAATTTGTCAGCGGGTTGCTTCTATTCTGGGATGTGATCATAGGGAAGTAGCTTGTGGAACTTTGATATTGTTTGTTCGCCTCTTCGTATGTAGAGTACGTATAATAAGTAGATCCAACATGCCTTTTAGCTTCTTTAAATCCTGAGCCAATCCCGTCTCCGGGATCTACATAAGCTACGTTTGTTTTTTCAAAAACGCCTCTCTTCGCCTTCTCTTGGAGTTCATCTGGCAAAAGATGTACGATGCTGGGCGCATTAAAACTGATGGAATGCAAACCATTGCGTACGGCAACATACTCAGCCTCCGCTCCACCCAAGGAATGACCCGTTGTTGAGATTTGTGCATTAGGGTAAGCTTTTTTTACTGCATGGTACAACTCCTCAGCTTGATGAAACTGATTTGTTTGATAATCAGATTCCATTTTATAGTACATCTGTGCTGTTGACGGATTTGACATCACCCAAGGATTATCTTTGATTTTCTCATAGGCTTTATGGAATTCTTCAAGCCCTTTGGCTCTCCCGCCAACCACATCCATTCCATCCGTTCCATAATCCATCAGCACGCTCCACAGGGGGCGACCAAAAGGTTCAGTCCCACGATAAGCAATGATAACCTGATCCGTATTTACATTTTTAAAAACGGCTGCATCGAAGCCTGAACCATTTGTATCATGAAGTAAGGCTCCTTCTGGTTCTACGGCCTCCCAATCACGATTTGGCCCAAATTTCCCATGGGCCTCTATGTCTCTCGAATATGTTTTATCGGATAAAGTATGATAAATTTCATCTCTAATGAAACTCATTTTAATCCCTCCTATATTTTCCAAATAGCAGAATAATAGTATAAAATAAGCACTATATTATTTCATCCCAAATAGTTATAATTTCAAAAATGAAATGGGGGCAAATATGTGGAGAAATCTAAGAATAATATCTTTAGTCACTTTAGTTTTACTTTTACTCACTGGATGCATGTCCAAAACGCAAAAGGAAGCCATTTATAACAAAGCCGAGCCTATTGCCCAACAGTACATGAAAGATAACTATAATACCGATGTGATTTTTTATGATTACAAGTTTCTTGATCCCATGAACTCGGAAATTGTTTTGTATGGACATATGGTGGGTGACGAGGACGCCACCATTCAGGTTGGAATTAGCCATAAAACCTTTAAAATCAACCGGGTAAGTGGATCAAGAAAAGTCATGGACCGCTATGTAGAACCCAATAAGAAAAACAAATCCTCCACAGAAAACACCAAAAAATAAATCTCACAGCTTCATAAATCGAGTAGGAGGGGGTGACGAACCCCCGTCCTCTCACACCACCGTACATGCGGGTCCGCATACGGCGGTTCCAAAAGGTTAACAAAGTTCCAAATAACGAGAAAGCAGACTTTTCAGCCCTTTCGCTTCCCAATAGGATGTCGGAAGGGCGTTATTCATGTTTCGGGACATTTCCCAAGCTCCTCTGCGGGAGTTGGCCATGATGAAAGTGGCCCAGTCTGGCACGCCCAAGGCCCGGAGTTCTCGGATACGCGTACGTACTCGCTTCCATTGTTTCCATAGGCACATGCGCAATCTTCTTCGGATCCATTTGTCCAATCTCTCGTAGTGTTTCTGGGCTGAGGCCAGACGAAAGTAGCCCAGCCAACCCATCAGATAGCGATTGAGACGAGCAATCCTCTCTTCCATCGCTATCGGGCGGGTGCGGCTTGTGAGCTCCCGGATCTTCTCCTTCAATCGGTGTATCGTCTTGGGGGCTAGTCGAATCGTAGCCTTCTTGTTCGACAGAAAACTAAAGCCAAGAAACTTACGGTTCCATGGCCGGTCCACCGCGCTCTTCTCCCGATTCACTTTCAGTTTTAGCTTTCCTTCTACATAGCGTGTCACCGACTCCATCACACGCTCTCCTGCTCGTTTACTCGCGACGAAGATATTACAGTCGTCCGCGTAGCGGACAAACCGCAATCCTCTCCGGTGAAGCTCTCGATCCAGATCGTCCAGCAGGATGTTGGCCAAGAGTGGACTGAGCGGACCACCTTGCGGCGTTCCTTCCTCGGTCTTTTGGCAAGCTCCGTTTTCCATCGCTCCGGCACTCAGGTAAGCTCGGATCAGCTTCAACACTCGCTTGTCCTTCACCTTCCGTGCCACCTTGGCCATGAGCATATCATGATTCACCTGGTCAAAGAACTTCTCCAGGTCCAGATCTACGACCCATCTTCGGCCGCTTTGGATATAGTGCTGCGCTTGCTTCACTGCGTCATGAGCCCGCTTTCCGGGTCTAAAGCCGTAGCTGTACCACGAAAAGTGAGCATCAAACATCGGATTCATCACTTGTAGAAGCGCTTGCTGGAGGAAGCGGTCCATTACGGTCGGGATACCGAGCAGCCGTACGCCGCCTCCGGGTTTGGGGATTTCCACCCGTTTGACTGGCGCCGGCTGGTAGGTTCCCGCCAGAAGTTCGGCTTTCACCGTTTCCCAGTGAGTTTTCAGGTAAGCTTGTAGCTCGGCTACCGTTACACCGTCCACACCAGGACCTCCTCCGTTTTGGACCACCCGCTTGTAAGCGAGCCGAAGGTTATCTCCTTCGAGCATGTTCTCCAGCAGGTCGTTTTGGTCTTCGCGAGAGGAAGGGGCGACTTGTGCCGGTGAAGAGCTCGGCGCTCCAGCATACCCTTGCGGCTTCACCGCTTCTCTCTGCTGGAAGCTCCCTTGCGGGATATTCGGCTGTCTTCGCTTTTCACTCGAACGCATCGGTTTCCTCTCTCCTTTCGGTTCGGTCCTTCCGTTTTCCGGTGTCCCGTACTCGCGTACTATGGCCTCTGCTGACTCCTGCGGGTTCAGCACAGCCTTTCGACTGTGGTTACGAAGTGACTTCGCATTTTTTTTTCTCCCGCAGGTCTCCCCAGATAAGAACGTCATCTTTCCGCCCGCGACCACTGGAGTTTACAGGAATAGCCTTTGGCGGCTTGGGATTTCGTTGTGTGAAGGCAACTCATCCGGCTATCCCTGCCTCGAATCCAGTTCGTGTACCTTGGCCCGTGCTTTTGCCTCCGGCTTCCTTCAGATTCTGCCTCGCGACAGACACCCTTGCCCTTGGCTAACGGTAGGCGCTCGCCAGCCCCCGTTCAGGACTTTCACCCTAGAGATGACGCCCATGCTGGGCGTACATCAATGGAAAGTCCTCAAGTTACCTTGAGGACTTTTTCCATTAGCAGAATTCTAATGCGGCACCTGGGAGCTAAAATCATCCCTGCTGGACTTGTCCGCGTGGTAGAACACCACATCTCCCTGTTTCAGTTTAAATTCGTGGCCATATGAATCCCTCACAGTAGATTGAAACCCTTCCATTTGCCACTGGTTTTCCTTCCATTTGTTCATCATTGGCGCATCAATATATTGAAGATGCGGGTCGCCCAGTTTCCCTTCCTGAATCGATTCGATATTGAAGTTGACAACAATATATCCATCTCTCAAGAAGATCGGGGATTTATCGTCCAATCCTCCGTGAGTCCGCCCATACTCTGCAATATTCGTATTGGCCGCTACTACATAAGGGTTAGCCGGTAGACTATACTCCCCATACCATTTTTGTATCGCCACATTGGCGCGCTGCACATCCACGGAAGGTGGAATATCTGTTTTCGGCCCGATAAAGGTCCGAAGCTGCTCCGGCAACAGTAACAGGCTGTATCCCCCCACTGGCGTCTTCTGTTTGGTCAGCTTATCGAAATACAACTTCTCGTATTGTGGTTTTGTGAGGTTCCCCAATTGGGACAGGACATCGTATTTATCATATTTGTAAGAAGCCGTGTCCTTTACTTCCTCAGTCGGCACATTGCGGAGCCTGTCATTCAGAATGACATAACGTTTCACCTGATCGTCTTCGGAACCAATTTTGACGAACTGGCGCTTATTGGTCTTGTAGTACAAATCTACTTCTTTCGGCGTACCACCTTTTTTGCCCACATAGTAGAATTTCGGCGTAATCCGGATGCCATCCAGCTTGCCGAACATATTCCCTTTCGTTTTAAAGTCGAATTTGAAATGGTAACCCGTCTTGATGGCAATATTTTTGTAACCTTTCAGCGGATTACTGCCCGGACGAATGGACAAGGTGAATGTATCCTTGTTTCCACGGGGATCGCCGTCAATCTTCTTCTGACCGATCCAGTAAGATATGCCTCTCGGCTCCGGACTTCCCGGTCTTGCACGGAAAACCGATTCCCAGTTGTAGTCCGCGATATCTGTAATCTCAAAATCATATAAACGGCCGATCACTTCCACAGGGATTTCATCCGTAGCCATATGATGGATAAGATCCAGGTTGGCATCCGGCTCTCCCTGATTCGTGTAATCATATGGGGCATTTTCGGCAATATTTCGGAAATACACTTGGTAATCCCCTTCGTCTACCCATACCGGCAAATAAAACGTGGTATCCAGTTGATTGACCGGAATGTCAATCCAAGTATTTTTCGGTATGAACTGCGTCCGGTTTTCGTTGTACACATCAAAAGGGAACAGCACCTGCTTTGTCCGATAATATTTGGCATAATCGCGGTTGCCGTAGCCGGGATAAGCCCCTTCATTTAAATGCTGTCCCGAGGTTGGAATCGTTACGGTAAAAGGTCTTTCCAAAATAAATGCAGCCCTCTGCTCATTCGGGATGGTCTTCTGATTGTGAGCCTGGTCATCGGTAACGGATGAATAGTTGACAACCGGGGTGTGTACAGTTACCGTATTGATCCCATTGATCGGGTATTCCTTATCCGAACTGCCGTTAACATTTTCAGGTAGAAGCCTATAGTAGATCGTGCCGGTACTGATCGTATTGGCTTTATTCAGAAGTATGCTGCTGATAAACTGCCTTCCCTCATACAGGACACGATCGCCAATTCGTTCAGGTGCAGGGATTTGGCTAGGGGTAGGCCCCGACTTGCTGACCTGGGCATCATCCATGATCGTTTCGCCATTAAAACTAAGATAATCATTTTGCACATCGGGATCCTCAGTTTGCGATTCTGCAATTGCTTTTAACGCTTCGGTATCATCGACATCCCCTTCGGTAGGCTCACGATCCCCTCCATCGATTTCCTCCGGGGTAAAGCTGATCGTACCTGTCTCCTTCGGATATACATGATCTTCTACATCTGTGCTGTTGATCAGCTCAACCACTGGAGGATCATATCCATCCGGGTATAATGTGACTTCACCACCAGGTAAGGCATAGTTTCTCATTTCGGCTTGGTCAATTTCATACACTTCCAATTGATTGATCTGCCAGTATGCATATTGACGCGGCGTTAGCTCGAAATTGTATTCTTTCTCAAGTGTGCCTGTATGTTCAATCGGTTCTTGCGGCTGAGGTTTTCCATCCGGACCGGTGATATCCGGCTGCTTCTCTTCCCATCTGGTCGGGTAAGTAACTTTTACCTTACAGACATAGCGAACCTCCCCCTGCATATTCCCAAAGGTATGTTGGAATAAATAATTCATCCCCCAGGCGTTTGCATATAAATTTTCCGATGTTGGTATGGCGCGGACTGCATCAAAATGAAGACCATTTGCCGAATCATCCGCCAGAATGACTCCGGTTGCTCCCGGGTCCATGTATTCCGTGTTAGGTGCAGCAACCTGTCTTGGCGGGCCTATGGTATAGGTGCAGTCGCCTTCTCCGTTTGGAGGCGGCTTGTCAGGAGGAGTCTTTTTCTCTCTATATTGAGCCGCCATGTTGACTCCGCCGACAAAAACTTTAAAATTCCTTGTCTCAACCGCCTGATCTCCTGAATCCTTTTTCTGCATGTACAGTTGTTCGCTCGGACGAATGACTGGAGACAACCATGATTGATAGATTTCGTATTCTTTTTGCCCATAGGTTACCGTTTTGGGAAATGATTTCGTGAAAGGGGATCCGGCCACATGGCTCCCTAACAACTGCCGATCTACTACCGTTCCATTCGATAACTTCAGGATCATATTTACAGGGTATTTTTTACCATGGAAGGAGAGTTCTACATCATAATAATCAATTAATCCCTTGGGATCAGCCCATGGTTGCGCTTTTACAATATCCCGAAGTGTATGGTACGGGCCTGAAACGTGAACAGGTTTTTCTCTGGGGCCTGTCACCACCCGCATAATAGCACTAGCATACAGAGGCATTCCTTCGTAAATAGCCTGCTCAGCTTTGGCTTTTCCGATTGCTGCCAACACTTCTTCTTCCGACCATTTAAATGTAGTAATCATATTCTTCCCGGTTGAATCCTCTACATCAGAAATGATGTGGCCATTACCACTGTCGTCCAATTTAAAATACTCATCAGATTTTAATTTAGTTGGATCACATTGACCAGTGTAGTCTCCTGAAGGATTACATGTTGGTTTTAAGTGAATGTACCAGCCAACGGTTTGATATCTAATATTGCTGGTAGCCTTCTTTTGAGTTGTTACATATATAAATTCCCCATCTTGAAATCTCGCCCCTGCCGCCCCTGCTGAATGAGGAAACAATGAAAAGATCGCCACAAATAGAAATATTATAATAAATAAACTATAAAACTTACTCCTCATCACGCATCACTTCACTTCATAAAACTTACTGTTATCAAACAAACTGGTCATGGAATCAATATTCATATATTCACCTACGCCTATATTGTGATTCATAGAAACGCATATATCCGCATAACCTTCATACCATACACCCTTTTTTAATCTTCTATCATTGTCAAAAAGGAAATCGACTAGCAAATCTTTATATTCAGTATAGTTAATGATCCTAAATCTCACCTTGGACCGAATATACCAATTTATCCCAGAGTCGTATATCAGGGATGGTTCTGGATCAATCGTTCCTTCGATCTGGATTTTGTTTTTTTGAGCCCATTGTGCATATTCCTTTAGGCGAATAACACGGCTGGAAATAGACTGATTCTCATATTTAAAAGCTTCATTGGCAAAGGCAACCGGGTTAATTGTTTTGTAATCAACATTAAGACGGAGATCGAAGCCTTTTTTCATCCGATCCATGATTTTGACCATATCTTCTGTGGTAACTTCATTATTCTTATATAATTGCGCCCCCGTCTTCGCATCAGGCTTATAATACATAAGCTTAGATATTTTCATCTCATAAACTTCATTGGGGATATCTTCTAAAATATATGGATAGTCCTTATAATTTTTCGGGAGATTCGTAGTGCGTATTTTTCTCCCGAAATCATCGACTTTGCCAATTTCCTTATTGGGGGTACGAATACTCACCACCCCTGTGGCATCGTCTATTTTCACTTCGGCTGATAAATGATCCGATACCAGACTAAGCGGAATCATCGTTACTCCTTCTTTTTGTGTCACTTTGATCCCTAGGTTCACTGGATTCCCATCGATATTCGCGGTGGATGATCCTACAGTAAGTACGATTTTTTTCCCGTTCTGCTGTATCATTAAAGTTTGGGTTTTAGCGTCCCAAGCAGACTGTATGCCAAGCTTGCCTGATATGATCCGGAATGGAATCATGATCTTGCCATTTTCCAAGTAAGGGTGACCGCTTGCTAACGGTTCCTTGATTCCGTCCATGACGACGGTGACAACCGGGCTATCTGCGTTTACTTGGCGGGTGAAAGCCAGCGGTATAAGCAACAAAAGAAAAAACACTACAATAGTTCTTGACCACTTAAACCGATTCATCTTGCTAAGTTGATTTTCCATGTTCACTTATACTCCTCCTATCTTCGTCTTAAATAACATTTTCTCTTCAGCCTTGATCAGCACGCAAAAAATCTTCTGCCTTTTTGTTGATATATTCGCCAATCTCCCGCGCTTCTTTTGCATACCAACGGTTGAATGTATTCAAGCTGGTTATTAACCTTTCCACAATAGGCTGAAGCGAACGGCTGCTGCTTGTCTCCACCAAATGCTGAATGCTTCGAATGGCTGCCGGAAGCTCTGTTTGAAATTCCTGCACATGCCGGTTAATGGTTTGCCCCGCTTCTTTAAGCGCTTCTGGACGCAGCTGTATGGTCACCCCTGCAGCAGATGCTACAACCTTCCCAAACATCCCCCAATTGCTTCCGTAACGTTGAATGAGTTCCTTCACAGCTTCTTTCATTAATTCCTCATTTGCCACACGTTCATTGTAATACTTGAGTCTTGGAGAACCTTCAACAGGCTGGCCATCCATAGTAAACAGTTTATTGGCGATGTTCCCTTCCTGATCAAATACAAACCGCTCGAGCGAATGTCTTGCCTCGCCCGATATCGAATTGAAGAACTTTTTGACAGCCCCCCAATTTCCCATTGGCAGCGTTACAGGGATATACTGAATATGAAACTCTGGTCCTAAAAAGAAATTTGCCAGCGGATTGCTTCTATTCTGGGATGTGATCATAGGGAAGTAGCTTGTGGAATTTTGATATTGTTTGTTTGCCTCTTCATATGTAGAGGTCGTATAATAAGTAGATCCAACATGTCCTTTGGCTTCTTTAAATCCTGAACCGATTGCATCTCCGGGGTCTACATAAGCTATATTCGTTTTTTCAAAAACGCCTCTCTTCACCTTCTCTTGAAGTTCATCTGGCAAAAGATGCACGATGCTAGGCGCATTAAAGCTGGTGCTTTGCAAACCGTTGCGTACGGCGACATATTCAGCCTCAGCCCCACCCAAGGAATGGCCCGTTGTTGAGATTTGGGCATTAGGGTATGCTTTTTTTACTGCATGATATAGCTCCTCAGCTTGATGAAACTGATTCGTTTGATAATCGTATTCCATTTTATAGTACATCTGTGCTGTTGACGGATTTGACATAACCCAAGGATTATCTTTGACCTTCTCATAAGCTTCATGGAATTTTTCAAGCCCTTTGGCTCTCCCGCCAACCACATCCATTCCATCTGTTCCATAATCCATAAACATGCTCCACAGGGGGTTACCAAATGGTTCAGTCCCACGGTAAGCAATGATAACCTGATCCGTGTTTACATTTTTAAAAACGGCTGCATCGAATCCTGAACCATTCGTATCATGAAGTAAAGCTCCTTCTGGTTCTACGACTTCCCAATTATTATCTGGTCCTACTTTCTTATGAACCATTAAATCTCTTTTATAAGCATGATCTGATAAGGTATGATAAATTTCATCTCTTATATAACTCACTTTAACCCTCCTTATAATTCCATATAGTATGAAAATAGTATAAAATAATACTATAATTATTTTTCGAGAAAAGAATTGGAGGCTGACTATGTGGAGAATCTTTAGAGTAATATTCTCCGTCATTCTAGTTATATCATTACTTAGTGGATGCATGTCCAAATCACAAAAGAAAACTATTTATAACAAAGCAGTTCCAATTGCAGAACAGTACATGAAAGACAACTATAATACTGATGTTATTATTTCCGATAACTACCAATTTCTTGATCCTATGAACTCGGAAATTGTATTGAATGGACACATGGTGGGAGATGAGAGCGCTACCTTTAGCATCGGAATTAACCACAAGACATTTAAAATTAATAATATAATAGGATCTAGCGAAATAATGGACCGCTACGTCAAACCCGATCAAAAAAACAAATCCTCTACGGAAGACCCTAAAAAATGAATCTCACAGTCCCATAATCAACGGAAAGTCCTCAGGTTACCTTGAGGACTTTTAAGTTGTTATATATATAAATTCCCCATCTTTAAATCTCGCCTCTGTCGCCTCTACTGAACCTGGGAACAAAGAAAAGATCGCCACAAATAGAAATATTGTAATAAATAAACTACAAAACTTACTCCTCATCACGCATCACTTCACTTCATAGAACTTACTGTTATCAAACAAACTGGTCATAGAGCCAATATTCATATATTCACCTACACCTATGTTATGATTCATGGAAACGCTTATATCCGCATAACCTTCATACCATACACCCTTTTTAAATCTGCTATCATTATCAAAAAGAAAATCGGCCAGCAAATCTTTATACTCAGTATAGTTTATGATCCTAAATCTCACCTTGGACCGAAAATACCATCTGATCCCAGTATCGTATATCAGGGATGGTTCTGGATCAATCGTTCCTTCGATTTGGATTTTGTTTTTTTGAACCCATTGTGCATATTCCTTTAGGCGAATAACACGGCTGGAAATAGACTGATTCTCATATTTAAAAGCTTCATTGGCAAAGGCAACCGGGTTAATTGTTTTGTAATCAACATTAAGACGGAGATCGAAGCCTTTTTTCATCCGATCCATGATTTTGACCATATCTTCTGTGGTAACTTCATTATTCTTATATAATTGCGCCCCCGTCTTCGCATCAGGCTTATAATACATAAGCTTAGATATTTTCATCTCATAAACTTCATTGGGAATATCCTCTAGAATATATGGATAGTCCTTATAATTTTTCGGGAGATTCGTAGTGCGTATTTTTCTCCCGAAATCGTCGACTTTGCCAATTTCCTTATTGGGGGTACGAATGCTCACCACACCTGTGGCATCGTCTATCTTCACTTCGGCTGATAAATGATCCGATACCAAACTAAGCGGAATCATCGTTACTCCTTCTTTTTGCGTCACTTTGATCCCTAGGTTCACTGGATTCCCATCGATATTCGCGGTGGATGATCCTACAGTAAGTACGATTTTTTTCCCGTTCTGTTGTATCATTAAAGTTTTGGTTTTAGCGTCCCAAGCAGACTGTATGCCAAGCTTGCCTGATATGATCCGGAACGGAATCATGATCTTGCCATTTTCCAAGTAAGGGTGACCGCTTGCTAACGGTTCCTTGATTCCGTCCATGACGACGGTGACAACCGGGCTATCTGCGTTTACTTGGCGGCTGAAAGCCAGCGGTATAAGCAATAAAAGAAAAAACACTACAATAGTTCTTGACCACTTAAACCGATTCATCTTGCTAAGTTGATTTTCTATGTTCATTCATACTCCTCCTATCTTCGTCTTAAATAACATTTTCTCTTCAACCTTGATCAGCACGCGGCTCAGTCCCACGATAAGCAATGATAACCTGATCCGTATTTATATTTTATAAACGGTTGCATCGAAGCACGAACCATTCGTATCATGAAGTAAAGCCCCCTCTGGTTCTACTACTTCCCAATCATGATCAGAGCTCAACGCTTTCCCATTATTCAAATTCCTAAAATAGGATGACTTTGAAATGTCATGGTATGTCTTATCCTTTATGAATTTCATATTTCCACCTATCTAATTTATGATATTTACATTTTTGATTCAGTTGTATTTCACCAATAAATACAAATGTTAAAAAATGTGGATATACTAGCACATATTCCAAAATGAATAGAAAGGATAAAACCTTATGAAAACTCTTTTGAGATTATTTATTATCTTCACTCTAATGTCGATTTTGATAGGAGGATGTATGACCAAATCAAAAAAAGAAGCCATCTATAATAAAGCTGTTCCTATTGCACAACAGTATATGAAAGACAATTTTAATGCCGATGTGGTTTTTTCTGATAATTACGAGTTTCTTGATCCTATGAGCTCAACAATTGTATTATACGGACACATGTCAGGGGACAAAGACGCTACCTTTGACATTATGATTGATCACGGGACATTTAAAATTAGTCAAGTAGGAGGATCTAGCAAAGTAATGGACCGTAGGGTGAAGCCTGACCAAAAAAACAAATCCTCCACTGAAGACACCAAAAAATGAATCGCATCGCTTCATGTCCATATCCCCTTTCTATTTTTACCAATGCCTCACGAGCCCCCATTCACGCATTCCTTCGGAATATATCCCGCTGCGGCAGCGTCTTTCGCATGATCAAATATTTCTTCCACCTGATAAGGAAAACCACATGTTGTCTTATAGTAATATTTGATTCCCGTTTGCGGATCGATCGCCCCGTAGAAATTGGTCTTTTTGACAAGCCGGCCTCCCCCAAGGGCGTAATTGTTATACATCTGCTCTCCAATCGGCAGCCCTTGAATAAAAGCGATGATTCCGACATCGTTAATTGTATTGGTCCATTCCTCATGGGGGATCTCCGGGAGCTTAAACGTATAGCTAATCCCGTTCCGGATGGCGTATTCATTGTATGCATTGATGAAATAGGCCAAATCCCTCTGAATGCTTCGGATGATCGTGCTTCGCCGAACGGAATCGAAGTTCACGGGATCATTTAGCAGAGGGATGGAAGTTATGCCCTGCAAATCCTCCCGAAAGCCTTCAACCCATTTGCCGCTGGCCGCATCATAGGCATGGACATAGCTGTCCAATGTAAAATTAATGCTGTTACCGCTACCGTCCGAATATGCGTAAGGTTTTTTGGGGCGCCACATCGGTTTTGCAAGGTTTTGTCCGGTTTGATCCTTGTATTCCGACATCGTATATAAGAAAAAGCCGTCATAATCGGTAATACCGATTACCGGAATGTACGAGGCCAATGTCCCCTGCCCAATCGGATCATTTTCAACCCCAAAATTCAAATATAAGGTCCGAAAAAACGTATCCAGAGCCAGTTCCTTATTCACTTTAAAAAATTTCACCGATTGATATCCCGCTTCATATTCCTGCAGTTCGTTGATATTCAGCATCTTGCTGGCATCCTGCACCGCAGTGCGAAGGGCGGCGGTATATTGGCTTTTCAGCTGGAGGACCGTTTCCTGATCCCTGGTCCGCATATCCAGGACAAGCATAAACGGTAGAAAGATGCACACAAACAGAATAGCCAAATTAGTAATCTTCATTTAATACCATGCCTCCATACGGCATATAAATCCTAGTGTTGTCCCCGGTGTTGCCGTTCAGGAAAAAGTCCTGCAAGACCGTCGCCATGGTCCGGTTAATATTTTTGGCCTTGACGGTAAAAAAATCGCCTTCGGCCATGAGGTACCTCCGGTTGTTATCTTCCAGCCCCAAAGCGTTGTCCGGAAAAAGTCTTTTCATGATTTCATCGGTGTAATGACCGTCAAAATAGGTTGCAAAGCTGTTCTTAAAAGATGTTGGATCCGCCGGGTCGGTATAAACGGGATGATACTTCTTATGCAGATGCTCCATTTTGATATCATATTGATTTCCGGTCGCCCCAAGCTTGCGTGTCAGATCTGTATACATCACCGGCGTGATATATCCTTTCGTCCGGGCCGCATCCACGAATTCCGTGACCGCCGAATGTACGACGATTTGCGATAAAGTATCCTGTCTCTGGGCCTGCTGATAAAGCGGGTAAGCGAACATTAATATCAGCGCGATCAACACGCCCAGGGTTTTTGATAAAGAGAATTCCAGTGTAATCACCCTTTAGGAAAAAACAATTGTGTGAACCTCTCCGTCCGAACCGCGGATATACTGCACCTGGTAGGTCCGGTTAAGGGAAATAACGGAAACGTTTATATCTTCAATCTCTGCATTTTTGGAGAAAAGGTAACCATTGACGCGGATATCCGCATTTAGTTCACGGATGTGATAAATGCTTTGCAGCACTTCAGCTCCGGTGTACGTTTCAAAGCCTTTGTCCTTCAAATCGGTAAATAATCTTTTTTCATCCTGCATGGTTGATTTATGTACGACATTCACCGCGGCTTCTTGGATATTGATCCCGTTAATGGCGAATATGCAGGCGGTGATAAAGATAAAAAGCTCAACCACAATGATGATGGATCTTTCAACAGTATCGTTCATAATCCCACCGATATAGAAGGTCATCTCCTTCCTCATTGGGGAAGGAGATGCCGGATAATTTTAACTGCTCGAAAACAATGCCACGGATCATGTTGTTTGAATCTCTTACGATATACGATTTAAATTGACCGCTTGGATTAATATACTCAGGAGATGCTTCATTTTGAGCTTCATCCAGTTTGAGCCTTTTTAAATTATCCCCCTCAATTGTTTCTATCATTCCGTTCTTCTCTGTAAAAGGATTTCCATAGAAACTCTCGGAACTTCCCCGCTGCTTACCTGTTACAACCTTTATCCCAAATTGTTTTAAATTCATATATTGCCTAATCGCATTCATAACCTGACTTCCCGACAACGTCGTGTTATTGTACGTATTAAATTCCGTATCCGACAGTTGGGTCGTGATCGAAGCCATTTTGGTCTGCCCCTGCTTGGCCGCATCCTGGGATGAAATCGTAATAATAACCACAATCGTGATCAGCATGATGGTCAGGAATATCCCTGCCGCAACTCGTATACCGACGCCAGTATTTTCTTCCATACTTATCAATCCCCTTTGCTATATGGTTTGTATTTTGGTAGACAAATCGCTTAATTGGTTAAATGACATGTACAGGAACGGGAACACCAGATATAATCCGATCAGAAGCGCGCCCGGAGTCCAGCCGATCAATTTTCCCCAGGACGTTTTCTTCCGGATCAACCGCTCCAGCCGTTCCTTTTTCTGCTCCGCATAATATTCCTGTTCCATTTCCAAGTCATCAAAGGCATCGTGAATCGAAATTTTCTCAACCGCCTGCAGCAATCTGCGCACGATCCGCTCGAAGGACTCAAACGGAGCTTCCTGCTGCAATGTTTTCAGCGCTTCTTCAGCCCCGCTGTCATAGGTTAAGAGCGCGCGCTGAATCGCCGGCTTGAATATGATGCCATACCGCTCCATCCATTCCAGCACCGACTCTACCGATATCCGTTCAAACTCGGCGAGAATGGAAATCAGGGCATGGAATTGATCCACTTCGTTTTGCATCTCCAGCGCCCGCATCCGGCGTTGAAACTGCAGGATCCATAGAGGAAGATAATAGCCTCCCGTGCCCATCGCGATAGCGAGCAGTACCTCCCACCATTTCAAATACTCGCTGTTCAGCGATTGAATTTTCTCCATGATGCGATTCACGGTATTATTCAAGGCTGTGATGTCCGAGGGTTCCTGCTGCTCCTGAACCCTCTGCAAGATCATTTCCCTCGGCAAATCCCGGGTCCCCTTAAAATCCTGAATGATCTCATTGTCTGATTTCGTTAATTCCCTGGCATTTTGCAGCTCCTGATCATTCATGTAGCCCAGTATGTTGGCTCCTTCCTTCGTTGGATCCGTCCAGATGTGATGGACGGCATTCCAATGCAGAAACAAGGCGATCAGGATCACACCGATAAAGCCGCCGATGCTTGTCAATATACGGTGCAGGAAAAACCACTCGATTGTAAGCGGAGAATTGGCTTCCTTTAATAGCAGGCTTAAACGGTAGTGCTCGCGGGTATGTGGAGCCGGAACGAGCCGATCCACCAACCAGCGAACCGGCGGCCAGCGATAAATCTTCTTTTCCCACTGCTTGCGCCTTCCCTTGGAAACATATTTAGCTTCATCGTTTTCCGCCAGCTTTCGGATCAGCACATAGCTGATGATGGCGATCGCATAAATGGACAATTGGATAATATACCCGATCCGACCCTCGTAGAAATCCACAGTAATCGGGAAGTAGGATTCTCCCCATCGTTTAAGCGGAAATGAAATCAGAATCGGCGCAAGTGCAATCATCGTCAGACCGCCTAGTTTGTAACGGAGTCTCTGCCGCCGCAGCAGGTCATATCGAATTTCCTGCACCAGTTTATTGATCGCATTCAAATACATCGAACCTTTTTGCAATGTGCGGTCCCCGTATTCCTGCACCAGATGCGAAATCCCCGAAAAAACCTTCAGATACCGGTTCGGAGCCACCGCATAATATTTTTCCAATCCCTTCGTCGGTTCGTCGGAGGTGAGAATTTCATGGATTTTTTCCACCTGAAGCTTGATTTCATGCGCCGATACCTGTGCAGCCTGATAGATCGACTCGTCCACCATGCGCAGCTCCTGATAGTAATGGCGGTTGTCCTCAAGAAAATGGGCGAACTGCTTCAACTGCTTGTCCTCAATCCGATTTATGAAAAGGTCCAGAAACAACTCGTTAACGACGACGCTGATCAATACTCCAAAAAACACCGCAATCCAGCTTCGGCTGAAAATCGCCAAAATAATGAGCACGAGCAGAAGCGATCCGAGAGAAAGATACGTGATCCTCATCGTTTCCTTACGAAGCGTATATTCATCATAAGTATTAATCGCGGAAAGCCTTTTGCGTATGCGCCTGATTTGGCTTTTGAATACAGGTACCTTCTGCAATTTCACATACGATTTTTGATAAAAAATAAGCAGCTTCGGATGGGTTCTTCTACCGGATTGTGCCGCAGTCGTCCATACGCTTCCGAAATTTTTCTTGCGTTTCCTTTCTTTCAGCACAGTGTAGATCAAAAAACCTCCGGAGAGAGCGACAGCCGTTCCGCAAACGAGAAGAATCCAGAACCATTTATTCATGCTGCTCCCCCCAATACCGATCTAAAAACTGCTGAAACTGTTCCCGGTCCCCCGCATTCATGTTAAACATCATACTTTCAATCTTCGCAGAGGAAATTGGGGCAGCCGCAACATATTCCCCATCCCGGTATTCAATAATGTTGCGGGCGTTCCAGACGCGTCCGCTGCTTCTCATGTAAACTTCTTTTTGCAGCTCGAGCAGCGCGTCCATTTTGCTTTCCATGGTGTCGCCAATGGATGAGGATTTCTCCGTACCGAACAAATCCTCATCATACGTTACCGGTACGATCTCCGTAATCCGTTCGATATAACGCCTGCCGTCATTTTCTTTTCTAAGATGTATATCCCACTTCACGGCATTCACGACCTGCTCCTCGGCGATTCTTTCATTTTGAAAAACCCCTGTCTTAAGCAGGGAATTTCGCAATGACCATACCAGTTCTCTTGCTGTCGTCGCATGGTGAGTGAAAACCGTAAACAAACTCGCGACCTGGGACATCTGAATCATCCATGCCGCAACCGGGTCGGTAGCAACCTCCCCGAGGATATTGACCGAACCGTCCGTTTTTTTCTGGAGATCGAGCCCGGCTTGACCGGTAATGCTGTCGGTTTCTCTGAACGAAAGGATGTTCCGTTCGGGATAAAGTCTTCTTAGATGAAGCTCGAAGGTCATCTCCTGAATCCGCAGCGTCAATGTGGCATAAATATATTTCACAGCAGCCATGACCAAACTGGTTTTTCCCGAACCCTGCGGCCCCGTAAAGGCGGTAACCTGCGCTCCCTTCATCAGATGTTTGATCATCTCCCGCGGCAGGTCGGCATTTTCTGCTTTTTCTGAAGAAACCAATCGTTCCAGATTCATATTGGGCAGATCGAACTTCCGGACGAAAAATGCCCAGCTCTCCGCAAAAGGCGGACGTACGACAACTACGCGCGAGCCGTCTTTCATTTCGTTTACCTTATAGCCGTTCGTTTCGGTAAGCTGGCCCGGATTATCGTATTTGTAAATATTCTGGCATACGCGCTTCAGCTCAAGCTCCGAACCGAAGGTAAGGAAGGATAAATGGATTGATTTGCCCCGGAAGAAAATCCACACGCTTTGATAACCCGGATGCTTCGAATGCTTCATGCCATGCAAAAGTTCCATTTCGTCTTCAATGACCTGCATGCTGACCGGAATGCCCGATACGCCCCCGGATACACCATCAATGGACATATCCCTGATTTCGTCAATTACACCAAAACCTTTGTAGTGCTGATAAATCCGCTGCGTCACAATCTTGAGCTTGTCCGCATATTCCAGATCCGCCTTATACTCCTTGCCGAAAATCCGGTCAATCTCTTCCCCCGTAATGATATAGGAATCCACCGTTCCGTCTTCGATAACCTTTTTAGGCGTGTCGAGTCCGTATTTGTCAATCCATTTCGCAAGCCCCTGAAAGCCGTATTTCTGTTTGTACAAATAGAGCATGATATCGAACTTGTCCTGATGGCTCAGCCGCTCCGGATTGTCAAAAGGAATCACCCTATTGATGTTCTCCCCGTCAAATCCGTAATTCCTGTCCAGCAAATCATAGATATATTGTTTAAGGTAAATCTTCTCCTGGATATCGCCCGAGGTTGCATTTTTCATGGCGCTTCTCAGCTCGGAAACGATCGCCTGTCTTCGCTGGTATTCTTCTCCCGACAGCCCCATATCGAGCAGATTGCTGTTTACGTACTCGTTGATGGTCCTTTTGACGTAATTCAGTATCGTTTCAAACTTGTAGTGCTCCTGAGCATAGGATTGTTTTTTGCCTTGAACTTGGTCTGTATATGAGGGTTTTTGGTTGAATTTAATCCATAAAAACACAATCAGCAGAATTAAAATGAGAACAATAACAACAAAGTTAATCGTGAAAGCCAAGCCCATTTACAAGGCCCTTCTTTCCGCCTGCTTACTCTGTGCATATACTTCGATTCGATCCAGGATACATTCGGCAATTTGCCGGATTTCTTTCATGAACATATAGTTCTCATGCTGCTTGTGCACATTTTTATTTCTGGCGAAGAACCCTCTGATATCCCCGTCATTTAAGTGATCCCGAAAATCCGTATTGTATGAAAGCGGAAATATTCCGCCCTTATATTTGTATTTGGCCGCAATATTTTTCACTTTATATTTAGAATCATGGTCATACTGCGTGAGCAGAAGGATATGGGGAACATGATGCAGCGCCTTTGGCCAATACTCTTTGGACGGGTCAAAATATTTGTTTAAAACATTTACATTCTGATTAAGGCAAACTACAATCAAATCGGAATCGCGCATCAGCCGATTGGTGACCGCTTGATTGCCGCCGCTGTGTCCATCCAGCAAAATTGCTTCATAATAATCCTCTGCCTTATCAAAGATGATATTGATAACATCCACGGCATTTTCAAAATGGAGCTTGTCCATTTTCTCCGTCGCCTGCAGCAAGTCCAACCGTCCGCGTTCGATCGGCAGGGCGTGGTTTTTGATCGTATCCCGTTCCAGCTTATTGCTTCGCGCAGCCCGTTCCAAAGCATCAATCCCCCGAGCCGAAACATCCGAAAAAGGCTTATTATAGTTGGAAACAGCTTTGCCAAAGCATTTCTCCAAAGTAAAATCCGACCATTGAGGCTGCGACACCAAAGTGCGAACCGTATAATCGGAACCAAGGAAAGCCGCAACCGCCGCGGTCGCGCTTGTAATCCCGAGTCCATGCTGCATCCCCCAAAATGTTACTCTTCCCATCCTATTTGCTCCTTTCCGCCTGCTTCCATAAAGCGTGCGCTTGCTTCGCTTCAATCCCCAAAATGGATTCGACAATACTTTTAATCACCAGCTTGTATTCGGGGGACAACCGTTTCAACTGGACCGTTCCGGAAAATTGATTGTTTATTTTACGGCTCAAATCCCGTTCGTCTGGCACGTAGATCAACGGCTCCCTCCACTCAATCGGGAGATGATCATATTGCTGGACCAGAAAATCCTCCGTAAAGGTATGTTCAACCTCGCAGATGACTTTGGTCATGGTGACCAGCCGGTCTTTGGACAATTCCCGGACCAACGCTTCGAGCAGTACCTTATTTTCCTGGATAGAATGATTATCATAGGAGGTTACCAAGTAGAAATCATTCAAGGAAGCCAGGCCGCCGATTTTGAATGGGTCATCAATATCCACAATGACGTAATCGTAAGCATTCGAAGCGGTTAGCTCGCTAATTCCGGTTATATCCGGAACGGATTCGGCAATATCGAAATTGTCGTATTGATGAATCTCGGCTTCCATCTCCATTTTGGGATAGGTATGCCGATATCTTCCGCTTCGGGTCAGATCCGCCAGCAAAACCTCATGCTCCATGCCGAGCAGTTTGCATACGTAAAATAAAAGATCCGTTTTATCACAATCTCCAATAAAAACTATCTGCTTCACGATCTACATACCTCACTTCTTGATGGGAACTGAAACATTATTATCATTGAAAATTTGCGTCGAGCCGCTTGGATTGGCTTCCTGATCCGGCGCCTGGCCCCTGTTCTGCAAATTGTCGCCGTCAATCAATGGGTTTTGCTGAGCCGCGCCGTCGGGCTGATCCGGATTCGCATGGTATTCAAACGCTTTGGAATCGTCTTTGCTCTTGCCGTTTACGTATTTTTGAATATCTTCCTCCGGCATGGATTTCAAATCCTGTTCCAGCTTGGCGCGTACCTTGCGCTCCATCTCCGACTTGGCCACTTCAACAATGTTCGGATCGGAATCAATTAGGTCCTGAACCTTCGGATTAGGCGGATAAGTGACTACCGCTTCTTGCTGCATATATGGATCCACGTAATTCAGCGCGTAGATGGACGCGTTATTGATGTATGCATCCACGATGGCGCTTGACATGGTCAAAATCTCTTTTTCATTCATGTCATACCAGACGGTTCCCGTAAGCAGATCTTCGACTTTTTTCTTCGATAGTACAATGTAATCTTGGCCTGTCGGGAATTTGATGCGAACATCGACGAAGTCTTCCTTTTTCAGTTTCAAAGGCAGCTCGATCATTCGGAACTCCTGAATGCGGAGATCGTCCGGCGTAATTCCTTCTTCAAAGACCATCGGTTCCGTAATGACCGCATTGGCTTGAATATCGATTTTAATGAATTTGCCTACAACCGACTGCCTGTCCAGCGTATTAGCCGGAACCGAGCTCTTCGGCACGCTGATCGTCTGCAAATCTTCTTCCCGAAGCCGGTCGCCGGCCGCGTGGTCTTTATTGACAACGGTAACGTCAACCCGTTCTTCATTAAGCCTCTTCTCGGCTTCATTAAGCTTCAGCTGGATCTCAGCCGTGCGTTTTTCATATTTGTTATGTATGTAATTGAAGTAGAGATAGCCGAAAATAACGCAAATTAACAATACGGCCGCACCGCCGATCAATGAAGCAATCAGCAGCCGTTTTTGTCGAAAACGAATCCTTGACATCCTTCTGCTCCTTCCACATGTTAACGCTCGCTACCAAACGGCATTTTTCTCGTTGCTCTTAAGCGATAGTCATCATATAGTTCTCCGTCACCACTCTTCCTTCTTTCAACATTACCTCCAAAATACCTGTCAAAACCCCAAATCTAGGAAAATTATATCATACATTTTTTGAAAAATTTGTCGTTTATTGAATTAATTTATTTACAAAAATAAAAAATAGTGTTCAAGAACCGTTTCTTTAGTCATAATTCAACAAAAAAACGCCAAATCCAGGATTTGGCGAATGATATGGCATCTATAACTTAACGAGCAATACGATAACTAGAATAATGATAATCAGAACACATGCTCCGATAATGCTGTACAAGATATTTTTAGTGGATGCCTTCTTTTTCTCCCCCAGATATTTTTTGAGAACGTTATTCAGTAAAGCGTCCGTATCCGATTGGGTTTTATATGGATCGGGATGCGGAGGAATCCTGTATACCAGATTACCCGGAAGCTCTTTTCGGATATCTTTGATTCCCAGTTTCTCTATGAACGGAATGCAGTAGAGCCAATTGGATTGATCCATATGTTTGTGCTTTTCGCGGAATTGGATGATTTGCGGCTGCCTCCATTCGCTGCCTGCCCCTACAACAATTTGCACCCCGGCCCTGTAAAACTCATGTCCCCAATCATTATCCTCCATGCTGCCGATATCCAGAATCAAATAGTCGTAGCCATAGCTGATCAGTTTGCTCATGTCCTCCGGACTGCTGCTTTTGTAATATTCAACGCCGTTGATATTAAAATGCGCCGTTTGGCTTACGAAGTCCTTGATCCCTTCATATGCATGCTCGATCCGGCTGAAGTCGCGGGAGTTATTCGCCTCCTTGATAGCAGCCTTATAGCCCTTCCTGTTCAGATAATTGGCGATTAGAATACTGAAATGAGTGGCACCCATCTTGGATTCCGCTCCCGCTACCGCAACGGTAATCGTACCGATAATGCGATCCTGAAGAATGACGCGTTCCTGAACCGGCAGATCAGGCAATTCCAGGTCCATCACATCCGCTCCATGCAGCGGAGCCGCGGTTAATCTGGATGTATACCGGTAAATCTTGTCTTTTATCCGCTCCATGTTGAATTCCGGATCTTCGGTGATTTCGGTTCCGGAAGATTGACTATTGCCCGGCTGCAGCTTGATCAATGCTTTGATAATCGATTTAGGGTTCGTGCCGGGTGCGGTCGTAATGACTGTGATCCCCATTTCGGCCAATTTGTGAATCATTCCGTCATCATCCTGGCGGTCCAGCGCGATAACAATTACGGGAACCTGGCTGCGATAGGATCTGTATTGCCTTAAGCCTTCCATAAAAGCTTTTGGTTCAACGCAGTCCATATCCAAAATCAATGTCGAAATATTGATTCTGGCCGCCGATTGGCAGTCCTCCCAAAATTGCTCGGGCGTAAACCTGCCGACCTTTTCAAAGCTTATATCCATGTTCCCGATAGCTTCATGTACATAAGGAGCCGTTTTATTCGAAATAATAACCGCGTTCATTTCTGCACCCCGCTATCCGACAAAATTCTGCTCTGCTCCAGTCCGTGTATCTTGTCCAAACCGTGTTTCCGTGAACGTTCGGCCAATTGCGCCGCCTCATGGATAACATGCTCCAGCTCGTTGTCTTCTATGAGCAACATGTGCCCCGTAAAGATCGACCCGGGAGCCTCAAATTCCAATCTCATCCGGATTCGGTCCGACAAATCCCCGATTTCGACATCGGGTTTGGTGACCAGAACCGCAAATCCGTTTGGCGCATAACGACCTGAGATTCCAAACCCCTCTGTATATTTCATGATGGCGATCCCCAAATTTTTAAGAAGAACGTCGTTTAATAATCCGGTTCCATCGCTGTTCACAGCAATATCGATATAAATGATCCCAAAGGCTTGTTTCCGGTTGATCCATTGGTGAGCCTGCTGCATAAAATGCTTGCGCGTGAGCAGCCCCGTTATTTCATCATGCGTGGATGTAAAGGTTGCAGCCTGCATAATCCCCACAATCCTCTCAAACAACAAGCCAAACATAACCAACAGCGAGAAAATCAAAAACAAATTACCGAACAGCAGCAAACGTTCCACCTTCGTCATCGCCCATACAAAAAGGCAAAGCGCATACACGCTATACAGAGCAATGGCCAGAGTGTTTCGCAACCGCTCATTCTCTGAAAACAGCTTCAATGCGGAGTAGCATCCCAGCAGCGCAACAATCAATAAAATCAGCAGCGAAGACATTTCCGTAGGAAGAAAAAGCGAGGCTGCTGCGGCAAGCACCGTCAGAAAGGCAGTGCCCAGATGAACATATAGCCGATCGGTACGTTTATGGTAAAAAAGCCTGAAGCTGTTTATCTGCTGCATAATCAAACCGCATGTAAACAGGGATGCAAAAAACATATATACGACACCAGGCTTATCCGAAAAGGAGGCCAGCCCTATCGTCGCAAATACCCCCAATAAAGCCGCGCCGGAAAAATTCAAATAAAGCTGAGTTTTCCATCTTAAGTACATCAAGGCACACATTAACAATAAAATTAAGCTGATTCCAATAATCAATCCATCCTGCAAGGCTTGAAAACGCTCCACGACGCTCCCTCCTAAATTCTTGTGTTCGTTAATCTAAAACTCAATTTAAGGACTCTATGTATAGGTTTCAATTTAAGAGTTAGGTATTTATTCTCACTCCCTTATATCTTTTGTCCCAGGAGATTATAACACCAAAATTATGAAAAATATGTCGAAATCTGTTTTTAATTGATCGTTTGTGGATTAATATGAAATATATTCCCTCAACTGACGCAAAAAAGGCTGACATCCACATGCTTCATGTCAGCCCAAATTCTTTTCCTTCATTATCTATTTAACCAAACTTTTCATCTCTAACAAATCCACCAGCGACGCCGCATTAATATTTTCGGTCATTATCTGTTGGATCTTGCCATCCGTAAGGTAGGCCACGGCTGGAACGCGATCGATGCCCAATCTACCGGCAAGCCCGGGCGATTTGTAGACATCGACCTTGGTAACTCTGCAGTTTGCTGCATGCGCCCGCTCGAATGCCTCAATCTCCGGCAGCAGCTCCCGGCATGACGCGTCGGTGGCATTCCACAAGTAAACAACGGACGGCTGGCCGTGGTTCAAAATTTGATTTTCATACACTTCGCATTCCGAAATATACTTCTCCGCACCATAGCCTGCAATCGCGCCGTCGCCGACGGCGGTGGCCACCTGCTTCAGAAATTTGTCGCAGACGTCTCCCGCCGCAAAAACACCGGGAATGTTCGTCTCCATTCTCCCGTTCACGCGGACGTAGCCGTTCCGGTTCATACCGATCATTCCTTCGAAAATTTCCGTATTCGGCATGTAGCCGATAAACAGGAAACAGGAATCGACCGCAACCTTATGCAGTTCATTGGTTTTAAGGTTCTTCAGCACAACAGTATCCAGCCGTTCCCCGCCTTCGAAGGAATGGACAAGCGTGTTCCAGATGAATTCCATTTTCGGGTTTTCGAGCGCTTCGGTTTTGGCGATTTCATTGCAGTCCATTTTTCCGTGATCATGCATCACCGATACGATGACCCGATCCGCAAACTTGGTCAGGAACATGCCTTCTTCAATCGCGGCATCGCCGCTTCCGATGACCATGACCGTTTTCCCCGTGTTTGACGCGGCGTCACAGGTGGCGCAGAAGGAAATGCCTTTATCATATAAAAACTTATCCTCATTTTGCGCACCGGTCAGTCTTGGTTTCCCGCCGCTGGCGATAATGACGGCTTTGCATTCATACCGCTGCCGGAATGTCTCGACGATTTTGACGGTGCCTTCAAGCGACACCGCTTTGACATCGGTCATTTTGAAATCCACGCCGAATTTCTTCGCCTGTTTGTGGAACAAACCCATTAGCTCCGTTCCTGTCGCCCCTTCCGGAAAACCCGGATAGTTTTCAATCTCATTGGTATAGGTGGCGAGCCCGCCCACAAGCGACTTTTCCAGAATCAACGTCTTGAGTCTTGCGCGCCCGCAGTAAATTCCCGCCGTCAATCCAGCGGCCCCACCGCCTATGATGACAACGTCATATGCTACTGTTTCTTTGATCATTGCTGTTTGGTCCTCCTGTATTGGAAATTCAACCCCACAAAGTGACACGTGACCTTCGATGCCTATTCCGATTACTTTGCGGGGACCCCGGAAGTTTATTGATATGTTGAAAAGAGGCTGACTTCCGTCAGCCCTTTACGATCTACATAAAATATTTGGCCAAAAGCTTGCTGCCTATAAAAGCCCCGCCGAACAAGAACAGCCAGAAGATCCAGCCTGACAGCGACAGGGAAGAAATCGAAGTGAACAGCGCCCCGATGTTGCATCCGTTAGCCAATCTCGCGCCATATCCCATCAGCAGCCCGCCAAGCGCAGCGGCCACGATTTGCTTTTTGGATTTGATTTTCTTCAATTTGAATTCCGACGCAAACAGCGTAGCCAGAAAAGCCCCTAATATAATGCCGAGATTGCGGATCGACCCGCCATCATTCATGAAACCGCCGGATAATGTTTTTTGCGCCTTTTCCGAACTGAAATAAGCCCAATTGTCCACATTTCCGCCGACCAGCTTGTACATCCATGCCCCCCAGTCCGCAAATGCGCTGGTAACGCCCCAGCCTTTACTAAAGACAGCCAAATGGGCGATAGCGAATACCGCGAGCAGCACGGCCCCGGTTACATATGTAAACGGTTCTTTCAACAGACGCTTGTAGAAGCGGTTCGACGTGATTTTCAACCAAAATGCATTCACCGCTCACACCCCATCCTTTCTTCCTTTCGCGGAGGCTATTTGGTCTTTTCGATGACAACTTCCCATTCCCCATCGTCAATTTCTTCGATTTCCACATTATGCCCTTGCTTTCTGGCCCACTCCGGCACGTTTTTCATGGCGCAGCTGTGGTCGATCGATACGACCAGAACGTCGCCCACGCTTAGTTCGGCCATTTTTTTCTCCGTTCTCATCAGAGGTACCGGACAAGCTTCTCCCAAACAATCAAGCGTAAATTCTGCCATCTTGAAAACCACCTTTATCTTCATTTATTTTAGTGATACCAAAACTTTGTGAAAAGAGTAACTTATACTTATAACAGCGTCATTCAGCGCTTCCCATTTTCTTCTCTTGCCATTTCACGGAAGCGATGTAGAGCAGCAAAATAATGAGGGACTGAACGAGCAAGGCGCCCAGCCAACCGAATACATCCGGCAGAAATACGGCAGGCGCATCCTTGATGACATGTGCACGCCACCAGCCCATATCATGCGCTCCCCAAAGAGAACCGAGGACGAAGAAAAACAGCGAAATCATCTGCATCGTGAAACCTTCCCCGACACGCATCAGCGTTCCCGAAGCACAACCGCCGGCGATCACCATCCCGATGCCGAACAATACGGCGCCAATGGCAAGCGCGAGGCTGATTTGGCCCACATTTTCCATTCCGGGGATCGTTTCCCCTTTCATATGCGCCGAATATTTGATGGCCGTGAACCCGATCGTCGCCAGCGAACAGGCGATCAGTACCGCCCTCGTCACCGACGTGCTTCCCGTGATGCAAGGATCCCTCATTGAAGCCGTAAAGCAGAATCTCGATCTTTGCAAAATGACGCCAAACGAAATGCCGAAGAGCAGATAGACGACCATTTTGTCATTGTAGTAATTCAAATAAAATCCGAAGACAATGACGAGAGCGGTTGCCAATAAGGCAAATGGCAGCTGGCTCTTTTTAGGTTTTCTAGGCGCCCTGGTTCGGGTGGATTTCGTCGCGGGACCCGCAGTTTGTCCCATCTTGCAGCACCTCCAGCAATATGATATTTAACTTTGTGAAAATAGTAACATACTTTTTGGAGGCGTAGTCATATGCTTTGTTTATGCTGTATAAGTTTAGCTAATGGCATAAATGACAGGATCATTAATCGCATTAGCTATTCCGGCAGTTAAGAAAACAGGAGGGTCACGCATGAATTTGGAAACGCTTAAACTATTTCTGGACATCGCGGCGCTCAAAAGCATTTCGAAAGCGGCGAATACGGCGCATATTACGCAATCGGCGCTGAGTCAGCAAATCAAATCATGGGAAAACTCGCTCGGTACCGAGCTTCTTCAGCGGAGCAACAAAGGGACACAGCTTACGGAGTCGGGGCTCATTGCCCATAAATACGCGGTTCAGATCTGCAAACTGTATGATGAAATGATGATGGAAATGGAGCAGCAGTTGAAGCACGGATCGCATCAATTATCCATCTACGCGATTCCGGAAGTTTGCAATTACGCGCTTCCCTGCACCATGTATGAAATGAAAAAGCAATTTCCTGATTACTTGATCACGTTAAATGAAGGTCCTTCGACGCTGATCGAGGAACAAATATTGATGGAAGAAGCCAATATCGGGTTTATATCGGGGCCGTCGGCCCATCCCGAACTGAGCTCCTGCAAAGTTTTATTGGACCGGGTGATGCTTGTATCCGGCAGCAATACGCTGCGGCCCGACAAGATTAAATTAAGCGAGCTCTCCCGTTTTCCTTTGATCTGGTCGGCACAGCTGTCCTGCGTCCAGCGGGCCTTGAATGAGATTATGGAAGACAAGCCCAAGCTGAATATTCTCTACAATCTGGATTCGATTGAAGCCGTGAAGCTGGCTGCGATTAAGGGGCACGGAGCCGCTTTTCTTCCCTATATGTCCATTCGGAGGGAACTGCGCGGCAAGCAGCTGCGCATCATTCACATCGATAATTTTCAAGTATATAATGAAATTCATTTGATTAAAAAGAAAAACCAGCGCTGTCACCATGATACCCGGCAATTGATTCGTTATATCGAAAAAAGCCTGCCTGATACGGTATGCTGAGCGCTGACTTGATTTTACATACTACCGGACTTGCGGCGGATCGGCAAAACGCGCTGCTCCGCCTTTTCATATAAAGCCAGCAGTCGTTTGATCATCCCGAGTTTAGGTGCAAGCCAGTAGATAAACAAAGCCGAGATAATGCCAATCAGCGCTCCTGCTGCGATATCCACCGGATAATGAACCCCTACCCAAATGCGGGAGACAGCGACGCAGCAAGCAAGCGCAAGCCAAAGCCACCCCTCCATTCTCCGGACCAACCAAAAAGAGACGCAGACGGAGAAAAACAAAATCGTATGATCGCTCGGAAAAGAATTATCTATGGCGTGGTCTATGAGTTTGTTAACATGCGGCAGTTCCGCAAACGGCTGATGATGCTCATATATTTTCCCCGCCAATTTCCCGATGATTTCCGCCAAAACAAAAGCAAGTCCGGCCTGGATGACCATCATCCGGTTCCGGCTGCTGCGGGTAAACCAATATACAAGCATCGCCAGCGCGAGTACATACAGCATATATTCCGCCACAAAGACGGCAGCGGGATTCAGGAAAGGAAACTGCTTACCCAGATCATTAATTGCTCGAAACATATCGATATTCCATTGAGACATCATTTTAATTCCACCTGCATTTCTGTCTTATAATGAGAAGGATCCAACCCGTTCTACTTCAATGAATATCCGTTTTTTTGAAGTAGGCCATCGTCGCCAGTAGTCCAATAATTGAGGTAGCAATAATCGACACATAGGAATAAAACGGAGGATATGCAGGCACAAAGCCGTTCTCCGCAATCACATGCGCAGCCGACCACGGAAATATCGCTTTATCATCATGATTCGCGAGCGCTACATTTCCCATCGTAATCACGGCCGTAAAAATAATGGTGGGCACGAAGTTTTTGAACAGGAATGCAACAAACATCGTAGGAGTCGACAAAAGAAACAGCAGACTGCCCCCGACGAAAAACTTCTTCAGCGACAGCACAATGACACCCGCGGACAAACCCTCATACTGCGCGAAAAGGCCAAGAATCAATATCAGGCTCCACGACGTAAAGGTCAATATCATGATCCAGAAAAACAGGAGCACCAGCTTGCTGACAATAAGACTGCTTTTGGGCACAGGAATGGTTAATAGATTTTTTAATGTGTCTTCCGTATATTCACGGTTAAACAAATAAGTCGTAATGACTCCGTACAGCAGCGTTCCGATCAGCAGGATTGTATACAGATTGGTCTGTGACCACACCTCGCTGAACATGACGGATTTGTCGGGGTTTTTGGCCTTGTAACCCAAATACCCGATAAAGATCATAAATGGGGCTGCCGCCGCTCCAATGAGGCTGACCATAAACATTTTGGCCCGCTTCAGTTTCAGCAACTCGGTGTACAGTAAATTAATCAACCTTCCCGCCCCCAATCAATTGAATAAAATAATCTTCCAATCCGTCTTCGCTCAGCGCGATTTTCGTCACTTCAATCTGATGATCCACCAGCATCTTATTGATTTTCCCTTGGCTCCCCATATGCGAGTAGACGCGGATGATCCCCCCGTCATGCACCTCGTAGTCCGTAATGGCAAAATGCTGCTCGAGAAGCATGGCCGCCTTGTTATCATTCGAAACCTGGAATTCCAGAAATTTGCGGTTCCGCCGCCGAACCTCCGCAAATGAAATTTCCTCCAGCAGCTTGCCATGATGAATAATTCCGATATGATCCGCTAATTGCTCGACTTCCGATAAGATATGGCTCGAGATCAGAATCGTTATTTTCCGTTCTTCGGCCAGCGATTTGATCAGATTCCGGATCTCTTTAATACCGATCGGGTCCAAACCATTGGTGGGTTCATCCAATACGAGCAATTCCGGATGATGAAAAATGGCGCGGGCGATCCCCAAACGCTGCTTCATGCCCAAAGAGAATTTGCCGACCAGCTTATCAGGTTCATGCTGCAGCCCGACAATTTCGAGCGCTTCTTCTATAGCATTTTTTTTGTGAACCCCCATAAGCCTGGCATTGATCAGCAGATTCTCCCGGGCCGTCAGGTTTTCATAGAAGCCGGAAAACTCGACGATGGAGCCTACTCTCCTTAATATCTCTTTCTGTTTGGCGTATAACTGTTCCCCGAACATCTCGATATCCCCATGCGTCGGTTTAATCAAACCGAGGAGCATGCGGATGGTTGTCGTTTTACCCGCGCCATTTTGGCCGAGAAAGCCGTATATTTGCCCTTGCTTCACGGTCATGTTCAGGTTGTCTACCGCGGTCTGGCCGCCGTATTTTTTCGTTAATTGTGTCGTTTTTATAATTGCGGTCATTTGCTGCACCTCCTGCTTTGGCGCCGATTCTCTTGGGTTGGCCTCTATCTCTATGATAAGCAGGCGTTTTTAAATGCCTCTTAATCAGTTCTTAATTATCTCTTAACTGTTCTTCGGCATGGAGAAAGTGAAAGAAGTTTTTTGTCCCGGCTCGCTTTCCACCCATATTTTCCCACCGTTTTTCTCGACAAGCGCTTTGGCGATAGCCAGCCCCAGGCCGCTTCCTCCGTACATGGGGTTGCGCGAGCGCTCGGTCCGGTACATTCGATCAAACACTTTCGTTAATTCGCCTTCCGGAATCCCCTGCCCTTTATCCCATATCGTCAGCTGGTAGAAACCCGCATGTTCCGTCAATTCAACGCCTAATACTTCTCCCTGTTGACCATGTTGCACCGCATTTTTCATCAGATTATTTAGGACTCGCTGAACGCTGAGCCGATCCGCAGTCACTAGGCATTTCTCCTCCGGAATGGATACGGTCAACTTCATGTTCGCTTGCTTCAATGCAGGCAAAAACTCAATCACCGACTCCCGCGCCATTTCCGCCAAATCAAGCCGCTGCGACCGCTGCGGAACCTCATCGGCATCCAGCTTGGCCAAGTCGAATATTTCATCGATCAATTGTTTTAAGGCAGTGGCCTTCCGCGAGATGATGCCGATATACTCCAGCTTTTCTGCGCGGGATGCGGCAATATCATCGTTTAAGGCGTCCACATACCCGATAATCGACGTCAGGGGCGTCCGGATATCATGGGAAATATTAGACAGCAGGCTTTTTCTCGCCGCCTCGGATTTGATTGTCTGCACCCGGATTTTATCCAGCTGCTCAATCAGCTCATTGATGGCGAAAATCAACTCGTTAACGGCAGGTTCGTCATTGGCGAGTAAACGGGTGTTTACATTTCCGCTGCCCGCTCTTTTCAGCGCATCAATCATGCCCGCCAGTTTCGCTTTGAACCGTAAGCGCATAAGCAGCAGCATGACCGTAATCGCCGCAAACGCAATAAATAAAACCCCGCGCAGGAAGCTTTGGGGCTGATTTGTTGCTTCTATCAGAATAAGACCTGCTAACAGCAATAATTGCAGACTGAGAAGGAGGATCGTTTTATCATGCTTCATCTTTTTCACCTGCAAACTTGTATCCGATTCCCCACACGGTCTGAATCCATTTCGGATCGGATGGGTCGGCTTCGATCTTTTTTCTAAGCTTGCGGATATGGACCATCACCGTATTGTCATCCTCCAAATAGGCGCTGCCCCATACCTGGCGAAAAATTTGCGTCTTCGTAAATACTTGCTCCGGATGCGCGGCAAAAAACTTCAACAGTTCAAACTCCTTGGCTGTCAGCGCAGTTTCTTCGCCTTCGATGATCACTGAATATTTTTTGAGATCAATCGTTAAACCTTTATAACGGATAAGCGATTCCTCAGCGTCTGCAGCACTATCCGCTTCACTTCCAAGCACCAAAAACCGCCGCAAATGGGCTTTGATTCTCGCCACCAATTCGTTGATGCTGAATGGTTTTGTCATATAATCATCGGCTCCGATGCCAAGCCCCAAGACCTTGTCAATCTCCTGATCCTTGGCCGTCAGCATCAGAATCGGGATGTTTGTCAAATTTCGCAGCCTTCTGCAGACCTCAATGCCGTCAATCCCCGGCATCATCAGATCCAGCAGGATTAAATCATATTTATGGTTTTCGAACAGACGGAGGGCTTCCTCCCCATCAACCGCCGTATCCACTTGATACAATTCCCGTTCCAAATATTTTTTGACCAGGTCGCGTATTTCTTTTTCATCATCGGCTACAAGTACGCGAATATTCCCCATCTTCTCACCGTCTCCATATGTGCTGTGTTATCTTTCTATCATTCATGACCATTTTACAAGAAAAAGAGGTCTTCGGCGAATGAAGCGCGTGTAGATACACAAAACTGCCGCTATTCGGTGGTGGCAATAACGGCAGTTTCGATTGATTTGGCATCTTTCCAGCTTTGCTCGCTCTGGGATTTATGCGGGTATATATTGCTTTCGGCTGCTATAACCTGCATTCTCAGCCCTATCTCCCCTTCATTGCACGCCTTGACCGGCTTCACGGTATGCGTTCAGAATGGCACGGAAGCTTGCGACAACGTCCTGAGGGTTCTCGTAGTCGGCTTCGTACATAAACGGCCCGGCATAGCCGATCTCGACGAGCGCCCGAACCACTTCTACCCACTTCACAATGCCGCGGCCCGGAATCCAGTGCCTTTCGTTCACACCGTCATAATCAGAAATATGCAGCGTCATAATACGGCTCCCGATGGCTCGAATGAAGGATTCCGGCGTTTCAGTCAGCAGATGGTTCGAATCGCAGCAAACAACAGCTTCAGGAGCATCCTTGATCAGCGCGGCAATTTCTTCGGCGTTGTTTCCTAAACAGGTGCGCGGAAGATCTTCCACGGCAAGATGCAGCCCCCGCTTCGCAGCCTCTCCGCTCAACAGACGAATGGTTTCCGCTGCTTTCACAAGGCGTCCCGCCCGTTCCTCATTCTGAATCGGCTCAAAGCTTGGATGAATGACGAGAACCCTTGCCCCCCAACCTTTTACCCAATCCATGATCTGGATATTACCCTTGATAGCCGATTCGCGCACCGTGTCATCGAGATCGGAAATATCCCACTGGCTGCCGAACGGCAAATGCACCGACCAGACTTCAAGCCCCAGCCTCTTGGCTGTCTGCACCGCACTGTCATAACGCGCAAAGTTCTCCGGTGTCACCGTATCCGCAGGCGATTTATAGTTGTCCAGGTTCAGTTCAATACAGGAATATCCGGCCTCCCGGATCTGTTCCAGGGAATGCGGCTCCTTATCGTCCCAATACGTGCCAAGCTTCCACTGCCCAGGATTGATCGTCATCTTCGTTTGGATCCTCCATTCGATTTTTAATTTCGTAAGAGTGCTCTCATAGAAGATAGGCGGCCTTGAAAGATATTGCTGCGTGACTTGGACATCCCGCCTGTTTATTCTCATCTTACACTGGTGATTGCCGAAATCACCCCATGAACTACATGTTCGAGGACATGCCTTCTTTGTTCTTGTGGAAAAGCGGATGTCGCGTCTGCTACTTCTCTTGCATGAAGGAGAGATTTTTTTTAAAAAACCACTACCCATCCGAATCGGAAAGCACCTTAACAAACCGTGAGTAGTCAGGGATGGAATCAATATCGTAAGAATAAACAGCTCGAATAATCTTCTCGCTCATATGTTGTTCAAGGTCGCGGCGTTCTTGGGGTTTTGTTCTTCTGCATGCCTTTTGTATTGCCGGCTGAAATAGTTGAATGATCGATTCAATGGCAGCTTTATCTCCGTTCTTTGCCTGGCTCACAAGATCGAACAATTCAGTAGCATCCATTTCTATTTGCGCACCTCCTCCTTTATAACCTGCAGCAATTCAATAATTGACGAATTTAAAGCGTCGATTCGTTTTTCGAAACGGTAAAGCAGATATACAGTAATTACGATTGGAAACCCAAAATTAGAGATTGAATTCGTGATTAGAGTGATCAGCTGTGAATCTTCCATGTTAGCCCGCTCCCTTCCTTTCGGTTTAGCTGGTACTCTAGTTGTCGGTCGGTTATGTATTTTTTCATCTTTCTTAAAGCAGTTAATCTTGTCTTGGTGATTGCCTGCTGGGAAATATGCAACAAATCTGCTATTTCCTTATCCATCGCGCATGTGGAGTAGGCCAAAGTGATGATCAATTTCTGCTTGTCCGTTAAGCGATTGAAGGCATGGAAAAGTGCCTCGTTGTCAAAGGAGTATTGGAACTTTGCAGGATCTGAGAGAAACGTATCTTCCTCTAGAACAGTTGAAATGCTGTACATAAACTCCCCTAAAGTCGATTCTCCATCGTCAACCGGTGTGTCAAGGACAAGAGGATGCCTCTGCTCTTGAAGTGTTCGTTTCCTGTGGTAATCAATATCGCAGAACTTGATCAATGAGCTCAGGTATTTAGTGAAGCGAATTCTAAAGAAATACCGTCTGAAGGCCGCCTCGAACATCTGACTCGATTCCGGGGTGGGAGAAGTCAGTTGTCTTGCAAGAAGTTCCATGTTACCCTGATTCTCAAAGAAACCTCGTACCACGGGGTTCCTTAGAATTTTTTTATTCTTCTCCCAGTAGGTGGAAACCGCAATTAATTCATCTTTATTTAGACCTCTAAATTTTAAGTCAGCAGCCATATTTACCCCTCCTTAATAAAGTGCATATATAGTTATTAAAGTGGTTCGAATGCGCAAAAATACAACCAAAAGGAGAACTTGTGTTCCTATTTATTTTGTAAAAAAACATGTTATTATACCATCTAATGTATTTTCACACTTAATTATAGAACGTATGTTCCCTTTTTGTAAAGCGCCTCTATCGCCATCTTTTTCTAACCTTATTGTTTGAGTAAATCAAAAAGACCCTTTCGATGAGGGCCGGGCTCTCTGCATTATTCGCCTTTAATAACCATATATTGATACCGTGTCATCAATGGGATTTATTGATAATAGCCAATGCTATTATCATTGCGGTTTGTCCTTTGCAACTGGCGCGTTAGCCTTCATTGGAAAAGGCAAAAAGAAATCCAAGCCAATATAAAGCTTGCACTTCTTCCCAAAATTAAATAATGTTTTGAAAAATATTTTGAATTAAAGAGGTGGATTTTATGAAGAGGATGAAGAGTACCTTCTTTTTGTTTTTGGCAATCTTGGCTTTACTTGCTGGTTGTGGGAGTAACATAGGAAGCCCCAAAGAAGCCACAAAAATGAACACGCAAGAAAGCCAATCTATTCATCTCACTGACAATCAAGCAAAGGATATTCTCAACCAGCTTATACCGAAGGCAGTAAGTATCTATGGATTATTTAACGGAATAGGATTCTTCAAATTCGATACGAAGAAAACAATTCCAGGCGAAAATGAATTTTGTCTCGTAACAGGAGTGAGCGGGAAACCGGCAATTGATGCCGCTGACGTTAAGGCAATAGCCGATTTAAAAAGAGAAGTAGAGGAGGTATTTACAAAAGATACCGCTAGCAATCTATTTTATAGTCGTTATTTGGAAACGAAAGATATAGGTCTTCCTCTTTATAAGGATTTTGAAGGGCGTCTATATGTAAACACAAATAATGGAGGACACGGATGGGCTGAAAAATTTTTAATTGAAACCGCCAAGCTAAAGGGACAAAAAGATAATGTTGCAGAAATAGAGTTAGATACTACAATTCTTGACGATCCGGGCGATAAATTGACGATAAGAATTGAATTCGTTAATGGTAAGTGGCTCCTGGCATCACCACTTGTTTTATAAGAAAAACGTCTATCGACGTACTCTCATAGAAGACAGACCGCGTTTAGCAGTAATTTTTCTTGCGATATAAGGATGCGAGATCTCCGAAGTTTATACTTTCTGCCCTGAAAATTATCAGCTCGTAGTATCGTTAGAAAAGCCGTTTTTGGCAATACGAAACTAACCCCAGTAACTTGCTTTTTTAAAAAATGGGTTTGAACCGCTTAAGCCGTTTGTTCTTGAATGCTGACTGTAAGTCCAAGGGACTCTAGTCTCTTAATCGAGTTGTTAATCAAGATGTCACGCTTTCGCTTATCAAAGTAATCAAAGCCAAGCTCCACATATTCTTGTTTTCGCGTTAACAAGATATGTACGATCGTTAGAATGGTATGTCCTACGGCGACTGCGGCTCTATTTTTTCCGCGTCGTGCAGCAATACGATGATACTGGGCTGCCAGGTACGAATTTTTTTTACGTGTCACCGCCCGCGCCGCCTCAGTTAGGGCACTTCGCAGTTTTTTGTTTCCTTTTCGTGTTTTGGCTGACCTTTTCTTCCCCGCGCTTTCATCGTGACCTGGAGTCATCCCTGCCCAGGAACATAAATGGCCAGGGGTTGGAAACCGCGACATGTCCGTACCGATCTCTGCCAAGATTTGTTCGGCAGTTCGTTTACCGACACCGGGGATCGAATCCAATAACTTCAGGTCCTCAGCAAAAGGGGCCATACGTTTATCGATCTCTGTATCCAATTCGGTGATCAATTCGTTCAGATAATCGATATGGGCGAGCTGCTTCTCGATCATGAGCAGTTGATGAGGGCCAAGTCGCCCTTCCAGCGCCAGTTTCAACTGTTCTTTCTTCAGCTTTAGTTTCTTTTGGGCGAAATCGGCCAAGACAGAAACATCGGTTTCACCGTTAATTATGGCTTCCAACATGTTTCGTCCGGAAACCCCGAGTACGTTGGAAGCGACTGAGGATAGCTTGATGTTGCCGCCTTCGAGCACCTTTTGAAGCCGATTCGCTTCACGCGTTCGTTCTTCAATAATGCTTCGCCGGTAACGAATCACCTCTCGCAGTTCCCTTTGATCTCGGTCCGGAATATAGCTTCCTTGCACCAAACCATGCCGCAGCAGCTTGGCAATCCATTCAGCATCCTTGACATCCGTTTTACGTCCAGGGACAGATTTAATATGTTGCGCATTCACGACCATGGGCTTGAGTTCTTCCAATTCCAACAGGTTATATATCGGTTTCCAGTAGTCTCCGGTGCTTTCCATCGCGACATGGGTGCAACGGTGTTGTTTGACCCAGTCTACCAATTCAATCAGGTTTCGGGTCATTGTAGCAAATGTTCGAATCTCCTTTCCTTGAGGGGTGATAATGCAGGCGGTGATGCTCTTCTTGTGAACATCCAGACCGCAGCAACGTTCGATTAACACTTCCATACGTACTTCTCCTTACGACTGGGTGATTTTAAGGCTGGTGCAACTACCAAAAAGGGTTATTCTGCCCTGCGTGCTTCCCGAAGGAGCAACAATCTGCGATGCACCGGGTCGTTGTGGTCCGTCTTATATACGGGTTCGAGACACCAAGAAAGTACGACCTACCTTCGCCAGCCATAGTAGCAGTATGGACAAAATTTTCATCCATCAGTGGTGCCGCGAAGCGGCATGGAAGTCTTATATCTTAAGAAAAACGTCTATCGACGTACTCTCATAGAAGACAGACTGCATTAGCCATACCCTGTTTCGTTAACATTTCAAAAAGCCCTTTTTGTTGCAAATAGCGATGTCACGTTTCGTTAGAGATGAAGGAAGCCGAGGACAGGATATCATTGTCCTCGGCCCACTTTTTTAGCTAAGTAAATATCTTTCAGTGATATACGCAGCATCAACCGGGAATCCTCTTTTGATCATTGTATCAGCAAGCGTTTTCTGAACGCCGCCATCAGGATCACAAACAAGATATCTGTAAAAACCCGAAGCTGATGAGTCCCATCCATCGACGATCACATAATGCGAGTTTTTGGTACTAGAATTATAAAGCCTTGCGATGCAGATATTACCTTTCTCAACTTCTGTAGAAATGTCAGAAATCGCCTGAATATTCACTTTGATGCTCTTACTTCCCATTGTTGCTGTAAAACTTTGATGCGTAAAATCAGCGGCATTGTTTGTGCCTCCAATTGTGGCTTGCACAACGGCATTATAGGTATTGTCATTGTTGTTAGACAAACCGCCTTTATACAGGATAAACATGGCCAAATCACAAATTGCACATCCATATTGTTTGATGGTTCCGCTTGCGGCCGTTTTGCCGCATTTTTTATAAAAGTTCGTGTCAGTGAAAGCAGAAGTAGTAGTTCCTGGATACTTAATAGAAGCATCACCTTGGTTGATTAAATGCGTAGACGAAAGTTTGTGTGGCATTAGAATTTCCTCCCTTATTTTTGTAAGGTCCGTGGGATCATGATGCAGGAGGTCGATCCCAAACCGCCTACATCGTTTCGTCCTTAATTATTAAAGTGAAATAACTAGGCATTCGCACAACCATATTTCATAAAAAATTGTACAAGCATCTAAACGGAATACAAGAAGATACCGATTGAAACACTTGCCCCTTTTTAACCATAAAATATCCCCTCCAAGTTCACTCGTTCCTCATGATAAACATAAGGCTTTTTTTGAGTGTACACTTAGAAGGGATAATATCATGCGATTTCTGAATTGCTTCTAATTAGTCTACTTACTTGTAGGCTTTTTTTATTTTAGAACACACTACGTACTAATCCACCGTCTATTCTCAATGCAGAGCCATTAATAGCGGAGGAAAGCGGACTACTTAAGAACGTAACAAAATGTGCAATTTCTTCTGGGCGAATGAATCGTTCTATTATAGAAGTAGGACGATTCTCTTTCATGAATCTCTTTTCAGCTTCTTCCATTGTTAAGTTTTCATTAGGATAAAGACTGTTTAACATAGTCTCTACACCTTCGGTTAGCGTTGAGCCTGGCATGACTGTATTTACAGTGACCTTTGTGCCTTTACATAACTCTGCCAAACTGCGTGAAAGAGACAGTTGCATGGTTTTTGTTGCGCTGTAATGCGGCATTTCCTGCGATGGCAGGCGGCGTAAAATAAGTTGTGTACCATGATTTGGAGTCTATCCAAAACATAAAAAAGTAGGGTATTCTCGGGATTGCGAAAGTCACCAAGAAAGGAACCCTACTCAATGAATATGATACCCGAAAACATACTCAACAATCTATTTGAAAATCTTGTCACTCAATTTGTAAAAGAGAATCTGGAAACCATCATGCGAGCGGAAATCCAACAGTTCATGGAGAATGAACAAGAAGGGATCCGCAATAGTCGCAATGGTTACTACAAGCGTAATCTGCACACGAAGTACGGAAACCTAGAAGACCTGCAAGTGCCCCGAGATCGTAACGGTGATTTTCAAACGCATGTGTTTGAGCCCTACCAAAGACGGGACGGTTGGCTGGAAGAAGCCGTGATTCAGATGTACAAAAGCGGCATGGGTACCCGAGATGTCGCCCGTTTCATTGAAAGCATGTTCGGCAGCCACTATTCGCCGACAACAGTCAGCAACATCACCGCTACAGTCTTGGAGGATATCGAGAATTGGCATCAGCGAAAATTGAACAAGCGGTACTCTGTCATCTACTTGGATGGCCTGTATGTGAAGCTCAAGCGTAGTACGGTAAGCGGCGAGGTCGTTTACTTTGCCATGGGAATTGACGACGAAGGTCGCCGCCAGATCCTCGGGTTTTACGTAGGCGGACATGAGAGTTCGAATGGATGGCGTGATGTCTTGAAAGACTTGTACCGACGCGGTGCCCAGGAAGTGCTGCTTGGTGTATTTGACGGCCTTCCTGGACTGGACGATGCCTTCCGTGAAACCTATCCTCAGGCCGACGTGCAGCATTGTGTGGTTCATAAGGTGCGGTCGACGTTTCCAAAAATCCGTGTACAAGACAAGACGGCATTTCTCGACGACTTGAAGACTGTCTATAACGCCCTTGACCACGATCTGGCTATGGCCGCCTTTGATACACTCAAAGCCAGATGGGGCAAGAAATACCCAAGGGAGATCGAGTCGTGGGAGAATAATCTGCCTACGCTGTTAACCTTCTACAAGTATCCTGTCGCCATTCGAAAAGCCATTTACACTTCTAATCCCATCGAACGGATGAACAAAGAAATCCGGAAGCGTCTGAAGCCAATGAACAGCTTAACCAATCTAGACGCTGTAGAGAAGATTGTGTACCTGGATGTAGTGGAGTACAACCAGCGTTACGCGGACCGTATTATCCCAGGCTTTGGTGTCCCGGACACGAAACAGGAACTGCGGAGTCTTTTTGAGGAGCGGTATCCTTCGTCCATGGAAGATGAATCCTAAAACCAAGCTCCCGCGCCTTCGCTTGGGCTATGTCCTCTCACCACCACAAAAAAATCATTCAACTACGTTGGTGTTGTCGTTTCCTAAGTTTACCTGCTGTGTGCTTACACAAACTTCTTGACGCTACCCGATGGCATAATAGCTGCCTCACTTGCAATAAAGATAACTCTGCCTTCGTCTTTTTGAATCATTTTCTTAAGGTAAGAGCGAGTTAGCCGTACACCACTCATGATATTCACTTCGAATAAACGAAACCAATCATCATCTGGGATGTCAAAATAATCAATAGGTTCAAAAATGCCCAAATTATTGATCAAGATATCTACTTCTGGATACTCATCGAATATCTGTTGACAGCCTTGTTCCGTTCCCAAATCATATACAGCTGGCTTTAGAGTAGCTTGAGGGTATTTTGTTTGAATTTCTTTGATGGTTTCATGTACCTTTTCTTCCCGTCGCCCGTTAATAAAAATCGTAGCGCCCTCTACTGCTAATGAAAAGGCAATAGCCCTGCCAATACCTGCTGTCGATCCTGTAACAAGCGCAATTTTACCTTGTAAATTCAATTTCAATCTACATTCCTCCTTATTTTGAGTTGACTGTGAAAAGGATTAAAAAAGCAAAAGGTATTATTTTGAAAAAAAGGAGCCAGACAAACAAACTGAATGGCCTGTCTAGCCCCTTTCCCTGAATTAAAAATCAAAATTGTCGGGATCTGGACCAACACGGTGATTTTGATTCAATTCATCAATGAGTTTCATATCTTCTTTTGTTAGTTCAAAATCAAAGATTGCAGCATTTTCTACAATACGATGCTCCTTGGTTGATTTTGGAATCGTAATAATGCCCTTCTGCACATCCCAGCGTAAAATCACTTGGGCTACAGATTTATTATATTTAGCAGCAATGGCGGTCAAAACTTCATTGTCCAAGAGTTCGCCTTGCATTAATGGAGACCAAGCTTCCAGTTGGATGCCATGTTTTTCACAAAATGCTTGAAGCTCTTTTTGTGTTAAACGTGGATGACATTCCACCTGATTAATCACAGGTTTAATTTCTGCATCCTTCATTAAGTTTTCAAGATGGTGAATTTGAAAATTACTTACACCGATCGCTTTTACCCGTCCTTCTTTATAAAGGGTTTCTAATGCACGCCATGCTTCCTTGTATTTTCCTTCAACTGGCCAATGAATAAGATAAAGATCCAGATACTCTAACCCAAGTTTTTTTAGGCTTGTTTCATAAGCTGCGATTGTCGATTCATATCCTAAATCAGCATTCCATACTTTTGAAGTGACAAATACCTCTCCTCTTGTGATACCCGCTTCTTGTAGTCCTTCACGGATCCCTTGACCTACCCCTTCTTCATTTCCATAAATGGCTGCTGTATCGATACTACGGTAACCATGTTTGATGGCTACTTTAACGGCATTGATGAGCTCTGGACCCTCTTCTACTTTAAATACTCCGAGACCAAATCCCGGCATTTTCACACCATTGTGTAGAGTCACTGTATCCTGCAAATTCTTTATCATTAAAAATTCCTCCTATATTATCTAGCTAAAACATTAACGAAAATGCTTTTCAAAATTTTGTCCAGCCTTGTCGGCAAAAAATATTATCTTATACTACAATCCAAAATAAAAGTACGTACTTTTTTGTGCTATAGGTACTTAAAAGTGCCTTTTGCCTTTCTAAACCTGCTTGGCGCTAAATGGTATTGGATTGGACATACGAACATTCATCCGTATTTCGGGATCGCAATTGCGAATTCCCGTTCACATATCCTTTATATAATGGACGCTTTTAAGTACCTATATACGATCTGGCGAATCCACTACGGAATTGTTCTTCCTAAGCTGCCCCACCTATTTCTACAAAAAAACAGATACAACTTAGAAACAAACGTTTCAGTCGTTGTACCTGTTAAAGTTCTACTTACTTTTCTTTATTTTCTAAAATCCGGAGCAGCATGACCGCTGCTTCTGCACGCGTCGTTGTATCGTTCGGCACGAACTTATTACCCTCGCGGCCATTGGCGATGCCAAATGCACGAATCGCTTCCACAGAGCCTTTTGCCCATCCCGGAATTGCTTGTTCATCGGCAAAACCAGTCACGGTATCGGTCATAAGCGGCAGTTTGAGCGCTCTGGCGATCATGACCGCCATTTCCGCTCGGGTGATCTGCGCATTCGGACGGAAGCTGCTGTCTTGATATCCGCCGACGATTTCCGCCTGTACCGCTTGGGCAATCGCTTGTTTTGCCCATGTGCCGATTTGGTCGTTATCGGTGAACGTTACGGTTGCGCCTTTTTCCTTCAATTGCAATGCGCCCGTCAGCATCACCGTAAACTCCGCTCGGGTAACGGCATGGTTCGGCCTAAACGTTCCGTCCGGATAGCCGCTGATAATGCCTTTCGCCGCAGCGCGTTTGATGCCACTTTCCGCCCAGTGGCCGGCGATGTCGGTGAAATGGATCAACGGATCAGATGGCTTCGGTGTTTCGCGGCGAATGTTCAGCGTATACTCCTTCTTGCTGCCATTCTCCGCCTGCACGATCAACACCCATTTATTGTCGCCTTCCTCCAAATGTACTTTGGTTCTATCCGTGATCACGTTATCCTTTAACATCACTTTTGCTGCGGAGTGCGCCGGTTTCACTGCAATTTCGACCTGCTCCGCTTCCGTTCGGGCTGTATAACTTATCGTACTGGCAGCAAACGATGGACTGAGCTCCAATTTCTTATCCTTATCCCATACCCGCAATTCTTGCAGATCAGCGTTGCTGGATAACGTGCGGCCTCCCTCGGAACCACTGCCTCCGGAACCACTGCCTCCAGAACCACTGCCTCCAGAACCGTTGCCCCCGGAACCACTGCCTCCGGAACCGCCGCCGCCTCCATCCGAAGATCGGGATGTCGTTGCTTGCTTACTTAGCGGCGTACTCTCGTTACCCGCCGCGTCATAAGCCGTGACTTTGAACGTGTACGTCGTATCGGCCGTCAGGCTGTCGATGGTGGCTGCATAGACGCTGCCGCTTACCGTTTCACGCTCCGTACCATTCACGTAAATCCGGTAGCCTGCTACGCCCACGTTATCCATCGCGCTTGGCCAGGATAGCTTCACACTTGTTGGCATAATATCCGAGACGGTTAGTTCACTGCCTTTCGGCCATTCCGGAGCTTCGGTGTCTGGTTCAAGCGGTTGCGGCAAAGTAGTCGCTTCTACGCTTAGTCCCGGTTCGCTCTCGTTCCCTGCCGCATCATAGGCGGTAACTTTGAACGTATAAGTGGTGTCTGCGCTCAAGCCGTTAATCGTCGTTGCATGGACGCTACCGTCTACTGTCTCGCGCTCCGTCCCGTTCACGTAAATCCTGTAGCCGGTCACCCCGACATTATCCGTCGCGCTTGCCCAAGACAGCTTCACACTTGTTTGCATGATGTCCGACGCTGTCAGCACGCTTCCTTCCGGCCATTGCGGCGCTTCGGTATCCGGGTTCGATGACATTGGTAATGTCTTGGCTGTTGCAGTCAGGGGCTCGCTTTCGTTCCCCCCTAAACCGTACGCCCTAACTTGGAACGTATATTCCGTATCGGCCGTTAAGTCATTAATACTGGTTTCGTATTCGTTAGCGCTTACCGCCTTGCCCCCCTTCCCGATCACGGCAATTTGATAATTAATCACTTTTTCATGATCTACCGGAACGGGCCAAGATAGCTTCACACTTGTTTGTGTAATGTCTGAGATGGTTAGTTTACTTCCTTCCGGCCAAGTCGGCAGCGCAGTATCTACGATCGGAATGACCAGCGGCTGCGGTGTACCTGCGCTAAAAGTCAACGTCAAGGTGACCGATCCGACTGCTTGATGAGCCAGGTATTCCTTCTTGATCGTAAGCACATTGCCAACAAGCGTATAATCTTCGCCCGCCGCCAGCTCATCCGAGCCGTTCTTAATGCTGAGCAATGTGTTGCCGTTTAGTTTAACGGTCGTCGTTATATCCGCTTGGTTCGCCGGATTCTTATCGAAGCTGCTGTTGATCGGGTCGACAAACACCGGACTCGGAAGAATAACTGCCCCGCTTGTAACATCCCCGTCCGATCCAAGTACAGGCGCTGCAAAATTTAGTCTGGCGCCAGTAATTTCTCTATCATAGTTCGCTCCCAGATCCTCGAAAACCACTTTTCCATTTGCCGCTCGTTTTACTGTCGTACCTGTCAAACTCCAGTTTCCAGAGTCACTTTTTGATGCCTCAACCGACGCAGGACTATTTTCACTCACATTGCCAAAATCATCGACAATCCACAAAATCGGCTGCGGGTCAAACAACCCTGTTTGCGCGTCAAATCCTGAGATATCCCTCTGTATTTTTAGTTTCTTTCCGTCGCCGGATTCAGGTTGTACGACAATGGCTTCCAGATTAGGCTCCAGAAGTCCCTTGATTTGAAATTGAAGCGTCTGCTGTACCGCTGCATGCAAAACTAGAGGTACTGTAGCGACTCCATTTGTAAATTGCGCCCGAATCGTTTTTGGTGTGCCGGCCAATTCCTCGCCTGCAAAAAATCCGAATGTCCCATCTGGCGCTGCTGCATAGCCTTCAAGTGTTACTTCTGCCAGCTCGTTAAAGGAAGTGTTCAAGCTGCCGTCTGCGTAATGAACCTTAAAGAGAACGTTTACCGCCGAGCCCACTTTTACCTCTGACGATTCAAGCTCAGCTACAGCTTGATTTGGCTCCTGAACGAGTTGATAGTAGGCGCTTCCGTTAGCTGAGTCGATAAAAGGACCTTCAACGAGGGTATCGGAATTCAGATTAACGGCTGGCCGAATGCCAACCTTTAAGTTACCAGACTTAACAAGAACTTGCCCACTCGTATTGTTGACTAGATAATAACTCTGAAAGCTATATTGCGATCTTGTCCAATGATACTCCGATTCGTTGCCACTAGCCTTTCTGTTGTTGGCATCATTGAAGTAAGGAATAATGAATTGTGGTTGACCCTTCACAGGAATTAATTCTGGAGCCGCTAAAACAAAGAATGTCTCATCTTCTAGCCAATCGCCATCGGATAACATTGGGTAGCTCGTTAACGAGATCGCATTGCGGAATGACGAGGAGAAGGCTGCATAAAATGATCCTCTTAGCCATTGGCGGACAGGGGAAAGGGTCCAGCTGTTCAAATTTTCTTGCCCGTTAACTTCATGCGTTTCAGCTATAATATCTTCTGAGATGAACAAGCTGGTATCGGGCTTGTATCTATCTTTAGCTGCAAGAATCCAGTTGATCGGTGCCGTCTTGTATATTACAGCATCCGGCAATCCCGCTTCGATTGGTCCGGCCGTAAAATAACCCCATTCTCTGCTATCGCGAATTTTCGTGCCAATCGGCAATTCGCCAATACGCTGAGTCGTTACCTCAGGATTCTCCCAGGGTAATGTTACAGTCGTACTTTCAATTGGCGGCAAGCCATCCGCTTCAAATCCAAGCTGCGCTCCCGTTACTACCGCTCCATTCGCAGCACCAAGATCAGTAAAAGTTACGATCCCTGAGCTTGCTGTTGCCATTGTTGTCCCTGTAAGCTTCCAGGCCCCCGAGTCCTTCTTCTTTACCGTAACAGCGGTATGGTTGTCGTTTGTGCTCGTATTGCCGTAAGCATCGAGAAGCATGACGACAGGCTGCTGCGCGAACGCTCTTCCATTGCTGGCTGGAGCTTTAATGTCCGTGGTTAGCGCCATCGAGGCCGCCCTTCCTGCTACTGGCGTAATGATCAACGAATTTGCACCGGGTGATGCCGCGTCCGCTACACTTATGTTGATCGTTTGCGTCCCCGCTTTGTTTAGCCTCAGATTTATTGTAGCTACGCCGTTCGCAAACATGACGTTGGTCGTGTGTGACGATGCGCTCAGGGCCGTTCCGTTCAAGCTGCCAAAGGAGCTATCCGGAGCTTGCAAGTAACCGGATATCGTCACCTCATGCGCTCCGCTAAACGTCGTATCCGTGTTCCCATTCGCATTCTTCACGGTCAGCGTGATCGGATCATCCATACCGACTCCGGGGATGGACGAGCCGGCGAACGCGACGACGGTTTGTGCACTCAAGCTTAATTTTCGAATCCGATTATTTAAAACATCCGCTATGTACAGGTTTCCGCTTCTATCTATCGCCATGCCGTAAGGGCAATTCAAGTCTGCCGAAGTCGCGGGTCCACCGTCTCCCGAATAGTTATATCGTCCCGTACCCGCTATCGTGCTAATATTCCCTGATGTATCAACTTTCCGAATTCGGGAATTGGATCTATCCGCTATATATACATTTCCGCCATGGTCGACAGCTATTCCAATGGGCTGGTTCAATATAGCCGAGGTCGCCGGTACTCCATCTCCCCAATAGCCCGGTCCATCTGTACCTGCTATCGTGCTGATCTTCCCCGTAGTATCGACTTTTCGAACTCGGTGATTGAATGTATCCGATATATACAGATTTCCGACCCAGTCTACTGCCACTCCAGCCGGGGAGCCAAGTTGGGCCGACGCAGCATTTCCTTCGTCCCCCGAATAGCCGCGAACTCCCGTGCCCGCTACCGTGCTAATCGTCCCCATTGTATCGACTTTCCGAATCCGGTGGTTGCCTTTATCCGCGATATACAGATTTCCGCTACTGTCTACCGCCACTCCGTCCGGATAACTCAATTTTGCCGAGGTCGCTGGTCCACCGTCTCCCGAATAGCCGTTACCCTTCCCGCCTGCTACCGTGCTGATTTTCCCCGATATATCAACTTTCCGTATACAGTCGTTAGAGTAGTCCGATATATACAGATTTCCAATACTGTCTATCGTCAACCCATAAGGGTTATTCAATGAGGCCGATGTCGCAGGTCCTCCATCCCCCGAATAGCCGCCGGTACCTGTACCCGCTATCGTGCTAATCTTTCCCGACGTATCGACTTTCCTGACCCGGTGGTTTGATGAATCCGCGATATACAGGTTTCCAGTGCTGTCTACCGCGACTCCACTAGGGTTATTCAATCCTGCTGATGCAGCAGGTCCCCCATCCCCCGAATAATCGTTGATACCTATGCCTGCTTCCGTGTTGATGGTATAGCCGCTGGCAGCATGGACTTTTCCTCCGTATAGTTCTGGCACCATCGATGTAATCAATAATAGAGCCAGTACGCTGGCCGTTAACTTTTTGATCTGCTTACGAATTTTTTTCCCCTCCCAAGGCAAATTTCTACGGTGCTGCAATTCCATATAAAAATAGACGTACAACCTCATCCGCCAAAACCTCCGGCTCTTTATTCGCGCGAGCTTTTTGTGTCGCTATAAAGCGTTCCATCATGCCCACGAGACTATCTGCAACGATCCCCATATCCAGGTCTTCACGGAAATAGCCTGCCTGCTGCTCCGAAATCAGGTTCGCAAGAATCTGATCGGCCAATTGGTCTTTAATCTCGGCCGCCTGGGGAGCAACCAAAAAACCGATACTGGCCAGATGGGGTTCTTCGATGAAAAACCGGAAGAATGGCGTAAGCCCCCCCGCAATTCTTTGACGGATGAGTGTTTTTTCAATACCTGGTTCGAGGCGACTTTTCTGGGTATATTCGCTCAACCGGGATCGAAATAAATGGACCAACTCTTGAAACAACGCCTCTTTATTCTCGAAGTAAAGGTAGAAGGTTGGTTGGGTAACACCGGCCTTCTCAACGATGCTGCTTATCTTCGTCTCATGATATCCTCGCAAGGCAAATTCTTCTGTGGCGATGCTTAACAATAACCCTCGACTTTGTTCGCCGCTCGCTCCTTTCTTTCTTCCTCTCTGCCCCATACCTATCAATCTCCCTCAATCAATCAAATTATATTACTACAAAGTATTATATTATCATTCCCCCCTATTTCGTCAAGGAATTGATTGACAAGGATATTTTCTATATATTTGTTTTTGCCCATTTGGGGCCGATCATCTATGCAATGCAGTGTCGCTCGTTCTAAAAAGTTTGTTTATTGGTTATCGCCAAACCAAATGTTTTCCACCCCTGTCCGAGTGTCTGTCCAAACGGTTACAAGCCGGCCTGTCTGAGGGACAACTGCATTTCCAATATAGTCTCCAATTAAAGCAAGGCCCGTAACACTAAACGAAGTCGTCGTAATGCGGGTATTGGTAAACGTATTTCCCCCGTCCCTGGATGTAGCAAGAAAAACGTCAAGATTAGGTGGATTGACCCGATTGGTGTAGTAGGAAACAAAAACCGCTCCATCCGTTGGTGAAACGGTGATCGCTGGGAAAAAGTTCTGGGAACCCGCCGGACTATTTGCAACGGGCTTAGGCGCACTCCAATCTAAGCCAAAGTTTGTCGAGACAGACAGAAAGATATCGGAATAACCTTGCCGAAAGTCCTGCCAGACGGCGTAGACATTTCCTCGCGTCGTTGGGGAGTTTGAGGTATCCCCTGCTAAGGATGGGAAGGTCAGGCATCTGAACTGATATCCTGGTAACGGCGAAGGTACGACAACAACGGATGTAACCATAGTCTCGGGCCCGAATGTCGCTCCACCGTCTTGTGATGTTCGAGTATTAAAACTGCTGCTGCCGGGAGGTTGGGTAATCCATCCTACGATAACAATCCCATTTAATGTGATTGCAATTCCGGGGAATTTTTCAAATTCGTTGACAGAAGAGAGGAGAATTGGATCCGAAAACGCATTGCCCCCATTTTGGGAACGATTAAAGAATATTGTATTTCCCGGTATAAATTGCGTGTTATAAGCATGTGTATAACCGGCATAAATGTTTCCAAAAAACGGGCTTGATCCCGCCTTATCGATGATAACAACAACCTGATCGTTACTGACAAACTGTCCAAATCCCTGGTTTACAATGACAGGTGGTCCAAACGTAGATGCGTTGTCGCTGGACGTATAAGTCACGATCGTGCCGCTGAGACCGTCTGTATCAAGGGCGTTTGCTACCACGACGAATGTATTGGGAAATTTATAATCAATATGGGGCGAATCCATGCTAGCGAATCCAGTTGGCAGTGGAAGTAACTGCGTGCTCCATGTTACGCCTGCATCGATTGACTTGTACAAGCCAATCAATGCAGGACCTGCCCTTAAATCGACTGCCACCGCCACCATAACGGAGGGATTGAGCCAATTGACCGCAATGGATGGCTCAAATTGATTACTCGCACTTGGCGATATTTGTATGTTTGCCATAGTCATTTTCCCCCTTTATAGCAATGGTCTTATGGATTCAGTTGCGCAATGGATGCAAGTTCTGTGTTCAACACATTTTGATAGTGAACTATATTTCCGTTGAATCCGTTCCGAATACAGTGATGACTGTATTCTGTTGGTACCTGTCCGGTAACAAAAAATCGAACCTCGTAAGAAGGTTTCCTGCAATGTTGAAATTAAGAATCAGTTTTTTTAGTATATGAACCTACAGATCCAAATTGTGTGGACTACACTCACCAGAAATTTTGTGAAATTCCCAGTGAATAGGACGCAGACAGCTCTCATTCGCTTTCCAAATCCATATAACTAGGGTACTGGAATTCTTGTTCATTTCCTGCACCTTATTTTCCAACCCGAATTATGTATTAAATGATTGAATACTCTTGTTCCTTAACTAACCCCCAAAGAACGGGCATTCGATATTATAAATAAACACAAAAATCCCCATCCACATATAAAGGATGAGAATTTAAACTACATTCGCTTTGCGACATGTTCACTAATCTTTTAGATAATTACAACTCCCACCAACTAACATTGATCGACATCTCAGAATTTGCTTGTTTATTTTGTAATAAGACAATCAAAGTTTGATTTGACGCCTTGCTAGGAATAAGCCATTTACCATTAAAATCAATTTCGGTTGGTCCACCCAATTGTTCAATCGTTTGTAAAAGAACTCCACCAGTAACTGGGTCCCCCGTTTGTGCTACCCACGTTCCAGTGACTTTGCTCGAATCTGTAAATCCCCAATTGGTATTACGAGGTGTTGCCGATGTCCCACTCACGTTCAGGGTAGCATTGCGATATAAACTAATGATAGAAGAAACAGATGATGTAGCTCGGATTAATTCAAAACGTATAGTCTTTCCGGAATTGGCTGGATTAGTTAATTCTAGTGCCATGTAACCATTCACACCACTAACAGTTTGGGCTCCTGTTGTAATGGTATAATACACCCCAGATTGAGCAGCCGAATACTCCGGAGGTACTGCACCTATAGGGTTGTTTATAGGATTACTAAAAATTTGGTTGTTCGTCATTAAATTCCACCTACTTTACTCTCGTTTGATAAGTATTTCTATGTTAACAATAAGAATAATGTAAATGGCATATAACCACCTATACGCCTAACCTAGCGTTAAACAAACCATTGTCCTAAAAGATTTTTAGTTCAGCCAAATTAATTATTCAATTGATTCCTTAAAGTTTGTTACGACGGTACTTTTTCCTAAAAAGCTCTAGTTAAGAGCCTTAGGGGGACAGCTCCAGGCTGAGACGTATAATGAAACGTAAGTTCAAAAATGGAAAAGTCCTCATGGATATATTCCATAAGGACTTTCTTGATCAATCGGTATTCATAGATTCTATTCATTTCTTATTAATTTCGCCAGTTGAACACAGAATGTTAGTCAGAGTAAGCCACTGCTTCAAAGCTTTCAGGGCCAACCCTGTTCGGAATGACTGCAATACCTTCTGGAATACTAACGAAAGCCTGATAGACGACGAATCCGGGGTTAGTTGTTAACAGATCGATACCCGTTACGGTCAATACATCCGTCGTTAACAAAAGTGTGCCTACAGGTAAGGTCTCCGTTGCAGAATAGATGAGAGTCGAGACACCATCTACTACGCGGAATACGGTTAAGGTTACAGGTACAAGAATGTTAACTACTGCACTTAACGTAACCGTTGCCGTAAAGTGAACAGAGAGATTCGGTCCGGCAGCAGCTGTATTCAAACCAAGTGTCCCAAACAAAGCGGGAGTTGGACTTGCAGGAATAGCTACTGCTCCTGTGGTTGATACATTTTGGGAAATCTGGCTATCTATTAAACGTTTAGGCATAATTTTTCCCTCCTTTCATCCATAGCTTATGCGAGATTTTTATATCACGTATGGACGAACTATCAAGTCTATTCGCATAAATGCTGGAAGGTGAGAAATAATTAAGTCGAATCTCTATTTAGTTGACGAGCGTATCGTCCAAATAAGCAGCGGAGAGAACGAAGCAATTCCGGGGCGGTCTATCCTATGCCAAAGTGAAAATGTTACATGCAATGACATTATATTACTGCGCATTATTTATTTTTTGAATAGTTATTTCATTACTTTCTATTATTATTTGATACTCAACAATTTCTTCCGTATTAAATTTTTCACTAAATTCTTTGCTTACCGAGTAATTCCCTTTTGGGTTGATTGTAATCTTAAACGATTGCTTTCCATTTTTCATATGAAATTTCGCAATATCTTTATATCCAATATTATTATCAATCAAAGAATTAATTTTAGAGTCATTATTTCCCTCAACGGTAACAACTATACTTTTTAAATCCAATGGACTATTATTAGTAATCGTTAAATTATAGTCATTTAATGGATCTGGGTTACTTCTTTCACAACCCGATAATAAAGTTATAAAAATTATAAATATAAACATCCATTTTTTTTGAATAAATATATTACTCACCCTCTCAATTCTAATAATTCCAACTTCACTGAGCCAAATCAAAGTAATCTTTAGAGTAAACTCAAAGTAGATGTGTCTAAGCATAAAAATATCAAATGAACCGAATAGGAACATAAGTTAACTGCCTTTTAGACGAAATATGCATAAACTGATCAATTAAGACCTATAATATTGAAGGTTAGAAGAGGTTCTAAATGGATATCACATTCAATTTTTTTCCATCAAATAAAGGATTCTTCGCTTTGACTCATCCAGTTGAAACTAATATACCAATTCAAGATGTAACAGTTAGTGTTAAGCCTATGTTGTTGAAAAATTAAAGAAAGATACTGGTTTTGATGGTGCTAATATTTGTTCCTTTTTATTAAAAAGAAGTTTTATTGCTGGTTAAAAAACTATGTTACCTTTTTTCGTATAACATAAGTGCATTTAATTTCATAAACTTGTATCCCTTTTAATTTTTTTTCGTCTAATTTACCTTTGTATTCTCCCTTAAGCTGTTCTTCTGTATATTTATCATGATTAACTTCAATATTAACTATTTCAATATAATTCTTTATTTCTTCAGGATAGATCAATTCTGCTTGTACATCACTGGTTATAATATTGTTTGAATCTAAAATTTTATAAGAGTATGTATACTCTTTCTCTAGTGTTACCTCATTTTTAGGTGCTAATGGAGACTCCATGACAGAAACTCCATTTTGCTCTCCAGAGTAAAATTGTAAATATATCGGGTTAATATTTTTAGTAATACTATTCTTGTTTACATCAAATTTGATTTTATCAAAGACTAATTTCAAAACCTATTATCCTATCAGAAGTTAAATGTATAGAAAATCTCTCCTTTAATAATCTTGGATCAGATAATTCCCATTTTATTTCTTCTGGAGTAAATTTAATTTCATCTTTCTTTTCATTTGATAATGTTATAGATATATCTGAGTTATTTAGTGTGTCAAAAATCTCATTTTTAAAATTTAATGCCAATCCAAATAACAAAAATGAAGAAACATTATTCCCTGATTGTTCTAAATTAGTATAAACCCCCACTGCTTGGTTAAACTCTAACTTCTCCAATATAGTACTTATACTATCAGTTTCAGTTTCTATTCTATCATTTTCACATCCAACTGATATGATCAATAAAGTAAATAATGTAATAAATAGTGTTTTTTTTAAATATCATACCCTTTCTAATTATAAAAAAGGAGTGAAAAACAAGCATTCACTCCTTTTTTATGAACTAAACTCCTAGATCATTCGATGGTAACAATGATTTAAATATAAAATTAACCCAATGAAACTTCTTGAAGTGCGTAGTATTGGTCATATGCTTGAGTAGTAGCACTACCAGTATAATCCTTACCGGATTTGGTAATTTTATAGGTGTAATAATCCTGGGAATATCTTAAAATAATTCTCCCTCTCATACCTTTAGACACTGGATATGAGGTGGTCTGTGTCGTTGTAAATGTAACACTATCACCAACTGTTTTTGAAAGATTCAGTTTTAAGAACTTTATGTCAACACCTCCGCCCCCTGTAACTGAAGCAGAAATAGTTGTACTTACTCCTTTTGAAACTGAAACAGTACCCGGATAAGCAACGTAATCAGAGACAGTTTCAAACAAATTCATCTTCGTCTTTTTGATGTCTGAGATAGTTGGTTCCGCTGCTTTTAGACCGTTGTTTGAATCTTCCTGGTTGACAGTAGTTGTATCTTGTTCAGGTGTAAAGGTCTGTTCAGTTGCAAAATTACCAATGTATGTTTCAATCGCACCTGCTTCATTCATAGTAATTGTATCTTGATTTTCAGGATATTCAGAGGCAGCAAAAGTGGTTGCAGTACTTAATCCAAAACAAAAAGAGCATAAAAGAAATGCAGATAAAATTTTTCTACCTTTTTTTGCAATTGCATTTTCTTTTCTTTCTTTTGAATCAACAATCAGAGCAAAATTGTTTTTATAACTCTTCAAATGAAACACCCTTTCTAAATTAGTTAAATTACTACAAAATAACTATGCCCTCTAGCTTAAATCATAAAATATCGCCAAAACTAAGAAATGAAGATTCTTCTTATTAAATTTTTATAGATTCACCCACCTTTAAATAACCTTATTTTCAATAAATATGTTTAATAGTAAATACATATATAAATCACCATTATATTCATTTTGATTCAATTCCTTTTTTGTTAAACTTATTTGATCCGCTGAGCATTAGCCAATGCAATATCAAAATAGGCTAAATAATTAAGTCATGATTTAAATGAGAATAAATGAGTTTCTTTTCTACATAAACTTTTACTAAACTATGTATATTGCTAGAGAATAAAATGGCCATTACTGACCGATGTTCACGGTCAGTAATGGCCATCTGCATTAGCTACACATCACACCCCTATCGGAGATGAGGGAGCTTTTGATTTTCCGGTTCGCTTCATTTCATACTTTTTATATAGCAGCACGCAGGTAAACATAAACAAACATGTAACCAACGTACCTAGTGGCAGGTTCATGACATTTTCTTCGGGAAAAATAAACGACAGCAGTGGGAAGGCGTAAATCGCAGGGATACGGATACCAACAATCAGGGACAGAGCAAGCATCAAGATCATGTCCAACAGAGCTGTCAAGACCCATGAATCCATCGTAAAATACAATAGCGTTCCGATAGCCGCGGATAAGGTCAGCACAAGCCCTTGCTTAAAAGCCATCTTTCCATTGTACATTGGCTTTTGAACTGACTCATACACAACAACAAGAATAGGCGGGATCACTGCGATTTGTTGATAACCGGCAACCCAACATAAACCAATCCAGAAGAAAGTCAGAGCAAGAAATATGAGCATATACTTGTACTGTATACTCACTTTCTTTTCAAGTCCTTTATTCAACCCAAAGGCGAGAACCCCAATCATCAATATGATTGTGAAAATAAAAACGATCATAACAAATGACCATTCATGAGTATTTATCACCAATGGCAGTAACCCTGTTGCAATTGACGGTGCCAGGTTCGATCGAATGATTCGCAAAAAGAGCATCATCAGCATTAAAGTCAGTATGACTTTTCCTACATATGCAATCTGAAGTTGATTAATCATAAGGCCGATCCCCGCAGTTACAGTAGGAGCGATAAAAATTTTCGATGGTTGCCTGATCCATCCGGCTTCCCGGTACACCCACATAGCAATTGCCATTGCCGCAATTTCCGGTAAAATGATTTCGTGATTACGTAACAATACCGAAGCCGCAATCATCGCGACAATAAATGATATGGCAATCGTATAAGATATCATCGTTACTTTTTTTGAAACAGCGGAATCCATATTCGTATACTCCTCTCATCAAACCCGAATACGTTTATTTACATTAACAGATTAGGCAAAAATGTAAACCGCCAATTTAATATTATTTATCCAATCCAAATGTCCCTCTGTTGCTCCACCCTCCTCGAAAACCATCTTCATCTGAACCGTATTTTACAATAAATATCTTCATTGCAATGGGGATGCCTCCTTGATTTACTTAAATAAGTCATTTACCGTTTTTCAATATTGTTTTGATACATGTTTTTAGATGTGCTATTATATAGTTAATAAAGACCAGGTGCGGCGAAAACTTGATCAGTACAATTGGCTTGGATAGGTATTCCCATCTTAGTCAGTTAAGAACGAAAACCCACCTTCGGCTCGTAACCTTGGGGTGGGTTTTTACTTTCTCTTGTTGTTATTATTAATGTAAGTTAAAAGAGCAAGAATGAATGATCCAAATAGGAACATAATCGTTAATGCATCCTTTACTTCCATGGCTTCACCTCCTTTCGAAGGGAAACCATGCCCACCCAAGATTCAATTGTAGTTATATTTAACTTTATTTACATCTACGTACAAGCGTTCTCACATTTCTTTTTGTTTGTTTTAAAGTCCTTATCCTGCATCCCTATAATTCTACGAACAGGGCAATACTTCCTCTACCCAGAATTATTGTGACATTCATAATAAACTGCGCACAAAATCCCTGCTTCCATCGGGCAAATACTTCACTCTAGTTTTGTCCTTTTAATTAGAGCCGATATTGTGAGAGATGGAAATTTCAAATTGCTCCTAAAACAAAAACACCTCCAAGCTGAAAAGTATTTTACTTTTCAACTTGAAAGTGTTTAATATTGGCTCACAGCCCCATTATTTTAAATATACAGACGGTGTTGTCTTTTTGATAAATAATATGCCGTCATACTGCTGGCTCGGCACGAATGGTTCTTCGATCATGCCCCAATACATGCCGTTATGCGTACTGTTCTTCCATTCTTTATTATAAGGTGAGGTCAAATCCACGAATGCGTAAGATTTACCGGTGCTTTTCAAAATCGATTCCACGCTGTCCGGGTCCTTCGTCGTGCTTACTGGCATCGCCTTTCCGTCATTCCCTGCAGTTGCACCTTCGTACATGAACAGACCGATCGTATATGTTTTTTGTTTCAAACGCGATGGCATCAGTTCCCCCATGTTCTGCACCGAGCCGCCCTCGTAAAGGTGAAGTTGAACCGGCGAATCCATCACGGAATTGTTCTTCCGGACATGATAGTTATGCCCCCATACGATCACTTTCTGATCCTTGTAGATATTATCCACAAGCCAAGTCAATGTACTTGCCATCATCTCATCGCGCAGGTAAGCCACATTCTCACGCAAGCTCTTGGAGACCACATAATTCTCCGGCGTCAGATTGTTGTAAGCCACCTGATACTTGAGCATGTTCTGAATCATATAGATGCGATCCGCGATGACATGTTTCATAATCGGCATGATGGTCTTATTATTCGGAAAATCCTTCTGCAGCGCAGCTTCATTCTCTGCCATGAACTTCTGGATCTTCGTATATCCGTCGAGCACATACGTATAATCCTGATCCCAATCCGCCTGATTCCAATCCACATTGTAATAAATGTTTGTCAGCTTCTTTTCTAGATTTTTGGCTTCTACAGCGAACTGCTTGTCGATTGGTGCGAACCATGTCTCCATGAACCGGCCGAAATCGGGATTCGGCTGCATATCGAATCCGGTTAGAATCAGCGGCTGCTTCGACGTCGATTGCTGCTTAATATAATCGAACATTGGAACCAATTCCTTCGCGTGCCACACCGGATAGATCGATTTACGCAGCGTTTCTTCGCCTGTTAATTTTGAAATATTAGCATAAGTACCGCTAGTATCTCCGAGTCCCGATTCGAATGCAAGAACATTAAACCCCATTTCTTTATGTAAAAATTGCACCAGTCTCGCTTTCGATTTGTTGAACTCGGCCGCGCCATGCGAGCTCTCGCCGATCATCACGATTTTTTTATTCCCGATCACATTCTTGAGGAATCTCAAGTCTTCGAACTTGTCATTCGTCTTGAACTCAATGGTCTGAATCGGGTTCGACTTGACGGGTACCGGCTTGGCAGCCGGTGCGGCAGACACCGTTCCTGAAGTAATTCCAATGGATGTTACAATAGCGCAGATCGTGCTAAATTTCATGATTTTTGCAAATGTAGGTTTCACTTGGTTACAGATCCTTTCGGTTGAATAATAGTTTAGCGATGAATATAAAATAAGGAATTTATTTCCGAACAACCTTGTATCCTTTATCCTCCAGCAGCTTGACGATTCCATGCTCGCCCAGATAGTGGGCTGCGCCAACCACAATGAAATACTCCTCTTTTTTACCGTTTTTCAAGTATCCGTCAATTTTATCGGCCATTTTGATGTTTCTGTCGATCAGCATCGCTTTGTTATATTCCTCATCAGCGGCCATGCTGTTTGTCAACTCCAGGAGCTGCTCCTCGCTGCCTGTTTTCCACATCTCAGCCATCTTATCCACCGTGTCATCCAGCACGTCAAAGTTGTCCAGAACATCGTTGAGATTTTTCTCCTGCAATTCCTTGGAGAAACCATTGAACATACCAAGCTGAGATTCATAGGATTCCAGCTCCAGTACCGGAATTTTACGCTCGATCGCTTTCTGGATGAAATACAGGTCGATCCCCGAAGCCGCCTCGTACCCGGCCTTTACCGATTTCAGACTGTTGATCGTGGTTCCCACTACCCAAGGTTTAAATGCGTCCAAAGCATCCGGCTTCATGCCGCTTTGCTTCAGAATCTTGCCAACTTTGGTATAAGTGGCACTGGACACATGATCCTTCAGCGTGGTTCCATCCTGATACATGCCCAGATCCATAATCAGTTTTTGCTGCGCCTCGTCGGCTGCTTTGCTTAAATCAATCTCTACGCCGAGATAGTCCGCCTTGGCAAACGCTTTTTCAAATTCCGGACGCAGCGGGTAGAAGCTGTCATTGGCAATATGAATGGAGCCTACCAAATACACTGTATTACCGTTCTTCTCCACTTCCCACATGAATCCGCGACCACCCGTTTTGGCGGATGCGCCTGCTTTGGGAGCCAGCAGAATCGTACGCGTCTTAGCATCCCAGCGAACCTCATAGCCCGCTGCATCGCCAACTACCCGAATAGGGGCATAAGTCACGCCATTGATTCGTTTGAGCTTGCTTTTTAGCGTAATCGTTTTGTCGTTGACTACCGCGTGAATCGTGCCATCTGCCGCATCCGTAAGCTTCGCATCCATGGCCTGGAGCGTCATCTTCAGTGGAACAAACGTTGTCCCCTGGTCGATGACCGGTGCGCCTCCGGCATATTTAACATTTTGATCATTCACTTTGACTGCTGCCGGCTGCGAAGGTGCAGCCATGGCAGGTGCTGCTGAGGTAATAAGCCCAGCCGAGATAAAAATCGATAAGAGCATTCGTTTCCAATTTTTCATGTTAAGATTCTCCTTTTCTATGTAATGTACGTTAAGGGCGTTATCGGATTCACTTACGTTCCATCTTCCAACCATCACGCAGTGTCTACCCTCGCATGCCACTAACCCGGCATGCGAGGGCCCTGCTGCTGTGCTTCTCTGAATTCTCGTTAAATCTTATATGCCTTCATTGCTTTACGCAGCTCTTTAAACGATGGACGTTTGCCGTACATCAACACGCCGGTACGGTAGATTTTGGCCGACAACCAGCCGAAAATCAGGATCGACACGACCAGGAGCGCCAGCGAAATCAAGATTTGCCATACCGCGACATCGCTCATGCCGACTCGGACCAACATGGAAGTTGGCGCCGTGAACGGAATAAAGCTTGTAATTTTAATCAGCATGCTGTTCGGCGTATTGATGCTGAAGATACCGATGTAGAACGTTGCGAGTCCGATCATTGTAATCGGCATAACCGCCTGGCCGAGCTCTTCGGTGCGGCTGACAAGGGAACCTACAGCGGCATATAGAACCGCGAACAGGAAATATCCCAAAATATAGAACAGCAAGCCATATACCAATACAGAAATATTGATATCCGCAAGGCTGAGATGGAATTCTTCCAGTATGCCTACGTTATGCGGCAGCATGATGTTGACGGCAATGACCACGCCGAAGGCTAACATTTGGGTAATGCCCACCAGGAAGATCCCGATGATTTTGCCGAACATTTGGTTCAGCGGCGATACGCTGGTAATAAGAATTTCCATAATACGCGAGCTTTTTTCGGCTGTGACTTCAGCCGCGATCATATTGCCTGTCATCATGTTAGAAGTGAAGAACAGGATCATCAAGAAGTAGACGATAATATAGTTCATGACTTTTTGATTGTTGTTTTTCTCCGCATCTCCGCTCGCCGCATTGGCTTGGGCTTTGTCGGAGATATCAAGCGAGCTTAGCGAAACCGGCTTGCTCAGGGCGCTGATCTGTTCCGCAGTCAAGGAGTCTTTGGCAATCATCGAAGTTTTTACATTTTGCAAAGCGGCTTGCAGGTAAGCATTCAACCCGCGACTCATATCCCCCTTGCCTGCATATACCGCTTTCGGAAACGATTTGTCGGCAGGATCTTCTTCAAATTTCAAATACCCTTCCAATTTGCCGTTTTGCACATCATTTTTCAGTTGTTCTTCCGCGTTTCCTTCGTATTTGACGAATACAAAGTCCTTACTGCCGGAAGCCGCCGCATATTTCTCCAGCTGCGCCGCCGCTTCCTGCTGGCTGCCGTACATCAAACCGATTTGTTCCGCTTTTCCGTCATCCCCGCCGCTGAACTGTTTGATCAGATAAGGAAGATTCATCCCGACGGTAATGAGGAGAGCTAACACCAATGTCGTGACCAGAAAAGATTTTGTTTTGACTTTATTTTTAAAAGTAAACCCGATAATGGTACCTAATGTATTATTCATTAGACTCACCTACCTCTTGAATAAAGATTTGGTTCAACGTTGGCTCTTTGATCTCAAAGCGCTCCACTGTCGTCTCGGCCATGGCTTGCCGTAAAATCAACTGGGCAGTCTCCGGTGTTTGGATATGGATATGGTAGCCGCGCTCCACGCGCTCCACCGATTTAACGCCAGGAATAGACTCTAGACGGGTTACTTGCCCTTGAGTGTATAAAATGACTTCTTCACGCGGGTAGCGGCTTTTGATCTCTTTAATATCACCCTGCACTACCGTATTAGACCGGTGAAGGATGGTAATGCGGCGGCATAACTCCTCGACATGTTCCATGCGATGCGTCGAAAACAAAATACTTGTTCCATTATCCCGCAGTTCTTTTACCGTCGATTTGAGCAGCTCCACATTGACCGGGTCCAAACCGCTAAAGGCTTCATCCAAAATCAAAATTTGCGGCTTGTGCACGATGGCAGCGATAAAACCCATCTTCTGCTGATTCCCTTTGGACAATTCCTCGATCCGCTTATCGTAATATTCCGGCACTTCGAAACGGTCGAGCCAGTAACGCAGGCTTTTATCGGCATCCTGTTTGGACATCCCCCGCAACCGCGCCAAATAGACGATTTGTTCGCTTACTTTAACCTTCGGGTACAATCCCCGTTCTTCCGGCAGATATCCCATCACGCGCGTCAGCTCATTGCTGTAAGGTTTGCCGTGATAACGAATGTCGCCTCCATCCGGATAAATCAATCCGAGCACCATCCGCATCGTTGTCGTCTTTCCGGCGCCGTTCGCGCCCAAGAGACCGTAAATTTCACCTTTTTCGACCTCCAGCGAAATGTTGTTCACCGCGGTCTTTTCCCCATACTGCTTAAACACATGATCCAGTTGTAAAGATACCATATTAATCCCCTTTCCCTGGCTGCACTCCTGCAGGCAGATGGCCTTTTAACCATAACTCCAATATTTCATCAAGCTCGAGCATTCTAGTTTTTAGCACCTGGATACCCGAGTCATGCAAAATCTTTTCCACTTCCAGGCATTCTGTCGTAATCATCCGTATGACGCCTTGAAATTCATGCTGAACCTGAATAATTCCAGGCAAATCATCCACCACATCCATACTTCCGTTAATCCAGATTTCTTTCCAGTTATCCATCAAACTGTCTTTTTCCGCCATCCCATGCAGTTTCCCGTGGTTCATCAGCACCACATAATCGGCCAGCCGTTTGACTTCGTCAACGATATGGGTCGAGAGCAAAATTGTAACATCACCGGGTTCCATAAAACTCCGAAGCTCATCGATCATCAGCTTCCAGGCAAAAGGATCCAGCCCGGATGAAGGCTCATCCAGCAGAAGCAGCTTCGGATGCGGTGCAAGCGCTGCGGAAATTTCGTATTTGCGCCGCTCCCCCTTGGACATTTTCCTCAGTTTGATGTTTCGCGGAACCTTGAACTTCCCAAGCAGGTCTTCAAAATATTGCTGATCCCAATCGCGGTACCATAGCGCCCTGAACTCCGCCGCTTCTTCCGCGGTCAGATTGTCTTCCTCTGTATTTGATTTTTCGGACACAAACCCGATCTTGCTGCGAATATCCCAGGGAATTTCATGCTGATAGTTCTCGCCAAACCAGGCGATGCTGCCCCGATCTGGAAACACAATTCTCAATATCATGTGAATAAGCGTGCTTTTTCCCGAACCGTTTTCACCGATCAAGCCGATGACATGGCCTTGCGGCAGCTTCAAATCGATGGGACCGATCAGTTTATGCCGCATCTTTTTTTCAATGCCTTTGAATTCGACGGCAACCTGTTCCATTTATGCTTCACCTTCTTCCTGCTCCGGGTGATATTTTCTATGCAGTATCGATAAGAAAAGCTGTTTCAGTTCTTCCTCTTCGCATTTAACGGATAAACCGACATCGACCGCTGATTTTAACGCTTCTTCAACCGCTTCCCGTCTGAACACCTCACGCTGCGTATCGCCTACCTTGGCGACAAATGTTCCGGTCCCCTGTTTGGTTCGCAGCAGTCCTTCATTCTCCAGATCCTGGTACACCCGGCGAACGGTGATGACGCTGCAGTTTAATCCTCCCGCAAATTCCCTGATGGATGGCAATAGGGTCCCCTCCTTGATTTGTCCGCTAATGATCAGCGATCTTAACTGGGATTCAATCTGATGGTACAGCGGTTCAGCGCTATTTTCATTCAGTTGTATAGGAATCCACACCTTTCGCACCTCACCTCGCGCCTTCTTGCGTAGTATATCTGCAGCTCGCAGCAGTTTACGTTAACGAAACCAATACAGTCCATTTTGTGCCGCAGGTTAGACAAGATCCCGAATTCTGAGCTTGCGTTTCGTAAGATTGGTAAATAAAACCAGACTAACTGCCCCCGCTAACAACATCCCCCACATCAGGGGAGAAAGCATACTCCAGCGGTTTGCCAGCTCAAACGAGCTAAGAAGCATGTTGCCACCCAATAATCTAATGATGATAGCCACTACCACCACTCCCAGGATCAAAAGCATTGTGATTTTGAAATAACCTTTGCCGTGGATGGAAAGCTCAAGATACATGTATAATCCTGACATTATCATGCCGTATCCAATCCAGGTAAGTGCGAAGGCCAGATACTCCACTAATGACATTTGATTTTGCGTTGGCTCTAAAATGAAGTACATCAGACCAAAGAAAACGGTGCCGTTGATGAGATAAGCCAAAAAAATCTGTATTAACCGATATGCGATCACAATTTGGTCAGGAATGGGCAATGCTCTGAAAAAGGCCAGCATTTGCGTATACGAATCTTCGGTTAAGTATTTAAACGACCTACGGTTAAAATAAAAACCCAGGAAAGGAATGAGCATCATAAACAATCCATCGATAACCGGATTTAAATATTTAGGAGCTGTCACCTGACCTTTGACCGCGAACCCGATCGTAAAGGCCATATAAGCGGCATATACAAACGTCCATACAAAATATTTCTTTTCGCATTTCAGATCCTTCAGAATCATGGACCAGGCTTTTTTTGCATTTTCCAAACAGCTCTCCTCCATTTCCGACTTAATACATATCTCTCAAGTGTATATATACATCTGCCACTGTGCTCACTGTGTATATCTTTATACACAGTATATAGTGTGATGATTGTTTTGACAATAGGTGCCAGCCATATTTTCATAAGAAAAACGTCTATCGACGTACTTTCACAGAAGACAGACCGCTTTTAGCGGATGTTTTTCTTGCGATTATAGAATGACTTAAGCTCTGCTTAAAACTTATACATTCTATAATCTTAAAATATAGTTCTTCTCCAAAACAAAAAAAGCCCGCACCCCTTTAATTAACGGGCTGCGAGCCTTATGCTGCAAGGTTGACATATGGATTTTTAATACACAAATGCCGTCGGATGTTTGGCATAAAAATCAAGCATGGTATGCACGGTTTGAACCTGGGCTTCAGGAGCTTCTATCTCCAGCGATGTAAATTGAGCATTGTCCGGATCAAGAAAGCGATACGCCGCTCCATACGTTTTATAGGCTCCGTTATCATTATTCAGAACGAATTGCGTCATATGCTCATTTAATTCCACTCTGCTTTCAAACACCGGCGGTTCTCCAGCGAATCCCTGTTCTTCCGCCCATTTTCTCATATCCGGAAAATAGCTCCCCATCATCTGGGCAGCACAGCCCATACAAGCCCCTACATCCTGATAAGTCATATGGATCCGAGGATTACCGGAGTCCTGCATTTCTACTTTTACCGATCCGTTCATGCCAGTTTCTGCCGTAACAACTTTCCAACTGCGCGGTGCCAACAAAAGATAACCGTGATTGCTGCCTCCGTTCAGCAGATATGCCCCCCAACGCGTTAATTCCGTGGCCGGAAGAGAAACCCCTTGTATCACCGGCAGTTCTCTGTGCGGAAGATTCGATGGAACAAATTCGCCATGAAATTTGCCGGATATGCAGTACAAAGGAATCTGCGCAGTGCTTTCCGTGGATTGCCTCAGCTTGAGAACCCCGCATTGCACCGCGATCTGGCTTGCACTGCCGGAATCGGTTCCATAGTCAGGGATGGACACTTCACCTGAATCAGATGATCCCCCGTTCTGATTCAGCTTTCCCGTTATATGCTGTTGGTCAGCCGACATCAACCCTGGATGCGAAAGCGAAGTCGTAAATAACAGTATAATGATAACCGCCGCTGCCATAATGTAACGTCTGCTTCGCTGGCTCTTATATTTTTCTAATCCAATACGTCTCATGCGGATCCCGGACCTTTTCGTGATTTGGAAGTTCACCTTTATACTCTTTAGACGCGATTAGAAACAAAAAAGTTACCATTTAATTTTGGGCTCGTTACAGAAATTAATTCCAGATATTCCACCAAGTTGACCGATGCGGCTTTTGGACTTGTTGTTCCAACCGCTGCCGGCCTGTAAAAATTGCTGTTTATCTGTGTTTTTCGTCCCTCCCTTATGCCATGCTCCGGCCAAATAAAATGCGCCATGATACGAATATGTGACCGAAAGAACAAAAAGACCTTTTCGCTGCTTCCGTACAAGCAACAAAAAAGTCTTTTTTACGACTATGGAATGTATAAGTTTTTGGGGTTATTTTAGGATGGCAATTCCAAGTTGTAAGGCCAGGCTTTATGCACCCAAAATAACTTCCCAAACCGGTTTCGTATGTCCGCCCGGGTACAGCACATAAAGCAAAATATACACGGCTACGCCCGTAATGGCAGTGATAAACCAGATCGTCGCCGTAACTCTGCCCCACTTCCGGTGCTTCGCGAACTTCTCCTTGAATCCCAGCACCAAAGTGGTAATCCCAAATACCGCGGCAACGGAAGCCAAGGTAACATGGAAAATCAGGAAGATCTGATAATACACCTTAAGTTCATCCGAACCTCCCCAGGAAGTGTTGCCTATAAAGATGGTTCTGGACATGTAGATTACAAAAAACAAAAGCGCTGCAACAGCCCCCCAGATCATCACCTTTTTATGGGCGTCCCGTTTTCCTTGAATGATTAGCCCCCAGCCGATAGCCACCAAAATCGCACTGATGACAATAAACGATGTACTGATGGTTGGCAGCAGCATGTATAAATCCATCTTTATCCTCCTTACTCACGAAAGATCAGCGTTAGACCTGATTCAGGGAACCTTCGCCAAGTTCAGCCGGCACCACATCATTCTCTTCCTTATTCTCATCCTTATACCAGCGGTAAAATACTCTGGCAAGCATGGACGCAAAAATGATCTCCTGAATAAACTTCATGACGATCCCGCCGACCTGCTGATCTACTTTTGTGCTCATAATATTAAAAAAGGTTGGACCTCCGAACGCTTCAAGCAGCTTCGATGGATCTCCGGTAACGCAATAACCCATAGCCTGTGCCCAGACATTGGGATCGCTATATGTCGCATACAGCGGCTTGATGGCGAAGATAATCAAACCGCAAGCCGGCGTAAGCAGCACCATATTGAGAAAAATATAACCGGTTTTGGCAAGTCCGGAAGTTTTGTTTTTCCCCGGAAGCGGGTTAATGAGAGTCCACCACATCAAAACAGCAGTAACAAATAACAGCACATAATACAATCGGTGGACTGTAAAATGCAGCATCACATAGTCATGTACCGCTGGAAAATGATAAAACGAAAACAATCCGTTAAATATAACAGCCGCAACCACGGGCCGCGCAAAAAAGCTGAATTTCTTAAACGGATTGACCGCCAGAATCGCCCGCCAAAGCCAAGTCGGTAGCCCCATCATCAAAAGCGGCGGCGCTACCAGATAAGACAACGCCATCGTGGCCATGTGAAACGTAAACATGGTGTGTCCGAGCAGATTAATCGGCCCGCCTTGAGCAAGGTATAAAATAACCATACCGCAGACGAAGCTGAGCTTTTTGCCGAAGGGCACAGGTTCGCTATCGGCAAATTTCTCGCTTAACGGTCCGATCACAACGAAATACGCAGCCGTTACGAGCAGCATAAATGCGAGAAATATTGGACTGAACAAATCGCTAAAGCTAAAATATTCTAAACCCAGCATGTAAAAACCTCCTTCCAAGCGGCATCAGATCTGTCGAAATTGTGACAGTCCGCCTGCATTGAAAAAAAGAGGGGGCTAAAGCCCTCCTCTTTCTCTATTTTACCACCATACCCAGTACAGACCCATAACAATGGCTGTCCCGGCTACGAAAAATCCACCGATCATAAACAGGATAGGAATCATATGTCCCCGATCCTTCAAGTGCATCCAGTAACCCATTTGCACGATCACTTGAAGCACCGCCATCACCAAAAGCAGAATTACGGCAAAAGCAGCGTTAACTCCGCCCGCGGCGACAGCCGCAAAGGCAATAGCCGTCAAAATGATTGAGAAAATGAAAACGACGATATGCTTCTGTGGTCCCTCATGACGATGGCTGCGTTTAACGCCATCTTGGGTGACCTGATGTTCCGTAGTCATATCTTAGCCCACCTTCCCGAGCAGGTAAACCACCGTAAAGATGAATACCCACACAACGTCGATAAAGTGCCAATACATTGCCGACACATAAACCTTAGGCGCGGTTACAACAGTCAAATTCTTTTTGTACAGCTGTCCGATCAGGATGGAAATCCATAATACACCAAAGGCAACGTGAGCCCCGTGGAAACCAACCAACGTATAGAAAGCGGAACTGAATGCGCTGGTTGTCATGCCGAACTTCTCGGCATGTACATACTCGTAAAATTCATAAATTTCCCCGCCGAGGAAGCAAAGTCCCAAAAGAACGGTAACCATTAACCACACGCGGAGTGCGGCAACTTTATGGCGGTGCATCGCCTGAACGGCGAATACACTGGTCAAGCTGCTGACAAGCAGGATCAAAGTCATTGCAGCGGTCATTGGCAATTGAAACAATTCATTTGCGGTAGGACCTTCATTCGTTTGGTTGCGAAGCGCCAGAAATGTCGCGAACAGGGTACCGAACAGCACGGCCTCTCCACCAAGGAAAAGCCAAAAGGCGAGCACTTTATTGCGGCCTTCCAACGTCGCTTTTTCCGGTTCATGCGGCAATGCGCCGTTGGTTTGTGCATGCGATGAACTCATGCTTTTACCCCCTCTTCTTCCAGTTCTTCCACTTCGATATGCCAGCCGTGATCGTCATACAAAGAACGCAGCAGCATGGAACCGAACGTGATCACCAAGCCGATAATGACAACAATCCAGTTGTTGAAAATAAAACTCATAAAGGAGTTAGAGAATTGCTCTTTGCTGAACATAAAGCCCAGACCGGCGATGAAAATGCCGACAGACATTACAAACGGCAAAATGGTTGGCGATGGCATATGAATCGGACCCAGCGGTTCCGCAGGCGTCATGCTTTTGTTTCCAGCCATTTTTTCCTTCCACAAAGCGTCGATGCCGCGAACGAGCGGAATCTGTTTGAAATTGTACTCCGGAGGCGGCGAAGGAATCGTCCATTCCAGCGTACGTCCATCTTCCCAAGGATCATCAGCGACGCCTTTGGGCTTCGCAGCCGTGACGAACGCATTGATCAAGAAGATGAGAACACCGGTCCCCATCAGGATGGCTCCGATCGTACTAACCAAGTTGAGCGTATCGAATTGCTGGTTAGGCAAATACGTGAATACGCGGCGCTGCATGCCCATCAAGCCTAGGAAATGCTGCACGAAGAATGTCATATGGAAGCCGATAATAAAGAACCAGAAAGACAGCTTGCCAAGCGTTTCATTCAGCATTCGGCCGAACATTTTAGGCCACCAGTAATGCAGGCCTGAGAGGAGACCGGATACGAGAGCGCCCACGATAACGTAGTGGAAGTGGGCAACAACGAAATACGTGTCATGGAATTGGTAGTCGGCAGGAGCCGATGCAAGCATAACCCCTGTTACCCCGCCCATAACGAATGTTGGAATAAATCCGATCGCAAACAGGTTCGGACTTGTAAAACGGATTTGGCCGCCCCACATCGTAAACAGCCAGTTGAAAATTTTGATACCTGTAGGTACCGCAATCAGCATCGTCGCAATCGAGAACAGCGCGTTTGCGACAGGGCCAAGGCCCGTCGTGAACATGTGGTGAGCCCAAACCATGAAGCCCAGGAAAGCGATCAGGATCGTCGCGAACACCATCGAGCTGTAACCGAAAAGACGCTTGCGCGAAAATGTCGGTATAACCTCGGAAATCACGCCGAAAGCCGGCAGGATGAGGATATACACTTCAGGGTGGCCAAATATCCAGAAGATATGCTGCCAAAGAACGGGGCTGCCCCCACCGGCAACTTCAAAGAAATTGGCTCCTAAAATCCGGTCGAAAGAAAGCAATACCAGACCTACCGTAACGGCAGGGAAAGCGAACAAAATCATTGCGGAAGTAATGAAAGACGTCCATGTAAACATCGGCATTCTCATAAAGGACATCCCCGGAGCACGCATCGTAATGATCGTAGCCAGGAAGTTGATGCCCCCGATCAATGTGCCGAGACCTGCAATCTGCAGACCGACCGTATAAAAGTCGACACCGTGGTTCGGACTGTAAGTAGTAGATGACAGCGGAGTATAAGCCGTCCAGCCGGCATCCGGCGCCCCGCCCATAATCCAGCTCAGGTTGAGCAGCAGGCCGCCGAACAGGAACGTCCAGAAGCCCAGAGAGTTCAGGAACGGAAATGCAACGTCACGCGCACCGATTTGAAGCGGGATAACCGCATTCATCAGCGCGAAAATGACGGGCATAACGCCCAGAAAGATCATTGTCGTACCGTGCATCGTAATCAATTCGTTAAAGGTTTGAGCTGACACAAAGTCATTCATCGGTTTGATCAGCTGCAAGCGGATCAACACCGCTTCAATGCCGCCGATGCCGAAAAACAAACCGCCAGCCAGCAAATAAAGAATGGCTATTTTCTTATGGTCGACTGTCGTCAGCCAATCCATCAAGCCCTTGTGGCGCTTGACACTATGAGCATGAGCCAAGGTTGGTACCCCCTCTTATAAAATCTTGCTGTTGATAACGATTAGCGCGATCAAAAAACTGCGAATCGGATTTGCCCGGAAAATGCCTGTCATTACGCTACTTTCGGCAAATCGAATGGTCCGTTGCTTTATTTGATCCGCGCCTTAGTAATCCAACTTGTAGTTAGCCAAGTAATCGGCGATGCCATCGATTTGTTCATCTGTCAGACCCAAATCTTTTGGTGCAGGCATTTTGTTCCCCGGTTTCACGGCTTGCGGGTCTTCGAGCCATGTTTTAAGGTTTTCCTTAACCGGTTTGCCCCCGTCTTGACCTTCGTTCAGCAAGATACCGGCAACAGATTCACGGGAACCGATGCCTGTAAGATCCGGAGCCGCTGGACCACCTTGATCGCCCACAGCGTGGCAGGACAGGCAGGATTTCTTGAAAGTTTCGGCCAAAGCTTGATCTTTAGGCAGAACCGCAGGCGCTTTCATCGCCGCAACCCACTTATCAAACGAATCAGGGCTTACTGCCTTGACCTTGAATTCCATCAAACCGTGCGAAGGACCGCAAAGCTCGGCGCACTTGCCGCGGTAAACCCCTTCTTTGTTCGTGCTGAAGCTGAATCTGTTGATCGTCCCATCCGGGTTCGTGTCCATTTTACCGGACAAAGAAGGCACCCAGAATGAGTGAAGAACGTCGGCTGTTTTCAGTTCAAAAGCAATGTTTTTACCGGTTGGAATCATCAATTCCTGGGCGGTTTTCACTCCGTATTGCGGATATTCAAACTCCCACCAGTACAGATGCGAAGTAACCTTGACCTGTACGGAACCCTTTTCATTATAGTGGTCGTCACCAAAAGCAAAAATCTTTTGAACGGTAGGAACAGCAAGAATAAATACCAGAATAAGCGGGATAACCGTCCAGATAATCTCCAGCTTAAAATTCCCTTCCACTTGTTCCGGCACTTCTGTTTGTCCCTTTTTCCTACGGAACTTAATCAGAACATATACCGCGATTGCAAATACGACGGCCACGACGAAAATCATGATCGTAATTGCGAGCTTCATCAAATCGTACTGTCCTTCCGCCACAGGTCCCTGTGGTCGCAATGCCGACAAGTCCTCGCGGCCGCAACCGGCTAAAAGCAGAGAAAACACTGCGAGCATGGGAAGGAGACGCTTTACAGCCTGCCACCGTTTCATCATTCATCTACCCCACTTTGTACATTTTCACAGGCGTCGCCAAAAAGGCTGTCAACGATCAAACGCCTGTGCTATAACGGATGAATTGCTACTGTCAATTAAAACAATCACCTATTTAATATAAATTTAAGGTACTATTTTGTCAATGTTTCTGACCTAGTTCACAAATTGTTCAAAAGTCCTGAAAAGCGCGCCACATAAGCATTTGGAATCGTTTCCACTGTCCTTTCACTCGCGAACGGCTTCCCCCTTTTGCAACCACTGGAATCCCTTTACGTATACCCATTTTTCCTTAAATTCATTCATTTTTCCTTTTTTTTCTGTATTGGATCTTCACCGAATCGTCAATATTCAACAAAATAACCCCACAAAGAGTATCGGAAAGAAGTAAGGGCGCCTCTCAAAGAGGGGCGCTTTTGCGAGCAAAAGTACTGAGCGGAGCCTATGCTTCGGTGCTTATTCCAAATACTTTGGGGGATCCCTAAAAAATTCTATTAGAAAAACATCTATCGACGTACTTTATAAGAAGACAGACCGCTTTTAGCAGAAGTTTTTCTTGCGATATCAGGATGCGTTTCCCCCGAAGTTATACATTCTGATATCTTAAAAAAGGGAGCCTTGCGGCTCCCTACTCAGTAAGTATGACCGGACCTTCTTTAGTGATGGCAATCGTATGCTCAAACTGAACCCCGCATGATCCGTCCGCCGTTTGAATGCTCCAACCGTCATCATTCCATAACACAGCCCCCGTCGACCCGAGCGTGAAAATCGGCTCTATCGTAATGACCATTCCTTCAGCCAACCGGATTCCCTCTCCTCGCCTGCCGAAATTCGGAACCTCAGGGGGTTCGTGAATCCGTTTCCCGATGCCATGACCGACCAAAGGTTTGACGATGCCATATCGTCCTCTCTTCGCCGCTTTTTCGAGCACATAACCGATGTCTCCGATCGTATTTCCTGCCTGTGCTTGAGTTATTCCTTCATACAGCGCCTGTTCCGTCCGCAGCAGAAGCTTCTGCAGAGGTTTGCCGATGGCGCCCACCCCGTAACTCCAACCGGAATCGGCCAACCAACCATCCTTATTCACCACCATATCGATTGTTACAACATCGCCTTCCTTAAGCGGAGTGTCGGTTGGAAAGCCATGACACACCGTATCATTCACCGAAGAACAGATCGCAAACGGAAACCCGCGGTATCCTTTTTGCTCGGGGGTGGCGCCGTGTCTGGCCAAATACTCTTCGACAAAAGCGTCGATGGCAAGCGGCGTTACACCGGGCTGAATCATACGGGATATTTCGCGGTGGCACGCGGCCAAAATGCGCCCCGCTTCACGCATATATCCGATTTCTTCCTTGCTTTTCAAGCAGATCTCCATGCTGCCGCTCCTTTCACACAGGATTCTTCCAAACAGCCAAGGGCGATTTGTTTTTACAATATATGCGAAACGGGCGCGTACAGCAGCACAAAACAGCAAAAAAAACCGCATCTCCGCAAAAACAAGTTTGCAGATATACGGTTTAACCATGAACGGCTTTATTATTCATTTAATAGTGAAGCTCAGTCTTGCATCGAAGCGGTTATGAAACCGAAGAATTCATCCTTCCCAATTCATTCTCCACAACCGAGGTCAATTCCTCTTCGTATCCTCCCATAATATGATATTTCCGGACATATTCCTTCACAAACTTCTTCGGATCCTTTGGCCGGAAAATCCTTGTCATTTCCCGCAGACTTTCTTTTACTTCATTGTGACCTTTCGTTGCCATGATAGTTCCCTCCCAAAACACTTGAATGGATTGCTCCAATTAAGAGAATGCCGAAAAGACCTTACCTGACATTTAGAAGTCGTCGTTTGCAGTTATTTAGGTTTGGGCTGAACGCTCCCGGCTGCCGCCTAAGGTTACAGAATTCTATTTACCCCAAGGCGATATGACTGAATCACTCCTTTCATTGTATCATATTCCACCGCCAAAAACAGCTTTCCAAAAAAATGAATACGATTCGTTTTTTTACAGCGTTATTTTCGCTTCTTATCTTCTATCATCGGCTAATTAGATTAAGTTAATAAATAGGAGTGGTCGTATATTGCTTTCGGCTATATCGGAATGCATCTTTCCCCGCAAGTCAGGGAATCTTAATAAAGCCTGCCAGACATTTACTAAACTTTCCTACAGCAGTGAAGGAGGACTTATGTCATGAAAAATAAAGATAAAGCCATGCTGCCTATTTCCCGCGAGGAGGTCGAGGTGGACGGTATTTACACCAATGAGTGGGGGCGTGAGGAAACGCTGCACCGGGGTCAAACTTTCCCTGCGGATCCGGTTCTCGGAACAACCGAATGGCAGCTTAGCGAATTCATGTTTGACAACCATCATGAAGGCCGCACGGACCCGCGCCTCGTTCCAAAGGAAAACGATACCGACAAAATGGGAAAAATCACCCATCCGCGCAGACAGCAGCAAGGCGGAGACCCTTCGTAATCGGGAATTTGCAGTGCAAGAGCCGCTCCAGTTCAATCGAACTTCAGAAGCGGCTCTTTTGCATTGATACTTTTCATAACTTGTCTCGTGCGGACATATGTTTATACAACAATCCCGCCGTAAGACAAGGAGAGTGGTAAGAGATGTCCCCCTTCTTCAAATCATCCACGGGTCTGCCCGAAAATATCGCTGCGACGCTTTGTTATCTGTTCGCCTTTATTGGCGGTCTTGTGTTTCTAGCTCTGGAGAAACGCAGCCGCTTCGTTCTGTTTCACGCGCTGCAGTCCGTGCTCGGATTCGGAGCCGTCATGGTCGCCCATATGCTGTGCGGCTTCATTCCCCTGATCGGGCCGTTTATTGCAGGACTCGTTTCCATCCTGACGCTTGTCATGTGGATCTTCCTCCTCTTCTCCTCCCTTCAAGGGAAGTGGATAAAGCTGCCCTGGATCGGCGATCTGGCGGAAAAACAGCTCCGGCATTTGTAATCTTCCCCCTGCGCCAGTAATTCGGGGATTCCCTTTTGCCCCTAGAATTCTTACAATGAAGATGTAGGGTTCATAGAGATCAACATGGGGGAAAACAAATGTATTTGTTTGTAATCAATAAAAAATCGGGCAATGGCCACGGCTACCGTACCTGGATCAAAATCAAGGCCGCCTTGGATGCCAGGGCGGTCCGTTATCGATACTTATTTACGGAAAGCGCCGGTCAGGCGGAAATCTCGATTGCAGAAACTCTCTCCGAGCAGAAGAAATGGCTGGGGGTGGCCGTCATCGGCGGAGACGGCACCATCCACAGCGTGCTGCAAGTCTTGAAGGACTTCGGCATTCCGCTTGCCGTCATCCCGGCCGGCTCCGGCAATGACACCGCCCGCGGCTTCGGCATTCCGCATGATCCGCTGACGGCGCTCGACATTATGCTCGCCGGGCAAACGAGAACGGCCGATCTGATCGCTACCTCAAATGGATTGACTCTTACGGCGCTAGCGATCGGCTTTGATGCACAGGTTGCCGAAAACGTTAATACTAGTCTTTACAAAAAGGTCTGCAATTTTTTCCGCGTTGGCCGGTTCGCGTATATCGTCGGCGTCCTGCATACGCTCATGACCTTCAAACCCTGCAGCGTCACCGTTACCTGCGACGGCTCTACAACCACCTATCCCGATGCCTGGCTAACTGCCGTTTCTAACGTCAGCAGCTATGGCGGCGGACTGCATATTTGCCCGGAGGCCCATCCCGGGGACGGCGAACTCGATATTTGCATCGTTCACGGTTGCTCGCGGCTGCAGCTTTTGCGCTTGTTTCCGACGGTGCTGAGCGGCAAGCATGTCCGGCTTCCGTTCGTGAAGTTTTTGCGCGGCAAACAGCTGTCGGTCCATTTTGACCAGCAGCGGCTCGCCCTTGGCGACGGTGAAAACATGTCCGCCGGCCCATACGATATTTCCATCGAGCCAAACGCGCTGCAGGTTTACGCAGTATAGCTCGGATGTTGCTTTAGGTTTTGTAACACGAATGTTGTTTAAGGATTTGTGTAACACGAGTGTTGCTTTAAGATTTGCGTAACATTAATGTTACTTTAGATTTGCACATCATTACAATTATTTACAGATTGGGTTCTGAAAGGCCGGCAAGCAGATTCGGCTCGGATAGAGTTGGCAAGAACGCTGACCGAAAACGGCTAATGAAACTGGGGAGCGTTATAGCCCCGGAAACAATGCCGATTAAAACCTAACGAAAGTACAGATCGCTATTTAGACAAAATACGGCCCAAGGAGCCTCTATTGAGCTAAATAGCGATTTCTTGTTTCGTTAAAAATTTTTGAAGCTCATTTTTGACCAAATAGCGATTGTGCGTTTCGTTAGCCTCTAAACCAGTATGATTGGTTCAATGTAGTCCAAAGATTATCGCGTAGGATTTCCCATCCGATTCGACCGAGCAGCGATGCCGTTAGAAAAATAGCTGCCGGGAAATTCCCGACAGCCTTGCAAGCCCGCTTATGCGGCTTGTCTTTCTTTTATGGACGAATCATCTGCGCTAGGCAGCTTTCCGCCCTTCAATCCATTAAACAGCAAGTTAAGCACGATGGCCGTCACGCTTCCGGCCACGATGCCGTTATCCACCAAAATGCGGGCCCAATCCGGCAACGCGAGGAAAAGGTCCGGATGGACGCTGACGCCAAGCCCCATACCTACCGAGCAGGCAATAATAAACAAATTTTCGAATTTGTTCAGATCTACTTGCCCTCCCAGCATACGGATGCCGGAGGAAACAACCATCCCGAACAGGGCTACCATCGCGCCGCCAAGCACGGAGGTTGGCACAAGCTGCGTCAAAGCAGCGATTTTCGGCACGAAACCGATCACGATCAGAATGCCGCCCGCAACAACAATCACATCCCTTGTTTTCACGCGGCTCATTTGAACAAGGCCAACGTTTTGCGAGTAGGTGGTATACGGGAACGAGTTGAAGATCCCGCCGAGTACAATGGCCAAACCTTCCGCGCGGTATCCCCGGGCAAGATCCTTCGAGGAAATGTCTTTATCGACAATTTTCCCAAGAGCCATAAATACCCCCGTCGATTCCGCAATGCTGACAATCGCCACCAGAATCATCGTCAGAATTGAAGATATATGGAAGGTAGGCGTACCGAAATAAAACGGTCTGACCGCATGGAACCAGCTGGCTTCCTTCAGGGGCGCCAGATCGACGTGCCCGGCGAAAGCCGCTACCAGAGTACCCGCGATAAGGCCGATCAATACCGAGATAGAACGTATAAAGCCTTTGGCGAAACGATTCATCAGTATGATAAACAATAAGACCCCAAAGCCCAGCCCGAGATTGAACAGGCTGCCGAACTCTCCCGCCGCCTTCGCCCCTTCACCGCCGCCCAGGTCATTCAGGGCTACCGGAATCAGAGTAACACCGATAACCGTCACAACGGATCCCGTAACTACCGGCGGGAAAAAGGCAATCAATTTGCCGAAAAGTCCCGAAAACAAAACAACAAATATCCCGGACGCAATAATCGCGCCGTAAATGGCGGATACACCGTCTTTCAGTCCGATGGCGATCATCGGAGAAACGGCTTGAAATGCACACCCCAACATTACAGGCAGGCCGATCCCGAAAAAGCGGTTGCCCCAAACTTGGAGCAGCGTTGCCAATCCGCAGGCCATCAAATCAATGGATATAAGATACGTAAGCTGTTCTACCGTAAAATTAAGCGCATTTCCCACGATAAGCGGCACGATAACCGCGCCCGCGTACATCGCCAGCACGTGTTGAATCCCCAGCGAGAAGGTTTTGAAAGGATTTCTGCTGCTCTCGGGCGTCAAACCCTCATCTTGAATGGTCCGTTCCATACGGAATTGATTCCTCCCAGTGTTTGTTGTGCTTGTCCTGAATTCACAGTTCCGTTTTGCCTTAGGCGAAAGTAACGGTTTCGTTGTCGAGAGCGGCGATGCGGACCAGCGACTCTACGCGGTAACCCGCTTCTTTCAGCAGCCGTCCTCCCGGCTGGAATGCCTTTTCGATCACGATTCCGATGCCGGCCACTTCCGCTCCCGCCTGCTCGACAATACGGGCAAGTCCGAAAGCTGCTTCGCCGTTTGCCAGAAAATCATCGATAATCAGCACGCGCTCCCCAGGTTTGATAAACTTGCGGGAGACGGTGATTTCATTCGTTTCCTGCTTCGTAAATGAATACACTTTTTCCACGAAAATATCTTCGCGCAAAGTCAGCGACTTCTGCTTGCGGGCAAAAATAAGCGGCACTTCAAGCTCCAAAGCCGTCATGATCCCGGGTGCAATCCCTGAAGATTCAATCGTCAGAACGCGGTCAATGGACTCGTCAGCAAACAATCGCTTGAATTCCTTCCCCACTTCTTTCATCAGCACAGGGTCCATTTGGTGGTTCAGGAATGAATCGACCTTGAGAACTTGATTGCTGAGTACGATACCTTCGGTTAATACCTTCTGCTTTAACAGCTGCATTACGCTTCCCCCTTAGAATCTCTTGTATGTTTTCCGATATCTTAAAAAAACGCCAAAAAAGCCCTTCTACTCCGAGCCTGCTTGTTAATGCAGAGCAAAGAATACAATGGACCTTGGAAACAACTTAAATATGCCGGGACTAAACCCGACTTTCGATGTTCCCGTAGTCCGATCATTTCCGGTGACCGGGTAGAGACATGCAGGCCAATTCCTGCACATATACGAGAGATGTATAAAATTTGCTGCATAAATTTATAGACAATGCATGAAGTATACCCCAAAACGGGGTAAAAAAGAAAGAGGTATTTGATGGAGGAAGCAAAATTGCTGATTTTTTGCCAAATCTCGTTTATACTTTATGAAAATTGCATCATCATATTTTAATAGAATGATGCACCAGAATCAGGAGGGAAATTATTTTGAAAGGCTTTATTAATGAATTCAAGGAATTTGCGGTCCGCGGCAACGTCGTTGATCTGGCGGTCGGCGTCATTATTGGGGGAGCATTCGGCAAAATCGTTACGTCGATCGTAAGCGATATAATTATGCCGCCGATTGGCTTACTGCTGGGTGGCGTCAATTTCGGAGAATTGATTATTCCACTTAAACCAGATCTGCATATCCATACATTGACGGAAGCCCAAAAAATCGGGGCGCCTGTCATCGCAATCGGGCAATTCATCAATACGGTGCTTGATTTTCTGATCGTGGCTTTCTGCATTTTCATGCTTGTCAAAGGAATCAACTGGCTGAAAAGAGATACAAAAGAGCAGCCGGAGCCCGAAAAAACAACGAAAGATTGCCCTTATTGCTTGTCTGAAATCCCTTTGGCAGCCACCCGCTGCTCCCATTGCACTTCTGTTCTGGATGCCAAGCCAGAGAACGCCTGACCCTTTATGGCATCGGCACAAGGCCAGGGAAGGTCCGCGGGGGAACCCGCGGTTACAAGCCTGGAGGTCTTTGCGGCATCAAGGTGGAAATAATGTTTTTCAAATCCCGGTCCTCGGTATATTTTTCTTCCCCGGTATCCAGCTCCGTTACGCGTATGTATTCATACTCTTCGTTTGCTTTCGTCGGCGTAAACAATAATCTGTCCGGTTCCGTCAACGCGACTTCGTAATGCATGTCTTTGAACATTTCAATCAGCTGTTCCGCGCTTGGCTTCTTCCCTTTTTCGATAAACAACAAACCTCGCAGACGCTTGATCTCCTGCCTGTTTTTCACTTCAAAATGAACGATGCATTCCATGTCGATCTCTCACTTTCTTTCATTTTTTGTATATGGCCATGATGAATGATTGGCGACGCTTGCGATAGGTTCACACCTGCGGGATAATAAGCATAAACTTGATCTTCCCCGGAGGTGCTTTTAGCAGATGAGCCAGGAATTATTTGATATCTACGACGAACAAGGCCAAAAAATCGGTACCGTCCCCCGGGATGAAGTGCATGCCAAAGGCTATCTCCATCATTCCTTTCACTGCTGGATCGTTAGGGATACTGGGCAAGGACGCAAAATATTGTTTCAAAAACGCCAGGACAGCAAGGATACCTTCCCCGGTCATTTTGATATTACGGCCGCAGGCCATCTGTCGGCGGGCGAAACCGTTGCAGACGCGGTTCGTGAAGTTGAGGAAGAACTCGGCATTCCCGTTCGCATGGATGAGCTGACCTCCCTTGGCGTGATCGATTACTACGCAACCGGGACTGCAGGCGGCAAAACCTTCATCGACCGGGAAAAATGTTTTGTTTTCGGTTATCTTCTCAATCTTCCGCTTACCTCATACCGTTTGCAGGAAGAAGAAGTCGCCGGGCTATACGAAACCGGTTTGGAAGACGCCATCTCGCTGTTTGAAGGGAACATCGATTCCATTCCCGCCTCCGGCATTCATTCCGTGAAGGAAGGACAGGCGGAATCTAAAATTTTTGATACTTCTTTAAGCTTACAACAATTCGTGCCTCATAAGTATGAAGATTATCTCCGCGTTTTCAAAGCACTAAAAGAACTGTGACGTCCAGACAAGTTTACATCCAGCCAAAGGACGCTTAGGCGTCCTTTTCGGCGACCGGTTCCCGTTCTTCATCCGGGCCGACATACTTGCTGTAAATCCGCTCATAACGCGGCCCATACCGCTCCGCCAAATCTTCGCCGATATCCTGCTCCAGCTCGTAAAGCACCATTTCCTGCGTAAAATGATCCAGCAGCAGTTCCACCATCACCGGATGTTCAGTGACAAGTCCTTGCGTCGTGCAGTTATCACCCCGAACCCCCAGTATACACCAGCGTCGGTCGATGACAATCGAGAATCTGCGCCCCGTATGCTGGCTATCTCCTTCTCTATCGTGGGAAGGCCATGGAACAAGCCGGTTCATGGCTGCATCCTCGCCTATGCAGGACCAAAGCAGTTTAACGCCGCGGCCTTCGGCTTCTTCAAGCCCTTTCCTCACCAGCGCCGCTTCTTCGCGCCATACGTCAACCACGATTTCATGTTCGGCCCGCTCCATTTCCCGGGACAACATCTCCAGCACATTCCGGTCGCCTTCGATACTGTAAAAAGGAGGCTGATCCGTTTCAACCCGTGGCATCCTCGTTTCGATAAAGGCCAAGGACTCCTTAACCTGACCTGATATCATCTGCGTCAGTTCCTCAGGCTTCAGCATGCTATAACGGACCGGCTCCCCGGCGCTCCGGCGCAAGAAGCCATGCTGCGCCAAGCGCTGTAAGGCAGCGTAGACGTTGGACCTCGAAACGCCAAGCCCCTTTGCCACCTCGTAACCGGAAGACGGGCCTTTAGCGGCCAACTCCACCATAATTTTCGCTTCCATCTCGGTGAAGCTTAAATTCCGCAGATGCTGTAGCAATTGTTCCATTCTTTTGTCCTCCCAAGCTGCCAAAAACCTAATCATTCCCCTTTGAACAGGGATTTGCATAGGATCCCGTATGTCCGATCACCTGAACGGAATTTATCCGGAATCAGAGTTGTTTCAGTAAGTTAAACATTTATCCCGTTAAATTTGCTCTGCACCGCAGCGCGGGCACCACTTCGAACCCTTCGGAAGTTCAGCCCGGCAAATCTGACATTTGACCGTTTCCCGCGGAGATCCGGAGACAGGCGCTTCGGTTTCTCCTTCGTTGTTTTCTTTCCAGAAGCGAATGCGGCGGTCCAGTTCCAGCTGGCGCTCGCGCTCACGCTCGAGCTCATCTTCTTGAAGCCGTTCACGCTCGTCTGCAGGGGAATCCTCTTCCATTGCATCCCATTCCTTGCCTGGCGCAAGGTCATAATCATAACTACGTTCCTCCGAAGCGCCGGTTTCGTCTTTGCCGTAGACATGGTCAAAATTAAACTCGTCATCTTGCGCGGGTTCTTTATATATTTTGGTTTCCCCAAAGTCATCCTCTTGGAACATGGCTGCTCCTGCATCACGGGAATCGTCATGTCTCCGCGGCGTCTGTCCTTCCTTCAGACTTCTGCCGCAGGACGGGCAGAAATTCGCATCCAGCTGCACCGTGCGCCCGCACTTGCAGAGCTTCTCGTTTTTCAGTTCCGCAATTCGGCGGCGCAGCTCATCAATCTCCAGCTTAAGTTCGTCACATGCCTTGCAGTGTTTAAGCATTTCCTTTTCCGCGCGCGACATGTTCTCATCACTGTATCCTTCATAAAAAGACCTGCCCATTTCCATGAAATGCAGTTCCATTTCCTTTTCGACTTCGGCAATCTGCCCGTTCAGCTTGCTAACCTCCACGGCTCCCTGCGCCTTCTCGGTTGCACGGTTCGCCCCATCCTTGATTCGTTGCAAAATATTCATCGTTTTCTCCTCCAGTTTCCCATATACTTATCTCTCGTAAATTCATATTTTTTATTAGTCATATTTTTTAGTGAAGGTCTGTAAACAAAATCCTTATGCTACAAAGATACCATGTGACGCCCCCACTGTGAAATCGATAAAGCGCTTTGCTTGTTAAACCTTCTCCCTTGCCGCCGCCCGGGTTATAATGGACTGCATGCGGTTTAGGTGGTTATATCATACCAAATTTAAAGGGCACTTGTGAAAAAAAGCAATCAAAGAACATCTTTTCAGACAAAGAACAGGAGGATGCGCCATGGTGAATACGCAGTTGACGCCGACAAGCGTTCCTGCCCAAGTACCGGACTCCGCCAAGCCGCCCCAGGCCGAGGCGGCACCGGCTCTCACCAGCCTTGATCTGGTCAAGGATCATGAGCCTGATGCCTTCTTCTTCCGCGAGCTTGAACGCAGCGGCATACTGCTGAACGCTCCCCAAATCAAAGCGGTCCGCCACGGGGAAGGCCCCATGCTGATTTTGGCCGGGGCCGGCTGCGGCAAAACAACCGTGCTGGCGGCAAGGACAGCTTACCTGCTCGCCGTGCGCGGCGTGCCGGCATCAAACATTTTATTGGTGACTTTCACAAGCAAGGCCGCCAGCGAAATCAAGGAGCGGATCGCCCGGATGCCAGGCGTTCATCCTGCGGCGGCGCGGGCCGTGGAGGCCAGAACCTTTCATTCATTCGCGCTCCTGCTGCTTCGCAGAAGCGGATGCAAAGAACAAATTTTGGGGGATACCGGCGCCCGGCACACGATCATGAAGGTAATTCTGCGCAGGCTGGACCCTTCCCAAACCTATCAGCCGGAGACGCTTTTGGCCGCATTATCGGCCTGGAAAATGCAAGGCCGGAGCGCCGATGAGCTTCCGGACCAAACAAGCGAAGAAGCTCTCGTTAAAGAGATTCTGGAAGCTTTTGAAGCATGGAAGCAGGAACGGCATCTGTGGGACTTCGACGATATCCTGCTGCAGCTGCGGCGGCGCTTGGACGACCGTCTGTTCCTTAAACGCCTTCAGCAGCGTTATATCTGGCTGATGGTCGATGAATTCCAGGATACGAACCTGATTCAATACGAACTGGTGCAATATATCGCGGCCGCCCATCGGAATCTTGCCGTTGTCGGCGACGATGACCAGACGATTTATAGCTTTAACGGAGCCCGGCAGGAATCGATTCTCGAATTTGACAAGCTCTACCCCGAAAGCCGCATCGTCACGCTGGATATCAACTACCGCAGCGACAGCCGGATTATCGGGCTTGGCAGCGCCATGGTCCGTCATAACCGGATCCGGCGCGACAAAGAGCTGAAAGCCGCAGGCCCGGCAGGACAGAAACCAAAGTACGTAAAGCCGTCGCATCCCGAAGAAGAAGCCGAATGGGTGGTACGCCATATTGTCGGCCAGGTTCAAAGCGGGAAGGCTTCATATAAGGACATTGCGATTTTGCACCGAACTTCCGGCAGCAGCCGCGCCGTTCTCGAACAGCTGCTGCTGCAAAGCATTCCGTTTGTTCAGTATGGCAGCACAACCGTATTTTATGATGAACCGCTGGTCAAACCGCTTATGGATCATTTGCGGCTCAGCCTGAATCCGCGCCGAACGGAAGCTTTGCCCGGTGCGCTTGGGCCGCTGTACGTCCCCAAGGAAGAAGGGCTCGCCTTTATCTCCGCTCAGGAGAAGGAGACCCGCAAAAAATATCCTTTGATCCATTTAACCCGCTGGAGCAGGCTGCAGTCATTCCAACAAACGGCCGTCAAAGAACGGATCAAACTGATCAAATCGCTAAAGTCGATGAAACCTGCTTATGCACTGCAGGAAATGCGCCGGTTGTTTTATGACAAATACGTACAAGCAGGGGACCCGTTAGTATATACGCAATATAAAGAAATGGTTCTCGATTCGTTGGAAGAACTTGAAAGCGCCGCAGCAAGGTTTGATACAGTGGAACGGTTTGTCGCATACGCGGATGAATTATCCCTCCGCCATGCCCAAATGAAATCAATGAAGGACGAGCAAAACGGCGATGCTGTTCAACTGATGACCATCCACCGGGCAAAGGGGCTTGAATTCCCTTATGTTTATTGGATCGGGGCAAGTGAAGGCATTCTCCCGCACACCACCGCCTTAAAGGCAAAACCGCCGGAAGAATTAAAAGCAACGCGACCCGATGCTGCTGAGCAGCAGGTGCATGAGGCAGCCCTTGAAGAGGAACGGAGGCTGGCTTATGTGGCTGTGACCCGGGCCAAGGAAAAGCTGTACATCAGCTCGCCTGCCTACTACCACAGCAAACCTGCGGCTCCCTCCCGATTTCTGCTCGAAGCTTTCGGAATCAAGCAGGCCACGGAGGCATCCCCTCCCCGGGTACGTGTCACCATCGGTTCAAATCAGGCGGCTCCGCTTAAGAAAAGATAAGCCCTGCATGCGATTGCCATGTCTCCTTTACGGCTTCATTAGCCGCTGCCGGGGAGAATGAAAATCCGTTTTGGCGCTTTTTTTTAAGATTATAGAATTTATAGTTTTTTTGGGGGTCCCCGCAAAGTAATTGGAATAAGCACCGAAGCATGGGCTCCACTTTGTGGGGGATTTTATTAGTTTTTTCGGGTTCCCCGCATAGTATTGGGAATAAGCATCGAAGATTAGGCTTCACTCAGTACTTTTGCTCTGCAAAAGCGCCCCTCTTTGAGAGGCGCCCTTACTTCTTTCCGATACTCTTTGTGGGGTTATTTAAAGCCCTTCTTTCGGGCTTGGGTTTTGCCTATACAGCCTGTTTTCAGGTAAAATAAAATCGAAGCCCGAGCTTGAAACCGGGCATGGTTTTTACCAAAAAAAGCAGATATAGGAGAACGGCCATTGAAAGAGGAAACGAATCATCAGCTTGTTACGAGATCGGTCACACTGACGGAGTTGCAGAAGTTGGATATCGAAAGCAATTTGCTGAATCAATTCAATGAGTGGAAAAGACTGCCGATGCTGTATAAGCTTGCGCTGGATGAACTCCAAAATAAAATTAAACTGATCAAAACGGAATTAAAGCTCCAAGACGGTTACAGTCCGATTGAACATATCAAAGTCCGGATCAAGGAGCCGAAAAGCATCATTAATAAACTTGAGCGCAAAGGCATCGATTTTTCGCTCGAAAATATTTTGAATCATATCCATGATATTGCCGGCATGCGTATCGTATGCGCGTTTGTTCAGGACATTTATCGCCTTTTGGATCATTTTTCGCACAGGGACGACATCCGCATTATCGAAGTCAAGGACTACATTGCCCATCCAAAACCTAACGGCTACCAGAGCCTGCATGTTATTGCCGAGGTCCCTTTGGTCCTATTCGAAGGCACGCGCTGGATGAAGGTTGAGATTCAAATGCGCACGCTCGCGATGGACTTCTGGGCCAGCATAGAGCATATTATCTTCTATAAATACGATAAACGGGTGCCGAACCATGTGGTCGGCGAATTAAAAGAGGCTGCCGAAGCCGCCGACAAGCTGGACCATCAGATGCTTCGCTTGCGGGAAGAAATTCTGGCAGAAGCCGGCGAGTATTATTCCGAAGAAATGCAGGATACCCAGCAGGAGTAATTTCAGTTCATTTTGATTCAGCATGTAAAAAGGTTGGCCAAATTAAAGCATGCTTGTTTAACGCAATATGATCATGAAAAATCAAGAGATGACGGTACAGGAGATACTTCTTGTCCCGCCATCTCTTGATTTCTTTTGCCGACTATTTTAAGGGGCAGGATGAGTTTCGATAAATCCGTTCGTTGCATTCCTTTATTTCGAATAAGTTTTCGAACTAATTGCGAATTATGGACTATTCGAAAAAACACCTGCAAATAATCAATTTCATAATGCCAATTGTGTTTGAAATCATGTTAGATAGATCAACTTCACAATGCCAACCCGCTGGTTTGATCCAATATCTATATAAGTTGAACCAATGATTTGCACGGATGTAGGCAGCCGGGTGAAATGTTCTTTCGATCGCTGCCCGCTCCCAGATTTCTTTGATTTATACTTTCATGGTTGAAATCCGATCACAAAGCGTATGCTTACGATGCTAGCTTTCCTTCGGAAAGCTTTTAGGCGAACGCTTCGCTTCTCCGTAAATCTTTCTCCCTTTTGCCTATCCCCTATGCTTTTCTTTAGTTCAACTTATATAGGTTCAAGCATTCGATATAAATCCATTATGAAATGGATTGGATATAGATCGATAAGTATTAGATGATTCGATATTCAGGTTCAAGTACTCGATATAAATCCATAATGAAATGGATTCAGGGTACCAGCTTTTGCAGACAGTTGATCATGTGAAATAGAAATTGTTGCGAAAGTGCATCCTTTTCAGGCATTCTATAGCGTGAAATGCAAAATTGTTGCGAAAGTACATCCATTTGACCATGGATCGTCTGCTTATGCCTAAAAGGTGGGAAAAAGATGCACTTTTGCAAGCTTTCTAGCCATAGTTGCCTGGAACGCTAAAATAGATGCACTTTTGCAACTTTTCAGATAGAACAGCCCGTCATTTTGTCATGTAGGATTTACAGCTTTATATTTGCCTCGTCAAAATATTCTTCAAGCGTCAAGCCGCTTTTGGCCACATCAGGCGCTAGATCCGTGCCGATATAGCGGATATGCCACGGCTCGTATACATAACCGGTAGTGTCCTCGCGGTCCTTAAGATAACGGATAACGAAGCCGTATTCAGGCGCATGTTCGGCAAGCCACTTTCCTTCCGCAGATTCGCCGAAATTTTCTTCCAATGCATTGCCCACGCTTGGGCTGGACACATCGATCGTAAGGCCTGTCTGATGCTCGCTTGTTCCGGGCACCGCGCTTACACGGCTAGCGTATTCCTCTCCTTTGGTACGCACATTATTATCATAGATCGATTTCTGGCGGCTGTAGGAACGGTATCCGGACACAGCGCGAAGTTCGATCCCATCGGCTTCCGCTCCGGCAAACAATTTCTCCAGAGCGTCAGCAGCCTCTTTGCGCAGATGCCGCTTTTCATGCGGCCCGTCGAAGGAAAACGGAACATTCGGCTCTACGAGATCTGTCGGCTCATAGCCGTCCGGGAGGCTGCGCTGCTTGTTCACAATCACCGTGACCGCTTCCGGATTCGTGACGACTTCCTTTCCGTCCACTTCCTTAATCGTCGTCTGCAGCGAGCTTTCACTGCGCTTCAGCATAACCGGATCCGCCGGAACCTGGTTTTCCTTCTCGCTATTGCCCGCCTTCGATTGCAGGGTTTGTCCCTGCTCTTTGCCGGAACCGCCTGTCTTGTTGCAGCCGCTGAGTGCAGCGGTGGAAACCGCTAGCGCAGAGATCAGCAGGCATGTCCATAATCCCTTTTTCCAAGTTTTCATTCCCATGTATATTCTCCTTACTATCCCTTGCCTAATATATGTCCATTGTACTTTATTCTTGGGGCAGCAGCAAAAAAAGTCGAAATCCCCAGGGCGGATTTCGACTTTTCTATACATTTGAACAGTACATCATGAAATTGATTCTTGAAGCCGCTTATTTAGACGGATTTGGGGATCAGGTTCAAACTTTCCCGCGCCTTCCCGGCGGCCTCTGTCGTGATTTGACTGATGACCTGCTGTGCGGACTTAACCTTTGGCAGCAGTTCCGACCAATCATCTGCCTTAGGTTCGCCGTCTGGCACGTTATCCAGATGTATGGCAACTTCATGGTAAAGAGCTCCAGGTTCATGCAATTTTCCCTGTTCCGCCGCTTCTGCCAGCCATTCACCCGCAGACGGCCCAGCCTTGCCTTTCTCTTCAAGCCTGCTCAAATCGCCTCCATCTGCAGCCCCGGCTGCCTTTGGCATCTTCGCGGCCCAATCCTGAAAAACGGCATCCAGCAGCGGTCCGCGCTCAAGTCCGAACAGCGCCAAACCCAAGAAGGGGTCCAAGCGAATATGTCGATACGCTTCCGTCAAAACCTCAGAAATATGGCCGCACTCCCCCCGGCCGCAGCTGCAAGCCGCTTGATCCGGCTTCGGCTGCCAGCAAGACTGAAGCGTCTCCTCAAGCCACGGGGGAGTCTGCCCACGAAGCAAAGTGAATACCTCGTAAGGATTCTGCGCCAAATCTCGGGAAATATCAGCACGTTTCTCCATGCTCCATTGCTCAAAAGGAATATCAACTTGCCAAAAAGGCTGTTTTTTCATATTGTCATTATGTTCTTGCCCGCTGTGAGCCGCGGCGGCGTGAATCCGGCCAGGTACAATCTTCAGGTCGAATGCTTCTTTTTTATTCATCCTTGCACCCCTCCCGTTTTACTGTGCGATTGCCCTTGCAGGTTACATCCAATCCTCTCCCTGAAGTGTAATCAGCTCCCGGAGCTCGCTGTCGGACATTTCGGTCAGCCAGGTCTCCCCGGAGCCGACTACCTGTTCGGACAGCGACTTTTTATGCTCGATCAGTTCGTCGATCCGTTCCTCCAGCGTACCTTGGCAGATCAGCTTATACACTTGGACATTTTTTTGCTGCCCGATCCGGAATACGCGGTCGGTGGCCTGGTTCTCCACCGCCGGATTCCACCACCGGTCATAATGGAGCACATGATTGGCCCGGGTAAGGTTCAGTCCAACGCCGCCGGCCTTTAACGAAAGCACGAAAAACGGCGATCCTTCTCCTGTTTGAAAAGCATGTACCATCCGATCGCGTTCCGCCTTGGAAACGGCCCCGTGCAAAAAGGACGGTTTAACGCCATACCGCTGTTCAAGACGCGACACGATCAAATGGCCCATCGTCACATATTGCGTGAAAATCAATGCCGACTCCCCGGACTCCGAAATGGTATCAAGCAAATCATATAGCCGCTCCATTTTGCCCGAAGATTCCGCCTTGGTCCCTTTAGCTTCCTCCCTGCCAAGAAGCAGCGGCGAATCGCAAATCTGTTTCAGCTTCGTCAAAGAGGACAACACCAGCCCTTTGCGCGCGATGCCCGTCTCTTGGCCGATTTTCTCCATCATTTGCTCAACGACAGACTGGTACATCGCGCCTTGGATCGGGGTCAATGCACAATACGATTTGATCTCCAGCTTCTCAGGCAAATCCTTGCGGATATCCGGATCGCTTTTGAGACGGCGCAGCATAAACGGGGCTACCAGCTTGTGAAGCTCCTGCAATTTGCCGCTGTCGGCATCAGCCGACGTATAACGCTGGCGAAAGGAAGCCGCCGAACCGAGATAACCCGGATTCAAAAAGTGAAAAATGGACCATAACTCGCCAAGCCGATTCTCAACCGGCGTCCCCGTCATAGCAATCCGGTGGGGGGATGAGAGCTTCATAACGCTCTGAGCCTGTTTGGTGCGATGGTTTTTTATATACTGGGCTTCGTCCAGCACGATTGAGGTCCATCTCATGCCGGCTAAATCCGTTCCATCCCGTCCCGCCAAATGATAGGTCGTCAGCACGAGATCATGCCGGGCGGCTTCCCGCAAAAAATCCTCGCCGTGCCGGCGGCGGTTGCCATGATGGATATACAGATTGAGGTCAGGCGCAAACCGCTGCAGCTCACGCTGCCAATTGCCCAAAAGCGATGTCGGACAGACGATCAATACCGGATTCTGGCCTTTCCGGTGCTGTTCGAGCAAGCAGGTAATAACCTGAATGGTTTTGCCAAGCCCCATATCATCCGCCAAGCAGACGCCAAACGCCATGTCTCTCATGGCGGACAGCCATTGATATCCCCGCTCCTGATATGGACGAAGCACGCCATGCAAGGAAGCTGGAACAGCTCTGGCCGGAACCTTGCGCGGCGCCTCTTCACCGAGCAGAGAACGCAGGTAGCCGGCCGTTTCCAGCCCCAGTACCTGCATGCCCTTCCACAGCCGCTCTTCTCCTTCTTCCGCCGATAAATGCAGCCATTCCGAAAGGCCCATCTCGCCTTCCTCATGCCGCTTCAAATACCGCAGCACTTGGCGGATTTCCTTCAAATCCAGCTCGATCCACTCGCCGCGGAACTGGACGTAAGGCAAAGCAGACGCTGCCAGTTCAGCCAGTTCTTCACGGGTAAGAGTTACCCCGTCGAGAACCGCCGCCACCTGGAAAGATACCAGCTGCTCCATGCCAAGTACAGGTGCCCCGGGCTTGCTCTCATCGGTTTGCATCTTAAGCGATACACCGACGCGGCGCCGCCCCTTGCGGCTCCACTTGGAAGGCATTTGGACCGCCATGCCGGCTTTATTCAGCCGGGGGACGGAGTTTCGCACAAACGCCACCATCTCATCATTTGTCAGCTCCATCCCCTGCGGTGCGGGTTCGCAAAGCGCTTCCGCTATTTCCGGCGATAACGCTGCCGCTTCCCCCAGAAGCATCAGCATCTGTTCCTGTACATTTTTATATATTTTACCGCGCCGGTGAATATCGCGTTCCTGATGTCCCCAGATCGCCGCAGCAGGCAGCCAAGCGCCAAATTCATCCTGCAGTTCCGCCCAAAAGGTAACGCGCCAGCTTTCCTGTTCCTCCTGATGGCTCGGCGCGAGACGCAGCCCAAGCTGCAGCCGTCCTGAGCGAGAGCGCTCCGCTTCTCCACCTGCATCAGGGACCTGAGTGCAGCCGATCGCAGCAATCTTCTCGCCAAGAGCGGTGATCTCCTCCGCCGTTCCCTGAACGGAAATCGCGCGGCTAGCCGTGAGCAGGCTGTTCCACCAAAGTTCCTCCAGCGGCGATGTTCCCCGCCGGTAGTCAGCTTGGTAGCGTGACAGCTTACCCTCCTGGGCCCGCACGACCTCCATTACACGCGCATGGATCATCGCGCTCAGGAAGGAGTGCAGCACAGCGACGCCTGCCTCCTGCTTTGTCATCGGCTCGTTGCCGAAGAACGCAGGCACGCCAAGCGCCACCGGCGGCATCGCAGCCGCCAGCTGCAGGAAACGCTCAATATCCTGAGGCTCGCGCAGCTTCGGCTTCCAGCTGCCTGTCAGCGCCAGCACGCCTGCCCGGCGGCGCGTACCGCCCGCAGACACCGCGGCCGTACCGGGAGCTATTTGACCACGCAGCAATAGCTCCAGCGCAAAACGTGCCGCCTTGGACCAGTATCCGATCTCTGCTCCCGATTGGATCCCCAGACGCCTGGAGGCAGTCTCGTCCCATGCCAGCAGCAGAGTAAAAGCATCCCCCGGAGTCAAGGCAAGTCCCTCCAAGGTTCTTCCCATCAGCTGCTTCCGCTCTCCGCGTCGAGCCGTACGCTGGACGGCTGAAGGCGAGGGATAACGCAGCTCCGCCAATCGGAGTACGGCCTGCGCAAACGGCTTGAAGCCATCCTCCAGCGCAAGCGACTTCATAACTTTGCTCCACGCATCCACTCTCGGTTCGGACATTTCTCCCGAAAAACAAAAAAACACATCACCTAGCCATACGCCATATAGCGGTTGATTCATCGTTGTCTCCTGTCGTTTCCGAAAATTACACATATACCTTCATCTTATACGAAAAACAGCCAATTTAAAAACGGCAATCCACTCTTCCTAGACTATTTTCATGTATTTAAGCATTTTGCAAAAATCCAAGGAGCGGCTTTCAATCAGCAATATATAGAGCGAACGGTTTAGTTCGTCTATATATTGTACCCGGGAGCGGTTGGAATCGAATTTTGCAAAGTCCTGATTTAAGAATGCCCGCTCGGGATTCAGCGCATTTTCGCCCAATGTCAGGCCATGGTGACCCATAGGGGATTCGAACCCCTGTTACCTTCGTGAAAGCCATTAATTTATCTCAGCGGTCACGATAGCTCCATTTGATCCATTAGAGTAATATCGGCGAACGCTCAAAAATGGCAGCTCACATTTATTTAGCGTTTTTCCCGGCATCTGCGGCATTTCCAATAAGCATAACCCATTAGCCCCAAAATATAACGCTTATATTTTATGAAAAAGAGGCCCCTTTCCATAGAAAGGTGACCTCTTTGCCTCATTTCATTTGTGCACTGCTGCGAACTGCCTTCAGAGTATCCGGTTAAACGAATAGGGTCAAACTTCCCTCGCTCTATCCGGCTTTCCTGAATTATTTTTTCAGGTTATCCCATGTCTTTTGGAAATCCGCGAAGAGCTGGTTTTTGTCGGATTTGCCTGCGATATAGCTTTGCATGCTGGATCCGAACTCATTCCAAGCGCCCTCAGGGAATCTGGCGAACTGCCAGCTCAGCACTTTGTTTTCTTTGCTGTACTTCAGGATATCCGAGCCGAGCGGGCCCAAATCTTGTTCCGTAGCGTTAATGCTCTTGAACGCAGGGATAAATTTAAACTCTTTGGTGATATAATTTTTGCCTTGATCGGAAGTAACCAGCCAGTTCAGGAATTCCTTCGCATCGTCTTTCACTTTCGAATTTTTGTTGATGACCCAGTTGTTTGGCACGCCAACGAGCAGCTTGTCATTTTCCTGCGGATCATCATTGATTGGCATTGGCAAAAGACCGATATTCATATTTGGCGTAATGCCGTCGATTTGAACCTGAGTCCAGTTGCCCTGCTGCGTCATGGCCGCCTGGCCGTTTGCGAACATCGTCATTTCCGTGTTGTAGTCCGTCGTCAGCGGATTTTTATTGCCGTATTTCAGCGTCAGATCAAACAGCTTCATAAATTCGTCCATTTGCTTGTTGCCGGCGAATTTGGCCGTACCCTTGTTCAAACCGTCGATGTAGGCGCTTGGATCCTCCTGATGCGCAAACGGCACGTTCAGCGTATGTTGTCCCAAAATCCAGCCTTCCTGATAGCCGTTCACGAAAGGCGTGATGCCTGCATCCTGCAATTTTTTAGCAGCGGCCTCGAGTTCCGTCAATGTTTTCGGTATTTCGGTGATGCCTGCTTTTTTGAACAGATCCTTGTTGTATACGAAGCCGTAACCTTCCAGGTTCATCGGCATGCCGTAGATTTTGCCGTCCTTCGTAATTTGATCCTTGGACACGTCGACCATGTCGCCGACCCATTTTTCATTGGACAAGTCTTCGAGCTTATCAGACCAAGTGTTCAAATCTGTATAACCGCCTACGTTGAAAATATCCGGTTCATCGCCGGAAGCGAATTTCGCTTTCAGCGCCGCGCCGTAGTCGGAACCGCCTCCGACAGTTTGGATATCGAGCTTGATGCCCGGATGGCTCGCTTCATAATCGGCCTTTAGTTTATTGAGCGCCTCGGCAATCTCGACTTTGAACTGGAAGATATGAATCGTTTTAGCGCTGCCTTTGCCGCTGTCGCCGCTTGCGCCTTCGGCATTCTTGTCAGTTTTCGAGCCGCAGCCGGCCAGCACGACGGAAAGTGCGAGCATGGAAGCCAGCGTGATCTTGGTACGTTTTTTCATGAATGAATCCTCCCTTTTTTCTTTCAGGATTTTTGCAAAATTCATTGATATCCTTGGAAGTCGCTTAATGGATTTTTGCAATATCCCCTCTTGTCTGTCATTTTGTGAATTCGAAAAATTTACATAACTGCTGAATTATTCATTCGGTCCATCTTGTAATCGCTTACTCCCTCATTATAGAGACGAGCCATCGCCACGAGCACTTACGATATTGACGAAACAGGGGGACGGGATTGACCTATCCGGCAGGATGCCCTGTTCTTGCCCTTTTTCTGGCCCGCTTTTACTATGGTCATGTCCTGTTCTTAGCTTGTTCTTGTCCTTGTTTCTGCTCTTATCAGCCCTTGACGGCGCCTTGCGTAATGCCTTCCACGATGTATTTCTGCATGGCCAGGAAGAAAACAATGACCGGCAGGATGCCCAGAACCAGCGCCGGCAGCGCCAGATCCCACTGCTTCGTGAATTGGCCGAAAAAGGCAAAGGTTGCGATCGGAATCGTCCGCAGGCTTGCGCTTTGCAGCACCAGGGACGGAAGCAGGTAGTCATTCCAAATCCAGAGCGTGTTCAAAATAATGACGGTCACGAACATCGGCTTCATCAACGGCAATACGATGCGGAAAAACGTGCCGTAGGTGCTTGTGCCGTCCACGCGTGCGGCCTCTTCGATCTCCAGCGGAATGCCTTTCACAAAGCCGTGGAACAGGAATACGCTAAGCGGAACGCCAAATCCCAGATAAGCGACGACCAGTCCCGGAATGCTGTTCATCAGCCCGAGAGAGCTCATCACCTTTACCAGCGGAATCATGATGGATTGAAACGGAATGACCATCGCCGCTACGAAAATCGCAAACAGAAACCGGTTAAAGCGGGTGTTGTGACGGACCATGCGGTATGCCGACATCGCGCTGAACAACGCGAGCAGCAGGTTGCTGACAACCGTGACAATAAGCGAGTTCCAGAAGGCAGTCGGGAAATTCGTGATATCCCAGGCTCTGGCATAGTTATGCCATTCGAAGCTTTTCGGCCAGCTGGCGGAGTTTGTGAGCAGATCGCCGAAGGTTTTCACCGAGTTCACGAACAGGAAGTAGAACGGGGTCAGGAAGACCAGCGCGATGACGACCATAATAAGTTCGGTGGCAAGCGTACCGACCCGGTACTTTTTGGATACTTCCATCAGGATTCAACCTCCTTGCTTTTCGTAAGTTTAACCTGCACGCTGGTAATAACCGCTACAACGATGAAGAAGATGATGGCTTTGGCGGTACCCAGACCGTAACGGTTGTTCTGGAATGCCTCGTTATAGATGTTAAGCGCAACGGATTCCGTCGAGCGGAACGGTCCGCCTTTGGTCAGGGACAGGTTCAGATCGAACATTTTAAACGACCAGGAGATCGCCAGGAACAGACAGACGGTGACGGCTGGCATCACAAGCGGCACGATGACCGATTTCAGAATTTGCAGCTTGCTAGCCCCGTCGATTTCGGCGGCCTCAATGATGTCTTTAGGGATGTTATTGATGGAAGAGATGTAGATGACCATCAGATAACCTGCGGTTTGCCAAACGAATACGATGACGATGCCCCAAAAGGCCGTCGTTGCGTCGCCAAGCCAAGGCAGATTGAAGAAAGACCAGCCGGTCGAATCCCCAAGCGCCGAAAAACCTTTGACGAAAATGAACTGCCAAATAAAACCGAGCAGCAAACCGCCGATGACATTCGGCATAAAAAAGATGGTGCGGAGCACATTCCGTGTTTTTAGCGGCTTGGTCAAAAAATAAGCAAGGAAAAATCCGAGCAGATTGGTTACAATAATGCCGATTACCGTAAACCGGACCGTAAACCAAAAAGCCTTCCCAAAATCGGGATCATTCGTTAATATTTGTTTGAAATTGTCGAGACCGACCCAGGTCACTTCACCGGATACGCCGTTCCAGTTCGTAAAGGAATAATAAAGGCCCAACAGGAACGGAATCACAATAATAGCGGTAAAAAAAACGGTGGACGGACCAACGAATACCAGCTGCTGGAGCAGACCGGATGACTTTTTGCGACTCATCCCTTTTCTCCCCTTTTCAACATTTCGATGTGGTTTGTAGCTTCAGTATGCGGGAATCCGTTTACAAAAAACACGGAGGATCGTGAACCGTTAGGGGGAAAATATTGATATGAGCAAAACGGGACAGTATTTTAATGAAGGCGGCAAGCCGGTGAAATTCCGCAGTATCCGCTCGCGGCTGATTCAGTTCATGCTGCTCGCCACAACTATACCGATTCTGCTGTCCATCAGCATCACCTATATCCATACCAAGGAAACGATTAAAGGACAGTCGCTTGAGGAGAACCGGCATTTGATTTTTCAAGGGACAACGAATTTAAAAAACTACCTGGACAATATCAACAAGGCTTCGCTTGTCGTGTATACGGACACCAATTTCCTGCGCAATCTGCGAAAAATTCCCGATGATTACCGGGCGGTGGCGGAGATATATACCGTATTGCAAAATATCCAGAACACGGTGAGCGGCATCGAGCGGATTTATCTGCATGCGACCGAATCCAACCAGTCCACGCTGGTGACGCCGGCTACCTTTCCCAAAAGGGAATCACGTACCGAACCTTATGTAAGCACCCGTCCTTATGAAAAATATACAACGTCTATGGAGCCCACCCATAAAAGCCATGATTATGGTTTCCCCCCGTCGCCTACCTCTTATTCCGAGCGCGAGGTGTTCACATTCCACCGGACCGTTACGAATATTCCGTCAGAGAAGGTGCTCGGCGTGCTGGCGATCGATGTCAGGCTCGATGCGGTTGCGGCTATTTGCGAGCAGCTGTTTAATAAACAAAATGAGCAGCTTCTCGTTGTGGACCAGAGCGGCAGCATCATATACTCGGACAAGGACGAGCAAATCGGACAAAAGTTAAAGGACGAGGTCGTGCTTGAACACATCCGCCGGGACCAAATCAGCGGTTCATTTGAAAATGGCGGGGCCATGCATGTTTTTGAGAAGATGCAAACCCCGTATGCCGATTGGACGATCATCAAAAGGATACCTAATGCAACCCTGTACGAGCGCGCAAACCAGCTGACGAAAATCAATACGGCCATCGCCGTGATCGCTTTGTTTGTCATTGCGTTTGGCACGCTGTTCATTTCCGTCCGCATTACCGAACCGATCAAGCGCCTCACCAGTTATATGAACCGGATTCAGGCCGGACAGCTCAACGTCGATATCGACTGGAACAGCCGTGATGAAACGGGTATCATGTTCACGCGTTTCAGGCAGATGATGGACACGATCAACAATCTGATTTTGCGGGAATACCGGCTCGAGCTGGCCAACAAAACCAATCAGCTTAAAGCGCTGCAAGCCCAGATCAACCCGCATTTCCTGTACAATACGCTGCAGTCGATCGGCACGCTGGCACTTCAAAACAATGTGCCCCGCATCTATGCCCTGCTCTCCTCGCTCGCCAAAATCATGCGCTACAGCATGAACAACAACGATGCTTTGGTTACGCTCCAGGAAGAGGCAGGGCATGTAAAGAAGTATCTCGAGCTGCAAAAAGAGCGTTTTGGCGACCAGCTCGAATTTTCATTCCGGCTCGAACCGGAAACGCTGCAGATATCGATGCCGAAAATGATTTTGCAGCCGCTGGTTGAAAACTACTTTAAGCACGGGATGGGCAATCAGGGGAATCAAGGCAGACTGGATATCGCCAGCCGGATGAAGCCTGATGGGGTTTTGGAGATCGTCATTGAAAATAACGGAGAATCGATACCGCCGGAGGAACTGGAGCGGCTGAACCTCCAGCTGGAACGCCAGCACAGCGGGGTTCCGGCCGAATGGTCCGATGAGGACGGCATCGGGCTGCATAACGTACTGATGCGCCTGCAGCTCTACACCGAATATGAATCGGCGCTTTATATCAGCAATATCAAGCCGCAAGGCGTTCGAATTACAGTTGAAATTCACACCCAAGGCAAGCGTGCGGAGGAGAATCACGAATGATGAAAGTATTGATTGCAGACGATGAGAAACATGTAAGAGAAGCGATAAAGATGCTGGCGGACTGGAACAGCCACGGCATCACGGAGATCATCGAAGCGGAAGACGGGCAGTCCGCCGTGAATTTGATCATGGAGCACTCCCCCCAAATCGTTATGACCGACATGCGCATGCCGCGCATGGACGGCACCCAGCTGCTGGAATGGATCAAAAACAACCAGCCTGCCGTAAAATCGATCGTGATCAGCGGATATGACGATTTCGATCTGGTTCGTCATGCCATCCGTAATGGAGGCCTTGATTATATTCTGAAACCGGTCGATCCGGACGAGCTTAATGAGGCGCTGAACAAAGCGGTCGAAGAGGTGCGCCTGGAAACGCTGCAGGATCGCCTCAGCGCCCGCAAAAATAGGGAACTCAATCAGATGAAACCCCATTACGCGGACAAGCTGTTAACCGACCTCATCGGCAGCCATGGCAACAGGGACGAGCTTGCGCGCCAGCTTCAGGAAGAATTCGGCCTGCCGAGAGAAATCGAGGCCGCCAGCGCCGCCGTGATCAGCACGGCACAGCTCGACCAGGAACTGCTGGATAAGTTCCGGCCGATGCGGCAGCTGCTGTACTTTACGCTGATCAATATCTGCAATGAGGTGCTGCTCGCTTGGCAAAAAGGGATCGCCTTTCACAACCTGAATAACCCTGAGGAAATCGTGCTGCTCATTTGGGACGAAACGATGCCGCTGCAAACAACGCTTGCGGAGATCCGCTCCGGCATCGACCTGACGCTGCACCGCCAGGTTCACATCGGCGCAGGGCCGCGCCAGCCCTTTCCGGCGGGGATTGCCGCATCTTATCACGACGCGCATCAGGCGCTTTGGCAGCGTAATCTAAACGAACCTGCGGAGTGGCTTCATACCGCTGCACCGCCGTCGCAAAAGCCCCAGCGGCTTGCCGCGCATGAGGACAGCTTCCGCACGGCGGCGCTCAGCGGCAACGCGGATAGCATCAGCTCCGCCGTCGACGGCTGGATGGAGCAGGTTCGCAAGCTTGCCTGCGTCACGCCTGCCCAGCTTAAGCAATGGAATTCCGAATGGGATTGGATGCTGAAACAGTGGATGGATTTGGATTCCAATGCTCCGGCTCCCGGTCCCGACAAGGATGCGATGCTTGAACTCCCGCCATCGCTCCCGCTGGACCCGCTTGGCCGGCTGTCTTATCCGCTCTGGAAAACCCAGTATGAGGGCCGGCTTATCGCGGCCAGCCGGATCATGACCCAGCAGCATTCCCGCGATAACAACAACCACATCATTCATGATATCGCGAAGTATTTGGAGAACCATTATGCCGAGGATATTTCACTTCAGGATATGGCGGCCCGCTTTTTCCTGAGCAGAGAATATATCTCCCGCCGCTTTAAACAGGAATTTGGCGTGAACATTTCCGAATTTCTTGCGGACGTACGCATTGCCAAAGCCAAGCTGCTGCTGCTCAATCCGCAGCTTCGCATTTCCCAGGTCGCTGAAATGGTCGGATATCAGGACGAAAAATACTTCAGCAAAGTATTCAAGAAGCAGGAAGGCCGCACACCCAATGATTACCGGAAGGATCAGTCTTCCCATTAAGGCCGTTTGGCGCTTAGGGCCTCCGGCTCAACATAAGACTTCTTTCTCGCACGGCGCATGGTTGGCGTTTGCATGATGGCGGTCCACCACATCGCAGTATGCGACTCTATCCATGCGCCGTGCACTATATTTTTTAGCTTCACTATTATTGAAAAGCTTGCAATTCGAATCAATTTCATAATGAATCATGTTACGGGTATTTGGCAGCGGCATTATGAAATAGATTCTTGAATTCGCTTTTTGGTTTTAGCAAAATCCTTACATGATAAAAATGGCTGGCTGAATGGCTGTTCCATCTGAAAGCTTGCAAAAGTGCATCTGTTTTAACGTTCCAGGCAACTATGGCTAGAAAGCTTGCAAAAGTGCATCTATTTTAACGTTCCAGACAACTATGACTAGAAAGCTTGCAAAAGTGCATCTTTTCCCGGGCTTTTAGGCATAAACAGATGATTCATGGCCAAATTGATGTACTATCGCAACAATTTTGCAATTCGCGCTATAAAATGCCTGAAAAGGATGCACTTTCGCAATAATTCCCACTTAGGCAGCTTCCATGTTATAGAAATGCGCGCATAGAGCCCTTCACCGAATTAAATGAACGTTGAAGATATCATAGTTAACTTGTCTGCAGAAATCCAAAATGGATTCCCACCTTTTGAATAAGGGAAGGATAACGCCAGTAGTGGTGCGATAGGAGGCATGGAACGAACATACTGCGGCACAACGAATCGGGAATACCTAGCATCTGCATAAGTGGAATATTTGCATGGCGTGGGATCTGCATAAGCGAAGCATCTACACAAGCGAAGCATCTACACAAGCGGAGTATTTGCATAAGCGTGGGATTTGCATATGTGGAGGATCTGAAAGGAAAAGAGTATCCACGCAATAAATACATAAGCATGCAAGCGCCCTTTCAAGGACACTACCTTGAAAGGGCGCTTCTTTTATCACATCAAAGCTATTCAAATTATGATTTCAGCGAGGCAATCACTTCGATTTCCACCAATCCGTCTTTCGGCAGACGCGCAACCTCTATGGCGCTCCGGGCCGGATAAGGCTCGGCGAAGAAGGAAGCATAAATTTCATTGACGGCGGCGAAGTCATTCATGTCCTTCAAAAACACGGTCGTTTTTACGATCTGATTCAGGCTGCTGCCTGCGGCTTCCAGAATGGCTTTCACATTGCCGAGCGCAAGGCGTGCCTGCTCCTGAACGTCTTTTCCAAACTCGCCGGTTTCGGGATTCAGCCCCAGCTGGCCTGAGGTGAAAATCAAATCCCCCATTTGAATCGCCTGGCTGTATGGTCCAATCGCCCCTGGCGCAGATGTCGTCGCAATCACTTTTTTACTCATTATACAATCACCCTTTCCAATTTTTATGGTTCGGCTAAAAACAAACGTCATTGTATGTATCAATCCGCCGTAGCTATACCAAGCGCATGAATGACATCATTCGGGTACACATGAATGCCCGCAGTGCCTGCAAGAGCGATGTTCACCATGGCTCGGGCAATCGTCGCGGCAGGCATGGCCCGGTATTTGGCCGCTCTGCCCCGCATCAGCGGCTCAAGCCGCTTCATGACCCAAGCGCCGGCCGCTTCCCCCAACCGGAATTCGCTTCGATCCCCAAGCAGAAGCGATGGCCGAAACAGGTGCACACCAGGTATTCCTACCTGGGATATCGCCCTTTCAGCTTCCCCTTTGACGCGGTTGTAAAAGATTTTGGAGTCTGGATCAGCTCCCATCGCCGATACGGTAAGAAACTGCTTCACGCCCTGCCTCCTTGACACTTTTGCAGCGCGCAGCGGATATTCCAGGTCGACCTTGCGGAATTTAAGCTGCGATCCTGCTTTGCGGATGGTCGTACCCAGACAGCAGTACACGTCCCTCACGCCCTCAAACGCCTCCGCATGCTTCTCCAAATCTTCCAAATCGATGATGGCTTCGTGCAGCTTCGGATGCTGAAGGCCGGTGGCGCCAAGCACCAATGCTTGCAATCCGATCTTCAACACCCCACTTTCAAATCACGACTACCGCCTGTCCTCATTCTAACTGCTTCCAGCCTTCCGTTTCAACAAACTTCTTCCTTAACCGATGATCCGCCTACGTAAAGCGGGATCGGAATTGTTTCTTTCCGAACCTAATGTCTCTTCATTATAGCATCTTCCGGTCCCGCGCCTGCTACCTTTTACTTGGCAATCCAGACGCATTTTCCGCTAGTTTTATACTGCAATCTACGAGTTGAAATCGCTGGTGGACGGAAGTATACTGAGAAATATCGATTTTAGAATGAACGTTCAGTATATAACCGTCAAAAAAGATTGAGGTGAAATGGATGAATAAAAAGCAGCTATCCAGCCAGCAAACCAAACTCAAAATCGCCGATGCCGCGCGTACGTTATTCGGCCAAAAGGGATATGCCTGCACTTCGATCGAAGATATCGTAAACGCCACGCAGATCAGCAAGGGCAACATCTATTACCACTTCAAAAACAAGGAAGGTTTGTTCCTTTACCTGCTTGAAGAATGGACGCGGGAATGGACCGAGCAATTTCAGGCTAAGAAAGCCCTGTATCATACGGTAAAAGAGCAAATGATCGCACTGGTGGAGCACTTTGTCATGGATGGCTTCCACCATCCGCTCACGAAAGCCACCAATGAATTTTATGCCACTGAGCTTATCACTTCACCAAATCAGGACAAGGTTCAAGAGATGATGCGCTTGTATCTGCGCAATTACGAGGAACTGCTCGAGGCTGGCATGCAAAAGGGGGAATTCAAGCCGGATGACGCACGTCTCTTGAGTATAATCCTAGAAGGCACGCTGGCCGGAATCGAATTTTCTGCGAATCAAATGTCTTTCCAGGAAGCGCGTGAGCTTTACCTGAAGGCGATGAACGTCTTTTTATACGGGATCAGCGGTACTGACCGAACATCTCCGGCAGATAATTCATTTTGCAAATATTAGGAATCCCTAAATCCCCCTCGGGGTTATAGGTTATGGAGGACAACATGGGTCAAGAAAAAGCAGCAATTCTCCCTTCGATGGAGACCGACTCCGTCGGTAAAGTATTCGTACGTTATTTAATACCATCCCTGATCGGGATGCTGATGATGTCTATCAATGTGGTCGCCGACGGCATTTTCGTCGGACACCGTCTCGGGGCGCTGGCACTGGCCGGCATTAATATCGCCTCTCCTGTATTTTCCGTATTTTTTGCCTTGTCGTTATGGCTGGGCACCGGCGGCGCAACCCTTTATTCCCAATCCAAAGGAGCCAAAAACATCAAACAGGCGCAGCAAATTTTCACACACTCGCTGATCCTTATTTTCGTTTTTACCATGCTTGTGGCTGTGACCGCTTATCTGCTGCGGGTTCCTCTCGCTTATGCGCTTGGGGCCAATCAGGATACACTCCCTTATGCCCTTGAATACATGACGGTATTGCTGACTTACGGATTTATTATCACGATTCAAAATGCGTTTAGCTTATTCGTCCGAAATGACGGCAATCCAAACCTGGCCATGATCTCCATGGTCGTGTCGGCAGTGCTCAATATCATTTTGAATTATTTCTTTTTATACGTGCTAAATATGAGCGTCAAGGGGTCGGCACTGGCGACCGTGATCGCGACGCTGGCCGGCGCGGTGGTACTGTTTGCGCATTTCCTGCGCAAGGACCGGTCGCTTGCATTTGTCAATCCGCGTTTCTCATGGCAGCTGACCGTCCGCACGCTGACGATCGGTTTTCCAAGCTTCATCTCCGAGGTCGGCTTATCCGTTTTCACCATCGGCTATAATGTCGCCATGGTCCGATGGGCCGGCACGACAGGCGTGGCGGCATTTTCGGTACTGAATTACGCCCACAGCGTCATGCTGATGCTGTTCCTCGGCATGGGCTCGGCAATTCAGCCGCTGATCAGCTATTACCGCGGAGCCAAACTCCGCCTTCGTGAAGTCCAAACGATCCGGATTGCAGTAACAACAGCGTTCATTTCCGGAATTATCGTCTTTCTATTCGGCCAGGCGCTAGCTGGCGGTATCGTGACATTGTTCGGCGATTTTCCGGATGAAGTCAGATCGCTTGCGATCACGGGCATCCGGCTGTTCTTCGTCGGTTATATGTTTATGGGCATCAACTTCGTGATGATGACATTCTTCCAAGCGTCGGAACGGGTCACAGCCGCAGTCTGGATCACGTTATCACGGGAAATTATTCTTATGGTCATTTTCCTGCTGATCCTGCCTCCTCTGTTTGGAACCAATGGGGTTTGGCTTTCCATCCCTTTATCCGAATGCGTTGTCGCTACAGCGATTTTTATATATGTGAGATTCTTGCAAAAAAACGCCACACAATAAGAAAAGCTTCTATTCGACGCCCTTTCCACGTTGATTGACCCTGCGTAAGTTGAAGCTTTTCTTGCGAGCAGAAAGTGTTCAGCTTACGCTGAAAACTTATACTTTCTTTACTCTAAAGAAAAGCTCCTATTCGACGCCCTTTCCACGTTGATTGACCCTGCGTAAGTTGAAGCTTTTCTTGCGAGCAGAAAGTGTTCAGCTTCCGCTGAAAACTTATACTTTCTTTACTCTAAAGAAAAGCTTCTATTCGACGCCCTTTCCACGTTGATTGACCCTGCGTAAGTTGAAGCTTTTCTTGCGAGCAGAAAGTGTTCAGCTTCCGCTGAAAACTTATACTTTCTTTACTCTAAAGAAAAGCTTCTATTCGACGCCCTTTCCACGTTGATTGACCCTGCGTAAGTTGAAGCTTTTCTTGCGAGCAGAAAGTGTTCAGCTTCCGCTGAAAACTTATACTTTCTTTACTCTAAAGAAAAGCTCCTATTCGGCGCCCTTTCCACGTTGATTGACCCTGCGTAAGTTGAAGCTTTTCTTGCGAGCAGAAAGTGTTCAGCTTCCGCTGAAAACTTATACTTTCTTTACTCTAAAGAAAAGCTCCTATTCGGCGCCCTTTCTACGTTGATTGACCCTGCGTAAGTTGAAGCTTTTCTTGCGAGCAGTTATCTGCAATCCGCTTGCCACCCCTTTTTCAGGGGAATCGGCAGGCGGTTTTTTTATTTCTATTTTTCAGAAAATTTTTCAACAGCCTATTGTATTAAGTGTATTAAGTGATATAATACACTTAAATCACTAATCGCACCTTGTGCGGTAGGAGGGGCGTTTATGGAAGAGCAACAGGTTGGCTCGCTGCATTTCCAGATTGACTTCAGTCAACCTTTATATGAGCAAATACTGGAACAAGCCAGAAGCGCGATTGCAAAAGGAGAGATTGCTTTGGGAGACAAAATGCCATCGGTTAGAGAGCTGGCGCAGGAACTTCGAATTAATCCGAATACTGTTATGCGCGCCTATCAAGAGCTGGAACGGGACGGTTTAACGGAAAAACGGCGGGGGCAGGGCACATACGTCACCTCATCTCCCGAGCGTGTGGCCTCCTTCCGGACAGCCCTTGCCGCCAAATATATCGACAGCTTCATGGAGCAAATGGAAAGCCTCGGGCTCACATGGGATGACATTGAGAAATACGTCCGCAGGAAAGCGGCACATGGAGGTGAAGGTTCATGACGCCATATATCATTGAATGCCAACGGTTGACCAAACAGTACGGCAAGAAAAAAGCGCTGGATCAACTGGAGCTTGCCATCCCTTCCGGGCGGATCACCGGAATTCTGGGCCCGAACGGATGCGGTAAATCGACGTTTTTCCGCATATTGACGGGAATGGTCAGACCGGATGAAGGCAGCGTCCGCGTACTTGGCCAAACGCCGGGTTGGCAGACCAATCAAGATATTGCCTATCTGCCGGACCGTGCCAGATGGTATCCGAACCATACGGCCAGACAATCGCTCGAGTGGGGAAAATCCTTCCTCCCCGGTTTCTCCATGGAAAGAGCCATTCAGCTTGCGGACTATATGGACATTGACCTGGATATGAAAGTCGGCGGCATGAGCCGTGGGCAAGAAGCCCGGATCATGCTGATCCTTTGTCTTGCCCGTGACGTGCAATTGATCGTGCTTGACGAACCTTTTACCGGCATCGACGTGATCTCAAGGGAAGCCATCGTGGCCAGTCTCATCGATTACCTCGAGGAAAGTGAGCAATCCATCCTGATCAGTACCCATGACATTCAGGAAGTTGAAGGCCTGTTTGATTACACGGTCATGATGAAAGCAGGACGCGCCATTTGGTCTGGGAATACAGAGGATTTAAGAGCTGAATACGGCTCATTGCGGGATGTTTTCCGCAAAATGTATGTGAAGGAGTGGAATAAGTAATGGACTCGGCAGTATTCCGGAATTTAGTCCGGCATGAATTTAAAAGCAAGGGTAGCTGGAGAAGACAAAGCCGCTCTCATATTACTAAAGGCTGGTGGAGGGCCTATTTCCTACTAATCCTTATTACACTCGTCGGCACAGCCACTTATTTTGCCATAAATAACTCGCTGCAGCTGAATACGATCTGGTTTGTCACCATGGGCTTTCCTTATATGGTCTTTTTCCTCGGTTTAAACGCGGTCAAACGGGAATGGGAAAATGATACCTATGGCTGGTGGTTGACCATGCCGTATCCACGAAAACAGCTGATTTCCGCCAAATGGCTGGCAGTCTGGCTGAAGATTTGGGCCGGAATTCTGATCGTTTTTGTCATCATGTCCGCCTATGTCTTAATATTATCGCTCACGATTCCCTATTACTCTCTTGATTCCGTCGTCTCCTTTATGATTGCCGGCATCAATTGGCTTTCGTTAGTTGCAGGTTTTAGCCCGTTGTTTATCGCGCTTGGCATCCTGACCTCCACGATTCAAAACAGCGTATTGCGACCTATTAGCCCAGTGTTGTGGATCGTTTTTATGTCAGGCTTCAGTCTTGTTTACCAATCGACCGACCGGATTTTTCCCGAGTACATGGTCGAATACGGAACCACTCAATTTGCCTACGCCTGGTTTCCTTTTCCGTGGGAGCTTCCAGTCATTATGGGGCTGAGCTGGATCCTCACCTATGTCGTTCTTCGTTTTTCAGCACATCTGCTTGAAAAGAAATTGGATTTATAGGAGGAGATACAAACATGGTTCAAATGATAATGAAACCAGAGAAAACGGCTGCACCCGATTCGGTGCGTGATGATTACATGCTGGAGGTAACCGGACTTAGAAAAGCTTACCCCAAAAAACAGGCACTCGAGAATGTCACCTTTTCGCTAAGACCCGGAACCTCATTCGGCTTTTTGGGACCAAATGGCGCGGGCAAATCGACGACTATGAAAATTTTAACGGGCATCGTGAAGGCCGACAGCGGCTCAGCCAAGCTCTTCGGCAAGGATCTCACCCGCGAATCCGAAGCGGTATCCAAATATATCGGTTACGTTCCACAGGATATAACTCTGTATGAGAAGCTCAGCGCCTTCGAAAATCTCGAATTTTTCGGGGAAGCTTACGGCGTTCGCGGCAAAGAGCTGAAGCAGCGGATTCAAGAAGTGCTTACTAGAACCGGACTGCTTGAACGTTCCAAAGATATCGTCAGCACCTTTTCCGGCGGGATGAAACGAAGAATCAACATTGCCGCAGCCCTGCTTCACCGGCCCAAGCTGCTTATACTCGACGAACCTACGGTGGGAATCGATCCCCAGTCGCGCAACCATATTTTCGAGATGATCAGGGAGCTTAACCGTGAAGGTGTAACCATCATTTATTCCACCCACTATATGGAGGAAGTCGAAGCCCTTTGCGACGAAGTCGCTATTATGGACCAAGGGTCGATCAAGGCCATGGGACCGCTTGGACAGCTGCTGGAGCAATACGGACAAAAGTCCATTTATCTGGAGGTTCCTGGACTAACCGAACTTTCTCAGGATCCGGACGTCGCCTCCATCCGCAAGGAAGGTTCAGGCTGGCTGCTGGAGACGGAAAAATCGACAGATGTTATGCAGCGCCTTCTGCGCCAGGCTTCACAGCATGCTTGGGACGTCAAGCAGCTGGAGGTTGTGCGCCCTTCGCTCGAAAGCGTGTTTTTGAGAGTAACCGGAACGGCGCTTCGCGATTAAAGAATAATAAATTTTCACAAAGGAGATATAGTCCCATGAAAGCTATGATTCTCAAAGAACTTCGCCTGATCGGCAAAGACCGGCGCAGCTTTATTTTCCTCCTCCTGATGCCCATCCTTTTCATTGTGATGTTCGGCTCGGTATTTAATCAGGGAAACGGCAGCTCTTCGCTTACGCTGCGGACCGTTGACCAGGATCAAACCGCCGCTTCCCGGGCGCTGCTCGGGCAAATGGAAGGCATTATGGACGTCAAACAACTTCCGGCTGATAGCCTGAACGAGCAGCTCGATAATATGAAGCAGGGACAATTTTCAGCGATGCTGGTTATTCCAAGCGGTTTTGAACAAGCCATGAAGGCAAGCAAGGCTGCTAACATCAAACTGTATCAGGACCCTGCTTCCCCTACGGAAACGGCTCCGATCCAAGCTATCCTCAGCAGCATTTCGACCCAATACCGCGAGCAAAAACTGACGGGCATGCTGATGGCCCAAGGCCAATCCAAAGCCCAAGCCGAAGCCGCTCTCGCTTCTCCGATCCAGATCGAAAATGTGTCCGCAACTTCCGACCATTTTGACATGATCGACCAAGTGGTACCCGGGATGACCGTTATGTTCGTATTTTTCATCATGATTACGATGGCCCGCCGCTTTTTTGAGGAAAAGAAAACAGGCCTGCTGTCGCGCATCCGCACGACTCGCATCAAACCGCTCTATTATCTGATCGGTATGTGGTTCCCGTTCATGCTTACCGTTATCGCCCAATGCGTTATTTTGTTTGCCTTCGGACATTTCGTATATGGATTGAAGCTTGGGGATATCGCCGCGTTATCAGCGGTTATCATCTCACTGAGCATCGCCGGAACGGGCATCGGCCTCGGACTCTCCTTCCTTGTTCCCGGCGAAGGAGCAGCCATGGTTATCACGCAGCTCATCTCTATGGGCGGAGCCATGCTTGGCGGTTTGTGGGTCCCTTCTTACCTGCTGCCGCAAACCGTGCAGACCATTGGACATTTCATGCCGCAATTTTGGGCGCAGCATTCCCTGCAGGACATCATTGCCCATGGCGCGCATTTGGGCGACGTCGCAGGACCGGCGCTCATCCTTCTTACTTTTGGTCTCGTCGGACTTACGATTGCCATGCTTAGACTTCCCGGCTTCCTCCGCTCGGCGGCGAATTAAGAGGCTGCTTACGGATGCTTTGCTGCCTTGCGGATGCCATGCCGTTCTAACGGACACAGTTGCAGCTATTAGGGGTAATTTCAACCATTATGATTTCTAACGGACACAACTGCAGCTATTTAGGTGAAAATGACCCTATTTTCGATAATTTGCGGCAATTAAGTGCTGTGGTGTCCATTAGAATTTGAAAATCGCTCTTTTTTACAAATTAGCGTCCATGGTGTCCGTTAAGTGCAGTAATTGGCGCAAAAGGGATTCGCTCAGACAGGATCATACAGCCTAGTAGAAAAATGGAACTTTACACATTTACTCGCAGTAACAATCGGTGATTCTCATGGTTGCAATAGGTTCAACTCTAACACGGAGTGTGTCTCCAAAATATAATCGACCTATCATCCGTCTATCTTAAGTGCCTCAAAAAGCGGGCAAGAACTCAAGTCCATTTTTCATGTATGGTCGTGGTGGCCATCAGGCCATGTTGGATCTAACGAAACGGGTAACGCTATTCAGCGAAAAAGAAGGTAATAATGCCGTTTTCCGTCGTTTTCCACCCTAATAACGTTATGTAGTTTCGTTTATATAAGTTGAACCAATGATTTGCACGGATGTAGGCAGCCGGGTGAAATGTTCTTTCGATCGCTGTTGCTCCCAGATTTCTTTGATTTATACTTTCATGGTTGAAATCCGATCACAAAGGCGAACGCTTCGCTTCTCCGTAAATCTTTCTCCCTTTTGCCTATCCCCTATGCTTTTCTTTAGTTCAACTTATTTAGATTTGAATTCGCCTCCTTTTTACGGATATAACGCTGCACAGTTTCGTTAGCGCCTCCCAATCACCTAGTGCGCTTTGTTTCGAACACGCTTGCCGCAATGACGCACTACCGTTTGCAGTCTTTAACGTATACTTTGGCGTTCTACGTTCTCCATTCTCCGTTCTCTGTACGCAATCGCACACTGCAATCCCATACCCTTCCCCCATAGACACCAGACTTCAGACATCCACCCATACGACGTCAGCAACCTTAATCAACCTGAAACCAACCCTCATCGGGACTATGGTTCCAGGTTGTTTTTCCTAGAAAATATCCTTCCTCGCTTCACCTAACCTTCTGAAATCGCTTACTTTGTGACATAAAATAGGATAATTATAAAGAAAGAATAATCCTTGATTGTATCGTGACTATTTTCACATAATTACTCTAAGATCCTATGCTACAATGCCTTCGAAAAGACAATTTTGAATATCAATTGGATTAATTACCTCGATTTTTAAACCATCGCCATTCATCCAACAGGTAAAATAGCTAAAAAGTGTTCTTCCCGGGTTTAACATATTTATTTTATAGATATTAAAAATGAAACTGGAGGTCATACACATGAACAAGAAATGGTCTATTTTATTATCGGGCGCCTTGATGGCAGGTCTGCTCGCAGGTTGCGGCAGCGACAAAGAAGCGGATAAGGTGGCTAATGATCCAGCACCGGCCGCTACGGATACAAAAGAAACAACCGCATCTGAAAATGGAAAATATAAAGACGGCACCTACTTTGCCGAAGGCACGATGGATGAAAAATCCGGCTGGAAACCTTATGTTGTGCTGAAGGTCGAAGGCGGCAAAATCACGCAAGCCAACTGGAACTATGTCAGCGACAAAGGCGGACCTGACAAAAAAGCGCTGGACAAAGAAGGCAAATATGGCATGAAGGCAGGCGGCGCTTCTTCCGAATGGTATGAGCAAGCCGAAAAAGCAGAGCAGTTCTTGATCGAAAAACAGGATCCAGCAGCGATCAATGTTAAAGACGACGGCAAGACGGACGCCATCTCCGGTGTTTCCATCCATGTGAAGGATTTCACTTCACTGGCCGAGCAAGCACTTTCCGCCGGTCCTCAAGCTCCAGGTTCCTATAAAGACGGCTCTTACCATGCCGAAGGCGAAGACTTCGACAAAGAAAGCGGCTGGAAATCGACTGTGGACATCACGGTTGCCAACGGCAAGGTCATCTACGCTTATTTCAGCGGCGTAAACGCTAAAGGCGAAGACAAACAAACCTTCTCCAAGGAAGGAAAATATGGCATGAAAGCTGCCGGCGCGCAAGGAGAATGGCATGAAGAAGCCATTAAAGCACAAGATTATCTGATCGAAAAACAAGATCCGGCGGCTATCACGCTTAAGGATGACGGCACCACCGATGCCATTTCCGGAGTAACCATCCACATCAAGGATTATGTCACGCTGGCTCAAAAAGCACTCGATCAGGCCAAATAACGCTATATGGCATCAAGATGAACAAGCAAGGTCAAGTCATTAATCGAGTCAAAGAGGTGAGCGTCCCATGAAAAAAATCGTCCTGTTGGGCGGCGGTTACGGCGGTGTTACTGCAGCCAAAAAGCTGGCCAAGAAATTCAAAAAAAACGACGATGTTGAAATAACTCTTATCGACCGCAATCCATATCATACCCTTTTAACGGAGCTTCACGAAGTGGCGGCCAACCGGACGCCGGAGGATTCGGTCAAAGTCGAACTAAAAAAAATATTTGCCGGGCTAAAAGTAAATGTGGTGCTGGATGATATCAATCATATCGATTTCGCAGCCAAAACTTTATCGTCCCGCAAAACCAAATACAACTACGATTATCTGGTTCTCGGCACGGGTTGTAAGCCTACTTTCTTCGGCATCCCCGGCGCTGAGGAAAACAGCTTTACGCTTTGGTCTTATGAAGACGCGGTTCGCCTGAAAAGACAGATCCGGCAGTGTTTCAGCGAAGCCGCCAAAGAAACCGATCCGGCGGTGCGCAAATCCAAGCTGTCATTCGTCGTGGTGGGCGCAGGGTTTACCGGCGTCGAACTGGTCGGCGAAATGGCCGAGTTCCGCGACGAGCTGTGCAAGGAGTTTTATATTGACCGCAATGACGTGCGGCTGGTCGTGGCTGATATGGCTCCGAAAATCCTGCCGATTCTCCCGGATAAGCTGATCGCCAAGTCGGAAAGACGTCTCGTCCGGATGGGCGTGGAAATTATCACTAGCGCAAAAATTACCGGCGTAGATCCGCAGGCCGTTATTATGGGCGAAGAGCGCATTCAGGCCAATACCATCGTATGGACGGCCGGCGTGGAAGGCTCGGATTTGGTCGGAAACCTGGACGTGCAGCAGCAAGGACGCAAACGGGTCGTTACCAACGACAAGCTGCAAAGCGTTGATCATGAAAATGTATATGTCGTCGGCGACAATATTTTCTATATTCCCGAAGGCGAAGAGCGCCCCGTGCCGCAAATGGTTGAAAACGCCGAACAGTCGGCGGCGGTGGTCGCCCATAACATCCACGCGGAAATCAACAACCAGCCGAAAAAGTCCTACAAACCAGGCTTCCACGGCACCATGGTTTGCATCGGCAGCCGTTACGGCGTCGCCAACGTCGGCCTGCCAAACCGCATGTTTATGCTAAGCGGCTTTATGGCGCTTTTGGGCAAGCATTTTATGAATATGTTCTATCTGTTTACGATCGCAGGCTTCAATAAAGTATGGTCGTATATGATGCATGAATTTTTCCACGTGAATAACCGGCGCAGCTTCGTGGGAGGGCATTTTTCCAAACGCTCGCCGAATTTCTGGCTCCTGCCGCTGCGGGTCTATGTCGGCATTATGTGGCTAACGGAAGGTCTCGAGAAATTATGGAAGATCATCGATGAACCGTCACGTATCTTCTTGATTCCGCCGTCCCCGCATGCCGCAGACGCCACTTCATCGGCCAGCCAGGCGGTTGAAGCGGTAAATCAAACCGTTGATGCCCAAGCAGCCGCTTCCGCGGTGACCAACGCCAAGGATGCTGTTGCGGCGCTGCCGGTGCCTAAGTTTATTACCAGCATCATGAACGGTTTTATGGATATCTTCTTCTATCAATCTAACGGTGATTATACAGTGCTGGCCAAAGTGTTCCAGACCGGCATGGTTCTCGCCGAAATCACTTTCGGTATCTTGCTGATCGTCGGATTGTTTACAGCGTTATCCTCGATCGCAACGATCGGCATGGGTATCATGATCTGGTGTTCCGGCATGGCTCCATATGAAATGCTGTGGTATCTCGCAGCCGGAGTCGCCTTGATCGGCGGATCGGGCAGCGTATTCGGACTCGATTATTACGTTCTGCCTTGGCTCAAAAAACACTGGAAACGGATCCCGGTTGTGCGGCGCTGGTATCTGTACACGGATTGACGCTAATAGCGAATTCGTCGGAGATGGAGTAATGTGCTCGGTACGCACGTTGCTCCATCTTTGTTTTCAGAGGTTGTTCAAAAAGTCTGCTTTTGATTCCGAAGCGAATCAGGGAGCGGACTCGGCATCGAATCTTGAATTCAGCCGGGGCCAATACTTTAACCGATTTTATCCCAGGGGGTGGCGTTAATGATGACTCAACTGATTGAGGATACACTTCAGCTTCTGAAGGCCGCTTGTGCGCCGGAAGCGATGATCGTGCCGGATCCGGACCTGTCGGAGCTTACGGAAGCCGCGGCGATGCTGCAGCGAAATGAGGTCTCATATTCACGCGCCGTAAATCTGCTGGCTCTGTTCACGCTGCTGATACTGGCCAGGAAAAGACATGACAAAGTCAGCTATTCCGATCCCGATCTGACAAGGAAAATATTGGACGGCGACTACTTTCAAAGCTTGTACATTCAGCTGGCCCTTCAGTTCGGGGAAATGGAACTGGTACGTTATCTCGCGCCGGTTCTGAAGACATGGTATATCCGGCAAGCGCTGGGGCAACCCGCAGCCGAACCGCTGGCATCCGTTTTTCAGGCCTATTTGCAGCATGAGCAGGCGTCGGCTGCACCTGAAAAACATAAAGCTATCTAATCCTTCGCAAGGTAGGGAAATGTCCGCCTGCTGTAAAAATAGATCAATATGTGGAGGTAAGAGAGATGAAACCATCCCTGCACGAAGCCCTTCAAATGGATATCCACCGGATTAACCGCGAAATCGAGAATATCGTCAAATACGACAAGGATGTTCCCCGCACGTCCGTGCTGGCCCGCAGCGTGCTGCGTCTGATCCGCTCGGGCGGCAAACGGCTGCGGCCCATCATGGTCATTACCGGCAGCCGTTTCGGCACGGCAAGCACCGGACGCCGGCAATACCAGCTTGCGGCTGCCGCGGAATTCATCCACGCCGCCTCACTGATTCACGATGATATTATCGATCGTTCGGATCTGCGGCGGGGCGCCCCCTCCTTGCATACGCAGACCGGCGTGGCCGAAGCGGTTCATATCGGAAACTATATGTCCGCTAGGGTGGTTGAACTGCTTTCGATGTATACGGCGGATGAGGACCGTTTTGTCCATGATCTCTCCTCCATCGCCACCGTGCAGCTTTGCCTCGGTGAATATAACCAATTGCAGCATGCTTATGACTATGATCTCAGCTTGGAGGAGTATCTTGAGAAAACCCGCTGCAAAACGGCCCAACTCATGGCCACCTGCCTTCGCGTAGGCGCGCTTTCCGCAGACGCGGATTCCGAAACGGCTGACATGCTCTACCGCTTCGGCGAGTCGCTGGGAATGGCTTTCCAAATTGAAGACGACATCCTTGATTTCACGGCGACCGCCGCCGCAATTGGCAAACCCGCCGGCAGCGATCTGAGACGCGGGCAGGTAACGCTGCCTGTCCTCTTCGCATTGGAGGATGCAGCTCTTGCCCCTTATATTCGCAATATCCATTCCGGCGTGGCCGAGGAGGAAATCGAATACGTCCTTCGGGGCATCCGCTCGGGCGGCGCGCTGGCAAAGGCGGAGAAGATGCGAGAAGACTATCTGCAAGAGGCCATGAATGCCGTCTCTCCGCTGCTCAGCCATCCGGCATTCGGACAGCTGGAGGTGCTGCATCGGTATTTCGGAGGCAGAGCTGCATAAGAAGCAAAAAGGCTGCTCCCCAAACTGGGGGACAGCCTTTTTTAAGATTAAGTTTTAAGCGGAGCCTAAGTATTCTATAATCGCAAAATAACCCCACAAAGTGTATCGGAAAGAAGTCCGACGCCTGAAGGGCGCTTTTGCGGAGCAAAAGTACTGAGTGGAACCTATGCTTCGATGCTTATTCCAAATACTTTGCGGGGACCCCAAAAAAAACTTATTAAGAAACATCCGCTAATTGCGCCTCGCTTCTTAGATGTACGTCGATATTATGTTCCATAGACTTACGATAATGCTTGCATTTACACAATGGCTACCGTTACGAAGGCTATAGCTGCGAATCCGAGCAGAATCAGCGTCTGCCTGCCGGACAACGCCGGCTTCTCCGAAGAGCGGTAAAACCGCCGCTGCGCTATAAATTTCCGATGCACAACATAAAGTATAATCAGATCCGCTGCGAGCAGCAGCAGCAATTGTGCGGGCTGCAGCCGTCCTCCTGCCGTTAAAGGCCTTTCAGCAGCTCCGAGAATCAGAATTCCCACCATAAGAAAAACGACGCTGCGCAAGGCCTCAAGCAGCCAGGATACTGCTTTCCGAATACTCATTCCCCTACCTCCTAGCTTTGCTCCATTCATGGGGCACGTTTTCGTGGCATAATCTGCGGCATGAGTCCATTTTCTGAGATGATCGAATCTGTTCGGTTCTGCCGGGATTACTTTTATATTAGCAAAATTCCCTATATATGTGAAATCAGTGAATCAGGAAAAAGTCCATGAGCGTAAAAAACAGAATCACCATACTGATAATTTGATTCAAATGATAAGAAGCCATTTTCATGACCCGGGTATTGGCAGGCCGAATAATTCCATGCTCCGTCATCAGAAGGATGACCGCGATGCCGAGCCCCGTCAAATAAAGCCAGCCCAGATCCTGGATAAAATAGAGCATCACAAGCAGCAGCATCATGACCAAATGCATCGCTTTGGCCATCAGCAGGCCTGTTTTAAGCCCAAAATAGCTGGGAATGGACCACAAGCCATGGGAACGGTCGAATTCAATATCCTGGGTTCCGTAGATGACATCAAAGCCGGCAATCCACAACATAACCACCGTTCCCAGCACGAATGGAGTGAAAGCAAAAGCTCCGGTTACGGCAAACCATGCGCCAATCGGCGCCGAAGCGATCACAAAACCAAGATATAGATGGCTCAGCCAGGTAAATCGTTTGGTATAAGAATACGTCGTGATCAGAAAAATGGCGACCGGCGATAATGCGAAGCACAACGGATTCAGCATTGCAGCCGCAAAGATAAATACGGCATAGTTTACGACAACGAATATGACCACTTCCCGGGTGCCCAGCAGACGTCTGGGCAGGTGCCTATGGGCCGTACGCGGGTTGGCGGCATCAAACCGCCTGTCAGCGAGACGGTTAAAGGCGTTGGCCCCATTCCGCGCGGCAACAAGTGCGATCAGTCCCCACAGCATGACATGCCAGGAAGGGAAACCTCCGGCGGCCCATACCATGGAAATGACGGCAAACGGCAATGAAAACAGCGTATGCGAGAACATGACCAGTTCGCCGAACTGCCTGGTCTTATGCAGCACTTTGTGCATCCCAATAGCCTGCATCACGTTCACTTCCTTTCCGATGCGTTCATCCGCTCGGGAGAACCTTCCGTATCCCGGCCGATCCCGGCCAACACTTGGTCCAGCGCCTTCAGCATACGCCCGATATCCTCCTCATTGATCACAAGCGGCGGCTGGAAGGCCAGTACGTTGCGGTTGACCCCGTTTTTACCGATAATGAATCCCTTGTCCTTCATAGCTTCCAGTATCCGGTCAACCAGCTGCGCGTTTTCCTCCGGAGTTCCACCGCCGATCTCCGCTCCGACCATAAGTCCGAAGCCGCGGACATCCGCTACAAACGGCTCATGACGCTGCTTCAGTTCCCGAAGGCAGGCCTGCAGAGTTTCCCCAAGCAGCCGCGAACGTTCGACCAGCCCGGCGTCCCGGATATAATCCAGCACGGCCAGCGCAGTCATTGCCGATACCGGATTGCCTCCGAACGTGGAGGCCGACGGCTGGTTCATGGAGGCGGCGATAACATCGGTCGTGGAGAAAGCCGCTACCGGCACGCCGTTCCCAAGCGCTTTGGCCATCGTCATGATGTCCGGCTGTACGCCAAAATGCTCGATAGCGAACATCTCCCCCGTACGGCCGAAGCCGGTCTGGATCTCGTCGGCAATCAGCAGAATGCCATAGCTGTCCAGTCTCTTTTTGACCTCGCGGAAATACCAGGCCGGAGGGACGATGATGCCCCCGTTGCCCTGAATCGGCTCCACAATCATGGCCGCAATCTCCGTTCCCCGAGCCGCAAGCACCCGATCCAGCGCCTCCAAAGAGCATTGTGCCGCTTCATCCTCTGTTAGCCCCGGCTGGAACGGCCGCGGAATAAAGGACGTATCCCCGTCCAGAAACGGGTCGCAGCGCCACATCGCCAGCCCTGTCACCTCCATGGTCAGATAACTCCGGCCATGCAGGCTGTGTTCAAGCGAAATGAAACCTTTGCGTCCCGTATGCCGGCGGGCCAGCAGCAGGGCGCCTTCATTGGCCTCGGTGCCGCTGTTGACGAAAAAGCTCCGTGTCAGCTCTCCCGGCAACAGCTCGGCGAGCCGTTCTGCCAGCAGTACATTGGGTTCAGTCAAATAAATCGTCGATGTATGCTGCAGGCGATGCAGCTGGTCGGCGGAAGCCTCTGCAATAGCGGGATTGCAGTGCCCGCACGCTACTACTGAGACTCCCGCAAACAAGTCAGTGTACTTTTTGCCGTGATTATCAAATAAATACTGCATTTCACCGCGCACAATCAGCGGCGGCTGCCGGTAAAAATGCTGCGTGCAGGGGTAAAAGTAGGAACCTCTCAGCTCCTGAACCGTTTTGGCCTCCAATTGCTTTCCATGCTCAGTCATGCGAATTCCTCCTCCGGTCGTCGTGATTGAATCAGTTGAATTGAAGCGCTCCAAGCGTATAACCGGCGTATACCGGCTCAAGATGGGGGGCCGCTTCTTCCTTCAGGGCTTGTTGGTATGCACGGATAATGGTCTGCAGATCGCTCACCTTGTAAGTCGCCCCTTCAATCCGGAAGCAGGATACGCCCGCTTCGGCCAGCTCCCGCAGCAGCGGAAGATAATTAAGCTCTTTGCTAAGCAGAAGATGATTCCGGCCATTCCGGTCCCGGTAAACCGGGTTTTCGCCTTTGTCGGTCATCAATACCAGCACACTATTATCGACGTAACGATTATCCTCTTCGCCAATCGGCTCCAAAACTTCCGTATTTTCGTACAAGTCATGTTCCATATACATCACTGTCGGGGAGCCGTGCACGATCATCTCCAGCGGCAATTCCGAATATGTCAACGCTTCTCCCAAATGTTCAGCAGTCAATTCTGAAGATAAGGCGATTCTTTGCAAACCTTGATTTCCGTAGAATTTCGCCGCCAGATGGTTGTATACGTTCAGACTCGTATCCCCGATCATCGGGTAACCCAAATCCTTGAATGCATGAATCGCGCCTAAATTCGTGACCAGCAATCCATCGATCGCAAGTTTTTCCCGGCTAAGCAGCTGCCGGTATTGCTCCATATGCAGCTCGGTCATCATCCGCGGCAATCCTAAATACATCTTCGTCCCGCCTTTGATGGCGCAAAGCGATTGGATATCTTCTCTTGTGAACGGCAGGTCCGGTAAAAACACATCGCCTGAGAGATACAGCTCATCGACTCCCTCTTCTATAGCCATTCGCGCCTGATCCATATTGTTCACCCTGACGGCCAGGCAGGCTGCCCCCGCCGCGGACTTTGCCCCCTTCACGCCTAAGAGCTGCGTCCGAATTTCATCTATTCTTTGATCAGAAAGTTCCCGCTCGGGCGTCGGCGTACTGAATACCCGCCCGGTGCTGTAAAATTTCCCGGTTCCTTCATAACGGCGATTAATGTTGGAAAGCCCTGGTTTTCCGAATGCGTAGGCAGTTGAAAAATCCCGTTTCCGATTTTCATATAAATGCTTGGCGTCCTTCGAGCGGTCGAATCCGACAGGGTCGGCGATATAGCGATCGATGGCATCCGCGTAGCTGTTAACCAGCATCAGGACAAAGGAAGCATCCCGCATCCGGCCTTCGATTTTGAAGGAACAGACCCCCGATTCAATCAGCTCAGGTATATTCTCGTACATGTACATATCTTTGACGGCAAGGGGGAACTCGGCAGGATAGACGCAGCCATCCTTTTTGATGCGATAATCCCACCGGCACGGCTTCATGCATTTGCCGCGGCTGCTGCTCATCCCGAACACCATAGAGCTGTAGCTGCAGCTCGCGCCGTGGGCTACACACATGTCGCCATGAATGAAGTATTCCAGTTCCATCCCGGTCTGACTGTGGATATAACGGGCCGTTTGCAAATCCATTTCCCGCGAGGTCACGCATCGCTCCACGCCAAGCTCCTGCAGCGCCTTCACCATCTCCAGATTTTGCACGTTCATCATAACCGAAGCATGCAGCGGAAGGTTAAGCCCCATTTCCTGCACTAACGACAGCACCGCAAAATCCTGTACGATCAAAGCGTCCACCCCAGCCTGTTCCAGAAAACGCAAGTACTCCTTCGCCCCTTCGACCTCCGTTTCGTTGAGCAGGTTATTGACGGTTACGTATACTTTTTTGCCAAGTCCATGAGCCATGCGAACCGCCTCGGCAATTTCCTCTAGCGAAAAATTGTATCCTTTGCGCATCAGACGCATATTAAAAGCAGGTCCGCCAAAATAAACCGCATCGCACGGGGCCTGAATAACCTCTTTGAAAATTTCGAACGTTCCTACGGGTGCCAGCAGCTCAATCTCTTTTTCTCCAAACCAACGTGACACAGCGATCCCCTCCACATTTTTGTTATATTGAATCAAGCACTTAAGGTGCTGAATTCTTTCTTTCGATCTTGATAAATCGCCTAGAAGATCCCTATCCATATCATCGTCAGGCACATGATCGCAAAAGCTACCACAAACCAGGTGTCCGCCATGCTCCAAATTAACGGCCGGTATCTTGACCGCGGCGCCCCGATCCGGTAACCCCGCGATTCCATCGAAGCGGTCAAATCCTCCGCTCTCCGGAACGCGCCGACCGTCACGGGAACCAGCAGCGCCATTAGCATCCGCCCCTTGTCTTTCCACGGCAGTTCCCGCAAGTCCGCGCCCCGCGATGCCTGCGCTTTTAATATCGTTTGCGCCTCATCCAGAATCGCCGGAATGAACCGCAGCGCAATCCCGGTCATCAGCGACAGGCGCTCGGCCGAAATGCCGATGCGTTCAAACGGACGAAGCATCCCTTCCATTCCCTGGTTCAATTGCCCGGGGGATGTTGTAAACGTGAGCAGTGCCGTAAAAGATACCAGCAGCGTCATCCGCACCACGGCGTAAATGCCCGCCTGCAGCCCAGCTGCATCCAAATGCCAGGAGCCTATAGAAACCAGCACGCTGCCGCCCTTGACGGCAAGGCATTGTACGATCAGGATAAACAACATCAGCAGCCTTAGCGGCTTCGCCGCCTTCAGATAGGTGCCAAGCGGAATGCGGGTGATGACCATGATGAGTACGGAAAAAGCGGTCAAGCAGAGCAGCGCCGGCCATGTCCGCGCAGCCACGACCATAACCGCGTACAACAGCATGGCGGTCAATTTCGATCTGGGGTCCAGCTGATGTACCGGAGAACCGGTGTCGATCAATCTTCCGATTAACAGCTTCTCACGCATAAACACGCTCCTTTCTCTTCTCAGCGTGTATCAGCCTGGCAAGCCGGGCGGCCAAGGCAGCGGGGCTGAAACATGGACTCTCGCCCTCAAGCCCGAAGGCTTTCTCAAGCTGCAGCCAGTACCCAATGGGCTGCGGAATCGTCAAACCACAGCCCGCCAGCTTTTCCGCCTGATCGACAAGCATGCGCGGGGTACCGCTAAATGCGGCCTGGCCCTCATGCATGATCACCCAGCGGTCTGCATAAGGCAGCAGCTCATCCATCCGGTGCGTCACGATGATGACCGTTTTGCCTTCTTCGCGGCACAGCTTGCAGAGAAGTTCAGTAAGCTCGGCCCGGCTTTCCTGATCCAAGGTGGCACCCGGTTCATCGAGCACGAGAATGTCCGGGTCCATCGCCAGCACGGAGGCGATCGCCGCCTTGCGCCGCTGCCCCCCGCTAAGCTGAAGCGGGTGACGTGCCAGGAGCGATTCATCAAGCCCCATACGCTGCATCGCTTGTCTAGCCTGGCTGGCGGCTTCGGCGGGAGATACCCCGAAATTGATCGGGCCAAAACATAAATCCTCTTCCAGCGTAGCCGCGAACAACTGCTGTTCGGGAAACTGGAAAACAAGGCCTACCCGCTTGCGCAAGGATCTAAGCTTTGGCGGCTTCTTGCCGGCCGCTAGCGTTACATCCAGTACGCTGACGGTTCCTTCCGTCGGAAGCAAAATGCCGTTCAGCAGCTGCAGCAGCGTGGATTTGCCTGACCCCGAAGCCCCGGCAATTCCTGTCAGCACCCCCTGCCCAAACTCAAGATCCACATGCTCAAGCGCCGTTTGCTTCAGCAGGCTTTTCGCATCATACATATAACTCACTTGCCGAAGTATAATGGCCATATCCATTCAACCTCCGAGCCTGTCATCCCGCTTCCCGCGAAATCCCGATCCACGGGCAAAATCCCTTGCTTTTCCATTTCCATCTCAAGCTGAATCCGAAACGGCGGCAGCATCCGGCATAAATGCAGCAGCCCTTCATCCCGAAACAGTTCATTAGGCGTCACATCCGCTGCCAAAGTCCCTTCCCGCATCACAACCACCCGCTGCGAAGCGGCAACCTCCTCGGCATCATGGGTGATGGAGAGCAGAGTGTAGCGTCCTTCCCCATGCATTTCCTGCAATAAGCTAAGCCATTGCTGACGGGCCTTTTCGTCCAACATGGACGATGCTTCGTCGAGAATGATGAGCTCCGGCTCCATGGCCAGGATGGCTGCAATCGCGGCCCGCTGCTTCTGCCCGCCGGACAGCTCATGCGGATGGCGGTGCAAAAGCTGGCTGATCCCAAGGCGTGAAGCGTAATATTGGATTCTTCCCTGCATCTCTTCCCGGTCAAGGCAGCGACCCTCCAGCCCAAAAGCCATGTCCTCCTCCACGGTCGAGCCGATAAACTGGTTATCCGGATTTTGAAAAACGACGCCGACCTTCTGCCGGATTTCGGCAAGCGTACCTCTCCCAAGCTCAAGCCCGCCTATAGCAATGCGGCCTGAGTTTGCCCGCAAAAGCCCATTGAGCAGCCGGGTCAGGGTGGTCTTCCCGCAGCCGTTCGCGCCGGCAAGGGTAACCCATTCGCCTTGAGGAATCGTAAGCGATACATCCCGGATATCCGCATGGCTGCCATCATAGGCAAAGGACACATCTTCAAGCACGACCATATCCGGGCCGGCATTCGTACTTTTCATCATCACATTCATTTTGAACTCCCCCCGCCAAGCTTTTATTCCGCCTTCACAAACGGTTCAAACAAGGACAGCCGGGCCAGGGACGGCACCAGATACCTCACAGCGATCCCGACCAGAATACCTGTGGCAATACCACTGATCAGCAGCGCGGGCAAATAATAGAAAATATTCATCGTCGCGAACACGATGGACGCCGCTGTCAGCTGTCCGAAGTTGTGAGCGACACCGCCGGCGATACTGATGCCGACCAAACTCAGTTTACGGCGTCCCAGCTTCATCAGAAGCGCCATCACCGCAAAGCTGAACAGAGAACCGAACAGACTGAACATCAAACTGGAAAAGGTCCCGAATATAAAAGCGGTCAAAATCGTTTTCAGCACGACCAGCAGCAAGCAATCCCTCGCTCTTAAAAAATACAAGCAAGTCAAAATCATAATGTTGGCTAGACCCAGCTTAGCCCCTGGAATCTGAATATTTATCGGAATCATGGATTCGGCGATGCTCAGCACCACGGCCACCGCTGCAAAGATCGCGATCATTACCGTTCTTTTCAGGACAATCGATGATTCTTCGTCAGATAACGGCATCCGTACCCTCTCCTTCCCCGCCCTCGCCTTCGATTTCGACAATGATCCGATGCGGCAGGCAGACGATGCTGTCTCCCTTTCTGGATTTAAAGCCGAATGACAAACAGATCTGGTCCGGGCAATCGGCATCAATCATTTCGATTCCGTAATCATGCACCTTAAGCAGGTTATAACCGTGGTCGTTCTTGATTTCGATCGTTTGTTCCTCCTGGGTCAGATTAACAGTCCGATATACTTTCCCATCTACCTTAATAACAGCCGTCAATGCATTATTGTGATTTTTTTCACTTTCAGTGCTGCCTTGAATCCACTTGGGAACCATCAGCAGCACGGCGGCCAATAAAACCGCTGAAATGAGCAGCAGGTCTCCACGTTTCATAGTGCGAAACTCCCTTAGTTTTTAATGTTTCAAATCTTAGATGCCACCATTATAACTATGTTCTATCAAAGCTTCAATGAGCGAAGTCGATGAAAATAATTATTTGTTAGGAATTTCACAAAATGCTCACCTCCTAGAAAGCATTTATCGTCGTATTCGCAAATGTAACTTTTTGGGGGCAGGATTATTATTCCGATTTCAGACAGCATTTTCCTTGAAACGTATCCTTCGGTGATGCATTTATATAGGGTTGGACCGCCTTTAATACGAGACCTTCGCATATTCGCATATAAGGATTGTAGGGCGCTTGATATTCATGCTCATCCATATCTAAAATAACCCCACAAAGTGGAGCCTATGCTTCGATGCTTATTCCAAATACTTTGCGGGGACCCCCAAAAAACTTATAAATTCTATACTGCTAAAAAAACCGCCGTTGCCGGCGGACTCCTTTCATCATCTATGCTCTCCCTTTCCTCATAGAGAACAGCTGCGCGCGCATATGGTCTACGAAGACCTGGGCAAAAGCCGGGTCCCACTGGCTTCCTTTGCCTTCTTCCAAAATCAAAAGCGCAATGGAGGGGGCCATCCCTCTCCTGTAAGGGCGATCGGAGGTCATGGCATCGTAAGCGTCCGCCACCGCAATAATCCGTCCAAGCACCGGTATGTCCTCTCCAGCCAAGCCGTCAGGATACCCCTGGCCGTCATATCGCTCATGGTGCGAGCGAACACCGGGCAGCAAGGGGGCCATCTCATCTTTCGGTTCAATCTGGACCAGAATGTTCTCGCCAAGGATCGGGTGGGCTTTGATTTGGTTGAACTCTTCATCCGTCAGGCGTCCTTCCTTCAACAGGACGGTGTCGCTGATGCCGATTTTGCCAATGTCATGCAGCAGCGCCGACTTCCGGATGATGGCCAGTTCCTCTGTTGACATGCTGCAAAGCCTGCCGATCAGCTCCGAGTATTCGGCCACACGGAGTGAATGACCGGCGGTATACGGGTCCCGCGCATCGAGTGCTGCCGCAAGCGCCACGAAATAGCTGTCCAGCATAACCTGGCTCTGCTTCTCGCGATGCTGCAGCGAGCCAACCATCATGTTGAATCCGGAAACAAGTTTGGAGAATTCATCCGAATAAATGTTTGGGATTTTCGTCATTTGCCCTTCCTTGATGTCATTCATCGCATCGTACAGCTGGGAAATCGGTCGCTCGATATCCTGCGTGATCAGCCGCGCCCCCATATAAGTGAAAGCAGCAGCGATAAGAAGGATCACCCCCGCCCAACTCCAGTAATTCTGAAAAAGGCCCGCATCCGAATTTTGTAGCCGGAAATGCACAACCAGGCTGAACAGCAGCAGCGGCGACGTACCGATCAGCATGCCGCTGATCAGAAACTTCGGCCTTATCGATAAAAACTTATATCCTTTGGCATTCAGTTCAACCTGATACTTCTTATTAGCCTGTATCTTGAGATCAACCAGCAGCGGGCGGATGGCGGCTGTAGTCAGGAAAAAATCCAGCATGGCATGCATGCCCGCAATCACCAGCGCCCCCAAAGACGCCCCCAACATGTACAGAACCGGGAAATTCAGCAGCCCTCTGCTAAGCAGGCAGGAAGTCAATATAACCGCCGGAACGGAGAAACCCAGCAGATGAGGCACCAAAATCCGAAACACGGTTAAAAGCGGCAGCCGGTGCGTTTGAACATATGCCGCCTTTAACTTCTTCAAGCCTGCACCTGAATTTAAGCCTTGACGGATTGGCTTGATATGGCGCAAAAAAACAATCAGTTCGACGATCGTCATGACAGCTAGCGACAACAGCATAATGAATCCGAGCCTGCGGTGTTCCTCCGGGGGCAAATTCAATGTCGCCAATACGACAGAGCTTCCCGCAATCAAAATAACCAACAACGAACCGACCACATAATTTCGCAGCAACTTATAAAAAAAAGTCCGGTACAGATTTCTTGTCTCCGGACAAGCAGATTCGGTATCCATAGAGCCTTAGCCTTCCTTTTTATAAGAGTATATAGTCCATTAATACTATGTATATCGGTCGAAAGACTGGAATTTATGACTATATTCTCAGTAAAATATATCTTTTTGTATAAAATGATATAACAAACAAAACAACCCCACAAAGTGACGCATGACCTTCGATGCTTATTCCGATTACTTTGCGGGGACCCCGGAAACTCAACCCCACAAAGTGACGCGTGACCTTCGAAGCCTATTCCGATTACTTTGCGGGGACCCCGGAAATTTATACTTTCTGATATGCCAAGAAAAGCCCCGCCCAAGCGGAGCAAAAAAATCAAAACATCTTCGCATTAAAATTCCACGTTGAAATATTGCTTCAAACCAACCCTTGCCAAATCATTGCTTTTATGATAAGATTTGAACTTGTATAATTCATTTAACCCCTTTTTACGTTCCTCGCTAGAAGAATAACCCTTCGTGACCACGAAGTATTAAATTCCTATTTTGAATAACCCTAACGAAGTATGAGTTTAACAAAGACGTAATTCTGATTCACACTGGCGCGGTCATCGGAGCCGCAAGGACAAAAGAGAGGTAGGGCTTTTGTTGTTTTAGAATGTCATTTATTCTGCTTACCAACACATCAAGAAACACAGGAACCGGCTGCAGTCTTGCTTGTATAGACTGTCAGGGGTTAAATAGTTGGCGTCATGCTGCGCCAGACCAAACATAAACCCCCGGGGAGCTGCGATTTGCAGCCTTCCCGGGGGTTGCCCATTTTCTATACGTTGAAGCCTTTGATCGGCGTTTTGATCGGTGCGCCTCTTTTCATATATTCAATAAGCGAAATCGGGTTATTATCCATTCCTCCGGCATTGACGCGGTAACCGATATATTGGCCAGGACTGTTGATCCCCTGTTTGACCGAGAAGGTAACCCGTATGCCGAGCTCGTGACAGATGTCGATGACGGGTTTGGAATAACCCCCGTAAGGGAAAGCTAGAATATCCTCCGTATTCCCGACCTCCTGGCGCAAAATCTGACCCGCCAGCCCCAAATCATGTTTTACACGACGGACGTATTCTTCCTGGTTTTCCACATGATGCAGCGTTTTGTTGTGCAGCGGCCCCATCAACAACGGTTCGGCACGGTCTTTCGTTTTGCCTGGAAGCCGAATATAACCGTAAGAGTGGGAGTCGTAGGTATGGTTGTAAAAGTCGATTCCCGCCTTGCGCATCTCCTGTACCTGCTTCCAGTTCAACTTCGGAATGCCGGGATGCTTATTGTTCCCTACCGTTGAAACGATCAAAAAATTCGTAGCCGGTACCTTATATTCCTGCAAGATCGGGAAAACATGCTTATAAAATGTTTCATAACCGTCATCAAATGTCAAAAGTACAGCGTTATCCGGAACGGGGCGGCGTTTGGTAATAAAATCCGCGTACTGCTCCATCGTAATCCACTTAAATCCGTTGGCCTTCATGGCATCAAGCTGCTGTTTGAACACAGCCGTATCCAAGCTTTTGATGTTCGTAGGGTTCGGCTGAACGTCATGGTACATCAATACAATCACTTTATTCTTATAATAAATGGCATTAGGCGTTGGTCTGGTCGAGAAAAAACCATGGACCCGTATGGCCCCCGCTCCCGCTTTATTGTGAACCTCGGCACTCGTTCGCGCCGGGTGATAAACATAAGGACCTTCCCTCCAGAGAAACACAGCGGCAATCAATACGATTATGCCAAGCACGCTGTACTGGAGAATTCTTTTTCGATGCATCAATTTCTTGAACTCCTTTATTTCAGAATATTCGAATGAATCCGAGAGTACATTCCCCACCTTATAAACATACTCTGAAAGTAAGGAGTGATGCAAATGCCGAACTATCGGATTATCGTCGATCTATCGGACCGAACGCTATATTTGCTGGACGGCGATAGAGTTACCAAGTCCTATCCCGTTGGCATCGGCAAAATGCTGACAAGTACCCCGACCGGCGAATATAAGATCATCAATAAGCAGTTGAATCCCGGCGGACCGTTTGGAGCGCTTTGGATGGGACTCTCGAAACCGCATTACGGCATCCATGGCACCAATGATCCTGAATCGATCGGTCACGAAGTTTCACATGGTTGCATCCGTATGCATAACGAGGACGTACTTGAGCTTTCATCGTACGTACCTGTCGGTACACGCGTAACCATAAGGCCTTAATATTTTATTTTCCGAACTTCAAAAAAATCCCTGCTTGAGTGCAAACTCTCCCAGGGATTTTTCCTTTTGGGGATCGGCCCGGAAAATGTCTAAATGAAGCCGCCGGCATTGCTGACCCTTATTCCTTTTTCGCGCCGGTACTGGATCACGAGCTGCCGCCAAAAATCATAACTGCCTTTATTATCCGCAATATACGGCTTGTAGAACTCAAACGCATCCTGCGCCCAAACCGGACATGGCATATTCAGCAGACCCTCCTGCTGCTTCATCCATTCCGCCTGCTGCTTTACCGTCTGCTGCAGCGCTTCAAATGCCGCTTTCTCTTCTTTGGTCATGGGTTCCTCTCCTCCCGTCATGCTGTCATATTGATACAAACTGTACTGATCCATGATGAGAATCAGCTTATCGGCATATTGCGGATCGGTTGCATAACCGGCTTTGGCCACGGCTTTGGCTGCCGTTTTGCCGTCCGTATTCAGAGCTCCCGCATATCTCCGATCACCGGCCACACCGTTAACAATCAACCGGGAGTGATCCTGGATCGATTCTTCCCAGCTGTGATACATCCGGAAATAAGCATAAATCTGTACCATTGTGCCTTTGATATATTCCGAGGTTTGCATACGAATACTTCCGGCCGGGCCATCGCCCTTGATGCCGAACAAATTATTGGCTTTGGCGGTGAGACCGCTCCCGCCCCATGACGATTCAAGCGCCGCCTGAGCGATCGTAAGCGAAGCCGGAACCCCCGTTTTCAGCTGATCGGCTACGGCAAGCGGGATCATTTTGGATATAAAATCGGCCTTTTTCAATCTGTCCTTCACCACCTTTCCCGCTTAGCTCAAATCCCGGCTGCATCCGAATCCCTTCGACTTCAGCCGACGAATTGATCTGCCGCAATAGCTTTATATTCTATTAAATGCCGCTTGGCATCAGACGGCCTGTACGACCATACCTTGCCTCTTAAGGCGGACAAGCCTGATTTCAAGCTTCGGCAGGTTGCTTGCGTATAGTCGGTCCTCTTTTTAAAATAGGATCATACAAGCCAAGGAGGAGCATATACCGATATGGATAAAGTGAAATGTAGCATTCTTAGGCGGGAGGTCTTGCCGGGGATCGTAGCAGGGCAAGCAGGACCTGATGATAGGGAAGCCGTGAAGAATCTGATGGTTCAAACCGCTGCCTGGCTGCAAAGCAAAGGCTCCAAGCAATGGCATGAACTTCTTGCCGGGGAAGACCGGCACGGAATGGAAGATGCGATTGGGCGCGGCGAAGTATTTATATTCAAGCAGGATGGGATCATCGCCGGCATGGCCATTCTGCAGCAGCATGCCAGCAATTGGGACCGTTCGCTCTGGGGCGATGAAGGGCATGAATCATCCGTTTACTTGCACCGGCTATGCATCAACCGCGATTTTCAAGGCAAGCAGCTTGGAAATGCGATTCTGCATTGGGCTCAGCAAGACGTTCGTTTCCCCGGCAAAGACCGAATCCGTCTTGATTGCATTGCGTCCGAACCTGCCCTGAACCGTTTGTATAGCGGTGCAGGCTTTACTTATAAAGGCCCATCCGCCAGCGGCGAGTTCAGTCTGTTTGAGAAAATACAGCTGGAAACCTCACTAGGTTAGTAAAAATGAGCATTTTAACCTCTTATTCTATCACGAAACATCCGTTGCATTCTGAATATATTACTAGAAACGAAGATCAAATCTTCGTTTTCCGCCAGCCTCACTCTTCACCCATCATTCCCCTTACTTGGCAAAAAGCCTGCAGTCTCACTGAGACGCAGGCTTTTTGCTATCTATGAAATGAACTCCCTTACGGGATAAACGCGATCAATACCGAAGTATCGTCATCAAAACCCCCGCGTCTACCTTACGGTAATAGATCCTACCGAGGAAGAAAGAGTAACCAGCGGGCCTCCTCCGTTAACGTCTTGTTTTCCTTTAGCGGCGCCGGAAATAGGCCCAATATCACTATCGGCATCCAAGGTATATTTGATTGAACCTTCGAAATTGGCATCGATGCTGCCCACATCGGTTTTAGCCTTAAGACTTCCGTCCTCGGCGATCCCGCTGATGTCGAGCTGCAATCTGCCCGCACCCGATCCAATTCGGGATTCCCCTTGGATATAAGCGTGGCTAATCACGGTCTCTCCCACATCATTATTGACCAGATATACTCCCTTGAGATTATCGATCTGAATTCCGCCAACATTATTGGTGATTTCAAAACCGGTCATTGCCGCAGGGACTTCCACCTCATAATCGATCATGAAATTGGAGGTACCGTACTTGGAGTTGGACCAATCCCATAGGTTTGTATCTGGCTCCCCTTTCGGGCTGGTGACGATCATCAGCTTACCGTTTGCGGACACAAAAGAAGTCTCGGCTTCCTTCTCGATTCTGCTGTACGCCTTATCATCCTTCGCCCAGATCGTTGTCTTGACGGACAATGTTTGCCCTTTCCCGGGCACAAGCTTGATGTCACCGACCTTATGATCAATATAGAGCATGGTATCGGCGCCAACCTCGCGCTGGGCGGTCAGGTTTAACTGCTTGCCCTTTTTTCTTATATTGTCCTTCACCTTGTTTGTGGTGTCGGTGGCCAAATGATCCGCCGCCCTGACCGCAACATTACCTTCGTCCTTGGCAGCCTGCACGAATTCGTCAGCCGTTTGCACCGCTTCTTCCTTGATATTTTGCATGGCTTCATCCACTTCGCCGCACCCCGCCAGAAACACTGTTGAAAGTAATGCCACGGCTCCGAACCGCCTAAATGATTTCACCTTGTCTCCCCCTCTATCAAATCAACCTGGTTATATATGGTACCCATTATACGGATTTGAAAGCAGCAGCAACAACAAACCGCAGACCGGTTTCGTACTGGACCTTAGTCGGGGGAAGCTTACAGGGAATTTAACCGAAACTATTAAATTTGCGCTGATCGAATATCCTCAAATCTGATCCACTGCCAGTCGTCTTCTTCACGCAATTTGATTTCTCTCAAATATGTATTAATAACTGTCACGAACCCCTTTAAATCGCTGGTTCCATGCGGCTTATTCACGGTCAAGCAGATTTTCACATGCTCTTCGAGCGAACGCGTAAGCACTTGCTCCACTTTCCGCCATTCGGAATTTTCTATGTTGTTCTCTGTGGCAGGCGTTCCCTTGAAGTCCCGGTCCGGGGCAATCAAAACAGATTGATTCGGTTTGCTCAAAAATATCATCTCCTGATTACTTATAAGAACAAGTGTTCCTATTATAACTCAAAACATCCCATTTTGGCAAATGAAAAATAAGACAATTTTAGCGCATAACAAAAACGCAGTCCACCAGCCTTGAACTGCGTTTTGATCCTGCAACCGCCGTTTTCCGGGAAATGCTGTTGGCATCCGCCCCCAAATTTTCAGCGGGTTAACGGTGCCTTCTTCTCGCTTTTCTTGTCGTAACCTGGCTCATATACGCTGAAAAAGGAAATGCTTGATGTTTTCACATGATGTTCGTTGATAACGACCCATTCCTCGCTCTTCAGCTTTTGGATGATTCCCGGAATATCGCCTGAAATGATATTAAGCGATTCCCCGCCGATAAAATGAATCGTAATGCTGTTTTCGCCCACCGTTTCCACCTCCAAAAATTGGCTTGCCGCCCTTCAGAAATTATTCCCCATCCTTCTACTTCTTATTTACACCTAATGGACAGGCCAAGAAACCTGATAAAGAAATAAAAGCGTCGGAATTCATTAAAAATTATGTTACAATAAACCATTGGTGGAGACAGGTAACTTTTTTGGTGAAACTATCTACTTAAATCTTTGTAAATGGAAGTGGAAATCCGATAATAAAGATAGACCTGATCTTCGCTTCTGCTTAGTGCAGAATCAATTGGGCATTCCAAGGAAAAGGGAGGTTTATTATAAAGAGAACAAAGGAGCGGCACCCGCTAGTACCAAGCTTTTTAGACATGATGAATAAAGCCAATCCCCCAGCCGATGGGTAATCGTAAAAAGGAATGAACGAAGTTGAAAAAATCGATTGTACTGATATTGTCTTTATGCCTGCTATTAACCGCTTGTGGTTCCAAAGAGAAGGACAAAGAAAAAACGGCAGAAGAAAGCAAGACTACCGTAACCCAAGAAGCGCCGAAGGAAACCACGAAGGAGACTCCGAAAGAGACTTCAAAAGATGATGCTTCGAAAGATGCCGCTAAACCATCGGATGATTTAAAAACCAAAAAGGCAGAAGCCGAAGGATTTTCCTTCGAATACCCGGAATCCTGGCAAGCTTATGATTTGTCGGAATTGAACCAGCCCATGATCAAAGCGGCTTATGCCGATCCTGCTCCGAAAGTAGCGTTTGCGGATAATGTCAATGTCACTTCTGCGCCTGGCAACTCGGGTGTGACGGCTAAAGCAATTGCGGATTTGACTGTTACCCAATATGAAAGCGGAGCTTTAGGGGACGCCATGAAAGATTTCAAAAAAATAAGCTATGACGACAAAGACAAAAATTCCGGCGTGCTGATCGGCGAGTATACCCAAGGGCAATCGGGAATTAAGGTCGTATTAACTCAATACATCATAACTGGAAGCCCTAATATGTATACCCTTTCCATTTCTTACACCAAAGAATCTTACGATAACGGCGGCAAAGAAATGGCTCAAAAGATGCTCGACTCCTTTACAGTAAACAAGAAGTAATGTACCGGCGCACAATCAACGCTCGACATTTGTAAAACCATGACAGCATTAATGAGCTGATAGATTCTGGCCGATGCATGGCAGCGCTTGTTCTAAAATATGACAGATAAATGACATAAACAGCTTATTATTACATAGCGAGTCATAGCGTCCATTCCCTGCCATATCGGCAGAAAGCAAAACAAAGCTAAATCATCGCTGGTGGATACATGAGCAGTTGATCGACAAGCAGACCCAGGCAGTTTACTGCCATTGGGCCTGCTTTTTTAAATATCCTCATATAATCGATTTAACCGCGTTTTCGTGAACTTACTTGGCTCGCTTAGGTCAGCTCGACCCATTTCTGCCCTTGCTGGACAGGGACGTAATGCAGGAGCCGTTCCACAAGAATTTCCGGGTCGGATTCGACGATCAGCAGCTCAAGATTTTCCTCGCGCATAAAACCTTCTTTTACCGTATGCTCCAGCATGGCCATCAGCGGATTATAAAATCCGCGCACGTTCAGCAAGCCGATCGGCTTGTTGTGAACCCCTATTTGCGACCAGCAGGCTGCTTCAAAAAGCTCATCATATGTACCAAGGCCGCCTGGCATGCTGATAAACGCGTCCGATAAGTCGGCCATCATCTTCTTACGCTCATGCATGCTCGCTACTTCATGGAACTCAGACAAGCGGGTATGGGCGACTTCACCACGGAACAGTCCGGTTGGCATGACGCCGATGGCCTTTCCTCCCCTAGACATCACCTGGTTCGCCACACGCCCCATCAGGCCGACGCTGGCTCCGCCGTACACCAGATCGATGCCGCGCGCCGCAAGCACCTCGCCCAATCGAACCGCCGCTTCTTCATATTCGGCATGGTTTCCCGGATTGGAACCGGAATAGACGCAAATACGTTTAATGTCTTTCATGATTTCCCTCCTGCTGTTTTTCTCTAACAGTTCCCTAGTATAGGAGAAAGCATAGGTTTCCGCCAGCAAAACTCGCCAAATTCCGCACGATTCCCCGAAACTCAGTAGGGATAAAAGTCGTTATTCCCGATTTCATGTTACAATAATAACCATTGATGGGGATCGGTAACTTTTTTGGTGAAACCAACAACTAAAAACTTTCGTAAAAAATAGAACCTGGTAAAAAAAGCAGCATACCTCATCTTCACTTCGGTTTTTCAGCCATATCAATCCGAAAACACCATGTAGAGGGGGGACCACAAAAAGCAAAATAGCAGCACCCAGGTTTGTCATGCATGATGAACGGAGCAAATCCCCCAGCCGATGGGCAATCGTAAAAAGGAATGAATAAAGTTGAAAAAATCAATAGTACTTATATTATCTTTATGCTTGCTACTAACAGCATGCGGTTCCAAAGAAAAAGAGAAAAAAAAATCGGCGACCGAAGAAAGCAAAACGACCGTAACCCAGGAAGCGGCGAAGGACACTCCGAAGGAATCGGATGAAGAAAAAACGGCAACGGCCGAAACTAAAGAGTTTTCATTTGTATATCCAGCTTCTTGGGAAGCCGTAGATTTAGCGAAACTTAATCAGCCTTTGGTTAAAGCCGCTTATGCCAATCCTGATACAAAAGCAGCATTTGCGGATAATGTTAACGTTACTGGTGCAGCTAACAACTCGGATGCGACGGCTAAAGCAATTGCGGATGCGACCGTTGCCCAATATGAAAGCGGAGCTTTTGGAGACGCCATAAAAAATTACAAAAAAATAAGTTACGACGACAAAGCCAATAATTCCGGCGTGCTGATCGGCGAGTATACCCAAGGACAATCGGGAGTTCAAGTCGTTGTAGCTCAATACATCGTACCTGCAAGCCCCAATATGTACACCCTCTCCATTTCTTACACCAAAGAATCTTACGATAAAGGCGGCAAAGAAATGGTTCAAAAGATGGTCGATTCCTTTAAAGTTACCCAAACAGCGGCTACCGCCACACAGTCAGCAGCACCGGACGCATCCGCGGCAGCAGCCAGTTCAGATCAAATGACAATAGCTGACTTTATGTCAAAGCTTGTTCCAGCTTTCGCGGGGAAAGACGGAGAAATGTCAGAGGCAACTTATAACTACATAGCGAGTCATAGCGATCTTTTCCCTGCCGTTACGGCTGAAAGCAAAAACAAAGCCAAATCGCTGGTGGATGCAAGCATCACTTCCCGTCATATTTTCAAAAACATAACTCCGTATCTGGATAAGATGGTTCAGGTTAAAGGAACCGTTATAGAAATTGTGGAAGAAAATATTGAAAATATCGGTCCAATGGCCATCTTTCATGTAATGGATAAAAATCAAAAATCCCATACCGGTATATATATGGGGGCCACAGGCGATATTTTACAAGACGACGAAGTTATAATGTGCGGTGTTCCTACCACCATATTTTCTTTCGCCAACTCCAATGGTGGCACAGACCAAGGCATTTTATTGATCGTGTCGACCGTACAGAAAAAATAAGTTGTTGAACTACATGAAGAACGCAGACCAGGTGGCATATTGCCATAAGGTCTGCGTTTATTTCGCGCTAAACCTGGATGAACAGCGCTTGTAGCTAGCAGGGTCTAGTTATATACTATTAATTCAGTTATCGCTTCTATCTTGTTTCAAGATTTTTACCATATTACACATATTATCTGGAAATTATTATGTTAGTTCTATGAACATTTGATATAATTCCCCTTAGCTTACTAAGGAAGGAGATAAAATTTTATATGGAGAGACTTGGTAGCATAATTGGCGTTTTAATTATTATCGGAATAATATCACTAGCTATAGGCATCCCTATTATTCAGGAGCGAAGAGAAAAAAGAAGAAATGCTATGCAACCCATAGAACGATATCAATGTAAAATAGTCGATAAAAGGGTTGTTGCAACTCAGACCGCAAGTGACAGCCCAATAAAAAATGCATATTTTATAACTTGTGAGTTTGAGGATAGATCACGCCGTGAGGCTGGTGTTACATCATCAGAGTACGGCCTTTTGGTTATCGGCGATGAAGTCGAATGGGAACAGCAAGGAACTTATGTGAATATTACAAGAATATAAAAATGATCTGCCATAAACTTGAACTGAACTCTTTAGAAGAGACACTAGAACCCCCCTTGGTTAATCCGATAAATTCTAAGGGATGTGCACTGCACCAATGGATTGGGAGTCTTTGCTTGCTTATTTCAGATATTTGCCCTAATCCGCCCTGAAAATATTGATGATTCGATCACTGAAACGCGAATTTCTACCGAAGAAAACACTTTAATCGAGTAAAGGTTAGTAAAAATGTTAGCAATCAGGCCGATCAAACAAAAAAGGCGCAGTCTCCGAAATCCGGAAACCCGCGCCCTATCAGGCTTTATAAGAGTGCTGGTGAAGGGAATTGAACCCCCGACCTACGCATTACGAGTGCGTTGCTCTACCCCTGAGCTACACCAGCTTGGCAAGTTGTTTTTCGTCTGAACAATCAAACGAAACAAAAACTATTATACAACTTTCGTTTCAAAATGCAACACCTTTTATCAATATAGATGGTTTAATGATGAAGCTTCTCTTGCACCGACTGAAGTTTTTGCGCACTGGATGAAGCTTTATCGCGCCGGTCGTCGATTTTTACAGATGTGGACACGCGCTGCGCTCCCGAAAGGAAAGGCGCCTCATGCAGTGCCGAAATAGCTTTCCAAACCTCCTCCAACGGCCCCTCAATAATCGTGCTCATGGAGGTTAACTGGTAACTGACTCCTTGCTGGTTTGCGAGTACTTTCTGCATATCGGCCACATAAGCGCTGAGGCTGGTCGTTGCCGTCCCGATCGGAATAACCGTTACTTCTGCTATCGCCATTTTTACTCCTCCCCATCTCTGTACTTAAGGCAGCTTTTACCACCTTCGATTTATTCTCATTGTATCCAACTGCGGAAAAGATAGCAAAGTATCAGACTTCAGCGCAAAGTTACGGGCAAGCTATGTCAGCCCATGGCTTTATGAGTTTCTGCCGATCACCCGATTTTTTTCGTAGAAAATGCATATTGCGTAAAAAAACGGTTTACGTTATACTTACCCCAAAGAATTGAACATTAGCTATTATGCCTATGATCAGCATCCAACTGTGAGGCGTTTTCGACCGGAGCAGCTATATTCCCGCTCTCTAAGTTTACCGGCTTCCGCCCGTTACCGCGGACCAAGAGGATCGGATCGATGTTTTCACCAAAACAGTCCGGTCAAGTTGGGTGGCACCGCGAGCAAGCGCTCCTCGTCCCAAAGGATGAGGGCGCTTTTTGTATTTTCACGGACAAAGGAGCTAGTGATCAACCATGTTAACCATTCAATTTATCCGCGAGCATGCGGAACTCGTACAGCAAACGGCGGTAAACAAAAATATTCCTTTCCAGGTGAACGAACTGCTGGCCTGGGATACCAAGCGGCGGGAACTGCTGCTGCAAACGGAAGGGCTGCGGGCACAGCGAAACAAATTGAGCAAGGAAATTGCTCCGTTGATGAAACAAGGGAACCTTGCGGCGGCTGAGCCGGTGAAAGCCCAAGTCAAGCAGTTGAATGATGATTTGGCCGGCTTGGAAACCAAGCTTCAGGAAGCCGAGGCTTATGTATCGGAAATGCTCCTGCTCGCGCCCAATATCGTGTCGGCGGATACGCCGGTCGGCAAAGATGACAGCGACAATGTCGAGATCCGCCGGATTGGAGAAATACCTGAGTTTGATTTTGAGTTTAGGGATCATGTCACCCTTGGGGAAATGCATGACATGATCGATATCCCGCGCGGCGTCAAAACCGCCGGCACACGCAACTACTACCTGAAAGGTGCTGGCCTTTATCTCCACCTGGCCGTGCAGCGGCTCGCGCTGGACTATCTGGCTGCCCGCGGATTCACGCCGATGGACGTTCCGGTGATGGTCCGCCCTGAAGCCTTGAACCGGACGGGCTTTTTCCCGACCGGCCAGGACCAGACCTTCGAACTGACCGGAGAAAATAAATGGCTGGTCGGCACGTCGGAGGTATCGCTAGTTTCGTATTACAGCGATGAAATTGTGGATGTGGCCGAGCCGATTCGGCTGGCCGGAATGTCGGCCTGCTACCGCCGCGAGATTGGGTCGGCCGGACGGGATGTCCGCGGATTATACCGCGTCCATCAGTTTGCCAAGGTGGAGCAGGTCGTTCTCTGCCAAAATGATCCGGCAGTGTCGGAGGCCATGCTGCAGGAAATTACCGGTCATGCCGAAGGCATTCTGCAGCTGCTGGAACTGCCCTACCGGGTAATGGCCGTCTGTACCGGCGATATGTCGCAAAAGACCCATAAACAGTACGATATCGAAACTTGGATGCCAAGCCGCGGGGAATACGGAGAGACACATTCGTCGTCGAGTTTGCTCGATTTTCAAGCCCGCCGCTCGAATATCCGGTACCGGGATGAAGAAGGCAATTTGCAGTACTGCCATACGCTAAACAATACCGCCGTCGCATCGCCCCGCATCCTGATTCCGCTGCTGGAAAATCATCAGCAGCAAGACGGCAGCATATATATCCCTGAGGCGCTGCGCCCTTATATGGGCGGGGTTGAACGCCTGGTTCCTCCACTCCCCCTGGAATAACTTCAGCGCTTGAGGGAAAGATGGCTTCGGACAAGAACGATAATTAACAGTACACGCACTGTCCCGAAACAGGAAAAACAATGGCGCTCCATAGGAATGATTCATAACATGGTCCAAAGCCGCTCTATTTTGCGTCAACTATTGCTCAAGCCAAGTTTGCAGCCGCTGATTCGTTTGAAATATACTGGCTGTATCATGCAGCAGCTTGTGTTACCCAAATCTTGCGGAGGTGATTCCCTTGGAAAATCAAGTGAACATTCAAAATGTGCCCAGTCTATATCTGCAAAACGTAATCGCGAATTTCAAAGAACTCAAACAGTCTGCCGAAAAAGCCATGGCCCAAATTTCCGATGAAACGAAACTGAACTGGGCCCCCAATGAGGAATCCAACAGCATCGCTGTAATCGTCAAGCATCTTAGCGGCAATATGATTTCACGCTGGACCGATTTCCTGACGACGGATGGCGAAAAACCTGACCGTGACCGGGATGGGGAATTCGAAGGTACCATCCACTCCAAGGAGGAGCTTCTGGATGTTTGGAACCGGGGCTGGGACGTTTTCCTCCACAGCCTCTCCGAACTTAAGGGTGAAGACTTGCTCCGCACCGTATATATCCGGAAGCAGCCGCATTCGGTGCTGGAAGCCATCCAGCGGCAGCTTTCGCATTATTCCGGCCATGTCGGCCAAATCATTTACGTCGCCAAAATGATCCGGGACGATGCTTGGCAGACTCTCACCATTCCACGGCGCAAAACAACCCCACAAAGTGACGTGTAGCCTTTGAAGCTTATTCCGATTACTTTGCGGGGCCCCCGGAAGTTTATACTTTCTCATATGTCAAGAAATCCTGACTGCCGGGGAAGATGCGGCAAATGGCCATCATGCAATTTCAAGGCTGATCTATATAAGTTGAACCAATGATTTGTACGGATGAAAGCAGCCGGGTGAAATGTTCTTTCGATCGCTGTTGCTCCCAGATTTCTATGATTGAACCTATCTATTGTAGAAATCCGCTCACAAAGCATATGCTTACGATGCTAGCTTTCCTTCGGAAAGCTTTTAGGCGAACGCTTCGCTTCTCCGTAAATCTTTCTCCTAGGTTCAATATTCTAAAGTGATCTTCGTTAGGAGATTGAACCCTCTTGCCTATTCCTTATCCTTTTATTTAGTTCAACTTATATAAAAAGGCAACCTCCCGGCCCTTGCATGCAGGGAAGTTGCCTTTTTTCCAATCGCGATTTTCGATTCAACCCATGTCTGACATCCACCTGCTTCCAGACCACCACTTCTTCCCGCTGATCAATCAAAATCTCCGTAGCTAAAGCAAGGGGGTTTACGCCACAAACGATAATCCTAAATCCAATCAATAATGACTAATTCCACTCAAGCTCCCAATCCAATCCCTTCTTAATATGCCGACACGATGCGAAAGATTGCTGTTGTAACCTTTTTCATGGCTTGCGCTTATGCTGTAACAAGGATGACTTGGGCAAGGAGCGAATCAAATGAGAAAACCGGAATCTTCCTTTATCCATGCCCGGCTGAAGTCGGGAAAATATACAATGAACAAGCTGGCATCCGCAGGTTTGACCCTGCTGATGCTAATGCTGCTGTCCCGGATGCTGCCGATGGCGGAGACGCCCTGGAGGTCGGAGGGAACCGATGTCGCCATTTCCCCTGAAATCTGGGTCTACAGCTATGCGATGCTCATCTCGATTGCAACCGATGCGATCCTGGCCGTTATGCCGCCGATTAATCGCCTGAAGCAGGCCACCATGTATGCGGCAGCCGGTTATGTCACCTTTTATTGCCTATTTATCAGGACGCCGGAATTTGACGGTTATCCGGAACTGGCGGCTGTTGCAGGCGTGTGCACCGTGCTGGTTTTTTTTACGGGCAAGCGTTTGTTCTCCGAACAGTCCTTGCTTACGCCAGTATTTGCGCTTCTGGTACCGCTGATTTGTATGTTTTTTTTGTAAAAGCATGGAAACCGCCAATTTCAATGTACTGATTTACAATGCCTCAATCAGGTCGCCGGCGATCAAAGACGGCAGGTTTCCGCGCCGCGCGGCAGCACGCTCGCCTGCAATCCCATGCAGATACACCCCGTATGCCGCGGCCTGCGGTCCTGTCAGTCCTTGGGCTAACAATCCGGCGATGATGCCAGTCAGCACGTCGCCGGAACCGCCTGTCGCCATTCCGGCATTGCCCGTTATATTCACGTAAGCGAATCCGTCCGGCGCGGCGATAACTGTCCGCGCCCCTTTAAGCACGAGCGTCACCTGATGTTTGACCGCATAGGCCACAGCCGTGGAAATCCGGTCACGCTGTATTTCCTGCGTGGACAAGCCGGTCAAGCGGGCCATTTCGCCTGGATGCGGAGTCAATACCGTTTCCGCCTTTCGCTCTTGCCAGGATGTAAAATCTCCGCAGTCCGCCAGCATGTTCAGTGCGTCAGCGTCCACGACGAGCGGACAGGCGGCTCCTTCCCAGATGCTGCGCAGCCAGGCGCCGTCCCCGTCGAAACGTCCCAGACCGGGGCCAAGCGCCAGTGCGCTGCGGCTTTCGGCCAGCCCGAGCACCGACTGGGCTGAAGCTTCATCCCAGTCGCCGTCCGCAGCTGGCGCTAGCATAATTTCCGGCGCTGCACCGGCCATATGCGGCAGCAGCGATGCGGGCAGCGCCCAGGTCACGAGGCCGCTGCCCGCACGAAGCGCCGCGCGGCTGCAGAGCAGGCCCGCGCCGCTCATGCGCGGGCTCCCGGCCGCCACAAGCACGTGGCCATACGTGCCTTTGTGGCCGTCCGCCGCGCGGCGGCGCGCCGTGTCCACGTGCAGCGGGCCGCGCAGCGTGCTTTCGGTCAGCAGGAAGGCCATGCCCTCCTGCTGACCGCACAGCTCCGAGGGTATGCCGATGGAGCGGACCACCACTTCCCCGGCGGCCTCCGCGCCGGGGTACTGCGTCACGCCTCGCTTCAGGAACGCGAGGCAGACCGTCAGCCGCGCCGCAATGCACGGCTGGCTGACTTCCCCCGTGTCGGCGTTCACCCCGCTCGGGATGTCCGCCGACACGATGATATTGCCGCTGGCATTCGCTGCGGCAATCATGTCCGCGTACGCGCCGCGCGGAGCGCCGTGCGCGCCCGTCCCCAGCAGGGCATCAACGATGCCCGTGCATACGGTATAGTCCACGGCGTCGCGCCCGTGGACAAGCATGGGGATGCCCAAAGCCGCGGCAGCGTCCCGCTGCAGGGCGGCATCCCCATGAAGTTGCTCCGGCGGCAGGGCATACACGATCGTGACGCCCATGCCCGCCTCGCGCAAATAACGCGCGGCCACCAATCCGTCGCCGCCGTTATTGCCCTTGCCCGCGAGGATAAGCCAGTGCTCCCGCTCCGGCCGTTCGAGCGCCAAATCCTCGTCCCCCCTCACCCATCCGGTCCGCCCTACTCCTGCGCCGCATCCTTCCGCGGCCATCTCTTCTCGCAGCAAGGATTCCCGTCCGCGGCATAAACGGATAATTTCCTCCGCAATGGCTTTGCCCGCATTTTCCATCAGCGCCATCGACGGAATGCCAATCTCCTGGGTCGTGCGTCGGTCCAGCTCCCGCATTTGCTGAGAAGTCACAATATACATGGAATACCTCCTAACGAAAAATACAAAAACAGATTTGCATCACATGGAAACAAACTGCGCCAACAACTCTGATTGAAGTCACGAGCGTCCTAACGCAAAGCATGAAAAAGGCAGCACCTAAATACCCGCGGCGGCTGCCTTTTTCTCTATCTTTCTTATGCCTTGCCGCAGCTTTCGGAACCTATAGGTGCCACTGCTCCTACACGTGTAGAACTGGCAGACTACTTTTGAAAAATGTTAATCATATTGTTAATACGCAGCCGTAAAACGGGAACCCATAAAATACGGATCCTCCAGCTCATCGATCAGCGCAGCCGCCAAATCGCCTATCGTAATCCGGCTGCTGCCGATTTCATCCGTAATCAAGCGGTCGATGCCGATTCTGAAATTGCCGCTGCGGCGCCCTTCCTCCAGAACTGCGGCCGGACTTAGATAAGTCCATTCGAGACCTGACTGGCTGTAAATCTCATATGCGTCAGCATGGGCTCTGGCCAGCGGATAAAACTCCGCCGGGAATGACGGTGTATCCATCAGCCTTACGCCTTCATCCGTTATCAGACTACCCGCCCCTCCTACAATAAGCAGACGTTTCGTCCCGGCGCGCCGAACGCCTTCGACCAGGGAACGGGCAGCTTCAAGCAGCTCTTCTTCCATGCCGAACTTTGGACCGTAAGCGCTGATCACGGCTTCCCGGCCTTTCGCATGCTTCTCCACCGATTCCGGATCAAGAATATCCCCCTGCACAACATGCAGGCGTTCATGCTCCAGTTTTAAACGGGAAACGTCGCGCACGACGGCGGTTATTTCATGTTCGCGGTTCAGCGCCTCCGTAAGCAGCGCCTGCCCAACCCTGCCTGTAGCGCCAAAAATCGTAATATTCATAGGGTGAATTGTTTCTGTCATAAATGAAATCTCCTCTGTGTCGGTATACCATCCTAATGGCGGCTGCTTTTACTAATGACCTTGCTAAATCCAATACTCTTATATTACCCTCAAAACTCCCTTAATGCCCGGAAATCTTCAAGAATATCCGAGAACCGCCCGCACCAAATTGGCCGAAATGGCATAGGCAATTTCACTGACGGAGAAAATAAACTCGTGACAATACCTTTAAACTTCCCGACAAATATGTCTTGAAATCGATCCTGTAAAGAGAAAGTCCGCAGCCATTCTGCATGCGGGTTCAACTTTGTTTCCGCAAATTCCCGCCTGCCGCTGACGAATGAACATGAAAGTTGGGCTGGAAAAGTTCCAGAGCTTTTTCAGGCATATCGGGTTACATTTTCAAATACATAACTGTACATGCCAATAAACACTTCAAGAAATTGTAAATTCAAAAAAGCTGACAGTATCCCTATGCAGCTCTAAGCTGTGTTTGAATTTGAGCGAGAGCTACTCCGGATAGAGCTTGTTTATAGACATACTCAATCCAATGTTGCTTTTTTTCTCGTCGATATTGGTGCAATCCATCCAAAAGATTGCCCTGACCGCTGTAAATGCAGCACATCGAAACAAAAGATAGCAGCGCCCAGTAGCGATCGATCGCTTTCGTAGATCGAACCTGATATCGATCCAAGCCGAGGTGGACCTTCGCCGCTCGAAAATACGTTTCAATCGACCATCGCTTGCTGTAATAGCTCAGAATTTGCTTGTTGGTTAGAGAAACATCTGTACTTAGAAAAGCTTTTACTTGCTTTGGGTTCAGTTCTTCTCCTTCTTTCCAGCAGAAAAGAACGACTCCATTATCCAGCAAATTGAGCTTTCCTTCGTATCGATAAACGCGATAAGAGTCTACTCCGATGGTCACGAGATCGGTATCAGACTTCGAAATAAACGAAGCAAATTCTTTAATGGATTGGCGAATCCCTTGGGGGTAAATGATGCGATTGGTCTTCAGACCACTAATGACATGGAATCCTTGCTCGCTACTCACCTGAAGAACAGAGGCTGAAGGATACCACGAGTCCATTAATACGTACGTAGGGTGATGAGACCTGGGCACTTGCCGAATCATGTCACAAACCAGATCAATCTTGCTCTTGCTTTTGGATTCATAACGTTCTGTTGCAAAAGGATATACGACATCACCCGCCCGAAGCATGGCTTCCACTACAGCATGACCATAGACCTTCTTGCCCTTGAGATGAGAGTGGTGAAAGGCTGATCCCTGGATCGAGTCAACCGCCTGTGACGAAGGTTTGGTTTTTTCACACACCGTATCATCTACGAGGACAAAGATCGGACTGTTATTGTGTTTGGCGCTGAATTTGACTTGCTGATAGGCGATATTACGTACGATGTCCTTCAGGAACTGTTCATCCCACTTCCCATGGGATAAAAAATGGCTTAAGCTTCTGCGATCCCGATGGTGCAAGCTTTCACGATGTATGTCTGTTAAGGTACCTGTAAATCCAGATGACAACATGCCATCTACAAAGTGAGTGATGTGACTCATTACAGATTTGGAAAAATACAACGGGAGTTTCCATTGCCGAAAGATATTGTACCAATTGCGATGCTGTGTTAACGTATACGTATGAGACATTTCTTGTTCTCCTCTGCGTAGAGTGGTTGGTCGCACTTCTATTTTACACAGAGAGAATCAAGGATGTCTCTTTTTACATTTCATTACAGTGAATTTTGGCATGTACAGTACATAAGATAAAATAAACCCTATAGCCAGTAAAATAACCCCACAAAGAGTATCGGAAAGAAGTAAGGACGCCCTTCAAAGAGGGGCGCTTTTGCGGAGCAAAAGTACTGAGTGGGGCCTATGCTTTGATCCTTATTCCTAAACCTTTGCGGGGACCCCAAAAAACTTATAAATTCTATAATCGTAAGAAAATCGTCTATCGACGTACTCTCATAGAAGACAGACCGCATTTAGCGGTAATTTTTCCAATCAACATTTTCCTGATATAGCGTATTTACCTGCACTTTTGATCATCATAACCGAAGACACGACCTCCAAGAAAATAAACCGGGAAATGTCCATTTCGCCCTGAACCTGCGTCATCATCCTGGAAATTTCAATCAGCCGATGGATCATCTTCGACGAAAAACTATCTGACGAATCCATATCCGGCCTTCATACCATTTCTCAGGACATTCATTTCTCCACCGGCGACAAGGGATTAATGGCGTACCCGTTTTTTTGCGCAATGGGTAATAAATCAGGAACTCTTCGTTTAGCGGTAGTTTTCCTTGCGGTATAAGGATGTGGGCTTCTTGAAGCCTATCCTTTCTTATATCTTCAGAAAAGGAGCTGATGAATGCATGATAGCAGAATACATCATCCGTTTGGCAGTAGCCGGATTGCTTGGAGCAATCATTGGTTTGGAGCGAGAGCTCCGGGCCAAGGAAGCCGGTCTTCGAACCCATTTTCTCGTCAGCGTCGGCAGTGCGCTTATTATGCTGGTATCGCAATACGGCTTTTCCGAGGTGCTCGGAATGGATCACGTCGCGCTTGACCCAAGCCGTGTGGCGGCACAGGCGGTCAGCGGCATCGGTTTTCTTGGGGCTGGCATGATCATTATCGAACGCAAAATGGTACGTGGCCTCACGACAGCCGCTGGGGTATGGGCCACCTCAGGCATCGGCCTGACCATCGGCTCGGGCATGTATGCCGCCGGCATCAGCGCAACCATCCTCGTGATGATCGGTCTTGAGCTGCTCAGCATGATTTTCAAAACAGGAAGGGCGCTGAATATATCCTTCGAGCTGGAGTCCAAAGAATCCGTACAGCCGATTCTGGAATCGCTGGCGTTACGAAAAATCTCCATCTCCTCTTATGAAATGGTTCAGGATTCCGAACATCCGGGGATGTATCACCTCAAAATCGAAGGCAAGGCCAAACATAACGGCACTTTGCAGGAGCTGCTGGGGGATTTCGATAACTTGCCCCATATAATATCCGCAAAATTGGAATAATTGAACGAACTGAAATATTGAAATCCGGAGCCTGTTGTGCAATAGTGAAAACAAATGCGATGAAGGGAGGGGAGCCGGATGTCCCTTGCGGCTTGGATACCTGTATACGATATAACCTATACGCAGCCTGGAATCTTCATGGCGGGGCTTGCCGTCCTAGTATTCCTGTGGACGTATATCCGGACCGCCCGCTCCTACAGAAAAGCCGCATCCGCTCGGTTGGAGCGGCTTCAACACACGCTGGGGCTATACTGCCGTGCAGCCGGTATGCTCGATGAAGAACCAGGTACTCAGGCTTCGGGCGAACCGGAGCCGGAATCCGAATCACTAAGCATAGTGCTGCAGCAGTGCAAGGCTGCCCCGCTTATAACAACCGAACTTATTGAAACGATAGATATGTATCTAAGAGAACGGGATACTTCCCGCCATGTCCAGCTCCAGCGGACGCTAGGCCGCGAGATTAGCCGCCGTATCCGTGAGCAGGCATCCATTATCCGCTCTCTGGACAATCCCGGCTGGGGGATCGGACTCTGGAAGCTGGTCCGTCCCGCGCTTCCTTTTGCGACCTTGGCGTTCATCCTGAGCTTCTGCCTACAGCTCTACCAAGCATTTCAGGAAAGGCATATTCCGCTGCTTTCCTGGACAAGCGCCGAGTTGTGGATGCGTTTTGTCTCATGTCTGGCCGCAGTCGTATTTTTCTATCTTGCCGTCATGACGAGCCGGAACGATTCACCCCGGTATGCTTACCGTATTTTGGCCCTCACCATCAGCGCGGCTGCGCTAGGGCACTTTGCCGGCTTGGCCGCTGCGCCTTACATAGTAGCCGTTCAGTTTATCCTTTTTCTAAGCGGATTCGGCATCAACAAGAAACGGTCACGCCGCGATCGCCCATATCCGGGCTCCGTGGATCTGCTTGAAGATTCAAAGAAAACGGAACATACGCAGGAAGCAGGAAAAACGTCTATCGACGCAGTTTCTAAGAAGACAGATCGCGTTTAGTTATCTTGCGATTATAGAATACAACAGGTGATTCCGTTGCCTCCGCATCATGGATAGGCTGATTCGGTGAGCTTGCGCCCGGAATGGCTGCCATAAACTCTATTGAAAACAATTCTATCATTATCAAAGAAAACCTCACTCACTCGAGCGGGTTTTTTTTTGGTGGATGATCGAATCCCTGTATGGAAGGGAGGGCAAACTGGATGGTGGTGAAACGGAAAACGGAATCTCTGGAGCCGCAAATCACTTGGTAGAACGTTCATTTTTTCGTTCCTTTGTGCGATCCTATGCCAACTCAACTATTTTAACGGACACTACAAACGCTAAGCCGCCAAAAACAGCCGTTTGGGAATTCTAACGGTCACCACAGCGCTTAAACTCTCCGAAACACAGGTAAAAACAGGCTTCTTCCCCAAATAGCTGCACCTGTGTCCGTTAAAATTCAAAATCGTCGGATTTGCCCTTCATAGCGGCCCCTGTGTCCGTTAGAGTTTGTTGCGATCCCAACGCATATGTCGATCCTACGTTTGTGTGCGATCCATCCATACGATCCCCAACGCAGTTAATTCGTCCGTTATGACGACTTCCCGCTGGCCGTATCGACAGATTTCACGGATATCCCTCTTGACCTTAAAGTGATGGAATCGCAGTAAATGGTAGCGCCTCCATAAACGATCATAGCTTTCTTTCCGTTAATAGAAGTCAAAACTGCCAAATATGTTGGCGATACTGCAATTCCCTGTACGCCCCGTTTGTTCCGGTCCTTTTCCCCGGATTTTACGAGTATTTCGTAAAATGGCAGCAAAAAATAACCTCCGGCGGCTCATCAGCAGAATTCTTCATTCCGCAATGAGCAACCAGAGGCCTCTTTGTCATGGGCTTTTGAGACAAACGACAGATGATTGTTTGTCCAAAAGCCAGTACCGTATACACTCGGTCCCGTTACTAGCAGCGCCTTAAACCTGCCTTTGTTCAGGGGCCGCTTTTTTCAATTCCTGCCTTGTCCGCGCCGCAAGTGCCGTCTTGCCCGATTTGGCAGACGCATTCTCGAAACGCTTCCGCTCGGTCCGTTCCATCTGCACAATCTGGCCTTCATGCACAACGATGTGAAGCGAGCCGAATTCCATGTCATTCAACTGGCTTGCGATCCGATCGAGCCAAATCTGATCTACCTGGAGCCCTTTTGCCATGATGCGCCTCCTTTGCTTCCGGACGTATTATGATGCCAACCCAAATTATTCATTCTTTTCCAACTAATTTACTTTGTTTTAACATTATCATGCCGGCAAAAAGACTGTCAATGTACATTTTTACGGGCATAAAAGCTTTTGACCAAAAGCGTGGCGAGCGCCAGCAGAAGAAGTAGGGAAGCTACGGCGAAGGAGGCGGAAAACTGGTATTCGTTATAAAGTATCTCCACATGCAGCGGCAGCGTGTTCGTTTCTCCCCGGATATGTCCGGAAACGACCGACACCGCTCCGAATTCGCCCATGGCCCTCGCATTGCACAAAATCATGCCGTAAATAAGCCCCCAGCGGATATTCGGCAGCGTCACGCGCGTAAAAACAACCCATCCCTTTGCTCCCAGCGTAATGGCAGCCTCCTCTTCCTGACTGCCCTGATCTTCCATAAGCGGGATCAACTCCCTTGCGACGAAGGGGAAGGTTACGAACAGCGTCGCCAGCACAATGCCGGGTACGGCATATATGATTTTGATGTCATGATCTGCAAGCAAGGGACCAAACCAGCCGTTTGCTCCGAACACAAGCACGAAGATCAGGCCGCCGATAACCGGCGACACGGCAAAAGGCAGATCGATCAGCGTAATCAGGACACCCTTGCCTTTAAATTTGAATTTGGTGATTGCCCAAGCTGCCGCCACGCCGAAGACGGTGTTGAGCGGAACGGTGATCAGCGCCGCCAGCAAAGTCAGCCTCAGGGCGGATAATGCATCGGGGTCGGTTAAAGCGCTGATGTAAACCTCCCATCCCTTCTTCAGCGCCTGGGTCAGTACAACCCCAAGCGGAAGCAGGATCAGCCAGAGAAGCACCAGCACAGCTGCCGCAATAAGCAGCCATTTCACCCATGATGCTTCCGTAGCGGCCCGCGAGCTTTGAACCGGTCGAACCGCGGCGGCGGCGCCGGGAATATTTCCAGCCATGCTACACCGCCTCCTTTCTCCGGCCAGACCACCGCTGGAGCGAGTTGATCACAAGCAGCATCAGGAAGGAGATCAGAAGCAGCAGCAAAGCAACTGCAGCCGCGCCCGCATAATCATATTGCTCCAGCTTCGACATGATGAGCAGCGGCGCAATCTCCGTTTTCATCGGCATGTTCCCCGAAATGAACACGACCGAGCCGTACTCCCCGATCCCTCTCGCAAAAGCCAGCGCAAATCCGGTGAGCAGCGGAGGAACAAGTCCCGGCAGGATGACGGAGCGGAACGTGCGAAACCGGCCTGCGCCAAGCGTCGCGGATGCCTCCTCGGCATCCCGCTCCGCATCCTGCAGCACAGGCTGCAGCGTCCTTACGACGAACGGCAGCCCGATGAACATCAGCGCCAGCGTAATCCCCTGCTGCGAGAAGGCAATTTTGATGCCTAGCGGCTCAAGCAAGGAGCCGACCCAGCCGTTCGGCGCATACAAAGCGGTCAAGGATACTCCCGCGACCGCCGTCGGCAGCGCAAAAGGCAGATCGATCAGCGCGTCGCACAGCTTCCTTCCCGGAAATTCGTAGCGGACCAGCACCCAGGCAAGCAAAAGACCAAGCACAGTATCGACCAAAGCGGCGGCGGCCGACGTTGTGAAGCTGATGCGGTAGGAGGCGAGTACGCGCGGATCGGTCGCCACCTGCCAGAATTTCGCCCAATCCAGCCCGGTCGAATTGATTAAAAGCGCCGATAACGGCAGTAAAACGACCAGACTTAAATAAGCAACACTGTATCCCAGCGTAAGCCCAAAGCCGGGCAGCACCCGGCTCCGGCCCGTCTTCACTTGGCTCATCACTTATCCCCCTCCTCTTGCGGCACATTTTTATTTTCCCGGCGTATAAATCTGATCGAATACCCCACCATCGCTAAAGTGATTGGCCTGCGTTTCATCCCAGGTTCCGAAAACATCTTTCAGCGTAAACAGCTGAATATCTTTAAACGTATCTTTATATTGGTCTAGAACGCTGGCAAGCGTCGGACGGTAGAAGTTTTCGGCGGCTATTTTTTGCCCTTCTTCCGAATAAAGATATTTCAGGTAACCTTCCGCAACTTCGCGCGTGCCTTTTTTGTCCACGACTTTATCCACGACAGCCACCGGCGGCTCAGCCAGAATGCTCACGGATGGATAAACGATATCAAATTTGTCCGGCCCCAATTCCTTGACGGAAAGCAGAGCTTCATTCTCCCATGCCAGCAGCACATCGCCGATCCCGCGTTCCACGAAGGTTGTTGTCGCGCCACGGGCTCCGGTATCCAGTACCGGCACATGCTTGTAAAGATCGCGGACAAATTCTTTCGTTTTTTCCTCATCGTTATTATTCTGTTTCAGCGCATAACCCCAGGCCGCCAGATAGTTCCAACGCGCTCCCCCTGATGTTTTCGGATTAGGCGTGATGACCTGCACGTCGTTTTTGATCAGGTCGTTCCAATCCTTGATCTGCTTGGGATTGCCTTTACGCACAAGAAAGACGATGGTTGAATTGTATGGAGTGCTGTTCAGATCGAATTTGCTTTGCCAACCTTCCTTGATCAAGCCTTTTTTCTGGATAGCGTCAATGTCATATCCCAAAGCGAGCGTCACCACATCCGCCTCCAATCCGTCAATAACGGAACGGCTTTGGGCCCCGGAGCCTCCGTGGGACTGCTTGATCGTAACCTTCTGTCCCTTTTCCTTTTCCCAATAGGCTGCAAAAGCTTTGTTGTAATTTTCATAAAGCTCCCGGGTCGGGTCATAAGAGACGTTCAGCAAATTGATCTCTTTCGCGCTGCTTTTCGTCCCGGCGGCCGAACTTTTCCCCTCCGCAGACGACCCGGCGCTCTCCTTGGAACCGCAAGCCGCCAGCGAAGCCGCCACCAGCATGGCAAGAACGATTGCCGCCGCTCTTTTAACCGTTCTGTTTTTTTCGTTCCGGTATTGTCCCATATTCCCCACTCCTATTTTACGAATTGGCTTTGCCCCGCCTGCAGCCCAGAAAGCAAAAAAAAACGGAGAACTCCTGTTTCCCCACATGGCGCGACTGCATGCTGCAGGCTGCAGGCCATCTTGGATCAGCAGTTCCTCCGTTTGTACGGCGAGAACGAAATCATATGCGTTTGTTTAAATTTATTATTCCTACCTGTTTAGTATGTTATATTCGTATTGTAATCATAGTCCACGGCTTCGTCAATCTTTTTTTCAGGAAATCCTTGGTGTTTGCTATCTATACCTGGGAGATTCAGTCCAAAAGAAAAATTAGCCCCTGCAATATGCAGAGGCCTACTTCATTTCGTTCCACCCTTAAAGCTCAAATGGGACACGATTATTTACGGATCGGGAGAATACATACAGGCTTCGGCACTTCAAGCTCGTACCCTGTCGGCGTCAGCCGTCCGCTCTCTTTGTCTATCCTGAAGGAAACGATCGTGTTGCTGTTCTGGTTGGCCGCAAGCAAATATCCGCCTTTGAAAATAGCGAAGTTGCGCGGCGTCTTGCCGTTGGTGGATACCCATTCCACTGCAGTAAGCATGCCCGTGGATGGATGGATATGATAAAGCCCGATGCTGTCCTCGCTGCGGTTGGAGGCATAAAGAAAACGTCCGCAAGGCGTGACATGGATGTCCGCGCTTGCGCTTCCCCGCGCCGCGCCTTCCGGAAGAGCCGATAACGTCTGCAAAATGTTCAGATCCCCTGTCTGCGCGTCAAACTCATAAACATTCACCGTGTCGTCCAGCTCGTTGATTCCATACGCCCAGCGGCCAGAAGGATGGAAATCAAAATGGCGCGGTCCCGCTCCGGGAGCCGTCTTCACCGCATGATGCGATACCAGCTTGCCTTCCTCCAAACGGTAAAAAACAATTTCGTCCAATCCGAGATCACATACCAGAGTATACTTTCCGTCCGGATCCTGGAATATGGAATGCGGATGCGCCCCTTCCTGGCGTTCCCGATTGACGCTGCTGCCTTTGTGCTGTACCAAGCCGCTTGGCGCAAGCTCCCCGTTGTTTTCAATCCGGTAAGCATTCACATGTCCGCTTGTGTAATTGGCAACAAGCACATGCCTTTCATCCCGGCTGAGCGATATGTAGCAAGGAGCCGCCCCCCGGGTCGGCTGGCGGTTCAGCAAATGGAGCCCGCTCGTTTCCGCGTCCACCGCATAGGCGAACACTTCGCCTTCATCCGTCTCGCTGACTGCATACAAACGATCTTGAGCCTTGTTGACGGCCAGAAACGATGAATTGGCAATGCCATCGGTACGATTGACGATTTCCATACGGCCGCTGCCCAAATCCAAGGCGCACAGAAAAATCCCCGGCTCGTCCTCACGGGTATAGGTTCCGGCATAAAACAGGCTGGTGTTATCATTCATATCGAATCCGCTCCTTTGTTCTCTGCTTCAAGGTCTGACGAAAAAATTCTGTCCATATTCTTACAATAAGGGTTTATTTGTTTTTCAGCAATGATAACTCAAATTTTCAAGTTCTTTCTATTCGCTGCTGCAAACATTATAATGAAAACAAGAACGTTAGTTCCTCATTTACCCGAACCAGGGAGGAATTCATGAAGAAATTTGTGGCAATCCTGAAAGAGAAAAGAACAGGGGAACTTTCCGAACATTTATTGCGGCGCCACGTCGATCAACTGCGAAAATTTCAGGCTGAAAGGCAAGCTGCAGTTGTGCGGACCTTCCGGGACAGCAGTCAGGCGATCCGAATTTTGATCTGCGATCATTTCGGCGAAGCGACAGCGATCATGGAAAGCGATCCCTTCAATCAAGACGGGGATTATGCCTCTTATGGACTAAAGGAGCTCCTTGAAGCGAATGAGGACAACAACTGGCTTATGTAAAGATCCAACAAAAAAATGTACAGACAAAATGAAACATGCATCTGGAGGAGGAGATTCGATTGAAATCGGTAGCTGTATTTTGCGGGTCGAGCATGGGGGCCTCGGAAGTTTATGCGGATAAGGCGAAACTGCTCGGCAAGGAGCTGGCGCATCGCGGAATCACGTTGGTGTACGGAGGCTCCAGCGTCGGCATTATGGGTGCCGTGGCGGATGCCGTTCTGGCGGAAGGCGGGAAGGTTATCGGGGTGATGCCCGGCTTTTTGGACAAAAAGGAAATATCCCATAAGCATTTGACCGAACTGTTTATTGTCGACTCCATGCATGAACGGAAGGCCAAAATGGCCGAACTGGCCGAAGGTTTCATGGTCCTGCCCGGCGGACCGGGCACGATGGAGGAATTTTTTGAAATCTATACCTGGGCCCAGCTTGGCCTGCACCGCAAGCCGCTCGGTTTTCTGAATATCAACGGCTATTATGATCCTCTGCTGGCATTTTTCCAGCATATGGCCCGCGAGCAGTTCCTGCATGAAAAATATCTCACCATGGCCCTAGTCGATACCGATCCCGGCCGTTTGCTCGATCAATTTGCCGCCTATGAGCCGCCAGCCGTTAAGACTTACCTGAAGAAGCCGGATCAAACCTAAAACCAGAAGAAACATGAAGATAGATGAAATTTGAAAAATCGAAAAGAAAAGATACCGGGCAACCCTAAATGACGTAAGAAAAAACGTCTACCGACGTATCTTCACGGATGGCAACTCGCATGCTGCCCATTCGTTCTGGCATTATATGCTGCAGCCTTGCATTCTGAATCCCGTATGCTGCAGCCTTGCATTCTGAATCCCGTATGCTGCGGCTTTGCATTCTGAATCCGTATGCTGCGGCTTTGCATTCTGAATCCGTATGCTGCGGTTTTGCATTCTGAATCCGTATGCTGTGCCTTTGCATTCTGAATCCCGTATGTTGGACTTGCAGTAAGGAATCCATACACCTCAGCTGCATTGCGGAACTCGGAACAGGCTAACGAAACTCACAATCGTTATTTGGGCAATTTTAGACCTCCGGAAATTTTAACGAAACTGGGTATCGCTATTGACCACAATAATTGGGAAAATAGCTGAATTTCGCCCGAATAACGATCTTTTAGTTTCGTTAGATTTTGTTTGGCTTCGATTTTGCCGATATAGCGTGTCTCAGTTTCGTTAGCGGCATTCAGGGGGCGTTCTCGTACTCATTGCGATAAGTCACACGAATTTTATCTTGCTCATTCGCCAAAATGTGGCATGAAAGTTTACATTGAAAAACAGACCGCCCGGGTTATTCCCTATTCGGTCTGTTTCAATTTGCTTCAGCCTGTCATTGAATGGTCAAATCAAACGGATGTTGGATAAAATCTCCGGGATATTCGTAGAAATCAAACGTGAGCGGCTGCGGATAGGATAAGTTTTCGATATTTATCACATACAAGTCCAATTTGTTCAGATCCTCACGATCCTCCTTACGCCCCCTCTCATCATATACAAAATGTTTTATTCCTTTTCCATCCACTAACAGGCCGTCATTCTTTACAAACCCGCTCATCTGCGGTTCAATCTTTGGAAATGAAAATTCGATTCGCAAAAAACCGTTCTTTTTTTCGATATTGTGCAGCTTCATCCGCCCATCGGGGGCATTGAGGATTTTCCTTTCTTTCGTATTGATGACTAACTTTTTGCTGCCAGTATATTCCGTTACAATCCAGGAGCCACGCAGCCCCAGCTTTTCTCCCTTCACATAATCCGGTGCCAAGAAACTCATCATCCATTGATCAGGGACTACCTCCATTGTCTCTAACGGTTTTTTACCACTGCTATCCGTATACAGTTTCCAATCAAGCAGCTGTTCTATTTTTTTGCTGTTTGCGGTATCGATATCCAAGTTCAGATTTAATCGCAGCGGTACTTGTACAACGCTTTGAACCTTTATCTTTTGTCCTTCGAAATCAAGGGTCTTGTCTACTTTCATCGTCTGCTCCAGCATAGCCAGCTTGGAAGTGTCTGCCGGAATTTTAATCTCCAAAAACTTTTGAACACTCCCCGGCCCGCCGCTGCCCCATTTGCCTGCGAAATAAAATTCATCGGGCAGACTTTCGTTTCCGGTTGTATCAAAAACCAGCATGTCGTGATAATTTTCCCCATCATAATAACCCGTAATTCGGTTTTCATAACGGATAAAAGGTGCGAATTCCAGTTTGTCGTAGGCTGACGTAAACAGCCCCGGTGTCTCAGGTATGATCGGGCCGCTGCTTCCGCCTTTGGAAGTGTAAAACAACACCAGATGCTTTCGATCCATTACCATTCCATCCACGGTCACCTGGTATCCATCATAAGCCGCGCTCTTTTCAACAACCTGATATTTCCCCTGATCCAATGCTTCACGCAGCATGCCCTTATCGCCAGCAAGCTGATATACATATGCAGGAATCTGGTTGTTAACCGCAGTATGCACTGACGCCGATTCAATCCCGTTTCCAAAATGCAATCCATTCATAGCGAACGCGCCGCCAATCATCAGCAGGACTGCCGCTGCACAGGAGACTGTTATTCTCTTCATTCTCTGCCGGCTCTTGGCTTGTTTGCCGCGTGCGATTCCATTTCTCAGCGCTGCATCCAGCCTTTCTTCCGATATGCGCCTTTCCGCGATAGCCGCCGACTGGTAGAACTGTTCCAACATCCCTTGTTCGTCAGCCATGATACAATTCGCCTCCTTCGTCCATTTTGCCGCGAAGCTGCTTTAAGCCTTGATGCAGCCACGTTTTAACCGTCCCCTCCGGTTTCCCCAGCACCCTTGCGATTTCGGTGAGCGTCATATCCTGGTAGTATTTGAGCATAAGCACATGCCTGTATTTGGGTTTCAGCCTCTGCATGGCCTGCTGCAAATCCAATCTGCTGTCGCTTACCATCACCGCCACCCGTTCATCCCGGGTATCGCTATTTAGAGGCAGCGTACGTTTCCTGCGTTTCTGCTCATCGATGCAGCAATGGATCAAAATGCGAATCAGCCATGCATGAAACGCCGCCGGATCTTTAAGCTTGCCGCATTTCATCCAGGCTCGGCAGATTGCTTCCTGCACCGCCTCCAGCGCATCGGTCTCGCTGCCCAAATAACTGTACGCGATGCCGAACAGCTTTCTTTTCATTCCGGAAACCAGGGTGTAAAACGCTTCTTCATCTCCTTGGCACGCAGCTGCGGAAAGTTCCGGGTCATGTTGCATAGGTCTGGCCCCTTTCCTGTTTCTCTGCGGTTCTACCTACTGGAAAATATTTTGTAAAAGATTTCGAAATATAGGACGGCACAGACGCATAAACGGTTTTTATTTTTTTCGCATGAAAAAAAGCAGCTCCTTTGCACGGAAGCTGCTTTACATCATTTATGATCGGATCTTAGACCGGGTCAGCGGTCCCAGCCGCTTCGATCTGGCGTTTGATATCCTTCATCGTAATTCCGTCAAGATAACGCTCAAGCGCCGTTTCCCCACCGCCGTATATTTGATCCATAATCCCCTGGATATTGGACGCAACCTCGCAGGGCAGCTCTTCGCCGCCGGAGCACCAGCCAGGCTTCAGGGAACCTCGGGCAAGCAAACGGTACAAGTCTCCAAGCGTCGCATTTTCGGTGTCGGGATTCAGCAGATATCCTCCGCCGACCCCTTCTTTGGTCGCTACATATCCATGCCTGCGCAGAAGGCCAAGCACTTTGCGGATACGGGCAGGATGCGTGCAAACGCTTTTGGAAATCTCCTCACTGTTAGCCATATGATCCTCTTTTAAGCTAAGAAGGGTTAAACAATGGACGGCAATGTTAAACTCACTATTCATCTTTGCTCCTCCTTATACTGTAATTATATGGTTAACAGTTGACGATGTCAACCTTTCGAACCTCTTTTATATTTTGCTAAAAGGCCGCAATCGGCCTTTTGTTAAACGCTTTATTTTCTAGTGTGACTATCCTTGGTTAAGATAAACCTCCAACAGTGATTTTATCCCGAATCGGGTTTCTGTTACAATAGATTCACGGAGGTTATTCTTCCGGTTTTTTCTGAAAAAGGAGTTGAAACGCTGATCATGATTCATTTCATTCGTTTGCGTTAATGAGGGTGCAGGATGAATTAGCCCGGCTGATTTTTTTGAAACTTGAGGCCCCGGGTTTATTTTTCTGTGCCTTTTTTCATTCAACCAAAAACGAATGATTGAGGTGTTTTAACATTGTTCAGAAAAGAAATTGCATCCATGCGTGCAGACTTGATGGCGCTTTATGGGCATATTTTTCGCTGTCCGGTTTGCTCCGGCGTTATGAAAATGAAAGGCAAACAAGGTTTGGTTTGTTCGGCGAATCACGGCTTCGATTTGTCCAAGGACGGATATCTTCACCTGCTTCCCAACGCCAAGCCGACCAAATACGATAAAAGGCTGTTTGAAGCGCGCAGGCTGATCCATGCCAGCGGTTATTTTTCGCCTTTGCTGGAAGCTCTTGTTTCCGGAATCGCCAAGAGCAGGCCTTGGCCCCTGTCCGGCACATCTCCTTTGTCCATGCTGGATGCGGGCTGTGGGGAAGGATCGCAGCTAGCATTCCTCCGGGACAAACTATCCGGCCCTTGGGGTCAGGAGGTTCTAGCGGTAGGAGCCGATCTGGCCAAAGCAGGCATCATGACGGCTGCCAAAGGAAGCTCGCAGATTATCTGGTGTGTGGCAGATCTGGCCCGTAGTCCCTTTCAGGACCGGACTTTCGATATCATTTTCAACATTTTGTCCCCATCCAATTACGGGGAATTTCAGCGGTTGCTGATGCCCAACGGGCTCCTCGTCAAAGTCGTCCCCGGACCGCAGTATTTACAGGAATTCAGGCAGCTCCTGCACGGAAACGGCGCCCCTCGGCGGCAGGCTGCCTTTGAAGAAACTGCAGCATTATTTGCGAAGCATTTTCCGAAGATGAACCCGGAACGCGTTCGTTATGAAAAAGAGCTGCCTCAACGGCATCTGCAAGCCATGCTGGAAATGACGCCGTTATCCTGGCATGCCCCGGAGGAAGACAAGCAACTGCTGCTGGCACGTCAATCCTTGAAGCTCACATTTGATTTTTATATTTTATGGGCTGAAAAATAACAGCGAATAAATGTATGCAGTAATTTAATGGGGCGTGCCAAAATGTTCATTTATTGGTACGCTCCTTATTTGTGGTGAAATGCTCCTTATTTCTGGTGCTACGCTCCTTTTTTTTGGTGAAATGCTCCTTTTTTTGGTGATATGCTCCTTTTTTTTGGTGATATACTCCTTTTTTTGGTGATATGCTCCTTATCTGTGGTGATATGCTCCTTATTTCTGGTGCTACGCTCCTTTTTTCTAGCTGAAGAGAAAACTGCTTGTGCACTCCTCGCTATGATCGTCGATTCCCTCACCCTTTATCTCATGTCGGCTGCGGACGGTGCTGTTTGTGCCGTTTGTGCCATTTGTGCTGCTCTCACCGCGCTCCCAGCGCACGGTATGGCGTTTGCATGACGGAGGTCCACTTATTTATGTGGTTAGGAAACGGTCGTATCCCAGATCGCCAACCAGATGTTTGGAAAAAAACACGACGATCAGTCGTCCGTATCATCGCTACCCCTACCCGAAAACGTATTCGAAGGGGGGTGCAATCCTAACCCGGAGCCTAAAATGAAGCATTGTACCGGTGAAAGTTGCAAAAGTGCAGTTTTTTAAGACAAAAAGGAATTTTTACTGGAAAAGCTTTCAAAAGTGCAACCTTTTCAAGTCATATAGTGATAAAAGATTCCAAATCGAAAAAAAGGATGCACTTTAGCAACAATTCCCTAATAATCCAGCAAAACAAAGGTAAATAACTGCACTTTTGCATTTTTTCCATGATGGGGTTCTCGATGCAGCATCTTTGCTACCAAATACTTCATCTCTTAATTCTCGCCTTCTAGCTAGACTACTTTTTTGCACTATCCAGCACCTGACCACATAATTGTTTGTTCACCATAATGCATCTCTAATTACGCAATGGCTTGCTCCCACAATGTGAAGCCCCTATCTAACAATCAGATGTCTTTCGAGATAAGGATCCCATCCATCCCCCTGCTTTACTTCTCCCCTAGTCATCCGGCTCTGCTCACATCATCCTCATCACCTCCCCGGAGACTCTGCCCATAAAAAATGCCAACCAGAAGCCTGGTTGGCTATTTGTGCCCTAGCACAGCGGCAGCCGGGGATTATGCGTCGTCCGTGCCATTCAAGAGCATTCCCAATGTTCCCCATTAGAAACTGTCCATCCTGGCTGAAAAACAAACTCAAGCCGCCATCATTTATATCAATTGGAGCATTCTTGCGTTTGAGCATTCTTACATGTTGGAGCATTATTTATGCGTTCATAGAGATAAACTACTGTTTTTGTCGCAACCGCAACCTATTATTTAAGCGCCTGCGCAAGCCCTGTAAAGATAACTCCCAGTGCATACGCCCCGGCATCCGGGTATCCGATGCTGCGCTCGCCGACCGTTCCCGCTCTTCCCATGCGCGCAACGATCGTTTCGGTTTTCTTGGCGCCTTCCACAGCCGCTTCGGCGGCTTTGATGCCGGCCGACTTCAAATCGTCGCCATTACGGGCGCTAACGGCCCAAGCATCCGCGTAAGGCACAAGTGCATCGACCAGCGTCTTGTCTCCGACTACCGCCCCCCGGCCAAAGGATCTTTCGCCCGTGTCCTGAATCCCTTTAACAACCGCGCTCAGCATATCCGCAATTTCCGAAACAGACAATTCCACTCGATCCGCCGCATATTTGCTAGCAGCACGGAAGCCCGAGCCCCAGATCGGGCCGGAAGCGCCGCCGCAATGCTCCATGATGATCAGCGAGCAGGCGTCCAGGAATCTTCCGATATCCGTTCCTTGGGCGATGACTTCATCCCATTCGGTTTTTAACTGCTTGAAGCCCTTGGCCACGCTCATCCCAAAATCGCCATCGCCAGCATGGGAATCCAATTCGCAGAAAGGAACCTCATTTTCGATAATGATCTCGCTCATTTTATCGACCAGGTAAATCATATTGTTCAGCGACAATTTGCCGTCACGGATAACCGCATACTCATCGCTTGTTGTCATACCGTAAGACACAGACTTGCCGCCTTCATCCTCTTTGACAACCACTTCGCTGTATTGCACAGGTTCAAACGGACCGCTGATGGTCAGCCCAGGCGTGTTGCATGCATCGCTCAGCAGCTCCTTAAGCTGATCATCCAGCTTCATGATGGAGACCGAAGCGCCGGCCATGTCGATGCTTGTCATGTAATTGCCGACAAAACCTTTGTACACCTGGATTCCCCGCAAGCTTAACTCCCGCATCACCGAATTGTTCAGCAGATACAGTTCCTGAAGCGGAGTCCCCCCAAAACCGTTCACCAATACGGCCACTTCGGCGGATGCACCGCCGCTGATCTGCAGGCTCTGCAGCAATTCCGCCACCATTCTGCCCGCCAGCTCGTCGGCTGAGATCATCTGCTCCCGCCGGATACCCGGCTCGCCGTGGATGCCTACGCCGTATTCCATCTCCTGTTCGCCGAGGGAGAAGGTTGGCGTACCTTTAGCAGGCACGGTGCAGGAGGTCAGTGCAAATCCGATGCTTTTCACGTTGTCTACGGCATGCTGCGCCGCAGCCTTCACCTGCTCCAAGGACATGCCGGCTTCCGCAGCCGCTCCGGCGATTTTATGCACGAGTACGGTCCCGGCAACGCCTCTTTTACCTACCGTATACAAGCTGTCTTCCACGGCAATATCGTCGTCAACCTTCACATAATCGACGCGAATACCGTCTTCTTCGGCCAAATGGGCCGCATTTTTGAAATTCATGATGTCGCCGCTGTAATTTTTAATGATCAACAGGGTTCCCTTTTCGCTTGCCGATGAACGGATCGCTTGGTACACCTGGATTTGGGACGGGGAAGCGAACACGTCGCCGCAGACAGCCACATCCAGCATTCCTTTGCCCACGAATCCTGCATGCGCCGGTTCATGCCCGCTGCCGCCTCCGCTGATCAGCGTCACCTTTTGCGGATTGATTTGTTTTTTCTTGATGATTTTATATTTGCTGTTGAACTCCAGCTCCGGATGCGCCAGCACCAGGCCGCTCAACATCTCTCTGACCAGCGTCTCCGGCTGATTCATAATTTTTTTCATTACAAAGCACCCTTACTTTTTTTGAATTCGCGGCCGATTTGGTCCGCAACCGCAATCGCGGACGCAACGGCTTCCTCGGTAATCGGGAATGGCATCGCATGAATCGATTCTTCGGGAATGCAGGCGATTTGCGCAACCTTAAGCAGTTCCTCCTGCGTGATGCTGTTTACGCCGATGTCCGCCAAACATACCGGCAAACCGATGGCCGAACAAAACTCCAGCACTTCATTCAGCTCTGCCTGCGGCGCATTTTCGAGAACCAGTTGGGCAATGGTGCTGAAAGCTACCTTTTCCCCATGGAAATAATGATGCGTTCCAGGAAGCACCGTCAAGCCATTGTGAATGGCATGGGCCGCAGCCAGACCGCCGCTTTCAAAACCCAGTCCGGACAGCAGGATGTTGGTTTCGATGATATTTTCAAGCGCAGGCGTAACCTGATTGCTGTCACAGGCGATTTTGGCGTTAACCCCGTCTTCCAGCAATGTTTCGTAACACAGTTTGGCAAGCGCAAGCGCCGCTTTGGTTCCCCGCGCCACCGGAGCAGCCCCCTCATGAACGCCGCAAGGCAAGCCCGCATTCACTTTTGTAAAAGAACGCGACGTTGCTCTCGCTTCATAATATGTCGATAAGGCATCCCCCATGCCGGATACCAGAAAACGCGTAGGCGCATTGGCGATCACCGTCGTATCGATCATCACCACGCTTGGACTTTGTTTGAAATAGGCGTAGTCCTCAAAAGCCCCTTCTTCGGTATAAATGACGGCCGAATGGCTTGTTGGCGCATCCGTAGCCGCAATCGTCGGCACAATGATCAACGCATCGCCTTCCGCTACGCATTTGGCGGTATCGATCGCTTTGCCTCCGCCAAGTCCGATGGTGCAAGAGCATTTCTTCTCGCGGGCCAGCTCCTTGAGCCGCTTTATTTCATCCCGGGTGCACTCACCATGGAATCCGCTTTCAACCAGTGTAACATTAAATTTATTTATTGTAACATCCAGCTTGTCCTTAACCCGTTCCACATCTTCCGGATGGGCGATCAGCAGAGCGGAATCTCCGTATGTCCGGATAAAATAACCCAAATTCAATAATTCATTTTCTCCTTGTACATACTTGCTTGGACTAATAAAAGCCTTTCTCATCATGATTCCCTCCTTCATATTCTCACGTCCATTATACTTTGGATGCATCGCAGGATCATTGCACTTCAAAGTCCATTTAAAGCGCTTTCCGATGGAATTTTCTTGTCCATTACCGCCAAAATTGTACTATCTTGTCCTGAAAACCAACATTTTAGTATAATCAAAATGGCATAAAAATATGATTCCCATGCGAATTGGAGCGAACAAGATGAACTCAAGATTTGATCTGCACCGGATCATTGATATCGATAAATGGCATAAACTGCAGGACTCGCTTTCCCTGGTTACCCGGATGGCGATTATCACAGTCGATTACAAAGGAGTGCCCGTCACCAAGCACAGCCACTGCCAGGCCTTCTGCCAAGCGGTGCGCCAAGATGATGCCCTGTCTTCCTACTGTCAGAAATGCGATGCGCGGGGAGGGCTGGAAGCCGTCCGCACGAACAAACCTTATGTCTACAAATGCCATTTCGGCATTATCGACATCGCGATTCCGATCATTATAGATAACCAATACATCGGCGCGATCATGGCGGGGCAAATCAAACTTCGGGACTCGGATCTTCCGCTTGAACAAATTGTAACCCGGCCGGCGAACGCTGAAACAGACCGGAAGTTTAAGGCGCTCAAAAACGAATATCGGTCCCTGCCGATCTTGTCCTCCGAAGAAGTGTCGACGATTGCCGAAATGTTGTTTCATTTATGCAATTATATCGTTGAAGAGGCTATCCATAAAAACGCAACGATCGATATGTACAGAAAAACGTTATCTCTGGAGCCGACTAACACTACAACTTCCATCCCCCCTGCAGCGCCGGCCTATGAACATCTTCAGGCGATGCAAAACGAACTTTCAAGCACCCTCATCGACACGAAGATCCAAAAAAGCATGGCCAATGCGTACCGTTCGAGCAACCTGACGCTGCAGCCCGCTTTCGATTATATTTACCGGCATAAGCGCGAAAACGTCCATTTACGGGATATGGCAAATCTTTGCCATGTCAGCCCAAGCTATTTCAGCCGCATCTTTACCCGGGAGACGGGCGAGAATTTCTCCGTATTCGTCCCCCGGCTCAAAATCGAATGGGCCAAGCAGCTCCTGGAAACAACCGATTTGTCCGTCAATCAGATCAGCGACGAGATGGGTTTTGCCGATCCGGGATATTTTATCAAAACCTTCAAAAAATTCGAAAGTCTGACGCCGGCTGTATACCGGAAAATCTATATAAAGCATGATTAACGGCTTTGCGGCAGCAATGCTTACCCATCCCATGCGGATACATCGACTACAATAAAGACTCTAAAATAACCCCACAAAGTGGAGCCTATGCTTCGATGCTTATTCCAAATACTTTGCGGGGACCCCCAAAAAAACTTATAAATTCTATACTGCTAAAAAATAGCGTACCTCCTTCCTGGCATCAGGCCATTTAGGAGGTACGCTTATTTTGACATATCAAAAACTCATTAGTTCTGCGGATCCGCATTTTCCAGGCCGGGTATGGACTTGGCTTTAGGAATTTCAAAGGACCATTTCACATTATCGTAAAACTTATCAGTAACTGTGCGGATCAAGGTTGCTTTTTCCGGAAGTTTCCCCATTCCGTACACGATAAAACCAGGTTCTCCGGATACCAGGTTGACCTCGCCCCATCGAACGGATCCTTTAAAACCTACCTGATATTCCTTGCCGTCCTGATCCTTCACAACCCAAGTATCATTATTGAACCGGTTATACATCTTTCCTGTCACCTGAATGATGCTTTCCCTCGGCTCCTCATCTTCTTTCAGGTTGGGATCCTGATGAACCCTGAAATCGTTTAAGGTAAATTCATCCCCTTGATCTTTAAAAATAATCGGACTCTTTTTGAAATCTTTGGATATCAGCTCTACCGACCCGCCGCTTTTTACGGGAATCGAATATCCATCGAATACAAAACGAAGCTTCTGATGGTCATAAGGGAGATAGTTAAATGTATAGGTCCAATGGAGTTTGCCCGCATTCATCTCGCTGATTTGCGAAATGATCGTTCGGGCATGGCCAACTTTATAACTGTCCACGTTAGAGATGACTTCTCCTTGCTCGTTTTCAAAATGAAACATGAGCTGCTGCTGTCCTTCGAGTTCTTCCGGAGAAAGTTCCGCAGCCTTGCCCCTTAGGCTGGTGTTTAATTCCAGACGTACCCCGCTTGGTGTCCGGACCAGCTTTTCCATTTCAATGTGCATACCTTCAGGGGTTGTATATTGCTGATGCAGCGGAGTGACAACCGTCAGCTCGTTTGCCTTCCTCATGTCGAGCTTGAAGCTGAAATCCCACTTCCCTTCCACATACTGCTCCGAGAACGGGATCGCAATGCGATCCACATGTCCTTCCACATCCAACTCATCCGTATTGATTTCCTGCGTAAAAGTAAATGTCAGCTTTTCGATGGTATCCGTGCCTTCAATGCCCCTGAGCTCTGCCACTTCTTTTCCGTTCGCATCTCTGATATGCAAGTTATTCCAGTTCACTTGATAAACTAGAGGTTTCCCTTCAGGATCTGTTACTTTGACTCCCATCACGAGTCTGGTGGCATCCGCAATCACTTCATTGATTTCAAGGATGTACCCCTTATCCTCAACCTTTACGTGGGGGTTCTGCAGGAGCCCGACCTGGCGGGCGTCCATCATGCCGCTGTCCGTTGTCTCATTCGAAAAAATGGATCTTACCCAATCGGCAATAGACGGCTGGGCGTATAGTGTAAAGGCTGCGGTAACAATGAACAACGATGCGATCCATAAGGCGCTTTTTTTCAACAGCCGCCGTGTTTTTCGAATACGTTTGCTTGCTGCAGCCGAATGGATTGGCTCAGTCTGTTCGATTTCCACCCCTTCGAGTGCAGACATAACCCGCTCCGTGAAACCTTCGGGCAGGGATTCCGAATACAGCAGGTCCATCCAAAGCTTTTCCTCTTCTTCAGCTTCACGTACCAATGTCTGACACTCCGGACATATCTCAATATGGAACTTCAGCTCATCGTCTCCATCATTTCCAGATTGAATGTACTTTTTCGTTTGCGATAGCTTCCAGCATTTCATTCTTCATCCCCTCCTTATCCTTGATTTTCTTATATAAGGACTTCTTGGCCCGGTGAAGCCGGTTGCGCACCTGATTCACTTCAATACCGGCAATTTCGGCAATTTCTTCATAACTGAGTTCATTTGTATATCTAAGGAGAAGCACGATGCGGTATTTATCCGGAAGCTCCTCCAGTAAACGACTTACTTCTCCGCCGGTCTCCTTGCGCAAATAAACGAATTCCGGCGTTTCGCTATGATGACGCCCTTGGGCCAAGACCTCATCATCCGCCGGCTCGGCTTTTTTTTTCCGCTTGGCATCCCTCATCACATTTACGGCAATCGTGTACATCCAGGAAGCAAAACTGGATTCCTCCCTAAAAGTCCCCAGCTTCCGGTATGCCTTGAGAAAAGCCTCCTGAGTATAATCTTGGGCATCCTGCGGACCTGCACCCATTCCGCGCAGCAACCCGTAGATTTTGTTTTTGTGTGCATCCACTAGCTGCGTAAAGCTTTCTTTTTGACCAGCCAGTACTTCCCTGACCAACGCAGCATCCCGTGACGCGTCCATCATGACGATCCTCCCTGCTCTCTCTTTCACTCTTATCTTATAAGATTATAGAATATATAAGTTTTAAGCGGAGCTTAAGTAATTTTATAATCGCAAGAAAAAATTTCCGCCAAATGCGGTCTGTCTTCTTTGAAGGGTACTTCGGTTGGCGTTTTTCTTCTATACAATTAGACGGCCTTAGGCCAGCGATGTTCTCACTTTTACTAAAATAACCCCACAAAAAGTATCGGAAAGAAGTCCGACGCCTGAAGGGCGCTTTTGCAAAGCAAAAGTACTGAGAGTATCGGAAAGAAGTCCGACGACTCTCGAAGAGAGGCGCTTTTACGGAGTAAAAGTACTGAGTGACGCATGACCTTCGAAGCTTATTCCGATTACTTTGCGGGGACCCCGGAAGTTTATACTATTATCTGATATGTAAAAAAAGGGGCCCTTCGCAGGAAGGGCCCAAAAATCAGATTAGACATATGAAAGGGTTTACAAAACCATTATAGTATGAATATGTATTTTTGGAAACGTTTTTTCATATGATTCCCTCGCTTTTTTATTTCAAAATAAAAATAAGCTTGTTAAAACTAATTGTATTAGTTATAATACTAATATCATTAGTTTGGTAGATGCGGAGGAAGATTATTATGAAAAAGACGACAGTTCATCAAGTAACCCAACTTTCCTTTATGCCGAATCTGTTTCCGGTAAACGTGTACCTTGTGGAAGAAAATGACGGCCTTACTCTAATCGACGCAGGCATGCCATTCAGCATCAAGGGGATACGTGAAGCAGCCGATTCGCTAGGCAAACCGATTACCCGCATCCTGCTTACCCATGCGCATGGAGATCATATTGGCGCTCTGGATGCGCTTAAGGATGCCATTCCAACCGCACAAGTCTATATTTCGCGCCGTGACCAGGCCCTTCTGGCCGGCAGCAGCGCTCTCGAAGAAGGCGAGCCGCAGACGGCTATCCGGGGAAGCGTTCCTAAGAACATCCGCACCAAACCGGATCATTTGATCGCTGACGGAGACCGGATCGGATCGCTGCAGGCCATCGCCTCGCCCGGCCATACTCCGGGACATATGGCATTTCTGGATACGCGGAGCAAGGTGCTGATAGCCGGCGATGCTTTTCAAATCCGGGGCGGAATGGCCGTATCCGGCCATATGCGGCTGCTGTTCCCTTTTCCGGCGATGGCGACCTGGAACAAAGAGGCTGCTCTCGCGAGCGCCCGCCGTTTAACGGCGCTTCAGCCTTCTTGGCTTGCCGTCGGCCACGGCTCGATGATCGAAAATCCGGTTGATGCGATGAACCATGCTGTCCAACGCGCAGCCGAAGCTTTTAAAGGAGGGAAGTAACCTATGGCTAAAATAGGACTTGACCGCCACACCTTGCTGGTTGCCGCCGCCGAGCTTGCCGACGAATCGGGATTGGACTCGCTTACGCTGGCCGCTCTGGCGCAAAAATTAAACGTACGCTCGCCTTCGCTGTATAATCATGTGAAGGGGCTGCCCGATCTGCGCGCAGCGCTGACGGTTTACTGCCTGCATCTGCTCGTCGAGACAACCCGCGACGCCGTTATTGGCAAATCCGGTGATGAAGCCATTTTGAGTCTATGCGAAGCATACCTCCGGTTTGCCCGCTCCCGACCAGGGCTGTACGAAGCATTTTATAAGGTAAACCTGCTGCAGCATGAAGAACTCGACCAGGCCAAACAGGAGCTGCTGGATCTCTTTCTCCGGATTATGGAACCTTTCGGGCTTGGAGAACAGGAGACGCTGCATGCCATTCGCGGTCTGCGCAGCCTTTTGCATGGATTTGCGACGCTTGAGCAGCATGGCGGCTTTCAAATGGATATCCCATTGGACGAGAGCTTTCGGTATGTACTGAGGATGTTTGTGGATGGCATGAACTCTGAAAACCGCAGGTAATCAGGCAACTTGACTTCAAACGGAGCACAAGTTTACTTCTTGGTGGGTGTGATATAATATAGTTATATGTGATTAATTACATCTTTTTTTGGAGAGGAGTCTTGAACTTGGCTCATATTAGTCCCTCATTCCTTCAAATTGGATCCACCGTGGGGGCACTGGTTATGGCGCTTGCGGTCATCTTTGTACGTTTGAAGGCCAGCAACAAACCGGTTACCATTAAAAAAATACTGATCCCGCCGATGGGCATGGCCACAGGCTTTCTGATGTTCGTGGCGCCCGCTGTACGCGTCCCCATTCTTTGGGCTTTGATCGCCTTCCTTGTCGGCTGGTTCTTGTTTTCATATCCGCTGATCCGAAGCACCAAATTCGAGGTGAGCGAAGGCCACATATTTGCCAAACGCTCCAAGAGCTTCGTCGTTATTTTGTTTGTGCTTCTGATCGTTCGCACGGTGCTCCACCAAGTGATTGATGAATATGTTTCGATTCCGCAATCCGGCGCGCTTTTCTTCCTGCTGGCATTCGGCATGATCGTCCGCTGGAGAATTTTTATGCTGAAGCAGTATCGGACCATTGAAGCTTCCGGCGCACTGAATTCGGACCCGATCACGCCGCAGACGCCGAACCAACCTTAATTGCGGATGATCCAAACCGCTCTCGCCAAGCACCCGCGTGCAGGAAGAGCGGTTTTTTCGTGCCCGATTGATCGCCTATTGATATGTACAAATCCGAAATTGGATATTGGAAAAGTACGGAAACGCGCATATAGTTAATATTAGGAAAACAATTCATCAGGTGGAGTCAAGCAGCGTAGCAATTCTTGGGTATATCTGGAAGGCTTGCCAAGCTGGGATGCCTTAAAGTGTCAATCTTTTAGGCAAACGATGCATAGGGAGGCGGCATTTGGAAGAAGCTAGGTGAAGAATTGCTATTTAGCGAGGAGAATCGTCAGTTTTTCGAGTTTTCGCTATAGTTTTTATCACTATTTCGGCGTAAAAATGAAGCAAATCAGAGAATTTTGGACCAAAAAGACGTATACATGTGTAAAACTTCACAATTTGTGCCTAAGCCTCGTTATCCTTTTGGAGAGTGTTATGCTAACATAGGAAATGGTGATTTAGATTACGGCCTTTTTCATCCCCGAGGAAGGTCTGAAGCTTGTAGACCCCTCTGCCCAAAAAGGGTCTATCAGCCCTTTTTAAATAAATATAAGCATTGCTGCTTACGCAAAGGAGAAATGGACATGTCAGAAACAATTACTGATGTAAAGACTGAACAAGCAAACGTGCCTGTCAGTCAAGATCAAAAAGATTTGCTGGACCAGCTGCTCAAGCCCGAGGTTCAGGAATCCTTGACGACTCTGGTCGACAATCTTCCAAAGCTGACTGAGCTTGTGAATGTATTGACAAAGTCTTATGATTTCGCCCAAGCCGCTCTAACGGACAAAACACTGAAAAGCGATACGGTCGGAGCTATCTCGGAAATCGCTTCTCCAGTCATCAAATCCGCGAAACATCTTGCAGCCAACGTTATTGAAGCTAAAGACCGCGCCGACGAGAGCCAAGAAGTCATCGGTGTTTTTGGCCTGCTCAAATTGCTGAAAGATCCGCAAGCGCAAAAAATGTTCCGCTTCTTGAATGCATTTCTCCAGGTTTCTGCCGAACGCGCTAAAGAACAAAAATAATTTTTTTCAATAATTACCAGTAAGGACGGAGGAAAAACTATGTCAAAACATATTGTCATTTTGGGTGCAGGATATGGTGGACTTCTTTCTGCACTGACGCTGCGCAAGTATATGGACAAAGAACAAGCGCGCGTCACTGTGGTGAACCAATTTTCGACCCATCAAATCATCACTGAGCTTCACCGTCTGGCTGCAGGCAGCGTGGCTGAAAAAGCAGTTACGATGCCTCTCGGCAAACTCTTCAAAGGCAAAGATATCGATCTGAAAATCGCAAAGGTTGAATCTTTCTCCGTAGAAGATAAAGAAGTAAAACTTTCCGACGGCTCCAAGCTGACTTACGACGCACTTGTAGTCGGCCTTGGCAGCATCACCGCTTACTTCGGCATTCCTGGGCTGGACAAATACAGCATGGTGCTGAAGTCCGCCGATGACGCGAAACGGATTCATTCCCATATCGAAGAACGCATCAAAGCTTATGCGCAAACAAAAGACGAAGCTGACGCAACGATCCTGATCGGCGGCGGCGGCTTGACCGGCGTTGAGCTTGTCGGCGAAATCGCTGACGTTCTGCCGAACCTGACCAAAAAATACGGCGTTAACCCTGCCGAAATCAAATTGCTTCTGGTAGAAGCCGGTCCGAAAATCCTGCCGGTACTGCCTGACCATCTGATCGAGCGCGCCACGACAAGTCTTGAGAACCGCGGCGTCAAGTTCCTGACCGGACTTCCTGTCACGAACGTGGAAAACAATGTCGTAGAACTGAAAGACGGCCAAAAAATCGTGACGAACACGTTTGTATGGACCGGCGGCGTGCAAGGCAACCCGCTTGTTGGCGAATCCGGTCTGGAAGTGAACCGCGGACGCGCAACCGTTAACGAATTCCTGCAATCCACTTCCCATCAAGATGTATTCGTTGCCGGCGACAGCGCCGTTGTCTTTGATCCAACCGGTCGTCCTTACCCTCCAACGGCTCAAATCGCTTGGCAAATGGGCGAGCTGATCGGCTACAACCTTTACGCTTACCTCAATGACAAGGCTTTTGAAACCTTCGCTCCGGTGAACTCCGGTACGCTGGCAAGCCTTGGCCGCAAAGATGCCGTAGCTACCATTGGCGAAAACAACATTTCGCTGAAAGGCATGCCTGCATCCCTGATGAAGGAAGCAAGTAACATCCGTTACCTTTCCCACATCAAGGCGCTGTTCGCTTTGGCATATTAATAGACGAGCACGAAGCCCCATCCGGATGTTTCATTTGGACGGGGCTTTTTTAGCGGTGTATTTTTCAGATCCTGAAATGTAGAACTTCAACTTCTTATGTTGATCCCCCTTTTTATTTTTCGGATTTCGGATCTTGAAACGGACTTGCGGATACTCGAATCGATGATGTTGGGCATCCATCTTCCGCCTCATCCAGACTGTCCAATAATTCTTCAGGGACCTCTACAATGCCGAGATTCTGGTCTCCAGGCAGAATATTTTCAGCCAGCCCTTCATCATCGCAATCAAAAATATCCGGAGCAACAACGATGCAAGCGCCGCAGGCGATGCAGGTGTCCTTGTCCACGCAAGTATAAGTTTTCACATCACTTCACCCTTTCTTGGCCGGGATAAAGGGACTTTAGCCTTTGCTGACCTTGATTTTCTTTGACATCTTCAGCGTATCAAAGCGTCTTGGGCCTCCTTGTGATTTTCGACACATTGTTTTTGTCAGATCGCCTAACATTACCTTGTCTGATTTTGGGTTGCTTTTGTTCATCATGGGATTTTTGCAATTTTCTTGTGTACAATATTCATAAAGGAGCGGATAAAGTATGAAACGCAAAAGAAGAAGAGTCGCCATCGTAGGCTCCGGCATGGTCGGATCCAGCTGCGCCTACTCCATGATCAACCAATCGATCTGCGACGAAATCATGATGATTGACCGCACATATGACCGGGCACTGGCACAGGCGCTGGACCTGTCGCACTGCATTGATTTCACCCATACGCGGACAAGCATTTATGCAGGCACCTATGCCGATTGCGCCGACGTGGACGTCGTTATCATTACAGCCGGAGCGAATCCGAAGCCGGGGCAAAACCGGATGGACGTACTCGAGCAAGCCGCGGAAATTACCCGCCAAATTGTCGTGCCGATCGTGGAAAGCGGATTTCAAGGCATTTTTATTACGGCCGCGAATCCGGTGGATATCGTGACGTATATGATCTGGAAGCTGACCGGCTTTCCGCGCCACCGCGTCATCGGTTCGGGGACTTCTATCGATACATCGCGGCTGAAAACGCTGCTGTCGGATGTCTTTTCCGTCGATCCGCGCAGCGTAAGCGGTTATGCGTTAGGAGAGCACGGCGAATCGCAATTTGTGGCCTGGTCGCATGTGACGATCGGCGGCAAACCTATCCTCGATATTTTGGCGCAGCATCCTGAGCGCTTCAAACATCTGGATTTGGACGATATCGCCCGCAAAACCAAAGACGCCGGCTGGGAAATTTTCACCCGCAAAGGCTCCACCCACTTCGGAATCGGCAGCGCAATCGCCCATATTACCCGCGCCGTCCTCAATGACGAGCATAAAATCATTGCCGTATCGGCGATCCTGGATGGGGAATACGGTCAGCGCGACGTATGCGCAGGCGTACCGGCGATCATCGGCAGCGAAGGCATTCAGGAGCTGCTGGAGCTGAGGCTGAATGAGGAAGAAACCAAGCTGTTTAACGATTCTTGCGACTTGATCCGCCGCAATATGGCCGGTCTTGTTCTTGAACCGATTCAATCATAAGGCGCGCAGCCCGATCTGACCGGTTAAAATAACCCCACAAAGAGTATCGGAAAGAAGTCCGACGCCTGAAGGGCGCTTTTGCAAAGCAAAAGTACTGAGAGTATCGGAAAGAAGTCCGACGCCTCTCGAGGAGAGGCGCTTTTGCGGAGCAAAAAATACTGAGTGACGTGTAGCCTTTGAAGCTTATTCCGATTACTTTGCGGGAACCCCGGAAGTTTTTGATATGTAAAAGAAACGGGAACCCTCTCCAATTCGCTTTGAAGGGGATTCCCGTTTTTTTATTTACTATTTATAAATTCCAAATAGCTTTCAGCAATTTTCATCAAGTTTTCTTTGCTGGTTTTATCCATGTTTCCCTGGACATTATAGACGTATCTTTTCTTTTTGTCCGGGCTCTCGTATACCCATGTCAGATCATGCGTCTTTGAAGGCCCCCAATCTGTATACAGCATTTCTACTCCCTTCACTTGAACTTTCTCCTGCTTAAATTCAACTTTCTCGTCAATAAGACTTATTGCATTCTTTTTCTCGATCAGATTAGTGATCGTAACCTCGATTGTATTCTCTCCATTTTGATACGTGGCCCAGATGTTGGAATACTGGTCTGTCATTTCAACCGGCATCATGGCATATCCCTTTTTGGACTTTTCTGCCTGCTTTCTCAGCTTTTCCGTCATCGCCTTTTTTTCTTCCGGAGAAGGCGGATTTACTTCCTGAGCATTTTTAAAGAGCACTTGCGCTTGTTTGAATTTATAATTACCATTAACACTGTCTGCAATCTTAACGGATTTATCCGTAATCTTATCGCGCAATTGAGAGAGATTTTGGAATGAAGTCAACTTCGTTCCAAGATCTGTTTGATGATTCGGGTTATTGGCAACCATATAGAACAGCCCAGCTTCCCCGTTCTTTAGCACCTTCTCCTTAAGTTCAAAAAATGCATTGAAACGCGCTATTTCATCTTTCGATTCTGTTTTTCCGGACTTTTGCGTCTTCGTCGATTTCACCTCATATACGACTTCGCCATCCTTGTTCTTCAAAGAATGATACTGCACGTCTGCGTAACTCGTGGAGCCCATCAACATCATCCCTACAACCGCAGTCAAAGCAACTTTATATTTCATGAAAAATCTCTCCTTTGTTTTTTGTTCAGTATGCAATATTTGCATAACCTTTCCTGTCAAGTCGGCATCGGGAATGCGCAGGTCATCAAAATAGCCCGCTTCAATCTGCAAGTCGACATCTTTATTTTCTTTATCGTCCCGGTAAAAGAAAGGCAAATATTTCACCAGCTTCCGCTTGCGGATCATATCAATGCATTGATGATAAGCAATCTTGTACAACCAGGCGCCAAAAGGGACCTCACCCTGATATTTCCGCAAATTGCGGAATGTCTTCAAAAATACTCCTGTGCGTGATCCTCGGCTTCGGTGCAATTTCCCAGCATGTGATAACAGTAGAGAAACCCTCTACGATGATCTGACTTAACTCCGCGTCATTCAAGCCCTCTCCCCACCTTTCACTCTATACAACGAACAGCTGGTCCAAAAATGTGACAACATGAAAAATTATTCCGGTAATCATGGGATATGACGACAAAAAACGACCTGCAGCTTAAGGTAAATTAAGGATAAAAGACCGTGCCGCCCCCTTGTTCTTGAACCGATTCAATCATAAGGCGCGCAGCCCGGATCCGACCGGTTAAAATAACCCCACAAAGAGTATCGGAAAGAAGTCCGACGCCTGAAGGGCGCTTTTGCAAAGTAAAAGTACTGAGAGTATCGGAAAGAAGTCCGACGCCTCTCGAGGAGAGGCGCTTTTGCGGAGCAAAAAATACTGAGTGACGTGTAGCCTTTGAAGCTTATTCCGATTACTTTGCGGGAACCCCGGAAGTTTTTGATATGTAAAAGAAACGGGAACCCGCTCCAATTCGCTTTGAAGCAGGTTCCCGTTTTTTATTTCAGAATTTTGCAAAATGCTTGTTTAATAATTTTTATTCCAAATAGCTTTCAGCAATTTTCATCAAGGCTTCTTTACTTACTTTATCTATGTCCCCACTTATATCATAGACGTATTTCACCTTTTTGTCTGGGCTCTGGTATACCCATCTCAGATCATGCGTCTTTGAACGACCCCAATCTGTATACAGCATTTCTACTCCCTTCACTTGAACCTTCTCCTGCTTAAACTCAACTTCCTCGTCAATATACAATCCAGCGTTCTTGTCCTTTCCACTCACATTAGTGACAGTAACCCCGATTTCATCCTCTCCATTTTGATACGTAGCATGGAGAATGAAAAACTGATTTGTCATTTCAACCGGCATCATGGCATATCCCTGCTTGGATTCTTCCGCCTGCTTTCTCAGTTTTTCCGCAAGCGCCTTTTTTTCTTCCGGTGAAGGTGGATTTACTTCCTGAGCATTTCTAAACATCACATCCGCTTGTTTGAATGTATAATTTCCATTGACACTGTCTGGAATCTTAACGGATTTATCCGTAATCTTATCGCGCAATTGAGTGAGATTTTGGAATGGCATCATCTTCGTCCCAAGATCTGTTTTATGATTCGGGTTATTGGCAACCAGATAGAACAGTCCAGCTTCACCGCTCTTTAGCACCTTTTCCTTAAGAGCATAAAATTCTTCGCCATGCTTCCTGTCCTCATTCGATTCTGTTCCCATCTCTTTCGCCGATTTCGTCTCATATACGACCTCGCCATCCTTATTCGACAATGAATTATACTGAACGGCCGCGTAACCCGTGGAGGCCATTAACATCATCCCTACAACCGCAGTCAAAGCAACTTTATATTTCACAAAAAATCTCTCCTTTTTTTTAGGTTCGGTATGCAAAATCCTCATGACCTTTCCTGTCAAGTCGGCGTCGGGAATGCGCGGGTCATTAAACAGTTTTTTCAAATCCCGATCCTTGTCCATATTCATACACTCCCACCTCCTTCGCCTGAGCATAATACTTTCGGAATTTTGCAGCCGTACGTTCGTATTTTTTGCGCAGGCTTGCGCTGCTTTTGCCCAAAATCAAACCAATCTCCCGGTAGCTCTTATCCTCGACACAGCGTAAAATTAATAAGTTCCGCTCTTCCGCCGTTAATTTTGCCATGGCCTGATGCACGGATTCATCAAAATAGTTGGCTTCAATCTGCAAGTCGACATCTTTATTTTCCTTATCGTCCCGGTAAAAGAAAGGCAAATATTTCACCAGCTTCCGCTTGCGGATGATATCGATGCATTGATGATAAGCAATCTTGTACAACCAGGCTCCAAAAGGGACCTCACTCTGATATTTCCGCAAATTGCGGAATGTCTTCAAAAATACTTCCTGCGCGTTATCCTCGGCTTCGGTGTAATTACCCAGCATGTGATAGCAATAGAGAAAAATCGGTTTTTGGTATTTCTCCATAATCTTCTCAAATTTTGCCGTGTTCCCATCCAGCACCTCTGCGATGATCTGACTTAACTCCGCGTCATTCAAGCCCTCTCCCCCCCTTTCACTCTATACAACGAACAACTGGGCTAAAAATGTGACAGCACAAAAAAATCATTCCGATCATCATTGGGTGGGAAGATAAGAAGATAACCTCCAGCTTAAGCTAAATTGAGAATAAAAGAGGACGCAACGACCATAGCGGTCCGCGATAATCATGAGGGGATGGAACTTGAGCTTAATCTGTTCAAAGGGCTCTTTTGTTCCAGGAGAAAAAGAGGTGGAATGGAAATAATATCCATTACGGAATGGAGTGAATGTCCATTGATTATTTTTGCTGCACTCTCAGCGGCTGAATACAAGCGTGTTATTATCGGCATCCATTATTTTGATCATTTTTTTACGGCGAATGCGTAAAAACCGAATCAAATAGATAAGGCTTAAGGAGCCTTAACCTGCCTTCCGGTAAATGAAGGCCATTTCCGGAATAGCAGAGGTTAACGCTCTTTTTTTCATCCATCATAGGTATGAATGATTTCTAATCAGGTCATCTCTGCAACAGCCGGAAGGTCTCTTGCGGGAAGGTGTACCGGATTTGCAGCCTAATGTTCTTTCAGCATATCCCAATTCACTGTTATGCCTCAACAAGTTTCTCCATCTCCGGCGGCACCCTATGCTTCGTCGCCTGCTCATAGCCGTACGCGATCTTGATCAGCGTCGGCTCGCTGTATGCAGTCCCGATAAAGGTAATTCCCACCGGGCCTTTCGTGATATAACCGCCAGGAGCGATGATTCCCTCTTGTGCCCAACCGCCCGGCACTGTAATCGCCGGATATCCCGCTCTGGCCGCGATATCGTCTCCCTCGTCGCAGCCCAGAAACAGCAGCGCATCCAGGTTATAAGTTTCAAGCGCATAATCAATGCCTTTGGACCGCGACATTTCTTCATTCAGGCGGAGCGCAGCCTGATATTCCGGTTCCGTCAGCGTTCCGCTGGTCGCCTCGGAAGCCTCGAGCACATTTTGCCCGTATTTCAGGCACTGCTCGGCATGTTCCTTGTTATAAGCGATAACCTCAGACAATGAATGAACAGGAATGTTATCCGGCAACGGAGCCAAATAATCGTTGACCCCTTTTTTGAATTCGTAATGGAGGACATGCCAGCTCCACTGAGTCTCCTGGCAGGGCAGCTCCACCGGGTCGACGATGGTTACCCCTTCGCTGCGGAGCGCTTCAATGGCGGCTTCGAGAATCCCCAATCTGTCGGGATCAAGATCCCTGAAATAAAACCGCGGAATGCCAATCCGCGCCTGCTTCAGAAACGAGGCATCCAGAAAAGGCGTATAATCCGTTAAGAAATGCCCTTTGCTCGATTGGGTTGCCTCATCCCGTTCGTCCAGGCCGGTCATTCCCCCCAGCAAAATGGCCGCATCGGTGACGGTTCTGGCCATCGGGCCGGCCGTATCCTGGGTGTGCGTAATCGGAATAATGCCCGAGCGGCTGACAAGCCCAACTGTCGGTTTGATGCCGACCACCATGTTCTGGCTCGCCGGGCTGATGATCGAACCGGATGTTTCCGTCCCCACTGCAGCAGCTGCCAGGTTCGCCGCCACGGCAGCGCCAGAGCCCGAACTGGAGCCGCCGACGAACAGCTCGCCGGGGCCGTACGGATTCAGGCAAAGTCCACGGCGGGTGGTATATCCTGCCCACATCTCGCTGGCCATGAAGTTGGCCCATTCGGTCATGTTCGCCTTCCCGAGAAAAACCGCCCCGGCCTTGCGAAGCTGTGCCGCCACAAACGAATCCTGCGCCGCCACATTCCCTGCCAAGGCAAGCGTACCGGCGCTCGTATGCAGCGCATCATGAGTATCAATATTGTCCTTCAGAAGCAGGGGAATGCCGTGCAGCGGCCCGCGGCTTCCTTTTTCACGCCGCTCCTTATCCAGCGCCTGTGCGATCTCTAATGCCTCCGGATTGATTTCGATCACCGATCTCAGCTTGCCGTCATACCGGTCGATCCGCTTCAAGTAAGCTCGTACGATTTCCTCGGAGCTTGTCTCTCCGGATTCCATGGCGGCCTGCATCCGCGGGATGTCAACTTCAATCATCCAATCTTCTATTTTCGTTATATGTTCCATTCGGATCACCTCTATATGAATTGAGAGGAGCCAAGCTGTGCCAGGTTAGACTTCCGCATATTTCTCCATATGCTGCCTGTACAGCTTCCACGCTCCTTTTTCCTTGCGGTATACTTCCATAGCCAGCACGCTGGCGACCTTTTTGCCATGAAGGCTGAAATCCACGATCGCCGAGATGATCAGCTCGTTGTCTGTACGCATATTCCGGGCAAGGTCTTTATACTCCCAATGAGGCTGCTTCCCCTCATATGCGGCGAACGTTTCAATATTATCCGTTTTATAATACTCGGACCGGTAAATCTCGTAATCCCTGTCCGGGTAATAACCGAAATAACCGATAAATTCATTTGAAATCCAGGTGTTTACCTCCTCTACATTACCTTCATTAATCACTCTGCGGTATTCTTCAACGGCGACAATCGCTTCTTCCAACATATCATCCACTCCATAGGTAAAATATTTTTTTCAAGAAACGAAAAGTGCAAAGTGCAAAAACTTCCAAATAATATTCTACTTATCATATCAATAACGAATCCATACCGCTATCTAAAAAACGGTTATAACCGTTGTTTCCATTGATAGCCCTCGCGAAAATCCCCAATTATCTCGTATCTTCGCTTTTGATTTCTCCAATCATTTGTAGTAGATTCTGAGAAACGTATTTTTATCCCCAATATTTCAAAATCACCTATCTTCAAGGAGGAAATCCCTATGATTCGATATCAGGACCATATGCAAAATATTACCGAAGCATCCTTTGCGGAAGGTTTTTTCGACGGATGGCCCAATCCGCCTTCGAATGCCGTTTTCATGCGAATTCTTCAAAATGCTGCGCATATCATGCTCGCCATCGATGACCATACCGGTGAGGTTGTCGGTTTTATTACAGCGTTATCCGATGGGGTGCTAACCGCCTATATTCCTTTGCTGGAGGTCGTTCCAGCCTATCAGAAACAGGGAATCGGAAAAGAACTGACCCGGCAGATGCTCGACAAGCTGAAAGATATCTACATGGTTGACTTGCTGTGCGATCCGGATCTTCAGGAATTCTATGAGGGGCTTGGGATGAGAAGAGCACAGGGGATGCTGATTCGAAACTATGAATTCCAGTCAGGCAAAATAGAGAAATGACAATCCTAATCCCTAATGAGTAAAAATATAGCGGCATCATCATGCCGTTAACGTAAAAGTTGTTATTTTGCTCGCGGACTGGAATATATCCAGCGTGTCTGTAATACAGCTTGTCTACCGTTTCCGGAAATGCGACTGATTCACATCCCGTTGCAGTGCTTTCTTAAGCACCAAGCCGATCAATTCGTGCTCATTTACGACATAACCAAGTTCCTCCGGCTCGATCCAAATCCGCGACAAACTCTCATGCTCACGGTTGAAAGGCAAACGCTCGGTCACATCCATCCGGTAAAACAACTGATAGCCGACCATCGGATATTTTCCATTCGGGTCAAACAGCGCATTCTCTTCATGACTGACTTCCATTTTTCCGAGATATTCGATCTTTCCCTTAACGCTGCCCTCTTCCAATACTTCCCGGTGAAAAGCCTCCTCCGGTGTCTCCCCCGGCTCCACATGGCCTCCCGGCAGGTTGTACCCTCGGCCCTGTACATGTACGGCGAGCACAAGACCCTGATGCAGGCAAATCCCGTGTACACTTGTTACCAGCGCAGGGCCAGGCTTCTCCTCCCCTGGTATCCAGGTCAGCTTGATCCGATGGCCATTCCAGTTTTCGTATATGGATTGATTCATGCTGCATGCATCCTTTCGAGAAAAATTAGGCGGGATGTCTTTTCCCCTTCTACCCCGCGTCTACTCCATTTCTTTCTGCGCAGGCGGCTCCAATATGGAGATGCTCACCGGCATCTTCGTAAAATGGGTAAGCCTAAATTCCACCTTTTGATCGGCCTCCAGCCTTTCGCGCACCCAGGTCTGGTTTAACCTAAGCCGTTTCAGCCTGTCTTCCGTCGTTAAAATATGGACGATCCGGCCTTCCTTGTTGATAACTTTCCCCTGAAAGCAGTCCTGCTTTCTTGTCACCAAATCGGCTCCCACGAACAGAATCCCCGTCAAACTGCCTAAGCAGACGAGAAAAGAAAGCCATGCCAGTACCGGTAGAAGCTGAAGCTGGATATCCAAAACCAGGCGGACACAAAATGAGCCAAACATCAAAATGTTTGCAGCCAGGAATATCGACAAGTTTTTATAAGGACGTAAATCCACCGAACTCCTCCTCGCATACTGATATTTTTCTAACGGACACCACGGACGTTAATTCGCTAATAATAGCCGTTTTGAAATTCTAACGGTCACCACAGCGCTTATATGCTCCAAACACAGGTAAATGCGGGATTTTCCACGAAATAGCTGCATCTGTGTCCGTTAAAAATCATATTAGCCGGAATTGCCCTCAATAGCGGCCGCTGTGTCCGTTAAGCGAAGGCTTCGTCTAGGACGGCGTTTTGCGAGAGCCTTTTACCCGGGAGGTGTCTTGTCTGGGCGGTGTCTATATAAGTTGAACTAAAGAAAAGCATAAGGAATAGGCAAGAGGGAGAAAGATTTACGGAGAAGCGAAGCGTTCGCCTAAAAGCTTTCCGAAGGAAAGCTAGCATCGTAAGCATACGCTTTGTGATCGGATTTCAACCATGAATTTAGTATAAATCAAAGAAATCCGGGAGCAACAGCGAACGAAAGAACATTTCACCCGGCTGCCTACATCCGTGCAAATCATTGGTTCAACTTATATAGCTTAAAGGGCGGCCAACAAATGATGTCCATCAAGCAAAAAACGCCCGTTCAACTTGCTTCCACAAGCCGCCGGGCGAATCCTTTTTTTGCATTGCTACGTGCTACACAATCAAACTGCTCACCGCAAACGCCGTGCCGATAAACACCATGCACAGCAGCGTCGCTACCGCCACATTGCCCTGCTGCAGGCATTCGGAGATTTTAAAGCTTGGCGTCGCCAGATCGAAAATCCAATATGCCAAGATCAGGCAGACATAACCAACGGCAAACCACAACGCCAAAAACCAAATGGATGTATTGGTAAACGCCGCAACGCCAAGGATGATGGCCGTAGCCAGAAATCTGCCGCCCAGAGCGAGTCCTACCGCCACATTTCCTTTTTTTAATTCCTCCATATCTTTAAATGGCGTCATCCAGCTGAAAATCACCATCCCCAAAAGCTGAAGCACGATGATCACAGCCACGCTCACGACCAGATTTAAAACGACGGTCAACTCGCCCACCCCCTGAATTTTGCATAAGCCGTATCGTAATCGGCAAAATCATGTATTTCTTCAAGCTTGACCGAAACTTTCTTTTTCTTCTCCAATTCCTTATACCGCGCGTCATCGATCGGCTGCTTGATCCGGTTTCCCGAAGGCAGCTCCAGCACGGCAAAGTTCCGCGTTTTATCTTTATACTGCGTTTTATATACGCCAACCAGATCAATTTCCGTCGTAACCGGAATTTTCAGGTTTGCCATGTCTTTTTCGGCATCTTCCTGCGTTTTGAACGTTTTGATCGTACTCCAGGAGGACAGATGGACGTTGCTGCGCTGGTTCGCATCCGTCGTCAATTCGGCATCCATATACTGAAGGGCCCAGATTTTATCCCCTGTCGCATAGTTTTCATCATTAGGTATTAATTCGTTATCCGGCAAAATCGTCATGTCGCTGCCGATCAAATCCCCGACGGTACCCTCGATCACCCGGTAATCCCACGGCACGCGGGATGACTCGTTCTGCATTTCTTCCGAGGAACTTTCGTTGTCGGAACAGGCATTCAAGAGCAGCATGGCCAACAAGGACAGGGCCAGAACGGCGGCAAGCCTAAAGCCTGATCCGCCAAGGCGGCGTTTGCTTTTCCGCACATGATTCATCTATCTCACTCCGATCGCTATAAACTGACTCGTATTGCCTGTAATCAGACCGCCGGCTCTGCCCAGCAGCCCGCAGGGCTCCCCGTTAATCACGAACATCCCCGTCAACAGGCGGCGGCTGCCCGCAGCTGTGGCGATTTCCGGCAGATTGGCCCTCATTTGATACACCGACGGGAACATCCCGCTGGTGTCAAAACCGTCCTCGTCTTTGATTTCCAACTCCCCGTCGCTGCCGAACATTTGCACGGATCCGCCTTCGCGTCCGAACATGGATTTGGAAACATAATTCCCCGAGAAAACCGGTTTGTTATAGGTCGGCAAAATGTATTTTTCAATCGTCTGGCGTTCTTCTTCGGTGTATAACAGCCCTAGCTCGAACAGCCCCCAAACGGCGGCAATCAATCCTTTGGACTGCAAAAGGATGCTGTGCGGTGAATTAAATAACGTAAGCTTGCCGGTTTCGATCGAAAAGCTAAGCGCATCTCCCCCGTCGTCAACCGCCATCCATTCCTTGGGGTAAAGAGCAAACATACGCTTGATCTCGCGTCCGCTGCCGTCCTTGACGATTCCCTCGTCGATCGAAAGCTCCAGACAATCCACGCACCGGATATCCAGGCCGCTATGCCGGACAAGCGCATCGATGGTCCCCGAATCCTCCAGATGTTCGCCATATGCGACACAGGCCGCCGTATCCGGACGCTCCACGCCCCAAGCTGCCGCGACAAGGTCTTTCATCCGCACATTGGGTGAATCGATGCCGGCCTCCCGGCACATCCAAGGCGTGACGATTGAGGCTTCGACGTAACCCGTCGGCGTATCCGCGTTTAATTCATACAGCTTGATGCTTCCGTCATGCGCGACGGCAAAATCAAACCGCGCATACCGGCTGATCACATTCTCGTCAGGTAGCGGGCAAATATCAAGCATATCCCATAAAATCGGCGGAATCCCGATAAGTTCATACAATACCCGGTTGCCGTGCACATAACGTACCGTCCGATCCAGAATGCGCCACAGCCGGGCGGACGCCTCTTCAAGTTCCTCATACGTAGTTCTGTTCATGACAACCAATTGATCCAGCCAGTACTCTTCATCCTCAAGATTGGCCCAGGTAAATCCCATCTCGCCAAGCTCTTTTACGCGGTCCTGCCGGTTATGCCGTCCCGGCTCAAGCACTTCGAATACGCTGCCTGTCATCCGCCGAACCCGCCCCGTGAGCTGGAATGCGACCCGGATGAGCTAAAGCCGCTCGATTTGCCCCCGATGCTGCCGGATTTGGCCGATGTGCCGCGCCGGACGATCGAACCTGTCGATCTGGAGGTTTTCGGCGTAACCCTCGATCCGACGACAGATTTATTCTGAAACGCGCCGCTTGAATAGGAACGCGGTTTGTAGCTTTGCGAAGTGCCGGTATAATAAGTTTGGCGGTTGTCATAATAAGTGCTCGGATGATAACCCGATCCGCTGTTGAACAGAAAATGATACAGCAGCAAATCATTCCAGCCAAAACCGGAGTGGTAATTGTTGACCACCGTTGTTCCGCTGCTGCCGGCATTCCCTGCGGTCCCGGTCTGCGTTCCGTTTTCCTTTTCCTTTTCTTCGGGAAGCGGGATGTTCCAATCTGCATTTTGATCAAAATAAGCTTTCACTTCATCATTGGACCAGGCCACCAGCTTGGGTTGCTCCGCGGTTCCCCCCGCCGTGCCGGAACCAGCGCCCTCAGCCGTCACGCCGCCCGCAAGCAAAAACGCGTTCGCAAGCAGCGCTACGCCAAGCGACGTGGACAGCACCCTGACCGGCTTGCCTTCCGGATTAAACAGCTTTGATGTATGGTTTCCCTCGTCTTGCTGCTGCTTTGATTGCTCGTTCTTCATGTTTGCTCCTCCTTTCTTGCTTTCGCTAAAGCAAGCTGATTTTATCCGCGAATCCGGACCAGCAAAAGCTCCAGCTTGCCTTCATCCACATTCAATCGGCCTTCAAGCGTTTCATATTCCTCGCCCCGAACGACGAGATAATTGACATGCTCAAGCGCCGCAACCATATTCATGCTCCAGCCCCGCTCCTCGATTTCACGCAGCTCGCCGTTTGGCATTTTCTCCAGCAAAATCACGTTCATATCATTGCCCATCTTATATCCACCCCTGTTTCTAAATTTACTCATATGTCATTTTGATACGTATATATGGAGGCTTTCGTTCCATCAGGGCTGCATATTTCCGAAACGCAAGTTGTATGGGCATGCGCCTGCCCACCTCCATCATATGTTAAAGCTTACACCTTATAGCATAAAACACCCGCAATCCGTTGCACAATCCAATATTTCGCTCTCCCCGGAAATTTGGACGATGGCTGGCAGAAACTTTACCATGTTAATTAGCGTCTAATATAAATGTTTGGAATAATTTAACCATACTTAAATTGTTCCCTTTAAGAATGAAGCGTTGATGCTAAAATCCATCCTTGAATCTTACAAATGAAATTTTGGAAAAAGGAGTGCTAAAAATGACAACAAAATTCAAACCTGTCCGTGCCGGAATCATCGCTGCGCTTGCGGCCATTTCGATTGGCAGCCTTAATCTGCCTGTAATATATGCCGATGCTCCCATCGTCTCGGAGAGTTTCTCGGCAGGAGATCCGATAAAAGCCCCTCTGCAAAAACCGCTCTGGACAGCTTCCTTCGATAAAAATGCGAGCAGCGTTGTATCGGGGGATGGTCTCCTGTTCACCTTTGAGGGCGGGAAACTGGTGGCCTTGAATGTCCAAAACGGCAAGAAGCTGTTCACATACGGCTCCAAGCTCCGCCCAGGCGCTGCCTATCTGAATGGAGTCGTTTACGGAGTGACCGATTCCGGCCAGGTATATGCGGTGAGTGCAAAAACAGGCAAACAGGTATGGAAAAGCGCCGCAGGAATCACCGATGCGAACGCGCCTGTTGTGATCAAAGACACGGTGCTTGTCAGCAACAAAAATGCCTTCATTGCACTGGATGCCGCCACAGGCAAACAGCGTTGGAAGGCCGTTGAAGATCAAGCTGAAAATCAGGGGACGGTCGCTACGGAAGCAGATGGAATCCTTTATGTTACTTATTGGGTGCAAGGCGCCCTTACCTCTTCCCAACTGGACGCCATTGATCTGAAAACAGGCAAAATACTCTGGAAGAAATTCAAGCAATATGCACCATTAACCATTCAAAACGGACTTGTATACTCTATCGCTGATCAATATTCTTTTGATGATGCCGATCCCAAACGCGAACTGAACATCGCCGTGTTGGATGCCAAGACAGGAAAGACAAAAGAAACCCAGACCTACAGCTGGACCTTGAAAAGTCAGCCGCCATACCAAGGGGGCAGCGGTTCTGCAATCCTAAACGGCAAAGATCTCTATATCGCCACAGACAGAGCCGTGATGAAATTTGACATTACAGCCTACAAAAAGGACGGAAAACCGCTCAAAACATGGAATGTAGATAATACCGATAAAGATATCATCGGTTCCGTGCATGACAATAGGGTCTTTTTCAAGAACTCTAGCAAACCGGAAATTACGGGCATGAAACTCGCAGACAGCATGACATTCAACTTCCGGACAGACAACCCGCCCGTTCAAACCGATATTTACGGCAACGGGGTTTACATCGGACAAAGCGACGGGGTCCTTCATGGATATAACCTGCAAACGACATTTTCCGTTTTTACGGTGAACACCGGCTCACGTAACTACGGCCCGACTTTGCGTTCAGGCAATACGCTGATTATTCAAGCCAAAGATACAGGCAAACTGATTGCCGTTCCGGTGCCGAAGGCGCTGCAATAGGGGATTTGACGGGTCAAGGGGCGCAAAAATACTGAGCTATATAGAACAAACGGGGCTTAGATCTGAAATGTAAATTTTACACTGCCTGTTTCAGATAGAAGGAGACTAAAATGAAAGATCTATTATTAATGTCCCACTGCGTGTTCCCGACACTCGACATCATCAAAACCGCGGAGTATTATGAGCAGCATATGGGATTTAGAGCCGTCCGGTATTTGGATGCCAGAGAGCCCCATATCTGTTTATACCGCGATGCTACCGAAATCATTTTAACCCAAACCAACGGGCAAAAGGTCATACCGAATAGAGAATTATACGGCTATGGGTATGATGCATATTTTATCACTAAAAATCACGAAGAACTTCAAGAAGAACTCATGAACTCCGGTGTCAAAATCATCCGCTCACTAGAAAGCACGGATTACAACAATAAAGAATTCGTCATTGAAGACATCGATAGAAGATGGATCGCATTCGGAATCAAAATCGGGTGAATACAGGAAGGTCAGATGTATTAGAGAAATCCCTTTATCTTTCATTGCACAAGGAAAGGCCGTGACATCACGGCCTTTTTTGTTTTTCGAACCCGCCTAATGCCAGCGAAAGCAAAATAACGGCTAACCCCGCCACTGCGTTCCATGTCAAAGAATCTCCCAGAACAGTTACGCCAAGAACGATGCCAATGAGGGGGACTAAATAATTGTTTAAGGATGCAAACGTGGCACCTGCCCGCTGAATCAATAGATTGTAAAGCATATATACAATACCCGCATGGAAGCTGCCCAAAATGATGACCGCAAGGATTTGTGTCGGCGTTAGGGCTACATGAAGCGGATCTTCCAGCAAAAACGCAAGCGGCACCAGGATGACGGACGCAGCGGCAAGCACATTCCGCATCGCAAGGATGGAGGACATAGGCGGAAGCCGTTTGATCAGAATGAGCGAACCCGCAAAACTGACGGCAGCGCCTACCAACGCCAAGTCGCCGGCGATATTTCCAGCATGAAAAGAGGAACCAAGATCAGGGGCAAACAGGATGACAATGCCGACCATGCCGACAATCACGCTGATCCATTTGGATGCAGAAATGGTTTCCCCGGGGACGAACAGCTTGACGAATAAAATCGTAAAAATCGGAATAGTCCCCATCAAAATGGCGGCCATGCTGCTGCTTACCGTTTGTTGTCCCCATCCGATCAGGATAAAAGGAATGACGGCTTCAAGCAGGCCGATCCAAACGAAGCTTCCCCAGAGCGACTTGCTTTGTTTCCTTCCCACCGGCTCCCGCTTCCGTCCCTGCCCCGAAAATATATAAAGCAAAGCGAGCGTTCCTGCGCCAATGATAGCTTTGACAGCCGCTAACGTGACCGGAGGGATCGAGTGAATGACCAGATCGACCAGGAAAAATTGCGACCCCCAAATCAGGCTGATACTGATAAGAAGCAGGTAGGATATCTTTTTCATTCCCCCCACTTCCTTTCATTCCGGAGGCAGATGCTAGTATTGCCAGTGCGGTTGCCAGTACGTTTGCTAGTACAGTTCCTAGTACAGTTGCCAGTTCGGTTGCAATTGCGCATGAATTCGCCAATACTTGTTGTTATCATCGAAGCTGCCCCTTCGTCAAAGGTAAAATACGTTGTTGAATTCATCATCTATATTCCTTCCAGCCTGCATGCAAAGCCAATTCATTAAGGTCCTTGCCTTGATTTTAATGGGCTCTGCCTCTCTGCTTCAATAAAAGAAAACACCATCTGTACTGGTACAGATAATCTTACAGCGTGAATTTAAGGTGAATTGAAATCTTAAAAGTCTTCCCTGTCTTTGCCTCTTTTCATACTGGATTTGGAAGGCACTGCTAACTACCCTTGAAATTCCCCCCTGTTTAATTTTCAACCATGGAATTATGCAAACCAGGATTAAAAAGCACGGCATGATCGTTACGTTGACGAAAATATGCCAGAGATAAAACAATCCCAGCAGTATGGAATCATTGCACAAAAATCTGTTTGGCGGTTGACCTCCGCTCACCGTGCGTTGGGAACTGCATGCAAGCGGCCAGCGTAGGCAGCGCCATCGGAGGACCAAATCCACTGCAAAACTCTAACGGACACAGCGGCCGCTATCGGGGCAAATTTCGAGCTTTTTGATTTCTAACGGTCACAGATGCACCTATTTTGCGAAGAAACTAATTTTTAGCGGATTTTGGGGCAATTAAGCGCTGTGGTGTCCGTTACATTTTGAAAACCGCCACTTTTAGCGAAATAACGTCCATGGCGTCCGTTAGAAAAATAGTTCCATTCCAAGGCCCTATTCGGCGTGTCCAAACTCACAAGGATTTTGCAAAAACCCAATAAGCGACTTCTGTATAAGTAGAATGAAAGAAAGAGATTAGAAACAGTCAAGAGGGTTTCATCATCTATAGAAGATCCTTGTTAGAAAATTGAACCTGGGAGGGGAATTTTCTAGCGAAGCTGAAAGCTTTTTGGAAAAAAGCTGCCACCTAGGTTTTTCTAACGAAACTACGGAGCGTTATTGCCGCAAAAACAAGAGCAAATGAAATCTAACGAAACTACAGATCGTTATTTGGGGTAAAATCGGGCTTGCAAGCCACCTTTGAGCTTAATAACAATACCCTGTTTCGTTAAAATTTCAAAAGGCCATTTTTGTTGCAAATAGCGATGTCACGTTTCGTTAGAGATGATGATGAAATGGATTCAATCAAGCAATGTCTAGATTGCAACGGTTTAGTTCGTCTATATATTGATCCAGGGGGCGTAATGTATAGATTGCAACAGTTTAGTTCGTCTATATATTGTTCCCTGGAGCGTCTGGAATTGAGTTTCGCAAATCTTGATATCTAAAGGAGAAACGCCTTCGTCGGCCTCTTCAAAGACTGTATACGTTCGCCGATGACGACACGCATCCTCAGATGTAGCCTATGTATCGAAACGTCAAACGCTCATCCGGAAAAGTTTTATCCTCACTCACTAAAGAGCGAAGTTTTAAGCAATTCCGGGAGAAATATAAGATCAGAGATATGCGCAGCTTATACTTTCTGCCCTGAAAATTATCAGCTCGTAGTATCGTTAGAAAAGCCGTTTTTGGCAATACGAAACTAACCCCAGTAACTTGCTTTTTTAAAAAATGGGTTTGAACCGCTTAAGCCGTTTGTTCTTGAATGCTGACTGTAAGTCCAAGGGACTCTAGTCTCTTAATCGAGTTGTTAATCAAGATGTCACGCTTTCGCTTATCAAAGTAATCAAAGCCAAGCTCCACATATTCTTGTTTTCGCGTTAACAAGATATGTACGATCGTTAGAATGGTATGTCCTACGGCGACTGCGGCTCTATTTTTTCCGCGTCGTGCAGCAATACGATGATACTGGGCTGCCAGGTACGAATTTTTTTTACGTGTCACCGCCCGCGCCGCCTCAGTTAGGGCACTTCGCAGTTTTTTGTTTCCTTTTCGTGTTTTGGCTGACCTTTTCTTCCCCGCGCTTTCATCGTGACCTGGAGTCATCCCTGCCCAGGAACATAAATGGCCAGGGGTTGGAAACCGCGACATGTCCGTACCGATCTCTGCCAAGATTTGTTCGGCAGTTCGTTTACCGACACCGGGGATCGAATCCAATAACTTCAGGTCCTCAGCAAAAGGGGCCATACGTTTATCGATCTCTGTATCCAATTCGGTGATCAATTCGTTCAGATAATCGATATGGGCGAGCTGCTTCTCGATCATGAGCAGTTGATGAGGGCCAAGTCGCCCTTCCAGCGCCAGTTTCAACTGTTCTTTCTTCAGCTTTAGTTTCTTTTGGGCGAAATCGGCCAAGACAGAGACATCGGTTTCACCGTTAATTATGGCTTCCAACATGTTTCGTCCGGAAACCCCGAGTACGTTGGAAGCGACTGAGGATAGCTTGATGTTGCCGCCTTCGAGCACCTTTTGAAGCCGATTCGCTTCACGCGTTCGTTCTTCAATAATGCTTCGCCGGTAACGAATCACCTCTCGCAGTTCCCTTTGATCTCGGTCCGGAATATAGCTTCCTTGCACCAAACCATGCCGCAGCAGCTTGGCAATCCATTCAGCATCCTTGACATCCGTTTTACGTCCAGGGACAGATTTAATATGTTGCGCATTCACGACCATGGGCTTGAGTTCTTCCAATTCCAACAGGTTATATATCGGTTTCCAGTAGTCTCCGGTGCTTTCCATCGCGACATGGGTGCAACGGTGTTGTTTGACCCAGTCTACCAATTCAATCAGGTTTCGGGTCATTGTAGCAAATGTTCGAATCTCCTTTCCTTGAGGGGTGATAATGCAGGCGGTGATGCTCTTCTTGTGAACATCCAGACCGCAGCAACGTTCGATTAACACTTCCATACGTACTTCTCCTTACGACTGGGTGATTTTAAGGCTGGTGCAACTACCAAAAAGGGTTATTCTGCCCTGCGTGCTTCCCGAAGGAGCAACAATCTGCGATGCACCGGGTCGTTGTGGTCCGTCTTATATACGGGTTCGAGACACCAAGAAAGTACGACCTACCTTCGCCAGCCATAGTAGCAGTATGGACAAAATTTTCATCCATCAGTGGTGCCGCGAAGCGGCATGGAAGTCTTATATTTAAAAAAAGAGGGCCACTATTTATCAGTAGCCCTCTTTATCAGCAGTCCTGTTTATCAGTAGCCCTCTTTTTCAGCAGTCCTGTTTATCAGCAATCCTCTTTCCTATCATGCCTCCGTTTGCGGCGAAGCCGTTTTCTTCAAATAAGCTCTCCACGTAATGCACCACTTGGCGGGATCGTCGAAGCTGGAATCGTCGATGCGGTGCACGGTGCTGCGCGTCGGCGCGTTTTTCACCGTCTCCGGCTCGCTGTAGGCTTCCCGGGAAATCTGCGCAAGCGCCTGAATATACTCGTCGAGATCCTCCTTGGAGTAAGATTCCGTCGGCTCGAGCGTAAACGGCTGCGGTACCACATACGGATGATGGCTGGTCCAGTAATGCAATCCGAAATCGCACATCCGGCGCGTGACATCCTCGGTCGTCACCCCGGTGTCTTCGGTCATCTTCTGCCAACTGTAACGCACCTGCTCCAGCCGGCTGCCTTTAATGTAAGGCGCAGAAGCTCCGGGAATCTGCAGGATTTTATGATAGAGATAATTGTTGTTCAGCACGGCCGCCTGGGCCACGTTCAGCAGTCCGTCCGCCCCTAAACTGCGGATCCAGGCATACGCCCGCAGCACGGTCTGGGCTACGCCATGAAAGCTGCGCACTTTCCCGATGCTGAGATCTCCCGGCTCTTCAAGCTCATAACGGTCTCCGTTACGGCTGACGACGGGGCCTGGCAGGAACGGGGCGAGCGCTTCGACGACGCCGAGCGCGCCTGTTGCCGGACCTCCGCACATATGCGGCGCCGCAAAGGTTTTATGAAGATTAAAGAAGCACATATCGAATCCGGCTTCCTTCGCTCGGGTGATTCCCAGCAGGCCGTTGGCGTTCGCCTGGTCGTAATAACAGATGCCGCCAGCGGCATGCACGATATCCGTGAATTCGCGGATGCGCGGATTAAAGATGCCGGTATCCTCCGGGTTCGCGACCACAAATCCCGCCGTCCGGTCGGAAACGGCGCGTTTCAGCTGCTCGATATCCGGAAAACCGTCTTCATCCGGCATGACCGTGATAATCTTATAACCCTTGACGACAGCGGTCGCCGCCTGCGACGGATGGGAAAACATCGTCGTGATGATCTCGTTGCGCCGCTCTCCCTCACCCCTGGAATCATGATAGGCCCGGACAATGGACGCCATCGTGAGCAAAGCCTGCGTGCCGCTGCTTGGCTGGAAGGAAAAGCGGTCCATCCCGGAAATTTCCCGCATGGCCAAATCCAGGCGATGATAGATCTCAAGAATCCCCTGAACGTCATCCTCATGCTGCAGCGGGTGGAGATCCATCATTTTCGGGGTACGGATCATCATCTCATTGACGCGCGGAATATATTTCATGGTGCAGGTGCCTTGGCCGATCTCCACGTTAAAGTCCGAGCCCAGCGTTTCCTGTGACAGGCGCAGGTAATGACGCAGCACTTTGGCCTGGCCGATTTCCGGCAAAGCCGGAAGTCCCGTCCGTTTCATGTTTTCCGGGATGGACGAAATGCCGTCTCCAACGGCCGCCTCTATCGCAGATTCAGCCTGCGGAGCCTCTACGCCGCGTTCTCCAGGTTTATGCAGTTCGAATATGACCGGCTCATCCCATTTGGCCTGATGAAAATTGCGTACCTTCCGCTCTCTGATAATGCGCTTCATCGGCTGTTCACTCCCTTCGTTTCCCGGCTGCAGATGCGCCCAAGCGCTGCCGCCAGCAGTTCGATTTCCTCCTGGCTGTGGACCTCGGTTACGCAAAGCAGCATGCTTTCGCCCAGTTCGGGAAAGTCAGACGATAAATCCCGTCCGCCCTGTATCCCTTCCGCGCGCAGCTGCTTCAGAACCTCTTCTACCGTCAGGCCGGTTTGCGAGAAATCCACCGCGAACTCCTTGAAAAACGGGGACTGCAGCCGAATTGTGACGCCTTCGATCTGCCCGAGCAGTGTGGCCGCATATTGGGATTTTTGCATGATCGTCTGCCCGAGTTCCTGCATGCCGTAAGGCCCGAGCAGCGCCAGGTAAACCCCGGCCGTAATGCCCCATAGGGCCGTTTGGGTGCCGACGGATTCCTTGCCTTTTTCCCTGTCGTGAAACGACGTCCGTTCATAGGCTACATCCCCGAAGCCGTATTCGCCTTCAACGATGGTCGGAGCGATGCCGAACAAACGCGACGGATACTCCATGACGTATTTCTCTTCGTCCCGCGTCGCAATAAAGCCGGCCTGACCGCCGCCGTAATTCATATGCATCCCGAGCGGCTGCAGATCGCCGCAAATGATGTCCGCGCCGTATTGGCTCGGCGGCTTGAGGACGCCGAGGGAAATCGGGTCCACGCCCACCACGCAGATCGCCCCCGCCTCATGCGCGATGTCCGCGATTTGCTGTCCCTGCGATTCGATCGTGCCAAGGAAAGTAGGGTTTTCAAAGTAGACCGCTGCGATGTTGCCCGTCATTTTATTGCGCAGATCCTGCAGGTTTAATTCCCCGGATTCGTGATGAAAATCCACCAGCCTATAGGTCAAATCCGGCGTGATGTAGTTGGCAATGATTTTCAGCTTGTCTTTGTCGATGGTCCCCGCCAGCAGCACCTCCGTGCGTCCGGTCATCCGGGCCGCCATCCGCAGTGAGGTTGATGCCGCCTGCGCCCAGTCAAAGGTCGGCACGTTGACGACATCCATGTCGACCAGCTCCGCCACCAGGCTCTGGTATTCAAACAAAGCCTGGAAACGGCCGTGATCCTCATAAGGTTCGCCTGCATAGGCGGTTACGAATTCGGAACGCTGGTTGATCTCGTCGCATACGGCGGGAATGAAATGCGGCCAGCAGCCGGCGCCGAGAAAGCTGAGGACATCCTGCGTGCTTTGGTTCCGATTCAGCAGCTTCTCAACATGACGTCTCAGCTCCAGCTCGGATAAAGCCGGCGGCAAATCCATTTGCTCTTTCAGCTTCAGCTCATCCGGAATGATCCGGTACAGATCCTCGATTCGTTCCACCCCGATTTCGTCCAGCATCTGGCGCTGCACTTCCGGGATCATGTTCGGTATATAGGGATGCATTGCCGTTTGTTTCGGCTGTGCCATATTGTCATCTCTCCTTATCAACCCATTTTGATCCGTATATGCTTATCCGTTCGTTGTCATGTTAAAAGGCGCCTGTCTAAGCCAAACCGCCGCCATCAACGACCAGCACGCTGCCTGTCACCCAAGCGGACATTTCGCTTGCGAGGAACAGCACCGCACCGGCGATGTCGCGCGGCGTACCGAGCCGCTCCAGCGGACGTCCGGACGCCGAGGACACAAGGAAGGAGGACTCTTCCTTCCCGAGCTGCTTCGCTTCGTCCCGCAGCAGCGGCGTGTCCGTATCGCCAGGGCATACGCAGTTCACGCGGATGTTCTGCGGGCCATGATCGATTGCCATCGCTTTGGTGAGATTCACCACGCCGGCCTTAGCCGCACAATAAGCGGCGGCTTGGTCGCCGCCCTTCAGCCCCCAGCCCGAGCCCGTATTGATGATGCTGCCTCCGCCGCCCGCGGCCATATGCGGAATAACATACTTGGAGAGCAGATAAGCGCCCTTCAAGGATACGTCCATGACCAGATCCCAATCCTGCTCATCCAGATCGACCACCGTTTTGCGGCGAATGACGCCCGCATTGTTAAACAGGATATCGATGCGTCCGAATTCCTCTGCAATGGCGTCCGCCGTCCGTTTGCAATCCTCTCCGGAAGCCACGTTGCAGCGGTAAAACCGGGCCTGACCGCCGCTTTCGCGGATGCGGGCCGCCGCCTTTTCCCCGTTCTCTTCATGAATGTCCAGCAGCATGACCCGGGCGCCAAACTCCCCCAGCATTTCGGCTGCGGCATACCCGATGCCTGAGGCTCCTCCCGTCACCACTGCTGTCTTTCCGTCCAAACGCAAAATGTTCTGATTATTCGGCATGTCGTTTTAATAACTCCTTTCGCAGGTTGGCTGGAGATACAGCCTGATTGGAATACGGGATCAGCATAAGCTGATATGCAAATGCTTCCGGCCGCAGTTCATACGCCGGCAGCTGAGCCGGTCCGCAGCTGTTGCTGCCCAGTCCGTTTTGGCGGTAGTCGAGATGCAGAAAAACGGCGTCTCTGGGCGTTAAATCCTTCAAATGCGCGGCCTTCTCCAGATCTTCCGCCGTATAGCGGTGAGCGCTGAATTCCAGACCCGGCAGCCCTGCAGCCAAAATTCCGGCCCCCCGGATATTCGTTACGGATACCCAACTCACATCGGTACGGTTTCCGTTGTCCTGCGGAACGATATATGGCGTGAATAATTCATCGACTGAAGCATGATAAACGCCGAAAAGGTTAGCCTGTTTGCTGTCAGCGTACGATTCGCCCGGACCTCTGCCGGACCATTCTACCTGGTCCATCGCTGCCGGCAGCGTCAGATCCAGACCGATCCGCGGCAGCATCTTCGGCGGCGTGCCTTCCGGTTCACCGTCCACGCTAAGATGCATCCGGCCGTCGCCATGGAGCGTGTACCGGTAAGTGCAGCGGAAGCCCCAATCGTACACCGGCGGCGCGATACGGGTATGGACATTCACGGTCACGCTGCCTTCATCGGTATGATCCCAAGATACATCATCGATCCGATGCTGAAGCAGATGCAGATACGCTTTGCGCCACTCCTGCACAATGTACATGTCATTGTCGATGGGTGCTCTCCAGAAGGAAAGCTTCGGTCCCCCGCCGTTTGCGATCATATCCGTTCCGTTCGATGTCCAGGATTGAATGATTCCTTCCGCCATGTTAAACACAAGCTCAAAATCGGCTCCGCTTATTTGCAGATGATGTCCCTGCTCAGCGCAGCTTAAAACCCCAGGCGCACGATGGGCACTGGCATCCTCAGACGCAACTTGCGGTAGAGACAGCAGCTCTTCCGGGATCCGGAACTGGGCCGTCGCCACTTCATGCCCCTTCCTGGCCCATATGCAGTCCTGCCTTAGTGCATACCGGATCGTCAGATAGATCTCGCCTGCAACCTGAACATCCAGCCCCGCAAGCTGATAAGGCAAGGCAAGCCGTGCCCGGCGGTGAGGTTCCACCTCCGGCATCGGGGCGGAACCGCTTTGCAGCAGTTGTCCATCCGCATGAAGCGACCAGGAAACCTCAAAACCATCTAAACCGATAAAATCGAACCGATTTTCCGCCTCGAACTCTCCGTGTTCCAGATCAATTGCCACCGTGGCCACGGGTTCAATGACCTTCTTCAGCTCAAGTAAACCCGGTGAAGGCGTTCGGTCAGGGAATAGCAGACCGTCCAGGCAAAAATTGGAGTTGTTCGGCACGTCGCCAAAGTCCCCGCCGTAGGCGTAATAGCTTCTACCCTGTTCATCCACTGTCCTTAGACCGTGGTCGGTCCACTCCCAGACGAATCCGCCCTGCAGCCCTTCGCAGCTGCGGAACAGCTCGTTGTATTCGGTCAATCCCCCCGGCCCGTTGCCCATGGCATGCGCATATTCGCAGATGATCCGCGGCTTTTGCGGACCTTCCGCGCCCGCCAGCTCGGCCAGCTTTTCCACGGACGTATACATGGTGCTCATCACATCGACGGACTTGCCTTCCCGGTCCTCCTCGTAATGGATCAGGCGGGTCGGATCTTTGGCCCGGCACCAGTCGGCCATGGCCTCAAAATTGCAGCCGAAGCCGGACTCGTTGCCCATCGACCACATGATGATGCTCGGATGGTTTTTATCCCGCTCCACCATGCGAACCATGCGGTCCACATAGGCGTTTTTCCAGGCGGGATCGTCGCTGATCCGGCTGATATTGCCGAGCAGTTCGAAGCCGTGGCATTCCAGATCCGTCTCATCCATCACGTACAGGCCGTATTCGTCGCATAGATCGTAAAACCGCGGATCATTCGGATAATGCGAGGTGCGGACGGCGTTGATGTTATGCCGCTTCATCAGCAGCACATCCTGAAGCATCGTTCCGTATGGCACAGTGCGTCCCAGCTCCGGGTGATAATCGTGACGGTTTACGCCCTTCAGAAGAATCGGCACCCCGTTAACCAAAAATTGATTGCCTGCGATCTCGATTCGCCGGAACCCGACCCGGTACGGGATGCATTCGATGATGCCGCCCTCTTCATCCTCCAGCGTAAGCAGCAGATGATACAGATTCGGCTCTTCCGCGGACCACAGCCGCGGCCGTTCCACCCGAATGCGAAGTGAGGCAAGTTCGGCCTCGCAGGACACCATTCCAACGCCGCCAACAATCCCGGCTCCAACCTCCTTCACCTTGCTTTCATCCAGCAGCCGCGCCTTCAAGCGATACCCGCTCCCGCCCACACCTGCTGCCATCAATCTTTCGATCTCAACTTGAATATCCAGCACGCCTTGATCCAAGGCGTCGTTCAGATCGGTGCGGATCGTAAAATCGCGTATCTGCACCTTGGGCCGGGCAAACAGGCTCACATCGCGGAAAATCCCGCTGAGCCACCACATATCCTGGTCCTCCAGGTACGAGCCGTCGGACCATTGGTAGACCTTAACGGCTACCTGGTTACCGCCTTCGCGAATATAAGGCGTAATATCGAATTCGGACGGCAGGCGGCTGCCTTGGCTGTACCCCGCTTCCTGCCCGTTAACCCATACATGAAAGGCGCTGTCCACGCCCTCGAAACGCAGCACGATTTGCCTGTCCGTCCATGCCGCCGGAATATGGAAGCTTCTGCGGTAACAGCCTGTCGGATTATCCGAAGGCACGCGCGGCGGATCGACCGGGAACGGGTAATACAAATCCGTATAATGCGGTTTGCCGTATCCTTGCAGCTGCCAGTGTCCAGGCACCTCCAGCGTCGCCCAGGCCGATTCGTCGAAATCTTCCCTCTCAAAGCCTTCAGGCGCAAGCCCCGGCGCGGCGGCGTAATGGAATCTCCAAGAACCGTTCAATAGGCGGAACCAGGGAGAAAGCCCTCTCTCATACGTCAGCGCGGCCGCCGCATCCGCGTACGACACGAAATACGCATGATCTTTGAGCCGCTTAAGCTGCAGCACGTCGAGATTTTCCCAGTCATTCCGCGGTTGCCTGTTGTTGATCATGTCGCTGTAGCCCTCTTTTCTCTTCAATAATTGCATCCTGATGCTGAACCGAGCGATACTGACTGGGAGTGATTCCCGTGCAGCGCTTGAACCATTTGCTGAAATAACCGGCGTCCACCATCCCCAATTGGTCGGATATTTCGTTGACGCTCATCAGCGTGCCTGTCAGCATATGCTCGGCTTTATGAAGTTTGATTTTCGCTTGAAAATCGATAAAGTTCTCGCCTACCGTACGTTTGAACAGCGTGCTGAAATGGCTGCGGCTCAGCCCGACCTCCTCCGCGACCTCGGCGACGGATAACGTGCTGCCCCGGTCGGAAGAGACAATCCCGATTGCCTTCATGACGGCCTCCGGCCAAGTGTCATCCCATAGGTCATACTGGATCATAAGTTCATCCTGCCGATACAGGCTCAGCATTGCGTCAATCCATGCTTGTATGCCGGAGACAAGTCCCTGCTCCCGCCAAATCAGCTTCGATTGCTTACCCTTCAAGGCCTTCAACCGATGGATAACCCTTTCCGCCGCAATTGGCTTGCACACCAGAAAGGTTCTGCCTTTCCCGCAGGAAATGCATTCACTCGGCGCACCTGCAGCCTGCAGCACCTCCTGCCAGCCGCCGTTATCCAGCATGCCGCTTCCTTCACCGCAGCGGATCAGCAAGATGAAGCAGCCTTCGCCCATCCAGCTCCAGTCCTCCGCAAACCACTGCCCTGCCTGCTCTTCGATCCCTACCGAAAAACCGCCGAGCCAGGAGCCGATGTACGCCTGCCGCGCCTCACCGCTCCCATGGATCACCGCTTCTCTCGAAACGCTGCCGCCGGTCCGCTGAAGATACTGCTCCTGAAACTGATTCAGATAAAAGCCGATTTCATCTTCATCCATATTGGTTTTGAGAATATAACCCGAAGCTCCAATCCGGAAACCCTGCTGCGCATAGGAGAAATCCTCATGGCAGCTGAGCAGCAAAATTTGCGTGTCCCCTTCCGCCTGCTTGATTCTGCGCGCGAGCTCCAGCCCGTTCAGCTTCGGCATCACGATATCCGTAATGACGACGTCGGGTCGATGCGCAAGAAACGCATCCCAACCCTTCAGCCCGTTGCCCGCCTCGGCCACCACTTCCATCCCGTACCGTTCCCAAGGCACCGTGGTGCGCAGTCCTTTGCGGACGATCAACTCATCATCGACAATCAGAACCTTTATTTTGGGTACTGCCATGGTCACGCCTCCTTTTGCCGTATCCTTATGCCAAACGGTCACTGCAACGCAAATTTATCCTTTTACGGTTCCGTCGGTCAGCCCGGCGAAAATCTGCTTCTGGAATATGAAAATCACGGCAAGCATCGGCAAAACGCTGATCACCGAACCCGACATAATCAGGTTGTACGGCGTCCGGACTCCGGACTGAAGCGCGCGAATCGCCACGGCGATCGTCAAATGATCTTCGCTGCGGAGAATGACCGTCGGCCACAGGAAATTGTTCCATTCCTCCACGAAAAAGATGATGCCAAGGCTCGCAAACGCCGGAATCAAAATCGGAGCCACGATGCGGAAGTAAATCCGGTTCTCCGAGCAGCCGTCCATCCGTGCCGCCTCAAGCAGCTCATTTTCGATCGACATGCAATACTGCCTCATGTAAAAGATGCCGAAGGCGCTGGTCAGCCGCGGTAGAATGACGCCCCACAGCTGGTCGATCAGCCCAAGTTCGCGGTAAATGACAAACAGCGGCACAAGGCTCGATTCCATCGGAATCATCAGTGACGCCAGCACCAGTCCGAACAGCAGCCCTTTGCCGCGAAAGCGGTATTTCGCAAAAGCAAACCCGGCCAGCGAGCAGAAAAACAAAGCTCCTACCGTGCCGGTCACAGCCGTAAACAGACTGTTCAGGATGACCGCCCCGAAATGCCGCTCCGTAAACAGCTGCGTAAAGTTCTCCCAATGAAAAGTGTGTGGAATCCAGACCGGAGGACTCGCAAAAATTTGGCTCTTATCCTTCAACGACGAACTAAGCATCCAGACAAACGGAAACATGAATACGGCGGCCAGCGCCAGAAATACCAAAAGCATGACAATGGATAAGGTTTTATGTTGTTTTCTCATGTCATCCACCGCCTAATCGTTTTCCCGGAACAGCCGCAGCTGCATTAAGGAAAGAATCATCATCACGATAAAGAAAAAGATCGAAATCGTAGAAGCGTAACCCATGTTCAGATTTTGGAAGCTTTCCTTGTAGATCAGGACTACCGGCGTCGTCGTGGCCAGATTCGGTCCGCCTTTGGTCAAAATGAACGGCTCCGTAAACAGCGAAAACGTCCCGAGCGTGGACAGCACGGTACAAAAGGCCAGCAGCCTTTTCATCAAGGGCAGGGTGATGTACCAAAACGACTTGATGCCGCTGGCTCCATCTACCTCGGCCGCTTCGTACAGCGATTTCGAGATGCTCTGCATGCCGCCCAGCAGCAGAATCATGTTGTAACCGGTCCACCTAAAAATAACGAGCAGCGACACCGAGATCCGGGCCCACCATGGCGTTTCCAGAAACGGAATCGGCTCATGGATGACCCCCGCATTCATCAGCAGCTGATTGAGAATGCCCGTCGAGTTGAAAATAAGCAGAAACACGAACGAAATGGCGACGACCGAAGTAATGTTCGGAATAAAAAACACCGTGCGGAAAAATCCGGTCCATTTCATCCAGCTGCTGCTGAGACAGGAAGCGAAAATGAGCGCCAGCAGCAGCATCGCCGGCACGTACAGCACAAAAATGATGATGCTGTTGAGCAGCGACTGCCAGAACTCGCGGCCCGTCAGCAGCGTTTTGTAATTCGCGAGCCCGACGAATGTTTTCGCTTCCTCGCCATGCCAGTTCGTGAAGCTCAAGTAAATCGAAAATATGAAGGGTATAAATACAAACACCACAAAACATATGAAAAACGGGGCGATAAACCGGTACGGCGCCGTTTTAAACTGCCATCTCCAGTAAAAATTTTGCATCGGGATTCCTCCAGGAAAGCGAAGCCTCGCACTACGAGCCCGGGTTGACCGGTATGTTCGGGGTGCGGACGGCTTCGGTATCTTTACACGCAGATTCATGGTTGCCTATTTGCGTCCCGTCTTCTGCCGCAGCTCGGCAGCCGCCTTTTTGAACACGCTTTCAACCGACTTATTGTCAAGGAAGATCTCGGCGAAGGCGTTCGTAATCAGTTCATTGGCAAGCGGATAATCCTTTGTATAGGTGATTGGAGCCACATTCTTCACAGCATCGATGTACAGGGTACGGACCGGCTGGTCGTTAAAGTAAGGTACCTTTCCCTTAAAAACCTCGTCATTGTAGGTCGTCTCGAGGGATGGGAACAATCCGCCTTCCTTCATCATCTTGAGCTGCGACTCTTCTTTGCCGAGCATGAATTCGATGAATTTCCACGCCTCTTCCGGATGCTTGGAGTTTTTGTTGATGGCCAGGTTCGCCCCGCCGTCGATCGCGCTGCCGTATTTATCATCTGCGGACCACTTCGGCATCGGCACCACCGACCATTTGCCGCTTGCGTCCGGATCGATCAGCGTCGGCAGCAGTCCTTCGTACCAGGAGGCGCCTACGATGGTCGCTTCTTTATTTTGCTGGAAGGAGCTGTACCAGGCGTCGCTCCATGGCTTCACCTCATATACATAGCCGTTTTTCACGAGGTCGACGAAATACTGCGCCGTCTTGATCACTTCCGGGTTATCCAGCTGAACCGAACCGTCCTTGCCGAACATCCACAGGTCGCGCTGCCACAACATCTGTTGGAAGAACACGCCGTCGGTCTGCGATTTCGATTCCGCCAGCATCGCGACGCCCGTTTTTTCCTTCAGCTGCTTGGCGAATTTCATATAGTCATTCCAGGTCTTCAGTTGGGCGGCCACGTCCTCCGGCTTGTAAGGAAGCCCCGCCTGCTTGAACAGATCGTTGCGGTAGAACATGACTACCGGGCCGCTGTCCCATGGCATCGCGTAAATTTTGCCGTCTTTTGTGGCGTCAGCCCATTTATAAGCATTCATTTTATCCTTATACGGAGCCACCTTATCCGTAATGTCCAGCAAACCGCCGGTTTCGATCATTTGCGACAAGCGGAGCGATTCGAGATTCACCACATCGGGAACCTCATCGCTGGAACTGGCTGCAATCAGGAAATTTTGATAGACATCGGACTGGGCAAGTACATGCAAATCCACATCGATCTCCGGGTACTGCTTTTTGAATTCCGGCATGTTCAGATCAATGACGTTTTTGGCATCCTCCCAAATCCAGACGGTAATTTTCGTCTTTTTGCCCGCCGCTTCCCCCTCGGACTTGCTTTCGCCCGTTTTGCCGGAACAACCTGACAAAATTAGCGTCAACATGAGAACCGAACATAATACAGCCGCCGACATGCGTTTCATGGCATTCATAGCTGCCTGCCTCCTTTGTGAAACCCAATAATTTTCCCAAGTATAACAACAATGAAAGCGTTTCATAACGGAATTTTGTTTTCACTTTTCTGTCAATTTGTTCGGTTTTCTTCCTTGTCCGCAGATAAAATCCGGTTGTTTGCACCTTCCGTTTTCGGCCAGCGAATGGTAATCGCAGTTCCTTCGCCCAGCTTCGACCGAATCTGCATGCCGTACATTTCCCCAAAATGGAGCTTGAATTTTTGATCGACATTGTAGCAGCCGAGCCCGCCCTTTCCAAGCCGAGCCGGGGATTGTTTCGCATGAAGAAGAGTTGCCAGCTTGTCCGGTTCGATGCCCTCGCCGTCGTCTTCCAGCGTCAGTACCAGATCTGTCCCTTCCTCCCTCACTTCGATACGAATGGTGCCTTCGCCGTCTTCAAAACCGTGAAAAAACGTATTTTCGAGCAGCGGCTGCAGCGTCATGCGCGGAATCAGGCAGGAGGCAAGCGCCGCGTTCACGTCGATGCTGTACTCAAAGGCCCCGCTGTAGCGCACCTCCTGGATTTTCAAATAATATTCGACGGTTTGCAGCTCCTTTTGCAAAGGAATCAGCTCTTCCGTGATTACCAGGTTACCCTCCAGCACCTTGATCAGATAGTGGATCATGTTCTGGATTTCCGGGTCGCTCTTAAGCTTCGCCTGCCACTGGATCATGTTGAGCGTGTTCAGCAGCAGATGCGGGTTGATCTGGTAGTGGAAGGCCTGCAGCTGGGCTTCTTTTTTGAGCTGTTCCTTATGCTGCACCTCCTCGATGAGGAAACGGATCTGCTCCACCATTTTATTAAAGCTCGCCCCCAGGCGTCCGAGTTCGTCCTCCGTATTCGGCTCGATGCGCGATTGAAGCTGGCCGATGCCGACAAGCTGCATTTTATTTTTTAGGGAAATAATCCGTCTCGTCAGGCGTGCGGAGAACAAGTAGGAAATCAGCAGGACAAGCACAAAAGCAAATCCGATGAGCGCGATCGTAAAATAGCGGATCATGATCGTCGAGCGGTACACCGGCTCATACAGCGTTCTTACCTCAATGCTCCACCCGCTGGACTCAATGCTGCGGTTCCACACGAGATCATCGTCCCTCGCCTCGACCATGTTCGGGCTCTGATAGATCAGCCTGCCGTCCTTGTCCCGGATCGTAATGAAGGAATGCAGGTTGTTTTCGAGCGTCCGGAAAGATTCCAGCAGCTTGGTTGCGTCCATTTCGACGACGATCCGGCTGTTTTGCAGGTAACCGTATTGGCTTTGCACCGGAAATACCAGACCGATGATCTGCTTTGGAATATTCATGTTGCGGGACACGTAATAGCTGCTGTCATGAAGCCCCGTCCAATATTCGCCGCGGTAATTCCCGGGAATGGCCTGCCACCATGGCTGCTGCTTCAGCCTGTTCACATCAATCTGGGGCGATCCGAAATAAATATTTGACGGCGTAATGAGATAAATGCCCGAGGTTTCCTCTGTTTTATGAGCAGCCAGAAAGCGGTTGAAGTTTTTTTGGCTCACATAACCAGCATAGTCCTGCGGCTCTTCCGGATGCAGCGTGCCGTTAAGCGGATCAAGCAGGTAGGAATAGATATAACGGGTGGTCGATTTCATTTGGCGCGAATACGAATCAAGCTGCGACTGCAGCTGGGTGATATTTGATTGGCCGTATTGGACGGTCTGCGACTGCATTTCCTCCGTGGATTTCGAATATGACAAATACCCGAGAATCATCAAGGGGACAGCCGATGCGATAAAGAAAAACAAAAACAGCTTGGCGCGCAGGTTTCGCTTGAAATACCGATATGCCGACTTCAAAATGGGTACTCGTACTTGCATGCGGCAGAGCCTCCTTTCCCTTTGGCTGTTAGGCGTATGTATTCGATGGAGGGACAAAAGTTCCTTGTGGATGCACAATATAAAAATTTGGAATAATCATCTCTATCGACAAAAAAAGACAGAAGATAAACGTTTCGTCTATCCTCTGCCTGTATTTTTTTATGCTTCAGTTTCGGCTTCGGCATACGACGCCGCAGCGGCATTCAAGTAATAAGCCAAACCGGTTTGCTGTCCTTCGAGCATGCCAAGATGAAAATCATCCTGCAGAAAAAACGATGTCTGGGACGTAAAATCCTTAGCCGATATTTGATGACCATGCGCGTTCATAAATTCCAAATGATCCCGAATCAATTGATGGACCCTCGGATCGTTATGCTTGATCCCCCCACGCAGGGAAGCGGACATATTTTTCATAAAAGCTGCGGCCTCCACGGCCTGCTCGTTCATCTCCTGCACATCAATCGGCTCCGCTTCAAGCTCTACCCCGTACTGTTCTTTAAGATAATCGCTTTGTTCCTGCAGCGCTTGCCGCCACTCTTCTTCGCTCTCAAAGCCGGTGAACAATTCCTCCTGCGGCAGTGTTTTTCCGCTTTCCAGGCCGGCTTTCGTTTTCCTAAGCGTGTCCATGACCCGGTCCAATCTCAACCTGCGCTGCTCCAGAAGTTTTTCCTGGTCCGCCAGCATCGCCATCCGGTCCGGCTCCCGGTCCAGCAGCTTGCCGATTTGCTCCAATGAAAAATCGAGCTCGCGGTAAAATAAAATCGCCTGCAGTCGTTCAAGCTCTTTCATTCCGTATAAGCGATAGCCCGCTTCCGTGATTTCGGCCGGCTCAAGCAGAGCGATTTTGTGATAATGATGCAGCGTCTTGATCGTCACCTTGGACAGATCCGATACTTCTTTGACTGTGAATAGCATAATAAGCTTCACTCCTTTCTGAGAGCAGTCTAAAGCCTGACCAAAGAGGAGGGTCAATAGTGTTTTGCTTAAATAATCGGCATAAAGCCAAATTTTTGTTTTCTTTGATTATACCTCTCCTTTTTCAAGCATTGCGTAAAAAACAGAATTGCAAAAAAGGATTGACAATTTCTATGAAGAGTATTAATTTATTGATTAATAAATAAAAAAGGTGCTGATCCAACATGCCATCAAAAGAAGCTTCACCGTCACGCAGGGATCAAATCATTGATGCTGCCGTGGCATCCTTTGCCGAACATGGTTATTACAAGACGACAACAGCTAATGTAGCAAAAGCGGCCGGCGTGACGCAGCCATACGTCTTTCACTTCTTCAAATCCAAGGAAGATCTGTTTATCGCAGTCCTGGAACGTGCCAAAGGCAAAATTGAAGAGGCGTTCGTCAATGTGGAAGCCCCGCCTGAACAGCTCGTTGAGGTTATGGGCCGTGCATTCGGTCAACTGATGAAGACCCACCGCGATGAAATGCTCGTCACCATGCAAGCATTTACGACTTCCGAACCCGGCATCCGCGCGATTGTGCGTAATCATTTCACCTCGATTCACCAGACGGTGATCCTGCGCTTCGAGCGTTCGGGAATACCGAATGCTAAATTTGCAGCCAGCATGTTTATCGGCTCGGGACTCATCATCACCATGTCAGAAGTGCTCGAAGCCCCTGAGCTTTCGCCTTGGTCGAACAAATAGCTTTTATTCAGGTTTTTGCAAAACCCTCTATTAAATATCGTCAAAATGCTGCCTCCTGCCCGAGGTCGCATTTTTTTGGCAACATTATTTATTTATCAATAAATAAAAAAAGGAGTGCTGCACATGAAATCTATTAAATCTGCATTGTTAGCTTTGTTGAAATCTCCAATGGTGATCATCGGAACGATTACGGCGCTTATCTTCCAAATATTATTCAGCTTGATTTGGCTGACGGGGTACGATCATATTACAAACAATGTGAACCGGTTTACGATTGCGGTTGTGAATGAAGATCAGGGCATTGGATCGAAAGCTATGCAGGCAATGATGACGAAGCTGCCATTTCAAATGATGCAGGAAAGCAATCTTGAGCAAGCAATGGCCGAGCTTGACGAACGTAAACTGCAAATGGTCGTTCATATTCCGAAGGACTTCTCTCACGCAATAAAAGATCCCGCTCAAAAGGCTGTTGTGACGTACTCCGTTAACGAGTCCAATCCGTCGATGGTCAAAAGCGTCATGCAAACCGTGGTTAACCAGATTTCAGCCTCGCTCAACGATCAAGCGGTTCAATCCCGAATTACCGCCGTTCTCGAGCAGTCGAATATTCCAAAATCCCAAGCGCTCCATCTTTCGCAATCCATGTCTTCACGCGTCGTGGCGGACATGAACAACATTCACGCCATCTCCAACTTTTCACGGACGATGGTGCCCATGATGCTTGTTCTCGCTTCCTTCACAGGCTGCATGCTGTTCGTGATGGAAGTGAACAAGGCTTCCAAGCTGATCAGGCAAACATACGGCCGCTGGACATTGCTCTCGGCCCGGTCGCTGCTTAATATCGCGGCGTCTTTGCTTGTGACAACCGTCGGTACCGGCATGGTTACCCTGATGGGCGTCCATTCCGATCAGGGATTTGCCGCCATGTGGCTGTTCCAGTTCATCTACGTCATCACGTTTTTGTTCGTCGCTCAGCTGTCATTTTATATCTTCAGCGATGCCGGCGGGTGGATCAATATCGCGCTGCTGTCCATACAGCTGATTACATCCGGGGCAATGGTTCCGCGTGAATTGCTGCCATCCTTTTACCACTTTGTCAGTGAATATTCACCAGCCACCTATGCGGTTACCGGCATTATGAACATGGTAAACGGCGGGCCTGCCGTTACAAGTGCAGCCGCTTCGCTCCTGCTCATCCTGCTGTCCGTTTTGGTTGCGACGATCATGATCGTAGGGGGAATGCAGCTGCTGCAGGGCAAGCCTGAGGAAAAGGTACAAATGGCTTCTTAGGCGGCAGCAATAGTGCAGCCGATTCTAACAAATACCCGCACGTAACGGACACCATGGACGCTAATTCGCAAAAAGCAGCAATTTTCAAATTCTAATGGTCACCGCAGCACTTAAATTGCTGTAAAACTATCTCTAAAGGGGGCATTTTCGCCAAATAGTTGCAACTGTGTCCGTTAGATTTCATAGTTGGCGAAATCCCCCCCTATAGCGGTAGCTGTGTCCGTTAAAATATTTTAATGCGTCACAATCTTGCCGCCTTTCCTACCACTTCGCCGTCGCCGCCGCACCTCCCGGGAGCGTCAGCGCAAAAAAACCTTTTCCGGTGTCAATCTCCACGGTTTGCTCCTGCTCCGTGCGGTTGGACAGGATCAGCACCGTCCGGCCGTCCCGATTCAGGAAAGCGGCGGTTTCCAGTTCGTCACGGAAGGTGGTTGACCCGATCCGGTATGCGCCCGGCATGACGAACTTGCTGATATGCCCCATTGTGTAGTAATCCAGCTCGTATTTCACATCCCCGCTCGCCTGATTGATCTGCACCAGCCCGCGGCAGGTGCTGTTCGAAAGCACGGTCGGACCGTTGCGCTCGTCAAGCGCGAGATTCCACCACACCACCGACTTGGACCAGTTCCGGGTCGTGCGGATGACATGCTTCATCTGATCCAGAAACGCGGTACGGAACGGCGGAATCCAGCTGCCTCCGGACGCTTCCGTGAACCACGCTTCCTTGTCCGGATACGCCTCCTTCACCTGCGACATCGCTTCATGTTCGCCGCCGTATACATGCCAAGCGACTCCCGCGATGTAACGGGCGGCTTCCCGATCCGACAAGATGCCAAGCGGATGCTGGGGAACGTCCCAGTTATGGTCGTAGCAAAGGATTTTCGCTTGTATGCCCGCTTTTTCGAAAGCCGGTCCCAAATGGTTGCGGATGAATTCAGCCTCCTCCTGCGGCGTCATCAACATGCCCGGATATTCCTTCGGCTCGTAGCCGGGTTCATTTTGAATCGATACCGCATAGATCGGGATGCCCGCCGCTTCATACGCCTGCACGAATTTCACGAAATACTGCGCGTAGACGCCGTAACATGCCGGACGCAGCTTGCCCGTTATCATATGCCCCGAGGTTTTCATCCACCCCGGCGGGCTCCATGGCGAAGCCATCACTTTGATGGCCGGATTGATACTAAGTGCTTCCAGCACCGCCGGAATGACATAATCACGGTCATGATCGATACTGAAATGCTCAAGCAGGAAATCTTCCTCGCCTTCCGGCATGTCATCATAGCTGTAAATTTCCGTCGTATAGTCGGTCGCCCCCATCGGCTGGCGCAGAAAACTGATCCCGATCCCTTCTTCCGGATCAAACAGCTTTTTCATGACCTCCCGGCGCGACTTCCCATCCAGCACCCGCTGCACCAGGTACGCAGAAGCATCCGTAAAAGAGGCTCCAAAACCGTCCATCTCCTGATACCTTTTATCCGCTTCAACCCGAATGCGTTTGACCGCCTTATGTGCCGCAGCCGTTTCTACGATAACCGCCGGCTGCTGCAGCTGCAGCTTCTGCTGCTGGTCGATTGTGCTGAGCCATACGTTAGCATGCTGATTCATTGCTGTTCCTCCTTGCAAAATCCTCTATTTTAACCCTTTTTCATCTGCATATGCGTTAACTTCCTTCTGAACATAAGCCAGCACGGCATCTACGCCCGCCGCTTTCAGCTTGCTGCGGTAATTTTCGAGCGCTTGATCCACATCCGGCACAAGCCCCATCATCAGCGGCATGCCGAACTGCTGGTACACCTGGTTGACGGCGGCAAGCTGGGATTTGACCGGCTGGTAGTCCATCAGGATCGGAGCGAAAATATCCGGTCTCGATGCCGCTTTGAATTCCTCCATCAATTTATCCTCGCCTTCCCAGCGGTTGGAAGATGGATGCTCGTTTTTGCTGTATCTCCAGCCCCAGCTGGCAATGCCGTAGCCTTTTTTCGGATCTTTGCCCGGTGGCGGGGAAACGATCGCGCCCTTGTCGTTTAAGACGTAGTTTTCGCCTTCAATGCCGTACGTCATCAGGTTATAATATTTCGGATCATTGCGGAGCTTTTCAAGCACCATCAAGGAACGTTCCGGATTTTCCGAATTTTTCGGAATGGCCATGCCGTTGTTGATGCCAAGGTTCGGCACGGCATAGTTATGGAAACGAGTGAACGGGAAATAGCCCATTTTTTTGATCTCTCTATGGTTTTTTTCGATGTCGGCAATAAAGCCCGATGCGCCCGGAGCATTGCGCCAATAGACCGCACCGGTTCCCGTTTTGATGAAATCGCCCGATTCCTGCTGAATCGAAAGCGTGTTGGACGTCCAGAATCCTTTATCCGCCCAGGTTTTCATCCGTTTCACCCATTCTTCGAATTCCATTGTGAAAGGATAAGCCACCACATCGCGAGGCGTGTCGTAGGATTTGGCCACGATAACGCCGCTGTCGCCGCCGATGTTTTTGAAATCGTAATAGTTGTGGAAAAGGGTGTTCACTTCATTCCATGCCTTGCCTTTGATCGGCGTCACTTTTTTGACAGTTTTGACTGCTTCCAGGTATTTCTCGATCGAATCCAGATCAGTGATTTCAGGAGCGTTCAATTCTTCTCGCCAGTCTTCGCGATATACCAGTCCGTCCGGCGTATATTCGGGATAAGTGCTCGGCACGGCAAGGATTTTGCCCCCGATCGTCACGTCCTTCCAATCCTGCTCAGGCACCTCTTTCCAAGTTTCCGGCGCATACTTCGGCAGCAGATCCTTGAGATCCAAAAACGCGCCTTGCTTCGCAAATTTGAAAAAGTCGGCCCAGGACGACGCAAACAGCATATCCACCTTTTCTCCCGAAGCAAGCAGGAGGTTGTATTTGGTCTGCCAGTCGTTCCAGGTCGTGAAGTTCAGCTTCACGGTCGCGTTAAGGTCTTTTTCTAGCATTTTGTTCCACTCAGCCACAACCTTCGGTGTATCGGCATGCGCATCGCCCAGCAGGTACCAGTTCAGCACTACCTTTTTGGATGTATCCGGTTTGCCGTCATCTACCGCAGCCGATTCCTCTTTCGCGGATGAATCCGTGCTTTTGCCTTCCTCCGGGCTTCCGCTTCCTCCACTGCCGCCGCACGCGGACATGAGTACAGACAGCATCGCCACAGCCATACAGACGGACAGCAGTTTGAACAACCTCTTTTTCATAAAATACTCCCCCTGTTTATGATTTCATTGACATCGGGCTGCCGGTCAGGACAGACGTTGATCGCACTATCCCTTTACGGCGCCAATGGTGAGACCTTTGACGAAGTAACGCTGCACGAACGGATACAGAAAAATGATTGGACCGGTTACGACGATCGCCACCGCCATCTTCAGCGTTTCGGCTGGCGCCTTAAAATCCGCGCCCAAATTGCCGGCGATATCGGTTTTGAGCACCGCCGCACTGGCTAAAATTTTATAGAGCAGAAACTGCAGCGGATATTTGGATTCGGTCGTAATAAACACATTGGCGGAGAACCAATCGTTCCAATACGAGAGCCCAAGAAACAGGCCGATCGTAGCCAGCCCCGGCGTCGAGAGCGGAAGAATGAGCTTCCAGTAGATCGTGAACTCTCCCGCGCCGTCGATTTTGGCCGACTCCACGATGGAGTCTGGAATCGATTTCATGAAATTCTTCATCAGGATAATATTCCACGCACTCATAAGCGCCGGAACCAGCAGCGCCAGGTAGCTGTCCTTCCAGTCCAAATAGTTGACGATCAGGATATACCACGGGATCAGGCCGCCGCTGAACAAGGTCGTAAAATAAATGAAAAAGGCCAGCTTGTCGCGGTATTTGAAATCTTTGCGGGACAGGACGTAACCTGCCATTGAAGTAAAAAAGAGCCCCAGTATCGTTCCGGTCAGCGTCAGCCCGACGGTAACTTCGTAAGCCTGGATAATTTGCATCGGATTACTGAATACCGCTTTGTAGGCATCGATGGAAAAGTGATTCGGCACCAGCCGGAAACCGTCCCGTATAATGTCATCCTCCGCTGAAAACGAACCGGAAATAATCAGCCAGAACGGCAGCAGGCACAGCAAAGCGAGCACCGAAATGACGATATAACCCATAATGTTAAAAACGATGGTCGAGCGTTCAGCACGCAATGTACGGCTACCTCCTTTAAGTTCTAAAATTCCGTCCTTACTCTGCTCTTATCTAAATAAGTTGAACCAATGATTGTACGGATGAAGGCACAATCTTCAAAAAAGCGCATAATCCTTCTGCACCTTGCGGACGATCCAATTCACGGTCACGACCAGCACAAAACCGAAGAAGGATTGGAACAATCCGGCCGCCGTTCCCATGCCGATATCGAAATTGATGGCAAGCGAACGGTAGACATAAGTATCGATAATATCCGTGGCGTCATAAAGCATCCCGTTGTTGCCGACAATCTGCCAAAAAAGATCGAATTGCCCTTTCAAAATACCGCCCAGGCTGAGCAGAATAAGCAGCACGAAGGTCGGCCTAAGCAGCGGAATCGTGATGTAGCGGATACGTTTGAAAATATTGGCCCCGTCGATCTTGGCCGCTTCGTGATATTCGTCGCTGATACCCATAATGGCTGCCAGGTAAATAACCGTGCCGTAACCGAGACCTTTCCAGACGTTGAAGAAAACGATGATGTATTTCCATGGGGCAGTATGAAGGTAAAAATCATAAGGCTGAAGACCAAGCCCGCGCAGAAGCGCGTTTACCGAGCCGGTTTCAAAGTTAAATAGGTTGTAGACAAATGCGCCGACAAGGACGAAGGAAATAAAGAAAGGCAGAAACATAATCGACTGCGTCGTTTTCTTGAACCACTTGCCGGCCATTTCGCTGAGGAAGACCGCACAGATGAGCTGCAGCAAGTTGCCGACGAAAATAAACGCCAAATTGTAAAGCACGGTGTTTTTCGTGAGATTGTACAGCGCCCCCGACTCGAACAGAAATTTAAAGTTCTGCATGCCGACAAAAGGACTCCCGAACAATCCGCCGTCAAAGCTGAAATTCGTAAAAGCATAATAGACGCCGACCATCGGAATATAGCTAAAAACAATAAAGAACAGCAGCGCCGGCAGGATCATCAGAAACAGTACTCTGTTTTTGGCCAGCTCCTTGAGAAATTCCCGCACCTAATACTTCACCTCGGTTCGTTAAAATAACGTCAGGACGTGAACAAAACCTCATGATAAGGTTCATCATCCCCTATAATGAAATCGATTTCATTTATGCGAATAAAAATATGTATCACACCTCCGATTCCAACTTAATAACATTAATTAAACATAAAAATGAAATCGATTTCTTTTTATTCTAAAAGAAAAGCCCTTCTCAATAAATAAAGATTAGGCTGGATATCGACTTCCCAAGGCATAAACTTAGAATCTCAGCAGTTATTGAAATCGATTTCATTTTGAATTATAATTACGCAAGAAACATTTGTCAAATGAGAATTTCAAAAAAGTTCAGCCAAAAAAATAAAAAGTAGGTAAATCATATGGATGCAAAAATCATCGACGTTGCCGCCAAGGCCGGCGTCTCCCCCGCTACGGTTTCCCGCGTACTGAATCAGGCCAGCGGCGTAAGGGCCAAAACGAGAGATAAAGTGATGCGGGCCGTGGATGAGCTGAACTATCATCCCAATGCGGCCGCCAAAAATCTCCGCCAACAAAAGACGATGAACATCGGCGTCATCGCCCAGGATATCAACAATGCATATTTTACCGAAATCATTAAAGGGATCGAAAATATGGCTTATGCCCAGAAGTACAGGGTTTTTATTTGCGATGCCGAGAATCAGCCCGAAAAAGAACGCGAATACCTCACGATGCTGATGGACCGCACGATGGATGGTGTCATCATGATCACGCCGCAGCTTCCGGATGAGGAAATCGGCGAAATGGCCGACAAAGGCTACTATATCGCCGTGATCGGACGACACATCGAACATGCAAAAATCCCTTGCATATATACCGATAACGTCAAATTTTCCAGGCAGGTGATGGAGCATCTGCTGGCATGCGGGCACCGGGATATCGTGTTCCTTAACGGTTACCCGGAGGCGATTGACAGCTATGAGCGGCTGGAAGGATATTTGAAGGCGCTCAAGGACAATCATATTCCTTTCCGTCCGGAGCTCGTGGAGAACGGCAACTTCAACGAAACCGGCGGATTCGATGCGATGGAGCGGCTGATTCAGAAGCAGATTCCGTTCACCGCTGTCTTTGCCGCCAACGACGAGATGGCGCTCGGCGTATACCAGGCATGCGCCAAACATGGGATATCCATCCCGGATCAGTTAGCCGTCGTCGGCGTCGACAACAACCGGATCAGCAAATACATCACGCCGTCACTGAGCACAGTGAACCAGCCAAAATATACGATGGGCGCGATTATTGTAGAGAAGTTCATCGATCAGATGAACGACAACCAATTCGAGGATAAACGGGTATTTGTCGTGGATTCCGAGCTGCTTATCAGGGATTCTTCCAATTATAATATCAAGAAATCATGATGATTGGGCCGCCGAACAGAACAGAGAAAATCGTCCTTCGTTGTCATTATCGAAGGACGATTTTCAAGCCCGCATCTTTCTCTGTTACGCGCCGCCCTTAAACCTCTTGAAGGAGGATTCCTTTCCATTCCAGCTCCGCCATCCGTTCCAGAAGCTTGATGCCGCTGAGCTGCGTGCTGAGCGATACATTTCCGGCAGGAGGTTTGCTCCAGTCCGTCCCGAAGAGATAACCGGCGCCTCTTCCCTGTTCCCATAAGCTATCCGCATTGCGGATCAGCAATGCTGCCGCCGGCTGCCCGGGAGAACCGACACAAAGGCATAACTCCGCCAAGTAACGTACCAGAATACCTTTGAACAGACCGCCGTCGCCATCCTCTTCATCCGGGAACAATCCGTCTTGTCCCGCAAGTTCCGCTTCTGCCGCTTCTGCCGTCCGCAGCGCATCCTTCAGATACAAGACCTCTCCGGTTGCGCGATACAGCTCTACTCCTGCTCCTATAAACACACCCTGGCAATAGGTGAACTTCCAATCCTTATCAATGCTCCCGTCACCAGTACGGTTCATCCCGTCCCAGACAAAGCCGCTCTGCGGATCAACCAGGTGCCGTTTTTGCCAATCATAAATCCTCTTTGCCCAATCGAGATCCTCCTGATTCCCAAAACACTGGTACAGTCTTGCCGCCAAAATGACAGCCGGAGCATTTGCAGGAGTATTTTTATAATCCAACTGCGATTTCTGCCAGGCGATGCCTCCGCCCATATGATCGTTCCAACCTGTTTTGATATCTTCCCATAGCAAAAGAGCCGTTTTCTTGTAAGTCTCTCGTCCGGTCGCGTTGTAAGCGCGGAGCCAGGCAATGGCCATCCATTCCATATCGTCATAAAGCTCATTCGGGTACGCGCCTCCGTTGCGGCGCAAAATGCCTTCGTGAAGCTCAGCCAGCGTCCGGTCATAAATCCCCCGCTTCGATCTGAGCAAACCGTCTACCAAAACATCCACGGCATGGGCCATCCACCAGTAATGAAAAATAATCGTGTTGCATTCTCCGTCCGGGCAAGGGGTTTCAATGTTGTACATCGCAATCTCCGGGTTCCAAAAATATTGCCGGAGCGCTTCCTGAGCTGCTTCCGCGCGATCAGACCACAGCATGCTCTCTCCTCCTCTTTCTCTAGACCAAGCCTTACAGTCCGTATATTTTATCAAGGTTCAAATAATTAGCGTTTCCTTTCGGGGTATCCTGGCCGATGATAATTTGGTTATAGCCAGCCTGAAGATCTACGTTCATCGTCACAGTCTTCCAGTCCCCCCAGCCGCTTGTAGCGGGAAAGTTCAGGTTGGATTGGACCACTTTTCCGTTCACCGTAACATACCGGCTCGCGTTTCCTGCTACGGTATCCTGACGGAGAGCAGCTCGCCGGGATTTTCCGGAAGAGGTTATGTTGCGGGCTGGAATACCGACGGAACGGCTGTGAAGTTCAATGTGAACCAGAACTCGGCGAGTACGCGCTCATTGACGATCCGTTATGCCGCAAGCGCCCATTTTCCCCAGTTCTTTCTCATATACCCTTCGTTCCTTCCCGCATGGAATTGGATTAAAGTAACAGCATGTGTCAGGCTCACTTCCTCAGCCTTTAATACCGCTGAAAGCAATGCCCTGCACAAAATACTTTTGCAGCAGCAGGAACAGAACCAGAATCGGCAGAATCGCAATAAGGGCCCCGGCCATCATCGGTCCGTAGTCTGTCTGATTATTGTAGGAAAAGGCTTGCAGCCCCATCTGAATGGTCGCTTTGTCAGGATCGTTCAGGACGATCATCGGCCACAGGAAGCTGTTCCAGCCTGCCTGGAACGTAAAGATACTGAGCGTGGCAAGGGCCGGTTTCGTCAGCGGCAGATAAATGTTCCAGAAGATGCGGAATTCGCCGCAGCCTTCAATGCGGGCCACTTCCATCATGTCAGAGGGCAGTGTCAGGAAGAATTGCCGCATAAAAAAGACGGCGAACGTTCCGGAGGCTCCCGGAAGAATAATCCCCCAGAAGGAATTCAACAGCCCCATTCCCCCGGAGCCGAAGAGATCATTGCCACCCAGCAGCGGAAAATGACGCAGTACATAAAAGCTTGGAATCATCGTCACGATGCCCGGAATCATCATCGCAGCCAAAAGCGTGCGGAAAATCGGCATATTGCCGCGGAAACTCAGCTTGGCGAAAGCATATCCGGCAAGGGAACCGAAAAACAGGTTCGCAATGACGCCGGCAACTGCCAAGATCACGGAATTCTTGAAATACAGGCCGAATGAAACCGTCGTAAACGCCTTGATGTAATGCTCTAATGTAAAATGCGACGGCAGCCAGCGCAGCGGCACCGAGAAGATTTCGTCGCTTGGCTTGAACGAGGTAATCAAGCTCCAGAAAAAAGGCAGAAACATCGCCGCCGCAATCAAAATGGCTACAATATAAAAGAGCGCTGCTGCCGCGACTTTACCGAACACAACACCCGGCGGTTTCGAAAGCCTTCCTGTACCGGCATTAGGTTCAATAGTGGTATCCATGGTCTTTCCTCCTTTACACCACCGGTTCTTCCGCTTTATTGATGCGCATGTTGATCAGCGAAAATATTAAAATGGCAATTGCCAAAACGAATGCCTGCGCCGAGGCATACCCCATCTGCAGCTGCTTGAAGCCTTGCTGGTAAATCAGGTACACCGGCGTTTTGGTCACATTTCCGGGCCCCCCCTGCGTGAGGACGAAAGCCTGGTCGAACAGCTGCAGCGCGCCGATAATCGCCATCGTGCTGATCAGGAAAGTCGTCGGTCTTAGCTGCGGCCAGGTAATATAACGAAATCTCGCAAAAGCGGAGGCGCCGTCGAGCTTCGCTGATTCATACAAATAATCCGGCACTCCCTGCAGGCCGGCAATGTAAATCACCATATTGGAGCCAATCGACTGCCATAGGGTCACCATAATGATGGAAGGCATTGCCGTCTCTGTTTGTGCCAGCCAGGCCGGACCCGTAATCCCAAACCAGCCGAGGATGTTGTTCACCAGACCGAATTCCGGGTGCAGCAGCCAAATCCACACCGTTGCGGCTGCAACGGCTGAAGTCAGCGTCGGCAAATAGTTCAAGGTACGGAACAAACGGATACCGAAGCGTTTAAAATTCATCAGCATCGCCAGTCCCAAGGAAAACAGAATGTTGAGCGGTACGAAAATAATCGAATAAAAGATGACGTTTTTAAAGGTGGTCCAGTACAGGCTGTCTTTAAACAACCGTTTGTAATTGTCCAAAGCCACCCAGTCCATCCGGCTCAGGACATCGTAATTCGTAAAACTCAAATACAGTGCCATCACGACCGGAATTACGGTGAAAATCGCAAATAATAGCAGTGTCGGGGTGATAAACACGTAGGCCATTTTTTCCTGATGCCGGTTCAGCTTTCCTATCGAAGCCAACATCCATCCCTCCCTTTGAGCCTTTTGGGGCCCTAACATCAAGGCCCCTGCCGCCCATTCATGGTAAATTCCTCGCCCGGTTTTATTTCACGGCCGCATTGTCCTGCAGGAGCTGGTCTCCGCGCTGCTGGGATTTGGCCAGCGCTTCTTCCGCGCTCATCTTATTCTGCTGGAACAGCTGCAGATTCGGAATCAACCCGTCATCCTCCATCACGGAATAGCCCGGATGCTGTGCACGGATTTTGGCGAATTCAAGGGTATCAAGGAAAGGTTTCCAGAGCGGATCATTCTGGAAGAATGGATCTTCGATCGCAGGCTTGAAGCCCGGAATATTCAGACTCGTCTTGGCCCAGAGCAGAGCGTTGTCCTTATTCGCCGCCCACCATTTCATGAATTCCCAGGCTTCCTTCTGATGTTTGGAACCTTCCGGGATGACAAGACCCAAACCTCCCATTACGCTGCCTTTATCGCCATTCGGCCCAACGGGAGGGGTTACGACGCCAAAATCGAGGTCCTTGCCGTATTTTTTGTAGGTGCTGAGCATCCAAGGCCCGGTATACTGCATCGCCAGCTTCCCGGTTACGAAAGCATCGGTTCCTTCGCCCAGCCCTTGTTCGAATCCGATCTTGTAGACTTTATCCTTGTTTAGGAGGCGATCCCAGAAATTCAGTACCTCGAGACCCTTCTCGTTATTGAAGTTGGTTTTGGTTCCGGTCTCATCCAGCATCTGACCACCGGTCTGCTGCAGATACATGTTGAAGAGTCCATTGTCCGCAAGAGAGAAACCCGCGACCTCCAGCTTGCTGCCGTTCCACTTGGTTGTTTTGATTGCAGCCTGCTCCAGTTCATCCCAATTGGTCGGAGGCTTCACGCCGGCTGCATCCAGAATTTTTTTATTATAGAAGAGCGCCCTTGCATCCACCGTCAACGGAAGACCGTACAGCTTGCCGTCATAGCTCAGTTCTTTGAGCGCTTCGCCGTAGAAATCGTCTTTGTTGATTTTGTCCTGCTCCATAAATTCGTCGATCGGATGGAACACGTTTTTCGGTGCGTACAACGAGGTCCGCCATCTGTCCCAGAACACAAGATCCGGCGATTCCCCGCCCGAGGTTGCCGTCGTCATGAATTTCGTGATCATATCTTGCTGGAGCACATATTTCACATGAATTTTATTCTGGGATTTGTTGAAAGCATCGACCATCGTCTCAAATTGTTTTTGTCCTTCACCGGCCCAGTCCCCCCAGAAAGCAAGCTCAACCGGCTTATCGGAGGAGCTTGCGCCTCCTTTGGCTGTTGTGTTGCTATCTGTTTCTTTCGATCCGCACCCCGCCAACAGGGAAACCGCCATAAACGCAGTCAGCACGATGGAAGCCCATTTTTTCATTCAAATAACCTCCCTGAATATTCTCTTTTTCTTGAAATGAATCCGGTCATAACCGGTTAGTCACCGCTGTACCCGCACTCCGCAGTAATCCATTAGCAGCTCGCAGAACATCATGTTCGCCCAGGAAAACCAGGGTCTGGTATAGTCCTCGGGATGATCGGCATTGAAGCTTTCATGCATCAGGCCTGTGCCGGCATCGGTCTCGCTCATGACTTTAAGAAGTCGTTCCTTCTCCTCTACCCGGTCATCCGTCAGCCCCTGCATCGCAAGCGCTATATGCCAGACATAACCTTTTGGCGTATGCGGACTGCCGATCCCCTCTGCGGCACTTCCCGCATAGTAGCAAGGATTGTTTCTACTTAAAATAAACCGTCGCGTGTTCCGGTAGACTGCATCGTTCGTCCCTCTGTAGCCAAGGTAAGGAATGGACAAAAGACTCGGTACGTTGGCATCATCCATCAGATTGTGATTGCCGAGGCCGTCCGTCTCATAAGCATACATTTTGCCGAATTCCGGGTGCTCTACAATTCCGTACTGCTGAATTCCGTTGTCGATCTCCGCAGCAAGATGATAGGCCCTGCTGGACAGCTCTTCATCCCGAAGCACCTCTTTGGCAATCTCTTGAAGATATCCGAGCACAACCACCGCAAACATGTTGGACGGAATCAAGTAACCATAATCGCAGGCATCGTCACTCGGACGGAATCCAGACCACGTCATGCCGGTATATCCGGTCTCGGCGCCTTTTCCCTCGCGGATTAACGTGTCCGTGGGAACGCAGTCCCTTCGCTGGAACCTGTACTTCGAGTCGGTTTCATGCCTTTGTTCCGTGGTCCACAGATCCATGATTACGCTCGCCGCTTCTTTGAACAGGTCGCCAAACTGCGAGATTCTTCCGGTATTTTTCCAGAGCAGATAGCTGAGCTGCAGCGGATAGCAGAGGGAGTCAATTTCATATTTGCGTTCCCAGATCCATGGAGACATTTCCGTTTCGTCCCCCTGATGTCCGTGGCCATTAGGACTTTCGTTGAAAGCGTTTGCATGCGGATCGAGTAAGATGGACTTTAACTGCCTAACCACTAATCCCTCGATCAAATCTCCCACTTCCCTATCCTCTGCCGCCAACACCAGAAAGGGTCTTACCTGCGCAGCCGAATCGCGAAGCCACATAGCCGGAATATCGCCGGTAATGACGAAGGTGGTTCCATCCTCCATTCTCTTTAGTGTCGTCCCCCATGTGTTGCGGATGGCATTTTGGAAAATAGGCAAAAGATGCGGCGCCGAAGTTAGTCTGTCGGACATTCTTTCAGCCAGCCGCCCCAAGGAAACAGGTTCTTGGCCCAATGATTCCATGTGCATCCCTCCTGTTGTATGTAGTTAAGAAACCAAGTTCATGACAACCATATACCAGGTATTGTCAACGCTTGCATAGACACATTATAATTTCAGTAAGTTAACATGTCAATATTCTTTTTATAACATTTAAACATACCAATATAATAACTTTTGATTTGTTTCTGCTATTAGAGAAAGTAATCCCTAGGTGCTCATTTCTTTTCAGAGGCCAAAAAAAGATGCCATTCATTTCGAATGGCATCTCCATTTTCAATCCGGCTCAGTTTATCCTTTGCGGACCGGCCCTGTAGAGGAGCCCTTAATCAGCTCGGCTTCCAACAGAATTTTGTTTGGTACGCTTTCTCCATTTCTCAGTTTAAGGACATTTTCAAAGGCGAGTCTCCCCATTTCCTCCTGCTTTTGACGCATATGAGTAAACAGAAAACCTCCGGCATAATCCGGGCTGTCAAAACATACGATCGACAGATCTTCCGGAATTCGCAGTCCCGATTCCCGCGCGGCTTCATAGGCCAGTTGGGCAATGTTGTGCTCCATTGCAAACAATGCTGTGATCTCGGGGTGCTCCCGCAGATGCCGCTTGATATTTTCCTTTTCCTTCTCTTTATTCTCGGGAACAAAAGCGGTTGGCAGCGTTGCCGTGATGCGTTCCATCCACAGACTGCGATCCACGACGATCCCGCTTTCGGCATGTGCCTGGATAAAACCCTCGATCCGCTCTTCAATGGCCGTCGTATCCTGTGGCGGGGTTGTCATCAACGCAATATGCGAATGCCCCAATTCAAAAAGATACTGAATCATGTGTTTGGCTGCCGCGACGTTGTTCGTGCTGATCGAGCTGGCCGAAACCCCCTTGAGATGGCGATCCAGCAGTACAAAAGGATATTGGCTGATAACAAGCTTCAGAATCTCGGCATTAAAATACTCTCCCTGTGCAGGGAAGATAATCAGCCCGTCGACCCCAAGCTCCAAAAGGCCTTGGATGGCTTCCTGCTCATTTTCCGGCACTCCAAGGGATCTTCTAAGAATTAAATAGCTGTCATGCTGCCGGGACGCTTCTTCCATTCCGTATACAAGTCCCGTACCGTAGCTGTCACCAAAATCGGTCATAACGAGCCCGATCAAAAGCTTCCCGTTATCGCGCCGCTGCTTGACGGCAGCTGCCGCCGTATTGCCCCGCGAAGCAGTGTCCGAACCGAAATGCTCGGAAACAAACGAACCCCGGCCCGGCTGCCTGACGATATAGCCTTCCTGAGTCAGCATCTCGAGTGCTTTTTTGCTTGTAATCCGGCTGACATTGTACGCCTCGCCCAGCTCCTTCTCGGAAGGAATCCGTTCGCCGGGTTCGTATTTACGGGATATGATTTGATCTCGCAGCGCTTCGAATATTTGCTCGTACATCGGTTTTGAGGATGATTCATGCGACATGGTAAGATCCCTCCACAAGAAAATATCTACCCAGCCTGGATAGATAGTGCTCAATAATGTAGAATATATGTACACCTTATATAATAATATATCATGTTATATTGACTTTGTGAATAGCTATTCTCTTAAAGTTATGCTTTTTAACAACTTAATCAAAAAAACATCTATCGACGTACTTTTAAAACAGAAAGACCGCCTTCAATCATATGAAGACGGTCTATCATCTGGTGAGCCTACTCTAAAAAACCAAAACCAAGACAGCAGTACATACTCTTTCAATCCATCCTATATTTCTTTCCTCTTAAAATACGTCCACCCGAAAACAAGGAACACCACAAAGCTGCCAAGCACGGTGATCATCAAATTTTCAAACGGCAGGTTCATAGCTCCGAATCCTCCCCCTCCCAACGCCTTCCCAGGAATCGTGGCAAGAAACGGCTGAGCCCATGGATAATAAGGTCCATACGTCGCCGAATTAACGACCAGTATGTTAGGAATGGTGAACATGACATTCATCGCAAGCGGTGCGGCAAAGCTGCTCCACATCAGCGAAACCGCAAGCTGCAATGCGGCGAGCGGCAAGCACGCCACCCATCCTCCAAATACGGAGCGGAGCATAATGTCCCACTCGACGGGAGCGCTAAAACCTTTGATCGTTCCGACCAATATAACCGCCCCGAGAAAAAGTACCTGCATCAAGGCCAGCATGATGATAATAACCGTATACTTGGCAAAAAACACGCCCGTCCGGGTTACCGGCAGCACCAAAAGCTGCTTCCATCCGCCACCGCTATGCTCGTACCGGCAAATAAAAGCCGCAAATATGCCGGACATGATCGGCAGAAACAGCACGGCGTGAAGCATGCCCATGGGACCAAGCAGCATCAGCCAGGAATACTCGGAGTCCCCGATCTTGGACATCAGCCCGACAAGTACGGAAATGACCGGACTGATGAATATAAACAGCATAATAAACGAACGGGACATTTTTAGCCGCTCTGAAGACAGTACCTTGAAGAAAGATCCCATTTTAGTTCACGTCCTTTCTGCGGAAATGCCCCATACCTACCATATAGACGATAAAAGCAAGAATGATGCCGGCACCGATTGGAAGTTCGGGTTTAACCTCGCTGACAAAGGACAGGAACGGCCAGGAGAGCGGGACAAATTCCGGATAACTTGCTGAAAACATCGAAGCGATAGCAGCCGTAATCCCAAGCGTTATAGGCAAAGCCTGATTTTTGAGCGTCAAGGACATCCACAACTGGAGAGCCAGCATAGGCAACGCGCCCAGATAAGGCAGGAAGCTAAGCTTCAGAATGGTTAGATATGGGATGTTATCCGTCCCGAATCCAAGTAGAATACCAAGGATAACCGTTCCGGCAGATAAGATGAGGCAGGCCACTCCCATCGCAATAAAGGCAAGCAGAACTTTGGCGGTAAACACCGAAACTCTGGAAATCGGCAGCGCCAGCAGCTGCTTCCACGAATTGTTCTGATGTTCCACATTCGCAATCAGGGAAGCAATTAGCGTGCAGCCAAGATATAAAGCGATCGGCACAAAAGAAAAGATTTCCCTGATCAATCCTAGCCATAGATCCGTTTTATAATGATCAATCATGTAATCATAACGAAGACCGAAATTCAAAGCCTGCATGGCCAGCAGTCCGACGGAACCGAGAAAAACCAGAAACCAAACGCCTTTTTTGCGGATTTTCAGGAAATCGGATGACAATGCTTTACCAATCATCACTCAAATCCCCCCTGCTCGATCACCTGCATGAAAATATCCTCGAGCGTGCGGCGTTTCTCTTCCACCCGATAGATAGCATGGTTGTTATCTACCAACCGTTTGACGAGCAGCGCCACTTCGGGGTCGCTAAGCTGCTGTTCCAGCCTGAGTCCGCCGTTCTCCAGTTGTCCGGCATACCCCTGTGACTGAATAAGCTGGAGAGCTTCAACCGGCTCGGAGACGACCAGCCGGAATCCTGCCGACGCCTGCTGCCGCAAATTGTTGATCGTATCCTGGAAAACCATTTCGCCTTCGCGGATAATGCCCACGGTTCCGGCCATTTGCTCCACTTCGCTCAGCAGATGGCTCGAAACCAGCACGGTAATTCCATGCTGCTCCGGCATGCTGCGGATCAGCTCGCGGATTTCATGAATGCCCTCAGGGTCCAGGCCGTTGGTAGGCTCATCGAGAATCAGCAGTTCGGGATTGCCTAGCAGTGCCGTCGCAATGCCCAGACGCTGTTTCATGCCAAGCGAATAACCTTTGACCGGACGTTTGGCATCTTTGGTCAAGGAAACGATGCTCAGCACTTCATCGATACGGGACTTCGGCACGTCAAGGATGCGCCGAACCGCCTCCAGATTTTGCACGGCCGTCAAATGGCCGTAGTTGGATGGATATTCGACCAGCGAGCCAACCTTGCGGAGGATATTCAGCTTTTCCTTCCTGAGATCTTTGCCGAAAATATGGATGGAACCCATGCTAGGCCGGATTAGTCCGAGCAGCATTCGAATCGTTGTCGTTTTGCCTGCCCCGTTAGGGCCGAGAAATCCGTATATTTCCCCTCTGCCAATTTCCAAATTCAAATGGCGAACCGCATAATGCCCGCCATATTTCTTATTTAAATCTTTTGTCTGTATCACGAGTTCTCTCACGATTAATCACCTCGGAAACTATCTTAAGCTGCCAAGGTTAAAGTACAAGCAGCCTCAAGTTTAAAAATGATTTAAACTTGCGGCTGCCTGCCGTTAACATTTAATACATGTTAAAAAAGATCGGTTTTCAGCACCGAAGCTTATGCTTTCGATGTGCGTTTTTTCAAAACGCTTTAGTTGAATGAAGATAGGGACTGAGGAGCGGAGCTACACGTTTTCGTAGAAAATGCCTTCGAAAGCATCTGTTTAGGTCCGGCTGAATTCAAGATTCGATGTCCTGGCCTGCTTCCTGATTCACTCCGTGTTAGATATAGAATTTATACGTTATCAGCGGAAGCTGATGAAATTCTGTATCGCAAGAAAAACTTCCGCTAAACGCGGTCTGTCTTCTTTGAGAGTACGTCGACTGACGTTTTTCTTATCAAAAACGAACTTTTTTAACAACCTCTCTATCCATTCAGTTTTAGTCCCGATTCGCCGACGATCGCCGGATAAATAAAAATATTCGTACCGTCCGCGGAGCTGTTCATTTCGATGCCAAGGCCCATCTCTCTTGCCAAGAAACCGACGATGGCAAGGCCAATGCCTGCTCCTTTGGCCGACGAGGCCGCTTTGATCCCTTGGCCTTTATCCGAAATGACTAGCGCGGTTCGGCCGTTTTCATCCACTTGGGTATGGATGCCGATATATTGTCCACTGTGCGCATGTCGGACCGCGTTTTGAAATATATTATCGAGAATTCTGCGGAACCACTTGGTATCCAGCATCCAGAACACCGCTTCTTCCGGCAGTTCGATATCGACCTCAAACCCCTCTTTCTCCCAAAGCGGGTACCAGGCCGCCGCGCTTTCCCGTACGATCCGCAGTACGTCGCTTCGTTCAGGATGAAGCGTGTATTTTCCGCTTGTCAGCAAATTATAGGAAAGCAAATTATCGATCAGTCCGGCTAGATCATCGAGTTTGGTTTCCGTAAGTTTCAGCAGCTCTTTGCCTTTATCGGACAGCTGTTCCTTTTGCAGCGAATATACATGGCTTCGGACCACTGTCAGCGGAGTTCTCAAATCATGCGACAGATTGGCCACGAGGCGTTTGCGCAGTTCCTCCTCCTCCCGCTCGCGCTTCAGGCTGCTGCTCAGCTGGTGAACCATACCGTTGAATGCTTCTTCAAGCTGACCGATTTCGTCGGTCTTTTTGACCACAATCGGTTCTGGCAGCCTGCTGCCGTCCTCCACCGTCATCGCGGATTGCAAGCGAAGCAGCCGCCGGCGCATTTTAACGAAAAACATCCATGAGGCCGCGATAAACAATATGAAAATGAGCAGCATGATGCCGAAAAAAATCACCGAGTCGCGGGTCGAGATGTCATTGTCATTTTCGTCCAAAACCGCTCTCGACACCTGCATGACCATGAACCCCTGGTTCAGCTTTTCGTTGTCGCCGATGAAGGCAATGACTGAAAATTGCTGCGTGGCTGCTCTGTAACGCTTCAAATAGGACACCGCATCCGCCGCGCCCCATGTTTGCGGTAACTTCAATCGGCTCGTCGCGGGCTGTCTTACGCGGGAATCCGCATCTACCCAAAACATGTCCACCCTCGGGTACATCTTGCTTAATTCACTGAGTTTCTGGTCGATCCGTTCCGGCGTGCTTCCCTTCAGCTGTTTGGCCTCTTCATGCCACATCTTTTCGAGGTAATAGGTCCGGTAACGGCTGTCTTTTTCATCAACCTGCGGAAACGTACTGGTGAGCACCGTCTTTTGAATCAATTGGTAAGCGATCATCGAAGCGGGAAATACCACCGGGATGAACAGCATCGCACTCAGGATGATCAAGAGATATCTTGAGAGCAGAGAGCCCCGAAAGCGTGATTGGGGCAGATTTTTTTTCATCCTCATGCCTTCACCCGGTAACCGACGCCGCGTACAGTCTCAATAATCTCCGGACTCGCCGGATCACGTTCCAACTTCTCCCGAAGATAGCGGATATGGACCATCAGCGTTTTGTCTCCATCCAGGTAAGGATCGCCCCATACGCCCTCATAAATTTGCTCTTTGGTCAAGATCTGGCCGAGGTGGCGGAGTAAATAGGTGAAAATTTGAAACTGTTTGCCTGTCAGCGTAATTTCCTCGCCTGTGTCATGATTTACGATCCGGTTTTCCCGCTCGTACACGAGCAGATGTTTAAGCACAAGCGGTTCGGACGAATAAGAACCGGAACGGCGCAGCAGCACTTCGATCCGGGCGGCAAGCTCATCCGGATGAAACGGCTTGGTCAAATAATCATCGGCAAACTGCAGCCCCTCAAGCTTGTCATCAATGGATGTCCGTGCGGACAGCATCAGAATGGGCAAATCCGGATAAGCCTTCTTAAGCCGTTGTCCCACCGTAAAGCCGTCAAGTCCCGGCAGCATCACGTCAAGTATAACCAAACGGCAGCCTGACGCCCTGTCCACGGCCTGTTCCCCGTTTTGCAGCCAGATAATCTCGTAACCGCGTCCTGTCAAATCCTCATTCACCCATGCGCCGATTTCGGCGTCATCTTCGATATATAACAATTGAATACTCAATATCTCCGTCCCTTTCTGTCCCGGATTTTCGCTTCCCGGGTTGTTCTCTCTACAAAAACATGGTATATTTTACGTGTCTGGCGGCGCCCGATCAAGCGTTTGCCTGTCATTAACAATTTAAAGGCTATGCTACCATGAAATCAAGGTACAACCTCGGACAATTCGTTTCTCGTCCAGGTTGTGCCTTTTTGGCATTGGTGGATAGCCTTCGCTCTCTCCACGTACTTATCATACTTAAGCCTTGAGGAGGAAACCTAAATGCTGCTGGAAGCTGTATACCACCGCCCAAAACTAAACTGGTGTTACGCCTATGACGGACGTACCATCCACCTGAGAATCCGTACCAAACGAGATGATGTGACTGCCGTCTCCGCCATGACCGGAGATAAATATATGTGGGATCAGTCCCTGACTTATGTGCCGATGTACAAGCTAGCGTCCGATGAGATGTTCGATTATTGGGAATGCGAAGTCGTTCCGCCCTATCGCCGGCTGAAATACGGTTTTTTGCTTGAGAGCGGCAAAGAAAAATATTGGATGACCGAATATGATTTCATGAAACAGCAACCGGAAAATCCGGACCGTTTATTCGAATATCCGTTCATCAATCCTGCCGATGTATTTGAAACCCCGGCTTGGGTAAAAGATGCGGTATTTTATCAAATATTCCCTGAACGTTTTGCCAATGGCGACCCGTCCATCGATCCCGAAGGCGTTCTGCCTTGGGGAGGCAAACCCGAGCGGGACAACTTTTTCGGCGGAGACCTTCAGGGCGTCATCGACCATATCGATCATTTGACGAAGCTTGGCGTCAACGCCATTTACTTTACGCCGATTTTTGCGGCAACGACCAACCATAAATACGACACCGAAGACTACATGCGGGTCGATCCGCAATTCGGGGATATCGAAACCTTAAAGAAACTGGTCAAAATCTGCCATGACCGCGGCATCCGCGTCGTCCTCGACGCCGTATTCAATCATTCGGGAAGAACGTTCGCCCCATTTGTGGATTTGCAAAAGAATAAAGAAAAGTCCCGGTACAAAGATTGGTTCTATATCCGCAAGTATCCGATTACCGTTGAGGACGGCATACCATCCTACGATACTTTTGCCTTTGAACCGCTGATGCCAAAACTCAACACCGCCAATCCGGAAGTAAAGGAATATTTGCTGAAAGCCGCCGCCTATTGGATTCAGGAAGCGGACATTGACGGTTGGCGCCTTGATGTCGCAAACGAAGTCGACCACGAATTCTGGCGCGAGTTCCGCCGCGTCGTCAAAGGCATCAAGCCTGACGCCTACATCCTCGGCGAAATCTGGCATGAGTCTTCTCCATGGCTTATGGGCGACCAGTTCGATGCGGTGATGAACTATCCGTTCACCAATGCCGTGCTGGACTTTTTCGTGGATGGCGTGGGCGACGCGAGCCATTTTGCCAATGCGATCGGCAAGCAGTTCTCGCGTTATCCGCGTCAAGCCAATGAGGTCACCTTTAACCTGCTCGACAGCCATGATACCGCCAGACTGCTGACCCGCTGCGACGAAAACAAGGATAAAATGAAGCTGGCAGCCCAGTTCCAGTTCACTTACACGGGAACCCCTTGCATCTATTACGGGGATGAAATCGGCATGACCGGCAGCAATGATCCGGATTGCCGCAAATGCATGGAATGGGATGAAGACAAACAGGATCAGGAGTTGTTCTCTTTCTATCAGGAACTGATCGCCCTGCGCCTTAAATACAGCGCCCTCCGGACCGGAAACCTGAAGTTCCTGTCAGCGGAAGCCGGAAGCAACCGTCTTGTTTATACGCGTGAGGATGAAGAGAGCAAAATCATTATTTTCATGAACAATGATTCCAAGCCCCGCACCCTTGAAGTGGACGTGGAAGAAAGCCGCTGGGAAGATATTCGCACAGGTGAAACTGTCTCCGCCGCGAACGGGGCGCTGAACCTTAAACTGCCGGCTTACGGATGCAGAATGCTTAAAGCTAAGTAATCCTGCTTTATATTTTTCATATAGAGGACGCGATTGAAGCGACATATGACAAAGAGGCTGTACGACGGGTTAAACCCGGGTACAGCCACTTTACTGTTTTAACGGCCCAACATCATGATTGGTGCTTACAAAAAAAACGAAAGAAGCGGAGGGGACGGAATCGTTCTGAAGAAGCGGCAGCGTTCGCCTTTGTCTCCGAATTTCTACCTTTTTGAAAAACAAAATCAAGAAATTTGGAGACAACAGCGATCGGAAGAACGATCCGTAACCGTAGCGGCCACCTCACATAATATCAAGAACTAATTTCAGTATTGAGCCATGAAACCTACACAAAATTTCTCGTATCGTTGTTCCGTCCGAATTTGTAGGTTGCAATCAGGAAGAACACAACCGCAAAGGCGAATAAAATCGTCAGATGAAACCAGATATTGCCCAGCGCTTCTCCAGACTGTAATTTGCCGATCGACTGCAGCGCCCAACTCTGCGGCATAAAATCGGAAACGCGGCGCAGCATTTCAGGCATAATGCTTCTCGGGAAAAAGCAGCCAGCTAACAGACATGTAGGAACAATAATCAAATTTTGAAGCGCTCCGGCCATTGCCGTATTTTTGGAGAAAGCTACGATTACAAGCGACACGCTGACCGATACAAGCGCAAAAAGCGTTAGAATGAAAAGCATTTCCCCCATCGGGATTCCCGGATCCATCTGAAACACGACCCGCATGAAAAACAACGCGACGATAATTTGTGCGAACATGACGATCAAATTCACCATAATATTCGCCAGCACGTAGGTCCTTGCACTAATCGGCGAAGAAAGAATACGGTAATAGGTTCGGTTCTCCCGGTTTTTCAAAATCAGCTCCGATAATCCAACGGCGGAGTTCATCATAAACATCACTAGAAACCCGATGGATGAGTACGACATTTCTTTGGTTGTAGATGCATCATTAACAGACTGCGACGTCAGCTTAAAATCGGGAGATTGGTAAGCATCATACAACTGCCGGAATTTCGCTTGATCGCCCCCGGCGATTTTTGCCATTGCCGCGACATTATCGATATATCCGCGCAGCATCGATTTCATGTATGCCGTTACTTCAACCCCCTTTACCGATTCGATGGCGATATGGTCCGGATTTCCGCTCAGCACGCTTTCCGAATACCCGGAATCAATGATAAGACCGCTGTCCAGTATGCTCGCAGCCAGCTTTTCCTTCAGCTCGCTTGACGTGACGTTTACGATTTGCACATGGTCGAGACGCTGCACAAAACCGATCGTATCCGCCGCGATCTGTTGACCCTGATCCTCATTAACCACGCCAACCCGTAACTCCTTCTGCCCTTGCTGGCCATACAGAATGATGGAAGCCAAAATGCCGACAATCGGCAGACCGAAATATATCAGCAGCGCGCTGCGCTTGCGAAATGTCGTGATCAACGTTTTGGCAGCCAGAAACCAGATCTCGCTCCACATGTTACAATCCCTCCCTGCGTCTCATCACGATAATTGATGTACCTAGAAATAATACGGCGAAGCCGACGTTTATCCAAACAACCGGCCAGGCTGCCGATACGTCATTGCTATATATCACTTTCGTAAGGCTATGATTGGCCCAGCGGATGGGTGACAAATTGACGAGAAAACTCAGCAGACCGCTCCCGGAATCGTTGCCGATCGGGAAGTAGGCTCCGCCGAAAAAGGACATGAGCTGAACGATCAAACTAATGAGATTGCGGCCCGCCCTGCCTTTCACCATATAGCTGCACGCAAGACCAAAGCTCATCGCAAAGATGACTAATGTCAGCAGAACGATGGCGACAATCCCCATATGGTTGCCCCAATAAGCTTTAAACACATATTTGCTGAACAGGACCATCGCCGCCACGCACAATAAATTCGTCATCATTCCGCCCAAAATCTTGCCCGTAAAAATCTCGCCTTTACTTATCGGGGCGATGATAAGCCGATTTGCGGTACCGAGCGCAACCTCGCTCTGGATCAGCCCGCCTGCCGACATGGCCGCCCACATGGCGACCATCGCAGTCATGGCTAGCGCATAATAGTCGACGGAGTTTGGCGTTCGGTCCGGCGCAATGGACATTTCCCTGATGTAGTCCTGCCCGCCGCTTGCCAGCACCGCCTCGGTTTGGGCCGGTTCGATCCTGGCCACCGCCACGGCCGCATTATATTTATCCGTAAAAGAAGCCAGCATCCCCTGCACGATATTGCTTTGAATCGGATCGCGGCTACTGCCGTAAAGGGAGATTCCTTGCGGAGTCAACTCGACATAATCCACGTACCGGTTATTTTCAACTTCCTTCCGTCCATCCATCCCGGGCTGAAGCGGCTCAAATGTCACTCCCGTTTTGCCTACTTCCTTCGCAAAAGCGTTAAACGCTTGAGACAGCTCCCCACCGCCGGTTGAGTCCTTCAGCAAAACCTTGAGATCTCCGATTTTCATATCGGAGCTGAATGCATTGGTCAGCGCCAGACCCAGGATTAGCATGAGAATGATCGGAAAGCCCAGCATGAACACCAGCGTACGCCGATCACGGAGATCCTGCTTCATTTCTTTTAATGCAATCGATAAAATATTCACCGTGTTAACCTCCTTGTCCGCGAAATGTTAATCCCGTAAATTACGTCCGGTTAACGTCAGGAATACCGTTTCCAGATTAGGTTCCTGTTCTTCAACCGCGCGGATCTCTTTGCCATTATCCATCAGCTGCTTCAATATCCGGTTCAGGTTATCCACTGCCGTATCGCTCTGAATCCGAATGACCTGTTCATCCTGAAGCGCATTGCGCACCCCCGGAATGGCCTTTAATCCTTCGCTTTCCCCGCCTTGGGCCGATTTCAATTCAATGCGAATATTCTTGACGTCGGTAACGGTCGACTTCAACTGCTCCTTGGTTCCCTCGGCGATGATTTTCCCGTGATCCACGATAGCGATGCGTGAGCAAATCTCCTCGACTTCCTCCATGTAATGGCTCGTGTAAATAATGGTGCAGCCGGATTCGTTCAGCTTGCGCACCGAGCTTAAAATATAGTTGCGCGATTGGGGGTCAATCCCTACCGTCGGTTCATCCATAATAATCAGCTTCGGTTTATGCGCAATGGCGCAGGCGATGTTAAGGCGGCGCTTCATCCCGCCGGAGAAGTTTTTCGGGAAGCTTTTGGCCTTATCGCTAAGGCCGACAAACATCAGCGCTTCCTCTGTCCGCTCCTTCAGCTCGCCCCCCCGCAAGCCATACAGCCCCGCAAAAAAGCTCACGTTCTCGTATGCGGTCATATCCCCATAAATCGCTAAATCCTGGGGAACAACGCCGAGGTTCATTTTGGCAAAGCGGCTATGTTTCATGATGTCCTTCTCCAGAATTCGGATTTCTCCGCTCGTCGGACGCAGCAGCGACGAAATCATGTTGATTGTTGTGCTCTTGCCGGCTCCGTTGGATCCGAGAAAACCAAAAATTTCACCCTCCCGGATGGTCAGCGACATGTTATCAACAGCGATAAAATCGCCGAATTTCTTCGTAAGTCCGCGGATTTCCAATACGTTCATCAGTCATCTCTCCGTTTCGTTGTTCTTTTTTGCCATCATACTGAAACTAGTTCTTGATATATGCGAGTTGACCGCTACGGTCTCCGGATCGTTCTTCCGATCGCTGTTGTCCCCAAATTTCTTGATTATATCTTTCATAAAGGTAGAAATTCGGAGACAGCGTATGCTTCCGATGCTAGCTTTCCTGCGGAAAGCTTTCAGGCGACCGCTATCGCTTCTTCAGATCGATTCCGTCCCCCTCCGCTACCTCGCATCTTAACAGGTATTAATTAAAGTTGAGCCGCTTTTATTGTCTTATCTCAAGAAAACCTATCGAACGATAGTTTCTTTCGATCTATCAGGCTATAGCTCTCGAATGTATTGCCTACGATTATAATAATAAAAAAGGATGCTCTTATATCAGTGTATAAGTTCATCCTTTGCACATGAGAAAGTTCATATTTTGTTGTGGGCGGCCATGGGAGGGCAGATGAGAATTCTCATTTAGCCGCCGTACGGAATCAGGGTCGTGATAATAAAGCCTCGGGTACCGTCGGCAACGACGGTTCCATTGACCGATGCGGTCCGCTCCTCCATCCCGATCAAGCCGAGGCCTTTGACGATCTTGGACGCACCTTTGCCATTATCGGATACGACGGCTTTAATAAAGCGGTTCAATACCCGGATTTCCACATGAACGGCCGAAGCGCCGGAATATTTGGCGCAGTTGGTCAAAGCCTCCGTGACATTTTCATAAATAATTTTCCAATGAAGCGGAGTGATCCGCTCGATGTTCCCTTCATGGACAACCGATGTCATCAATCCGGTTTGACCCGCAAAAGCTTCAACCACGGTCTTCAAGCGGCTGAGCCCTAATTGCTCCACCGGTGGCTTGTGGTGTTTCAGCGTAATCCGGATCTCTTCGATCGCCTCCTTGGAGATGCCAATCGCGTTTTGCAGCAGCGTCTCCGCCGCTGCCGTGTCGCTGCCAAGAAGTCGTTTGGCTGCTTCCATCTGAATCAGGGCTCCGGTCATCGCATGCCCGATGCCATCATGAATTTCCTGGGCCAGCCTGTTGCGTTCCTCCAGCTTGACCATATATTCCGAAGCTCTGGCGAATTCCCGATTCTCATTGAGCCTTTTCGCCATTTTCTGCAAATCCTTGCGCATCCGTTCCAGCTCATCCTCCTGTTTGACGACCCTCCCCATATAATGGCGGACCATTACATAACCGAAGAAGCTTAAAGCGGCTGCAAAGGCATACAAAATCATGATATCTCCGTGCAAAAACAGCAGCGGAAGAAATACGGCGATCAGCAGGTAACCGTTTTTGCGAGGATAAAAGGATGCCAACTCATTCATGCTAAACGGAAGCAGCAGCACAAAATACGGATGGTAAACGGCGCAGCCGATCAAATACATCATAATGACCAAAATGACGGCTTGCTTGGTAACATTCTTTTTTGCGATATGCAAACCTAAATTCAGCGCCACATAAATCAAAAACAACAACACCAGCCGCTGGTTTGACGCCGCCGCCGCAAAATAGGCGGAAGTGACGACAAACAGCAGCATGATCGTTTTATTGCCAATAGTCCAAACTTCCATGAAAGAGTCATGTTCCCTTCCCTAACGGGTTTTGCCCGTCAGATAATAAATCGCAATTTGCGTCCGGTGCGAAAGCCCGGTTTTATTTAAAATGGCCGTGATATAATTGGCCGTCGTCCCTTCGGAGATAAATAATTCCTTGGATATCTCCTTGTTCGATAGCCCCTGCGCAATCAGCGACATGACATCCAGCTCCCGTTCCGTAAACAAACTGCGGTCGAAAGGACATGCGGTTGGAGTGCTTTCATTTTGTTCCGCAACGCTCCCTGCCGCCCCTTTGCCGGCAGCAGCTGCCGGGGCGGACATATCCTGAGCCGGCTCCCGCCCCCCGAGCATCTGTGATTTCAGCTTATCCAGCACAACATCCTGCAGGACGCTTTGCCCGTTATGCACGCTTTTGATGGCGTCGCGGATCCGCTCCGGATCATTGTTTTTGAGCAGATATCCCTTCGCCCCGAACCGGATGGCATCCAGAATATATTCATCATCGTCGAACGTCGTCAAAATGAGCGGTTTGGTCGCCGTCTGCTCGCTAATCAGCCTGGTGGCCTCGACCCCGTTCATATTCGGCATCCGTACATCCAGCAAGGCAACGTCCACCTCATGGACCAGGCAGTAGTCTACGGCTTCCCGGCCATCTTCCACCGTAGCCAGCACGTCGAATTCCCCGAACGTGTTTAGAATGATTTTCATCCCTTCCCGGATAAAAGAATTGTCATCAGCGATCAGTACGCGGATTTTCATCTTACGCCCCCTCTTGTCGTTATGCGATTGCAATATGTATTTAAGCGATGGATTACATGGAAGCGCTGCTTCATTTCAGCATGATTTCGTAAACGGCTTCTTCCTGCTGCGAATCTTCGAACCACTCCATACCGGCGTATGTAAAGCCGATTTTTTCAAGGATCTTGCTGGAGTCCGCATTGCTAGGGTCGACGGAAGCATCGATCCGCTCTACGCCCCCATGGCTCTTGGCAAGCTCCACACAAGCCCTGGCCGTCTCCGTCGCATATCCTTTTCCCCAACTGGATTTGGCAAAATGATAAATGAGTTCAACCTCGCGTATTTCACCAGATATGTTAAAACCTCCAGCGCCAATCACTGTTCCTGTTTCTTTTTCCACAACCGCATAGACGGACAGCCCTTTTGCCTCATGACATTCGCGGTAAGCCTTAAGGCTCAAGGGCAGCTTCTCATGGGCAGTGGCACCAAGACAATACCGCATCACTTCCTCATCGCCCCAAAACTGCTTAACAGCCTCAACATCTTCATCCTGAAAGGCGCGCAGGGAAAGGCGCTCGGTTTCATATACAACCTCCATGTTTTAACCCCCGTGAAAAATATTTTTTAGAGATAGTTCAAAAAGTCCGCTTTTGAAATCGCACTTTTAGTCTATATTCAGCCTCTTTTGGTCTTAATTGTACTCAAAGGATACTTTTATTGAAAGAAAAAAGTACAGCCCCCATCTGACGATGAAGCACTGTACTTTTGAGATTGTGATGAAGTTTCAGCCTTTGCTGGCGCCTGATGTCAGTCCGTCCACAAGCAGCCGCTGCAGGAAAACAAACAGGATGGTAATCGGCACCGCGATCAATACCGCGCCGGCGGAAAATGCCGTAAAGTTGGTATTTTGATTGGAAGCTACCATATCGTACAAGCCGACCGCAAGCGTCCAGTTTTCCTTCGTCCGCAGCACCAGCCTTGCAAAAATGTAATCCACCCATGGGCCGACAAACTGCGTCAAGGCCATATAAGTCAGCATCGGCTTCGACAGCGGCAAAATAATGCGCGTAAAAATCATCCAGTTGCTGGCACCGTCGATTTTGGCCGCTTCATCCAATGTCCGCGGAATCGTATCAAGAAAACCTTTGGCGATAAAAGTCCCCCCGAGAGGGGCGCCCGCAGCATACACAATGACAAGCGCGAGATGCGTGTCAAGCAAATGCCATTCTTTTAACAAGAGGTAAATGGCGATCATGCTCATAAAACCCGGGAACATCCCCAAAATGAGCACCGTCGACAATGCCGTCTTGCGTCCGCGGAAACGGAAACGGGATACCGCATAACTGGTCAGCAGCGTTAAAAACACGCCGATAATCATAGATAACGTTGCAATTTTTAGTGTATTAAGATACCACTGGCCAAACATGTAGCTTTGGGAGTTAAACAGCTCGCGGTAATGCTCAAGCGTGAAACTCTCCGGAATCAAAGTTTTACTGTACAGTGATTTGCCCGGCCGGAATGATCCGAGGACAACCCAAAGCGCGGGATAAATCGCGCCGATCGACAGGATGATCAGAACCAGGTAGCTCAGACCCAGCCGGATTCCTTTTCTTGCTTTGCGTCCGCTCATTGGATCATGTCCTCCTCTTTAAATGACTTGGTCCGCCGGTAATTGTAAATGGAAAACGAAGCGATAATCAGGAAAATGATGATGCCGACAGCCGAAGCCATGTTGTATTTGTTTTGATCCAGCGTCAGTTTATACAGCCAGGTCACGAGCAAATCCGTCGCGCCGGCGTATTGATAGTCGCCAACGACCGGATTCCCGTTTGTGAGCAGATAGATGGCGTTAAAGTTGTTGATATTGCCGGCAAACTGCATAATCAAAGTCGGCGCCGTCGAGAACAGGATCATCGGCAGCGTAATGATCCGGAATTTTTGATAGCCGTTTGCGCCGTCGATTTCCGCTGCTTCATACATATCTTTCGGAATTGTAGTCAAAATGCCCATAATCAGAATCATCGATACCGGAATGCCGACCCACATATTGACGACAATGACCGTTACCTTCGCCCAGAACGGATCTGTCAGCCACGGCAGCCCGCCAAGACCGAAATAACCGAGATACTGATTGATCGGGCCGAATTGGCCGTTAAACATGTTCCGCATTACCAACAGCGAGATAAGCTGCGGAATTGCGTATGGGATTACCAGAATTGTCCGCCACATGCCTTTAAATTTGATGCCCTGCTGGTTAATGAGAAGCGCTACAAGCAGACCGCCTAAATAAGTGGTTACCGTAGACAAAACAGCCCAGATAATCGTCCAGGTCAGCACGCCGAAGAAGGTATGGCTCCATGTTTTCAGCGATAGAAGATCCTTGAAGGTTTGAAAACCGACCCAATCGACGAGTTTAGCCGGCGGAATATGGTTCGGTGCCGAATAGTTCGTAAAAGCGAGCATGATCATGAACAGAATCGGCATGATCGTAAAGAACAGCACCCCGATGGTCGGCAGCGTCAAGAATGCTTGCGCAAACTTGTAGTCCAACATGTAACGCACCGATTGCTTAAAGTTGTTCGGCTGCTGGCCCTGCTCCCGCTTTTGCGCCGTTTTATAAGCATCCCGGACGTTCATAATGTACGCGATGATAAACAACACCAG